>DATFSZ010000039.1:0-16910 GCA_035262365.1 Binataceae bacterium (SeqCode)
GGCTTCAAAGGGCATTCCGCTTTGCGGAGAGAAAAGGCCAAACCTGATCTTGCCGTCGTGTGCCATTGGACCTCCGGGCGGGCGTATCGACCCCACGCCAACTGTTTCGCATGGAGCCGCCACCGCGATCAACTCGTTTCGACGGCGCCGGCGCTTGAAAACCGGGCATCAATAGCTGAAGCATTGTAATTCATGCGCGCGCAAGTTTATCGCCTCTGTCTCCTCGGTTGGCTGATATTTGTGGTCACTACGATCGTCGCCGCGGATGCGCGGCCGGCCGCGTCCGCAGATTTTACGCAATCCGCCTCGCCGCGATTGATTGCCACGACTCCGGCCGTGACAGAATCAAGCTGGGTCAACGTCCGCGGTCCGTCGGCGTTCGACCGTATCGGATTGCATCGCCTGGCAGGTTCCTCAAGTCCGGCCGGTCCGCTGGTGCTCTTTCTGCCGGGCACCAACATGAATGGCGAGCTTCCGCTGACCGACCCGCGCCATTGGTTGCCGCTTTACCTGGCCGTCAACGGCGCCGACGTCTGGTCGCTCGATTACCGCACTCACTTTGTCCCGCCGCAAACCGCTCAGGAGCAGCTTTCCGAGCTGCGCGAATGGACCGACGCGCTGTTTGTGTTGGATGTCGACGCAGCGGTTGATTTCATTCTGGCAAAGACCGGGCAGCACCGTCTGTTCATTGCCGGATTCAGCCGTGGCGCGGCATTCGCCTACCTGTACGCTGCCGCGCATGCGGAGAAGGCCCGCGGACTCGTGATACTGGACGGCTTCATCTTGCGCCCCGGCAGTATCCCGGGCGCAACCGGCAAGGCTCCCTCCGTTTATGCCACCGATATCGGCGGGCGAAGCCTGACCTATGACAAGCGCAAGGCGCTGCTGGAGCAAGTGATTCGCGATCCCGACGGTCCTGCGCCGATTCCAAAGTATCGCACCGCGCGCGACAACCTCGAGCATGTGGTCTATGAGTCGAAAGCCTTTGGCGGACATGGCGGCCTGGCGAATCCGATGGGCGGTTATTCCGACGCGGTGACGCTGGCGCGCGTGCTGATCACCTATGACCGCTGGTGGCCGGCGGTGCAGGATTACGAAGATCCGCTGACCGCGGCCGTAAGTCGGCGCCTCGCCGGCTCGAAGATTCCGGTGATGGCCTTTGCCAGCACCAATATCGCCCCCGCATGGCCGATGTTGGTGAAGCGTACGGCGTCAGCGACTGGCGCCCAGCCTGAAGTCGTGGTGCTCTCCGGATGGGGCCATCTGGATGTGCTATGCGGCACGCACGCGCAAGCCCAGGTGTATGCGCCCGCTCTCGCTTGGCTCAGGCAGCGTGTGGCGGCGCAGGAGGGATCCGGCCGGGCGGCGGCTCCTTCGGCGGCGTCATCAGCAGCAGGGTCGCTGCCAGCGCCCACATCCCAAAGCACAGCCCGATAAAGCCCCAAATCGCGGCTGAGCGCCCGCGCCTTCTCGCTACGACCGCAGTCAAAGGCGCCAGCGCAACGTTGATTATCGCCGAGGTCACGAGCAGGTTAAGCGGGCTTTCCTTGTAGCCCATCAGGCCAAAGCCCGACGCCAGCCCAGCCGCCGTAGCCCAGGTCTCCATACCTTGCATCGAGGTTCAGGGTATATTAGTTGCGTGGTCATGGCACGCGGGGACGCTGAAAAATTAGTTTCGATGCTGCGCCGGATGAGCGAAGAAGGTGTGGCCAGTTTTTTCGGCGAAGTGATGTCCAACGACGCGCTGCGCCGCGCGCTGGGACGCGCGGGCGAACGGTTCATCGACAACAAGGGCCGTTTTGACCGCAGCGTCGAGAGCCTGCTCGATTTCGTCAATATCCCTTCCAAGCGCGACATTCGGGAACTGAAGTCAAGGCTTGATCATCTCAATGGTCAGTTGCTCAATCTGAACATCAAGCTGGACCGCGTCATGAGCGAATCGCCCAAGCCTTCCAGAACCCGCCCGAAGCGGGCGCCCAAGAGCTGACCATACGAAGAGCCTTGTCCGATGGAACTTGAAATTTTGGCGACCGGATATGGACTGGTTGAAGGACCGCGCGTGGATGAGCGCGATCGGCTCTACTTTGCCGATGTACAACTCGGCGGACTTTATCGACGCAGCTCCGACGGCAAAATCGAAAGCCTGATTGCCGGGCGCAAATATATCGGTGGGATGGTGTTTAATCACACCGGCGGGCTCCTGTTCTGCGGCAAGGGCGGACTGATGGCATGGGATGAAACGAGCGGCGCGGTGCGCGATATCGTTACGCATTGGCAGAGCAACCCGCTCCAGTTCAACGACATGACCGCCGACAGCCACGGCAGCGTGTGGGCGGGCATTTTCGGTTATGACGTGTTCGCTCATCCTCGGCCGGATCCCGCGCCGGGAGCGCTATTCAGGATCGATCCGCCCGGCAAAATGGTGCCGATGTGGGAAGGAATCGAACTGACCAATGGCCTGGGCTTCAGTCCGGACGGCAAGTTGCTTTACCATTCCGATTCCGGAACCGACACCGTTTTTGTTTATGACGTAAGCGCCGACCGCACGCTCAAGAACCGCCGGCCGTTTGCGAAGCTCTCAAACGGAGTGCCCGATGGACTCGCGGTCGACGTCGAAGGGGGAATCTGGGTGGCGGCAGCGATGGGCAGCGAGGTGGTGCATTTCGGGAGCGACGGCATTCTCCGCCATACGATCAAGGTTCCGCATTTAATGCCGTCAAGCGTCGTATTCGGCGGCCGCGACATGCAGGACCTCTACATAGTGACGGGTGACGAAAGGTATTTCGGCGAGGATCCCGTAGAGCCACCGTCCAGGGCGGGCATCTACCGCACCCGTACTCCGATTCCGGGCCTGCCCGTTCCGAAAGCGAAGTTCTGAACGCCATTTCGGCAGCTTGAACACTGAGTCAAAGTAGCGCCGGCAAGAAGGCCGGCTTTGTCCCGCCGCCAACGAGCGGAGCGTACCGCATCAATGTACCGCCCAATCACGGCCCTCCTTCGGGTTTGACGGCGACGTGTATCGCCACCATGCCGATTCCGACCCGGCGATAGCTCGCGCCGATGAAGCCGGCAGAAAGCATCATGCCGCGCAGGTGCTGCGCGTCGGGATAGGTGCGCAATGAATCGGGCAGGTATGTGTAGGCGTCGAAGTCGCCGCTTACCAGGCCTCCCAGCATCGGCACCGCCAATCTGAACCAGGGCCAGAACACAGGGCGCAGCACAGCCGGCGGATGAGTCAGGTCGAGGCAGGCGAGCCGCCCGCCTGGTTTCAAAACCCGATGGAACTCGCGCAACGCTTTGTCCAGATCAGACAGATTGCGCAGCAGGAAGCCGTTTGTCAGGCAGTCAAACGCGTTGTCTGCAAAAGGAAGTTGCAACGCGTCGCCGGCAGCGAAAGAAACCGCCCCACCATTCGCGCCGGCGGGGATTTTCGCGACCGCCGCGGTGAGCATCTCCGGACAAAAATCAGCGCCGATCACAAACTTGCAACCCTGACGCGCCAATTCGAATGCCAGATCTCCGGTGCCCGTGGCCAAATCCAGCGCCACTGCGCCGCGTGGTGAGGCCATTTCGGCCGTCAGCCGCCGCCAGCGCCGATCCAGGCCAATCGTCATCAACCGGTTGATCAGGTCGTAGCGCGGGACGATGCGCGCGAACATCGACCGCACGTACGCCGCCTTGTCAGAGGGCGCTTCAGGTCCGCTCCAGGTATGAGGCTGCTTCGACTTCATCGATCTCCACGCCCAGGCCGGGACCGTCGGGACAGGCCATAACGCCCGAATTCGCCGCCGGGATGCCGCAGGTCAGGCTGGATTCAAGCAAATCCGCAGTCGCCAGTCCGCATGCCAACTTGCCCTCGAACGACGCGGCCAGATGCAACGCGGCGGCGATTCCCACGCCGCTGTCGATCGTGGTGGTCACGACCGAATCAAGGCCCGCTTGAGCAGCCAGGTCGATTATGTCCCGCGCCAGGCGCAGCCCACCGACGACCATCGGCTTGACCACCAGCAGGTCGGCGGCGCGATGCTCGATGATCTCCTTGGCCGGCCCCACACCCGTAACGCGCTCGTCGGCCGCGATTGGCGTGCTTACGGCGGATCGCACCGCGGCCAGTCCCGCGAGGTCGCGGGCGGCCACCGGCTGCTCGACGAATTGCACGCCGAAGCGTTGCAGCGCATTTATGTTTGCGATCGCCTGTTCGACATCCCAGGCCTGGTTGGCATCAAGGCGGAGCAAGATGTCCGCGCCGATCGCATCGCGCACGGCGCTTACCAGTTCGCATTCGCCGGCGACGCCCGACATCATGCCCACCTTGAGTTTTAAGCATCGAAAACCATTCTCGACCGCGCGGCTCGCCGCCTGCGCGGCCTGCTGTGGCGTGTCGGCGGATATCGTTGCGTTAACCGGCACCGTTCGCCGGCGGCACCCACCGAGCAACTCGACGACCGGTACGCCGGCTTCTTTGGCGAGAACATCACAGGCGGCGATATCGAGCCCGCATTGGATTGCGGTGCCGACTTCCCGAGAGACGCCGGAAAGTCTGACTGCCCGCGGGATATCATCGACATCGGCTCCAGGAAGGCGCCGGGCGAGCAGCCGGAGCCGCCGCGCTGCCTCTTCCATCCCCGAACTGCGCAACGGCGCAATCTCGCCTAGCCCATCGAGCCCGCCCTCGCCTTCCAGACAAACCAGCAAGCCTTCGCGAACCGACTGGGCGCCGGCGCTGGTCACAAAGGTGCTGCGGAAGGGGATTCGATAAGCGCGCCAGGTCAGCCGGCGAATTTTCACAGGAGCAGACCCGCCGCCAGCACCACGCCGAAGACCAGGTGCAGTCCCGCGGTCAGGCGCAACGCGAGATTGAGCGGCGCGCCTCGATCGCGCCATACGTCTCGCACTAGGCGCAGTCCGAGTGGAAGCGTCAACCAGGTGAGAAGCACCCATACCGGACTCGCGCCGCTGATCCACATGGCGGCGGCGGCCAGATACGCCCCCAGCACCAGGATCGAATATTGGAAGCAAGTAGCCTGGCTCCCCAAGCGTACCGCGAGCGTGCGCTTTCCGGCTTTGCGATCGGTGTCGATATCGCGCAGATTGTTGACCACCAGGATCGCCGTGACCAGCATCGCAACCGGAAGCGATGCCAACAGAACCTCGCCCGTCACGATTCCCGAGTACAGGTAGAACGTCCCCATTACAGCGGCGAGGCCAAAGAAAACGAAGACAAAAACGTCTCCCAGCCCATGGTAGCCCAGCGGCCAGGGACCGGCGGTGTAGGCGATTCCCGACACAATGGCAAAAACGCCGACCGCCAGGATGGGCCATCCGCCGACCCGCACCAGATATAAACCAAGTGCGGCGGCGACTCCGAAGCTTAGTACGCTGGCGGCGGCCACTTGCTTTTGCGACAGGAGTCCCGCTTGAACCACACGTACGGGTCCCAGGCGCGCCGCCGTATCGGCGCCTTTTTGGAAGTCGAAGAGATCGTTGGTCAGGTTGGTGCCGATTTGAATTGCGAGCGCGGCGCACAGTATCGCCAGGAAGACGAGCGCAGTCGCGCAATGGTTCCGAATTGCCAGCGCGGTGCCAACCAGGACCGGAACGACGGCGGCGCTCAGGGTGGGCACGCGTATAGCGAGCATCCAAGCCCGCCAACCTTGTTCGCCGCGCGGCAGGATCGCGGCGGAGGCCGGTTTACGATCTTTAAAGGGCGTCGTCATCTTCCGCCATCCTTCACGTCAGGATGAACGATGCATCGGCTCTGGCGAAAGCCACATGGCGCTGCAGCACTACGGGAAGCGCTTGAACTTGGCGAAATTCGGGCGGCGTTTCTGCATGAACGCGTCGCGGCCCTCTTTGGCTTCGTCGGTCAGATAAAACAGCAGCGTCGCGTCGCCGGCCAGTTGCTGCAGGCCGGCCAGGCCGTCGGTGTCGGCGTTGAATGACGCCTTGAGGAAGCGGATCGCGGTGGGGCTCTTTTCAAGGATTTCGCGCGACCACTGAATCGCTTCATCTTCCAGTTGCGCGAGCGGAACCACGGTATTCACCAGGCCCATATCAAGCGCTTGCTGCGCGTTATACTGCCGGCACATGTACCAGATTTCCCGCGCCTTCTTGTGCCCGATTACGCGCGCCATATAGGTGGCCCCGTAACCGCCGTCGAAACTGCCGACCTTGGGCCCGGTCTGCCCAAAAATTGCGTTGTCGGCCGCGATCGTCAGATCGCAGATCAGATGCAGCACGTGGCCGCCGCCGATTGCGTAGCCGGCCACCACCGCGATCACCACCTTGGGCAGCAGCCGGATCTGGCGCTGCAGTTCCAAAACGTTGAGCCGCGCCACGCCGCCGTCGTCAACGTAGCCGCCGTCGCCGCGCACGCTCTGGTCTCCTCCGGAGCAAAACGCTTGATTGCCCGCTCCGGTCAGCAACACCACGCCGATACTCTGATCTTCTCGCGCGTGCGCGAACGCGCTTTGCATCTCGGTCACCGTCTGCGGCCGGAAGGCATTGCGGCGCCGCGGCCGGTTGATGGTGACCTTGGCGATCGCTTCGTTCTCGGCCCGCTCGTACAGGATGTCTTCGTAATCGCGAATCTTGATCCAGTTGACAGCCATTTCATTACTCCAGTTCGATAGGGTGGGCGCCTGCGAATTCAACCACTAATCGCTCGAAGGCTTCAGGTTGCTCCAGCTGTATGGTGTGGCCGGCGCCCGCGACGACCTCCAGCCGCGAGCCCGTGACCGCCGCCGCCATCCGCCGGGCGACGTCCACGAACTTCGCATCCAACTCGCCCGCCATCATCAGGCACGGCATCCGAAGCTCGCCCAGCCGTTCCCATAGCGGAGTTTGAATGCCAGTACCCAAGCCGCGCAGGCTGTTGGCCAGACCCACGCGATTGTTGCGCATCCGCTGCGCCCTTAGGTGCTCGCGCACCGCGCCCGGTAACCGCTCTTGGCTTGAGAATAGCGGGATTTGCTCCCATCGCGCGACGAACGCTGCTACACCCTCGCGCTCGATAAATTCCGCCAGGGCGTTGTCGCTGGCGGCTCGCGCCCGGCGTTCGTCTTCCGCGGCGAGTCCCGGCGACGCGCTTTCAAGGGTCAGCGACGCAATACGATCCGGACGGGCGATTGCGGCCGCGAGCGCCACCCGTCCTCCCATCGAATAACCCAGCAGATGCGTGCGGCTCACGTGAAGCACGTCCAAAATCGCTACCAGATCCTCGACGCAACACTCCATCCGGTAGCGCGCTGGGTCCGTCGGCGCGTCGCTTTTTCCGTGACCCAAAAGATCGGGCATTATCAGTCGAAATCGCGTGGCCAGCGCGGGTTGAACCTGACCCCACGACCGGGCGCATCCGGTAAAGCCGTGAAGGAGCATCAGCGGAGCCCCCTCGCCCGCCGTCTCCACGTTGTAATTCAGTTCCGCCAGATTGAATACGGACATGAGCCTGCGAAGAACAGAGTCAGCTATAGCGCCGCGCGCAAAGCGGATGCGACGGCGGACCACACCTCGCGATGGAGCCGCACATTGCTTGTCCTGTCGGTCTGCACTTCCACGATATTGAGGCCTCGCGCCTTCAGCCCCTGGCCAACCGTGCAGCGGAAATCTTCCCACGTCGCGGCCCGGGTGAAGTTCGCGCCGTAGGCTGCGGCGAAGCGGCTGAAATCCAGACCGTGCGGCGTACCGAACAATTGCTCGAAATGCTCGGGATGTTCGGCCTGCGGCAGGAACGAGAAAATGCCTCCGCCGTTGTTGTTAAGCAAGACGATAGTGGCCTGCAGGCGATGCAGTTGGGCGGCCAGCAAACCGTTGGAGTCGTGATAAAAGGACAGATCTCCGATCGCAAGGACAATCGGCGCGCCGGCGTGAACGCCCGCTCCCAGCGCGCTCGACACCACACCGTCGATACCATTGGCGCCGCGGTTGGACATGAAACGGATCGGACCGGCGCGGCCGGGGAAGAATGTATCGAGGTCCCGCACCGGCATGCTGTTGCCCGCATACAAGACCGCGCCGTCCGGCAATAACGCCGCCAGTTCAGCGAAGACCTTGCCCTCGAAGGGAACCGCGAGGCCCGCCAGATGCCGCGTGATTGCCTCGCGCGCACCGGCCGAGTTAGCACACCAAGCGTAGCACCATTGGTGGGCGGCGGGCGGCGGTTCGTAATGCCGCAGCGCGTCGGACAAGCGGGCGCAAAGCAAATGAGGCTGCGCGCGCACAACGCGCGCCGGCAGTAAAGCGGTGTCGTTCCATCCGCCGGTATCGACAAATATCTGCCGGCATTGAGCGCCCTGTGCCTCCAGGTAGCGGACCAGCGCTTTGGAGGTCGGCAGGGCGCCGAATCTCACCACGACCTCAGGCGCATAGCGGCGCGTGAATTCATCGACGCGCACCAACGCGTCGTAGCTGTCGATTACGGTGCTGCGCTGATGCGGTCCGCATCGTACTTGCGACAACGGGTCGGCGAGAATCGGAAAGCCAAGCTGAGCGCCGAGCCGGCCCGCCTCCTCCGCATAATCCTCGCCGCTGTTCGGGCCGCATACGATAAGCCCGCGGGCGCGTCCGCGGATTTCAGCCGCAACCGCCTGTACGGCTTCGTCCGAGGGCGCGAGCGCCGTCCGCTCGACGGCGATGTATGGCGCCGCATCCGGCACGTCCGAGGGCAGCTGTACGCCCTCATCGGCCGCAGGCATGAAGGGTTCGCGAAAGGGACAGTTCAGATGCACCGGTCCGGCGGGTGCTGCAAGCGCCTGGGCGGCGGCACGGCATGCGGTCGCGCGGGCATAGCGCAGTGCCGGCGCAGTGGACTCTGGTAAGGCCATCTCGACAAACCATTTGACATGCGCGCCGTAGAGTCTGAGCTGGTCGATAGTTTGCGGGGCACCCGTGTCGCGCAACTCGTGAGGCCGGTCGGCGGTCAGCACAATCAGCGGCACGCGCGCGTAATGGGCCTCGATCACCGCCGGAAAAAAGTTGGCCGCGGCGCTGCCCGACGTGCACAGCATCGCCACCGCGCGTTGCGTGTACTTGGCTATCCCGAGCGCGAAAAACGCTGCCGAGCGTTCATCAAGATGCATCCAAAGCTTGATTGCCGGATGTTTCGCCAGCGCGATCGCCATTGGCGTCGAGCGCGAACCGGGGCAGGCGCATGCGTCGCGCACACCGGATCGCGCCAACTCATCGACGAAAGCCGCGCAGCAGCGCGCGTTCGCAGCGCCTGTATCCACTTCAGTCCGCTCCCAGCGCGGTCAGCATCGGGGTGAGCTTGATACAGGATTCCGCGAATTCGCGATCGGGATCGGAATCGGCGACGATACCGCATCCGGCAAACAGAGTCGCCTCTGCGCCGCGCAGCAATGCCGCCCTAATCGCCACGGCGAACTCCCCCTCCCCGCGATGGTCGACCCATCCGACCGCGCCTGCGTACCATCCTCGATCCAGGCCCTCGCGCTCGCGGATGAACCTCAGCGCGAGGTCGCGCGGCTGGCCGCCGACCGACGGCGTGGGATGGAGCTGCTCGGCGATTTGCAGCACGCCGCTGTCCGGCGCAAGGCGGCCCGAAATAGGCGTGCACAAATGCTGCACGTTGGACAGCTTCAGAATCGATGGAGTTTCAGGTACATCAAGGCGCGAGCACCACAAACCTAGCGTTTCAACCATGGCGTTCAACACCAGGGCGTGCTCACGGCGCTCCTTGGGATCGGCGAGCAGAGCGGCGGCCAGCGCCTGGTCGGCGTCGTCGGTTGCACCGCGTGCGTACGAACCAGCCAGGCACGCGGTGCTGACTTCCCCGTCGCGGACCCTCAACAGACGTTCGGGCGTGGCGCCGAGGAAGCATTGATCACCGTGAGCCACGGCGAAGACCGCGCAGGTGGGATAGCCTGCCGCAAGCCGCCGCAGCGCGGCGACGCAGTCGAAAGGCTGCGCGGATTCCAACTTAACGGCGCGCGCCAAAACGACCTTTCCGAGCTCGCCGCGCCGGACTGTCCTGGCCGCGGCGGCCACTTCATTGCGCCATCCGATAGAAGAACGAAGCTCCGATTGGACCGGTCTGCCGTTCGGTGCGCAGATGGCGATTGCGCCCGCCTCTGCCCGCAAAAGGCTGCGCATACGCAAGATTTCGGCTGCCTCCCGCTCGGCGGAGGATTGCGGATGCAGTAGCGCGTTCATGGTCAGCCACGACTGTCCCCGGCTGACCGTAACGCAGACCCGCGGCAGTACCATCCGGCCGTCCGGATAGCCCTGCCAGGCGGCGCCCGCTGGCTGCTCCGTGTCGAAGGAAAAGCCTCCCATCAGAACGGGCCCGTGGAGTGCGCTTTCCGCCTCTATCAGCGCGCCTGAGCAGAGCGCTTTCCAGTCTGCTGCGGTCTGAGAAAATCGGCCCGAACCCGCGGTTTCGATAGTGTGAGCGGCCCCGATACCCATAAGTAAAAATGAGCTATCCGGCTGCGACCACAGCAGACGGTCGGGACAGGCCGCGGCCGTCGCACCAAACAGGGCGAGCGCGTCGCCGAATTGCACCGATTCGGTCAGGCTGGCGAGAATTACACGGTCGTCGCGGCGGGATTTATCAGCTGCCAGGCGCAAAAAACCCGCTAACCGCCCGTCTGAAACGGGTCCGGAAAGATGAGTGTCCATGCGGTTGGAATCCAAGCGGTTGCCGCGGTTATCCAGGAGGTCGTGTTCCAAAGCTAGAGTCTCGGCAAATGTGGATCAAGTAGCGGGTAGTTTGGCCGTGCACACAATCAAAAACCGGGTTCTAAAATCGTGCGCAAAGTACTTGATGAGCTGGCATGCCGGTTGCTTCGTGTTGGGCAGTGATTACGTTGAAGTTAGAGGATCCCAAGAGGTGCTGTCATGATGTTCAGTGGAGTTGAAATCCTGAAACTGCAGTTCTCCAGAGCCGTTGACCAGACCTTCGAGTCTTTCCTCGATTCCTGGAGTATGCCCTCCAAGGGAGAAGAGGTTGTGTTCGAGAACTGGGCCGGAAACGGCCGGTTTTCAACCGAGATTCCGGTTTCCGTCTCCAACTAGCTTAGCGGCTTTTGGAAAGTCAGGCCGTGATTCGAGTAACGCAATTCGGTGGAGCTGTCCGAATACGAATCGATAAAGAACGCGCTTACGGACGATGGTCTATCGCCTCAAGCGCGTTTGTTTCCCCAAAAAATTTCAAAAAAGGTCCAGCCTAAAGCTGGACCAACTCATTACCGATCTTCTCCAACCCTCGTGAGATACTGTCGCGATCGCCTCCGGGAACGACCGTCATCGCCCGCGCCACGCCCATGCCCTGAAAGGTCTTGATCAAGTCGGGAGTCAGCCGGCCCGCCGCCGACAGTTCTACCTCCGCCGGGTTGCGGCCTATTTTCGCGCATT
Organism: Binataceae bacterium (SeqCode); assembly: GCA_035262365.1. Taxonomy (GTDB): domain Bacteria; phylum Desulfobacterota; class Binatia; order Binatales; family Binataceae; genus JAJPJA01. The sequence continues at coordinate 11,374 of DATFSZ010000039.1, forward strand.
CCTCGCGAACCTTGCCGAACAGTTCCTTGAGCACGTTCAGATTGCCCGGCGCCGGAAAGAAGCCGTCGCCGAGGCGGGCGGCGCGCGACACGGCCGCCGGGGAATGACCGCCTACATGTATAGGAATTCCGCCTTTTTGTTGCGGCTTGGGGAAACTTCTCATCGCGCGGAACTTGAAGTGCTTGCCTTCGAAGGTGGCCGGGTCGTCGCGCCAGAGCGCCCGGATTGCGCCGATCGCCTCGTCGGTGCGCTTGCCCCGGGTATGGAAGTCCAGCTGCAGCGCCTCGAACTCCTCCTTGAGCCATCCGCTCCCGATGCCCAGCATCACACGCCCGCCCGACATCACATCTATGGTCGCCAGTTCCTTGGCGACGTAGATCGGATGGCGCTGAGGCAGAATCATGACCGCGGTGCCGAACTTCAATTTCGACGTCAACGCCGCGCAAAATGAAAGCGGAATGAGCGGATCGAGAATCGGCCCAGTGTCACCGCCGGGAAGTTTGCCGTCGCGCGAATAGGGATAGGGGGTCTGAAATCCCTGCGGGATGACCACGTGCTCGATAGTCCACATCGATTCGATCCCGCACTGGTCAGCGGTCGTGGCCAGATGAGCCATCAGCTCGGGCTGGCTCAAGGCACCGGCGTTGGTGAACATCAGGCCTATTTTCATCGCTTGCACCTCTGGGCGTCGGTATGTCCCCGACATTCGACCTTATAGCCGCACCGCCGTCAAATGTCGAAGCGTGTTGTCGATGCTTTCTGCGCGGCGCAAAACCCTGTAAAAAAAATGGATGGAAATCGGGAAAATCGGTGTCTGGTCAATTCTCGACGCGACCAATGCGGGCGACAGCGCCGCGTTCGCGCGCAAGGCGGAACGGCTCGGCTACAGCGCCCTGTGGATTCCCGAAGCCGTGGGCCGCGAGCCATTCGCCCATGCCGGCTACCTGGCCGCCAACACCGAACGGCTGATTATCGCCACCGGTATCGCGAACATTTGGGCGCGCGACCCGATGACCATGATGGGCGGGGCACGAACTGTGGCCGAGCTTTCCGGGGGCCGCTTTGTGCTGGGTATCGGCGTGAGCCACGAACCGCTGGTTCGGGTGCGCGGGCGCGAGTTCGTCAAGCCTTATTCGTACATGCGCGACTACCTGCCGAAGATGAAGACAGCGCTGTACATGGCGATCAAGCCCAAGGAAGAACCGCCGATCGTAATCGCCGCGCTGCATCCGAAAATGCTGGCGCTGGCCGCGGAGCAGACTCACGGCACCCATACCTATTTCGTCCCGCCCGAGCATACCGCAGCCGCCCGCGCAGCGATCGGTCCCAAGGCCTGGATTTGTGCCGCTCAGGCGGTGGTGCTGGAGACCGATCCCGCTGCAGCGCGTGACGTGGCGCGCGATTACATGAAGACTTACACGCGCCTGCCCAATTACGCCAATATGCTAAAGGCGCTGGGCTTCAGCGACGCGGACTTCGCCGAGGGCGGCAGCGACCGGCTGGTTGACGCAGTGGTGGCGTGGGGCAACGAGGACAAGCTGCGCGGGCGGATCGCCGCCCATCATCGGGCCGGCGCGACTCACGTCTGTATCCTGGCGCTGCGGCGCGACAAGCGCCCATTGCCGGACGAACGTACGATTGAGGCGCTGGCCCCCGGTAAGTGAAACAAACTCACGCCTTTTTTGATCTTTTCGGATAAGGTGTACTTGCCGGATAGGTGTGAAATAGGCTAAACAGAAATGCAATTGCGTGATTATGAGCCGAGCACGGCAGCCAGTTCAAATCGTTCCCAAGGGTTGGGGACGCGAAGTGTGGATCGCTAACAACGATCTCTATTGCGGCAAGATCCTGGAAATACAAAAGGGCAAGCGCTGCTCTTTGCATTTTCACAAGATCAAGAACGAAACCTTCTTCCTGCGCTCGGGCCGGATGCTGGTGCGGGTCAAGGAGCCGGACGGCGGCGACGTCGTGGAAGAGTTTGAGATGACGCCCGGCCAGTGTATGGACGTGCCGGTCGGCCTGATCCATCAGATGGTCGCGCTGGAGGATTGCGAGCTGTTCGAATTCTCTACCCAGCATTTCGACAGTGACTCGCATCGCCTCGTCAAGGGCGACTGATGCGCCGCCTGTTCCGACCCGGTTCAATCGACGTCCGCGCCGCCTTTGCCATCGTTCTGCTTCTCGGCGGGCTCATCGGATGCGGTCCCGGCGCCAGCGAGCAGCGCCGCAACGACTATCTCTCGGCGCATCCGGAAACCGACGCCACCACGCGGGCAATGATCCAGGATGGGCGAGTAGCGCCCGGAATGACCAAGGACCAGGTCCTGGCTGCGTGGGGAAGTCCGCCTTCCGACTGTCCCGGATGGCATTCCAACCTGATGGAGATCTGGGACTACTGCCATCACCCAGGACGCACCCTGGTGGTATTTGACCAGCACGGCAGGGTATCCAAGGTTTCAATGCCCTGACCTCCGGTGCGCTGCTGCCGGTGTCACGTAACAAAAATAAGTTTGGATGCCGCGTTTGACATAGCGGCACGGCAATTCCATCTGGTAACGGCGTCGAAGTAGAGCTCGTCAGACGCGTCCGGACGACTCAATCCATGGCTCGCGCGAAAATGTATCGCGCACAATCCTTAACTCAAGAGTCCACGGAAACTCGAGAACGGCGCAAAGTTGAAGTTGAAGTCAGTTCCGCGCGACTAGCGATGGGAAAGCGGCGTCGGCGGATTGACTACAATTACCGGTACGGGATTCCCCAGCGGGTTTCCAATCAGGATTTTCAGCGGGAAATGGCCACTGTTCGCGATCGGGATGGTTCCCTGGGGACCCCATCCCGCAACGTAGCATGGATTGCGCGGATCGTGGCCGCAGCCGTTCATGCCCGCGCCGGCCGCCGTGGGAGCAAAGATTGGGCGCAGCGCAAGCACAAGAAGGCTCACGGCTATCAAAGTCAGAATAAATTTGGTGTAGCGGTCGATGGGCATTTGAATTTCCTCGAACGGCGATTTTAGACGGCATTCTGGGCCAACGTGAAGTGGATGGACGAGAGCGTATTTCTGTTCTCCCTCCGGCAATCAGTCGTGGGAGAAGGTGAGAGTAGGGCTGACCGATACATTTCAAGCGCCAAATCCACGGTCAACCGATTCGGCCCAGCATCACGCCCACCGCAAGGCCGGCCAGCACGTAAGCGGTGAAAATCACGAAGGCCTTGTTGCGGCTCTTGATGAAGAACATCAGGCAGAACGCCACGCGCGCCAGCGGCACCAGGGTGAGGATCATCAGTCCCAACGTCATGATCGAGCGCGGATTGCCGTGCCACGCGCGGATCAAGAGGCTCAGGAAATTTCCATAGTCTTTTACCCGATCGTTGTCTTGCACCGCGCGGAAGTGATCCACATATTCGCCCGGCACGGTGGCCATCGCGATCAGACCCAAAATCAGCACAATGGCGGCGGCGGCCAGCACGGTGCGCAGGATGACGGGCGTCCACACGCGCAGAATTCGATCTTCCTCTTCGGCTCTCATGTTTCAGACCCCCGTCATCGCGCGCCAGCCCATCTCGATAGCGATCAGCACCAGGATCACGACGAAGCCCATTCGCAGCCATCTTACGTCGGCATAGGGCAAAATCCGGCTGCCGGTGAGGGCGCCGGCGGTAACGCCGATCGCAACCGGCGCGGCAATCACGGTGGCAACGTCGCCGCGAGCCAGGAACACCAGCGCGCCCGCGCCCGCGGTGACGCCGATCATGAAGTTGCTGGTCGCGGAGGAAACCTTTAGCGGGATGTGCATGATGTAATCCATCGCCATCACCTTGAGAGCCCCCGAACCGATTCCCAACAGCCCGGACATCAGCCCCGCCACCACCATCAGCGCGAAGCCGCCCGGCAGATTGGTGACCCCGTAATGAATCTCCGCAGCGCCGGGGTTGGGCAGTTCGCCGCCCAGTTCCAGGCGCTCCGCAATCCGGCAGCCTTTGGGCAGCAGGTCGTCACCCTTTTTGCGCAAGGAAAAGTAGGCCGACTGCAGCATCATCAAGGCGAACAGCAATTCCAGCACCCACACGGGAATGAGGCCCGCCATGTAGGCCCCGATGACCGCGCCGGTTACGGTGGCGCATTCGAGTACCATCGCGATATGCAGATTGGTCCAGCCGTCGCGCACGAACGCCACGCTGGCGCCGGCACTGGTCGCCACCACCGAGATCAGACTGGCGCCGACCGCCACATACATCGGCACATGCGCCAATATGACCAGCGCCGGCACGATGAAGACGCCGCCGCCAAGGCCGGATAGCGCGCCGACAAAGCCCGCTCCAACAGACAGGGCAAGAAGGCCGCCCAGAATTGAAAGCACACTCAACCTCCATCGATGTTTGAATGTAAAAGTGGGAGAAATGCACAGCCCGACGTTATTGCGTCTTCCAGCCAGATGCCAGTCCGTTTATTCTATCGCGCCACGGCCTTCACGACGCTGGTCTAAACAGCGCAAAATACCAGAATGATCAAATTCGCACGCAGATTCCGATCCGCCCATGCCGGAAAACTACTGATCATGACCGCGATTGCACTATGCGCCGCTGCGCCGGCGGCTCGGCAAAGCGCCGCGTCGGCCAAAGTCGCCAAACCCGCCCGTTACTACCTTCCCAACGCACAAACCTCCAGAATCGTCACGGTGACCAGGGAGGGCAACGCATCAGCCGAGGTAACGCTGCTGACCCAAGCCGTGGCGGTCAAGGAAAACGGTCCCAAGACCACCCTCGACCGTTTCGGCGAGGTCTACGCCTTCTCCCCCCCGCTAATCGCCGTTCATCGCGATGAACCCACGATGATCACGTTTTGGAATCTCCAACCCGACGATGATCACGATTTTGCGCTCATGGGTCCTGATTCAGAGGTGCTGCTGTACGAGGATTTGCCGCCGCTGAAAAAGACTTCCTACATTTTCACCTTTCACAAAGAAGGATTGTACGATTTCAAATGCCTGCAGCATCAGCCGGAGATGTCGGGTCAAATCATGGTGCTTCCGCCGGTGCCACCGCAGAATCCACCGTAACTCGAGTTGCGGTAATCGTAAGATCATAGGGCGCTCGCTTACCGGGGTGGGGTGCAGGTGCGATCGAGCCAAAGAGGGGGCTCAATGCTTCCCGTAATCGAGTGCGACGCCTTTGCGCTGCGCCTGGATGTACGCTTCCAGCGCGCGCAGGCGCTCATCGTTGGGCGTCATGGTCTTGCCCTTGACGGGATTCTCGATGCACCACTCGATCATGTCCCGCAGCAGCGCGACGCGCTGCAACTGCACCTGTATTTCGGGCGCGCCACAATATTCGGTGCCGCGGTCAGTCAGGACCCGTTGCAGTGGCATCTGGTGCTCGTCGAAGAACGGGATTACCCGATCATTAAGCAGGTCCGCCGCCACCAGTGGAGTCTTGCGATCATACAGCTTGGCGAAGGCCAATTTTGTATAGGTATCAAGGAAGGTCTGCTGATAGATGCGGCCCACCCCCTTTAGGGTCCCGATATAGAAAGTATCCTG
>DATFSZ010000040.1:0-2969 GCA_035262365.1 Binataceae bacterium (SeqCode)
TGACGATCACACGGATCGATAATCGACAACGGGTCGGGCTGGTTATCGAGCACCTCACTTTATGCTTGGCGTCTGGCGATCCCGCATACGCTGCCGAGCCGCGACGGGTCCCATCATGAACGTGCGCAAACAGTGGTTTTCATTTCTTTTTCTTGTCGTTCTGACTTCATGTCAAAAACCGCTGGAGACACTTGAGCCGCTGCAGCAGCCCGTGGGCCTCGAGGCCGCACCGCCGCGGGTCAGCAGTTCAGTCCCGACGGATCGCACCGGTCAGCGGGTTTTCGAGACGACCGGGAGCCCCGCCGCGCCAACGCCTGTCGCGGGCGCGCGGCAGGCAGGCGAAGCCGGTCAGCCGGGCGACGTGACACTCAATTTCGTGGATACGGATATACGCGAGGTGGCGAAAACGATCCTGGGCACGACGCTGAGGCTCAATTACACGATCGACCCGGCAGTCCACGGAACGACTACCCTCAACACGGGCACACCGATCGCCCGGTCGGCATTGCTCCCCACTCTCGAAACTCTGCTGAACCAAAACGGCGCCACGCTCGTCGAAAAGAACGGGCTCTACCAAGTCATGCCGGTCGCGGCCGCCGGCAGAACCAACGCGGCGGGAGGAGCCGATACGCTGGGCGCAGGCAGTCAGGTCATTGTTTTACGTTACGCGGTCGCCAAGGATCTCGCCAAGACCTTGGAACCCTTTGTGGCCGAGGGCGGGAAAATCGCGGCTGATCCCAACCGGAACGCCCTGATCGTCAGCGGGGACGCGGCCGTTCGGCAGACCCTCGTAGAGCTCATTCGCTCCTTTGACGTCGACGTGCTTGCGGGGCAGTCGTTCGTGCTGTTTCCCGTTGGCGACGCCGATCTGGGAAAGACGGCCTCGGCACTCGAAAAAGCAATTCACGCCGAAGCCGATGGACCGCTTGCCGGGGTCGTCCGCGTCATTCCTTTGGAACGGGTGAACGCGGTGCTGGTGGCGTCGTCGCAGCCGCGTTATCTCGAAACCGCGAAGCGGTTCTTCAGCCTGACGAACCGCGCGGCAGAAGCAACCATCAGAACATGGCACGTCTATTACATCAAGAACGGCCAAAGCAGCGATCTAGCAAACCTGCTGCAGCGCGCATTTACCCCCGGCAATGTGTCGTCGCCCGAACAAGGAAGCACCGCCCCCGGCGCACCGCAGACCAATATGAGTTCGGGATCGTTATTCGAGAAGGGCGCCTTCGGCTCGACAAGTGGCACCGGCGGCGGGGCAACTGGCACATTCCAAGGTAGTACCGGTGGACCCAATACTGGGGTGCCGCCAGTTGCGGGAGCACCCTCACAACAAGCGAACGCAGGCGCAAATGCCAATCCTCCCCCGGCTGCAGGACCCCTGTCGAATGAGACAGGTCAAACATCACCAGACCATATTCGCATCATCGCCAACAACCGGAATAACGCACTGCTTGTCTTTGCCACCCCGAGCGAATATTCCATGATCCGCGGCATGTTGGCAAAAGTAGACATCATTCCGCTTCAGGTATTGATTAACGCGTCGATCGCCGAGATTACGCTCAACGATGCGTTGCAATACGGGACTCAATTTTTCCTGCGCGCGGACCACTATGCGTTTACGCTCGGCCCGATGCCCCAGATACCGACGAACCTGCAGGGATTTGCGGTCAGTAAGGCTCCCGACTTCATTCTGCAGGCATTGGCGGACGTGACCAAAGTCAAACTGCTATCCGCGCCCCAACTCCTGGTCATGGACAATGAACCGGCGCATCTGCAGGTCGGGCAGGAAGTGCCGATCCTAACCGGCACGTCAACCAGCAACCTGGTCAGCGGTGCGCCGACGGTCAACAGCATCGACTACCGTTCGACCGGCGTCATCATGCAGGTGACCCCGCGGGTCAATTCCGATGGGCTTATAACGCTCGACATCGCCCAGGAAGTCAGCGATGTAGCGGCGCCGGCACAGAACAGCGTCACGGGTTCGCCGACTTTCGACGATCGGATCGTGCGAACGAGCTTCGCTGTTCAGGACGGCCAGACGATCGGTATCGCCGGGCTGATCAAAGACCAGGACCAGGAAGAAAACAGCGGGATTCCCTGGCTGAAAGATATCCCTGTCCTGAGCATATTGGCCTCGACTCAGAACAATTCGCGCACCCGCACCGAGTTGCTCGTTCTGATCACGCCGCATGTCGTGAACGACCAGCGGAGCGCCTGGGCATTGACCGAGGATATGCGAAACCAGCTGATCAACGCCGCACTCGTTCCCCAGATGCTGCAGCACAAGCCGACGAGCGGTTCCAACAACCCGAACGGGTTTTAGCCGATGCGGCCAGCGCCGCGCGGAAGCAAGGCGTCGAACCAGCCCGCCGGTTTTGCTTTGTTGATCGTGTTATGGATCCTGGTCCTGATCGCTTTTATCGTGGGTTACGTGGTCTCGACGGGACGAAGTGAGATCCAGATTTCGACCAATATTGCCGGCACCGCGGAGGCTTCGGCGGCGGCCGATGGCGGTATGTACCGGGCTATTTTCGCCTTGCAAGACCCACGACCGGATCACCGGTCGGCGACCAATGGCGGCGTTCAGCGGTTGCAAATTGGCCGCAGCGCCGTGACGCTGCGCGTTTTCAATGAGAATGACTGGATCAATCCGAACCTAGCCTCGGCTCCGTTGCTGGAGGGTCTGTTGCGCGCGCTGAATGCGCCAGCGGAAACCGCAGCCGACCTGGCCGATGGTATTACACAATGGGTGGGCACCGCGCGGACGCTTCGCTCGCCGGCCGAGCTTGCGGCGGAATATCGAGCAGCGGGTCTCGACTATGCCCCACCAGAATCGCCGTTGGAGAGCCTTTAGGAACTGACCCGCGTGCGAGGGATCACCGCGCAGGAATTCGCCTCGATGCGGCCGCATTTGACGCTTTTTGGCGGCCGCGATCCCAGCCCGGACACAACCGATCCGGTCGTGGCCG
>DATFSZ010000041.1:0-5221 GCA_035262365.1 Binataceae bacterium (SeqCode)
AGACTGTGCCGCGCTGATTACTGCGTGACTCTCCGAGCTGCCGCCGTTTTCGCATAGCGGCACGTGATCCATCGGCGGCACACTCGGACGCAACATCAATCCCGGGAACCGACACGTTGCTGAAGGCCATTGCCGCTATGACATTTGTTTCCGCCCAAGCCAGGCTCTTCGATTAACGCGAACGTTGCCCAAGCCGGCGCCGGCCGCGACCGGGGGTATCCTCGATCAACGCGAGGCCCACGCTGCTCCCGCCGGCGCCCGGGCCAAGGCGCTCCGGCCACGTGGCGCTCTTGGTGATGGGCGCGCTCGCGGTCGGCGGCACCGCCTATGCGCTGATGCCGGGCGAGACGTGTCAGCCGCCCTCGCTTTCCGCGGCCTATCGCGCGTTGCCGCAGACGGGCGCCGCCTGCAGCACGCGGAGCTCGTCCAGCCGCCGTGGAAACGGCTACAGCCGCTCGTCGCATTTCTCTTTCTTCGGCGGAGGTTCTTCGTCCCGCAGCGGATCCGCGGGCGCCGCGCCATCACGCACCGCTTTGGCGCCAGGTTTCATCATTCCACGGCGGCGGTCTTGCGCTTGGGCATGGCCACGGGCATGCAGGTGGTTGACGGCGTCCTATGCAACGCATCACCTGCCCTGAGCGCGACGACTGGCAGCAGACCGCAGAACAATGCGGCTTCGATTTTCACACCATCGACGGCGAGTGCTATTGGGACGAGCGCGGCTGTTAGGGGTCGGCCGCGCCATAGGCGACGAACAATATCTGAAGCGGTTGAAGCTATCCATCATGTGGCCACGCAGCGCGGAGCATTTCCGGTCCGGAACGCTCGACGATGGCTACACCGGCCAGCAGCGCCGGTCGCATGCGAAGCCGCAGGATCGGACTTAAGGGCGTGGGGAGGTTCTCCTGTTCCAACCGCCGACCAGGGGTATATGGTGCGCCGCCGCGGCGACATTTATGACGTCGTCGCGGAGCGCGGACTCTCGGAAGAGGCGAGGGAATTCATTCTCGCTCATCCCGTAACACCTGACCGCGGCACGATGAGGGGCCGTGTGGCGTTGGGCGTCGCGCAGTCCACATTCCGATGTATTGCAGGACCCGGAATACACCTACAGCGAAGGACAGAAGCTTACTGGCGATCGCACGATCCTCGGCATTCCGCTGCCGTCGCCGCCAGCGATATGATCTCGTTCTCGGCATTCGGCCTGGAATGCGTGTGGCCCAAATTCGGTTTGAATGATTTCAGCGTCGACGTCGGCAATCCGACTGTTCCCACTCCGATCCCTCCAGCTCCAGCGCAGAATGTGCCGACAGTGACCATCCCGCCTGCGACCTTGGCCAACGAGCGCGGCAAGGCGATTGACTTGCCGAACCCGCTGCGGAGCGTGAATTGACCGGCATGTCCGCTTTCTTGGGGTGGAGCAAACGCGGTTCGTCGGCCTGTAACCTGCTCTTACTCGCGCGCGGAATTTCGCGAAATTTCCACCGTATCCTTTCCGCCACAATCTTTGGAATTTTGAAGTCGCCACCAATTTGTCCCGGATGCAGCCTCGATATGGTGTCATTGTGAGCGCGTGGAGATATGGGGAATACTGAGAAGGTCGGCTCCGGCCCTAGTTGGACTTGGCAATGAAGGGTAACCTGCTTGCTTTTGTGATTGGTGTCGGGCTTGACGTCGGCGTGATCTATGCCGCTGCAGCAGCCGACCTGCCGCTCAAGGCTCCAGTTTATGCGGCCCCTGTGCTCTACAATTGGTCCGGGCTCTATCTGGGTGCCAACATCGGTGGTGCTTGGTCCAACGATGATCCCAGCAGCACCACATTCATTGGGGGCTTCCAGCTCGGTTACAACCTGCAGGCTGGCCATTTCCTGGTCGGCGTCGAGGGGGACTTCGATTGGGCCAGCTTTGACCATCCAGATTTTACAGCGCTCTCGCCGTTAGGGCCGGTTCAGTTTTCCGACAGCCAGAAATGGATCAGCACCGTCGCCGCACGTTTTGGATTTGTATACGGCCGATTGCTGGCTTACGGGAAGGTCGGCGGCGGCTGGGCGCACGATAATGCGACGCTGAACTTCCCCAACGGAACGAACTGGGCCAGTTCGAATACCAGCGGCGGTTGGCTGTTTGGCGTGGGACTCGAATACGGGTTGAAGCCCAACTGGACGGTCAAGGTCGAATATGACGATCTCAACCTGGGAGATTGGACATCGTCCACGGTCCCCGCCGTGAGCTGGCGCCGCGATACCCAGATGTACAAACTGGGTATGAACTACAAGTTCGAAAGCGGTGCTTCGGATGACGCAACTCGTACTCCGGATGACCAAGCCGGTTCGTCACGCGCAAAAGGACAAGACATCGAGGAGCTGGCCAAGGCGTCGCCGTCGCAGAACCCCGTTGCGTCGCTGATCGCCGCGACGTTCCGGGACGAGACCATCCCCGACGTCGGTCCGTTCAACCGAACAGAGAACGTCCTCAGCATCAGGCCGGTCGTCCCCATAAGCGTAAACGCGCAGTGGAACATCATTTCACGCTCGCTCATTCCGCTGACAAGCCAGCCCAATCCGCTGATCGACAGCAATACGAACGGTGTCGGCGACATCACTGAGGAGCTGCTCCTTTCGCCGGTTGACTCGGGTGTCAAGGATTTCTATTGGGGCTTCGGGTCGGTCACAACGGCGCCATCAGCAAGCGATCCCATCCTGGGGACCGGCAAGATACTACTCGGTCCGGAGCTTGCGCTGTTTTGGCGCCCGGAACATTGGGTGATAGGAGCGATTTCCAACAATCAATGGTCGGTTGGCGGCGCTCCGGGGCGCCCACCGGTCAACTTTTTTACTTCCGAATACTTCATCAGCTACAACATACCTGGGGGTCAGGGATGGTACTTGACCAGTTCACCAACCGTGACTGTGAACTGGACGGCTGCACCCGGCAAGCAATTGACCTTTCCGGTTGGCGGCGGTTTCGGTCGCGTGTTCAAAGTCGGTGATCAGAGTATCGATGCGTCAATCCAGGGATTTTACCACGTCATTCACCCCGAGGGGGGGCCGACCTGGTCGTTGCGCGCGCAGGTATCATTCCTGTTCCCTGACCGTTGAGCGGGCACCAACGTTGGGACGCCCGTCGCATCTCGCAATGCTGGCTAATGACCGCTGCGGGCGGCGTTGGGGTGGAGGTCATGCGGTGAGCGTCCCCAAAAAATGTTCACCAGTACCAGATAAGGACGAACGGAACGAGTCAGGACCTGGCCGACGCCGACTGGGGAAAAGCCCACGTGGCTAGTCGATGTGTCGACCGGCTCAGCGGCCGGGTGGCGGGGCTGAAACGGCCGCAATATTCGGGGCGGGGTTGGTGGCGCCGCAATGCCTGCGTCGAGGGCGGTCAACGCAGGGCCAATTCGCTAAGGTTTGGATCTGCGTCGGGGGCCCAGAGATCACGCGCGTTGAACCGTACAGTAGCCTGCTGGACCACGCGCGGGGCGTTCGGTTTTTTGGGCGCGATAGAGCACGTTTTTGATTTGGATCGATATCCCGTCAGGGATTAACATTCGACCGGCAACATCACATAGTCGGGTCACCGGTTGTCGGGGGAACAATCTGGTCTTGTGATGAGGGCCCGACGTCATTGACGGAGGTGAATATGAAGGAAGACTTCCGAAAACAGCACACGGCGTTGCGGAAACGCCTTTCAGTGTGAGAGCGATCTTATGAGCCTGGCGCACAGTTTCATGCGCGATGCGAATTCGCTCCGTAAGTTCCGTAAGCAAGTTCGATTTCCAGGGTTCAGTGTTCAATGAGATTTAGCCGATCACACAACGCCGCTGCTGTTGCTCATGCGGCCGCCTTCGCGATCTCAAACAGCACGTACTGCATGATTTCCGCGGCCTGATCGACATGAAGGTGGAACATGCTGATCTGGATGGTGATCAGCTGTTGCCTGGTCGGGTCGAAACCGGTGCCGGTGGTGAGCTTGGCATGTCCGACCGGCCCGTTGATCAGGTCGTTGTTGTGAAAGCAGATCGCGCGGTCGACGTTTCCGAGAATGGGCCGCATGCGGCCGAAGATGGTGGCATCCTCGCAGATCAGGAGCTTGAGCCGCAGCTTGCGCTCAGCAAGTTGCTCGGCAATGAACGTCGTGTCGTTGCCGCCGAAGGAAAACCCCATCACCCCGAGATTGCCCGAACTGTGCGCCAGCATATTTTCGAGCACGAGGTGTTCGGGCTGGTAGTTGAAGACCTCGGTCGTCACTCCCTGAATGGCGCTTGCCTTCTCAGCCAGCGTATCGACCCCGCTCGACGAAAAATATCCGCCAAGCCCGCGCAGACACGGCATGTAGATCGGCGTCATGGGCAAAAACTCGCAGTTGGTGATCCGCTGTTATACACGACCACGCGCGCCGAGGGCACCACGTCCTTGCTATGTCAGCAAAACCGGCAGTGCTCTGATCGAGCAGAAGATTTTTGATCTCGCCAAGAAGCTCGCTTTCGATCCGCTCGTGCTGGTCATCGGCCTCCTAGCGCGCATGCGGGCCGACCGCGATCGCTCCGCTGCCCGGATCGCCCGCGCGATCTTCGGCAAGCGGCCGCGCCGGGAAGTCGATGAAGCTGCAGCGACGTTAGGGATCCAGTAGGTCATGCTGACTGGGGATCGAGAAGCTGGAGGACGTGCCGGACCGGGATTTTGCGCCACTGGTCAACGCGCTGACCGATAAGATCAAAACCGAAGGAAAGGACCACAAGGGGTCCGATTCACTGAAGCTTTGCCAATGCCGGCGCCCGGCGTCGGCTGAGCGGTCTCAACCACCAAAATCGCAACCATAACGGGCTGCGCCATGTGCAGCCCGAAGAGGAAGGGTTTGTTTCGATGAGCAACTTGTTTGAGTATCCCGGCCGCAATGGCCGTGGCAGCGGCAGCATCGGCGCCGGCCCCGTTTGCATCGAGTGCGGCCGCGGCTTCAACGACGATGCCGAGGTCGCGAAGTATGAAGCCCGGCAGAAGCAGCGGGCGGAAGAGACCGCCCGCGCCATCCAGCAGGCGGTCGAGCACGCCCGCGATGAAGAGCGGGCGAAGCTCCAGGCGGTCGAGAACGTCATCATCAAGCAGCTCAACGCACCAGCAGGACGAGGAGCGCGACGAGGTCATCCGCCAGCAGACGGAAGCGGCCATCGCCGCCGATCGGCTGGCACGCACCGGTGAGACGGCAATCAAGGACTCGCTGATCG
>DATFSZ010000042.1:0-51491 GCA_035262365.1 Binataceae bacterium (SeqCode)
AAGAGTTGGTGCAGAAAATCGACGCCTATGTAGCCCACTACAACCTGCATCGTCGTCCGTTCGTGTGGACCGCTACCGCCGACTCGATTCTCGCCAAGCTTCAACGCCTCTGTAAGGCTATTAATGGGACATCACACTAGGCGCTCGGAACTTCGACAAAGTGCAGGTCGTTTTTCAAAGAAGAGTCTGATGTCCTCGAAGGTTTCGACCTGGTTGATCGCACTTCGGGTGAAGTACTCGTGACTTCTGTTTGTTGGGAGACACAAAGGGTTCGAAACTTCGCCACTACGCTTTATGGTATTGCTTTTGGCCCCGGTACGAGCCCGACATTGCACAAAGCCGGAAAGCGCGGGACTCAACGCTCGCGGGCGGCAACGGTTGGTTGATGCGACTACATGGTGCTACTTGCCACAACGCACTCGCTATGGACGTGGTCACACCGCCGACGCCGGGGTGATCCGGACGACGGCGCAGCGAAATTCCGACCTCTTCTGGGTGAGGCGTGGGGGGCGGTAGACGGTTTTCCGAAGCGCCGCACCGCGGCCTCAACGTGCCCACCCCGGCGATCAGCCGCCGCATCGCCGGGACGCCATCGGGCTTTTCCGCATTGGTCCTGGCCGGCTCTCAGCTGTGAGCACAAATTTTTCTACCGAGGGTGCGATTTCGCATTTGGCGCCCCTTGGGTCTCGAGCGCTTCCATAGCCATGTAGCGAAGCAGCATTTCCTTCTCGGTGTTAAGATCCAACTTGCTCAGCGGCGGGCTGAAAAAAACCGCGAGGGTCCATTCGGCCATCAGGCGAATGCGCTGGGCCATCCGCGGGGTTACCATGAGGTAGTAGCTGCGGCGAATCCACCATGCGAGAAAGCCACGCAGTGGAATGCCCATCGCCGCGGCCACGCCGCGATGGCGTCCCAAAGACGCCATAATACCCTTTGTCTTGTAAACGAACGGCTTCACCGGCAGGCCGTTGACCGTCGCATAGATGTTCTCGGCCAGCACCTTAGCCTCCCTCATCGCATGCTGCGCGAGTTCAGGGTAAGGCTTGCCGTTCGGATCTGGTATTGACGCGCAGTCTCCTGCGGCCCATAGCTCCGGATGCTCTTTGCACCGCATCGTCGCGTCTACCAGAATTTTACCGCGGCTATCTTTTTCGACCGGCAACCCCGCCACGAGAGGGGACGGGGTGGTACCGGCTGAAAGAACCACAGTTGAGGCCTCTATTACCTCGTCTTTGAGGTGTACACAGCCTGGCGTGATGCGTTCGACCGGCGTTTTGGCACGGATGGTAACCCCCGTCCGGCGGCCAAGCACGCGAGCTGAGTAGTTCGCCAACTCCTCGGGGATTTCGGGCATGATTCGTTCGCCTGCTTCCAACAGGTGCAGACTGATTTCCTCACGCCGAATCCGCGGATAGTAGCCGACGACTTCGTCCATGAAGGCGGTCAATTCGCCGAAGATCTCCACACCAACCAGCCCACCTCCGATTACGACGAACGTCAGCTCGCGGTGGCGACGGTCAGGGTCGGATTCAACCTCTGCCCGCTCCATTCGTTCGATCACCTGGTTACGCAGTAAGACGGCATCGGCCAGAGTTTTGAACGTCAAAGCCTCCTGCGAACCAAGAATGCGGCCGGTATTGGTCGAACTACCCAACGCGAGGATCAGATGATCGTATCGCAATTCTCGCTTGTCGCTGCCGCCTGAGGAAAGGATCACCAGGCGCCGCTCGAGATCAATAGTCTCGACCACTGCTTCAATAAACCCGACGCTGCGGAGAAATTCGCGGATCGAAATCGAGCACGCGCTCATCTCCAGCTTTCCGGAGCAGACCTCAAACAGCAGTGGTGTCATGAGTAGGAAGTTATCGCGGCTTACCAAGAGTATCTGAACGTCGTCGCGCCTCCTAAACAGTTTCTCCAGGCGACGCACCGTGTAGATGCCTCCAAATCCGCCCCCCAAGACCACTATTCGAACAATCGCTTGTCCTTCGGGCTCCTGTGCATTCACAACGGAACCTCCATTTTTCCAAATCCGTTATGCATATCTCATTGCAGACTGATGCCTTTAAAGGAGCTACAGACTGGCCCAACCCGCGGCTCGTCGTCGTTCGGAAGCCCCGGAAACGGCATCGATGCAAATCGAGCCTCGTATGCCTGGCATTGTAGAAAATAGCAGCTATTCAGGCCTATCAACCACGAATCATTCGGCCTTGATCGCAGTTTGGTTCATAAGAGCCTGGGTCAATTCCACATGCCGGCGCATTGCCATGCGCGCGTAGCCCTCGAGCGCTTCAGCCAGTGATTTTTGGGCCGTCTCGCGATCGCCCGGCGCGGAACGATCGATAAGCATCATGGCTTGCAGGCGCTGTATCTCCGCCTGTTCGAGCAGGTAGGGAAAGGTTTCGGCCTGTCGTAGTGCGGTCTGAAGATAGTCTTGAGCAGCCCCCCTTCACCTGCCACTGCAACCGCCATACCAGCCTTTGGCCGACTGGCTGCTGAATATCGCCGCGCGCATTCACCAGGGCGATGCCGAAGCGATCAAGACCGCGACGAGGCTCGGGCGGTCGGCTACTCATTTGGACGGGGCCGACGGACCATAGTTAGCGTGAGGTCCCAGACGTTGCGGATGTTGGCGATTGCCAATAGCAAAAGAGCCCCTGCCAGCGCGTCCAGCCCAAAATCCTTTTCCAGATAGATCGACACGGCGGCCGCGAGCAGGACCAGGTAACCGACACCGGGTAACAAACCGTAGGCTAAGTAGTCCTGTATATAGTTCGTCATGTCGGTGCTCACGACCTGGATCGTGATGTAGGTCGAGATGATTGCACCGATCAAAGCGGTGGCACCAATTAGCGCGGCGAGAAATTTAGCCTGATGCAAGGGAAATAACGCGACGGCAGACAAGAAGAACACGCTAGTAAAATGTACGACTACCGGGCTCATGAACGTGCGAGTCGCCGATTGACGCTCTGCGGTCAAATAACCCGCACCGAGCGAAACGGCAACGAACAGCAGGCCGAGCAAGGTCGCCCCTGCCGTTCCTAGCAGAACGTAAAAGTCGTGCCATTCCTTCAGCGCTTCGACCACCCACATTAAAAGAACCCCCGGCGCCTCTACTGTCCACCATAGGTGCCGTTCTTCAAGATCGGAAAACCACCGGGATCTTGTGGCGTTAGCGTGCGGTAAGTCCAGCGCGCGGTCATGCTCAAGCGGTGGCCCGGCTCGACGTAATGAAGTTGCGCGATGCGACCGTTTATCTGAATTGCCGCGGCGGTACAACGAGCCCGCTTTCCTGCTCCAACGCTCTTTGCTGGCAAATTACGACTCCACCGTCTAGGGTCGTCGCAGGGAGGAGGGATCATGGATCTCGGGATTAGCGGTCGTCGCGCCCTGGTTTGCGCCTCGAGCCGGGGATTAGGGCGGGGCTGCGCGATGGCGTTGGCCGCCGAAGGCGTTCACGTCACCTTGACCGGCCGCGACGTGGAGTCGCTCGCCCAAACCGCGGCGGATATCCGTAAGGCCTATCCCAATATCGAGGTCACCGAGGCCGCCGGCGATATCACCACGCGCGAGGGCAAGGAGGCGGCGCTGGCGGCCTGTCCCGAGCCCGACATCCTAGTCAACAATGCCGGCGGCCCAGCACCCGGCGATTTCCGCGACTGGAGCCGCGAGGATTGGCTTAAGGCGCTCGACGCGCTGATGCTGGGCCCGATCGAGCTGATCAGGCGCACCGTCGACGGAATGATCTCGCGCAAGTTCGGACGCATTGTCAACATCACCTCCTCCTCGGTGAAATCGCCGATCCTGTTCCTCGGCCTGTCGAATGGTGCGCGCAGTGGGCTGACCGGCTTCGTCGCAGGTCTCTCCCGCCAGACGGTCCGCCATAACGTCACAATCAACGGGCTGCTGCCGGGCTCCTTCGAGACCGATCGGCTGCGCGGCATGGTCGGTGCGCGAGCGAAAGCTGCAGGGAGCAGTTTCGACGAGGCGATGCGGGTTCTCCGGGAGCAGAACCCATCGGGCCGCCTGGGCTCGCCCGAGGAGTTCGGCAAGGCCTGCGCCTTCCTTTGCAGCGTCTACGCCGGTTTCATCACCGGCCAGAACCTGCTGATGGACGGCGGCGCCTATCCGCAGACGCCGTAATTTTCGGCTGGTCCAGTTCGCGCAACCTCATCCGCAAGAAAGCCGGTATATGGCGGCTGCCCTGCTTACACGCGGTCTGAAGGCAGTTCTCACACTGGACGCAAAACTTATTGCGCCAAAAGAACTTCTCCCGGTCTTTAGCAAATAGAAGGGACGGTCAGTCGGATTTGAGCTCGACTCTGATGATTTCGCTCCGCCGCCACAGGCGCATAGGCGGCCCCCAAGTGCTGGTGCCGCGGCAAACGATTACTGGCATTCCGCCAACCTCGTAACGTCCACCGAGCAGCGGGTAACTCAGCCTGACCAGATGACCAAACGGCCAAAGCTGGCCATTGTGGGTGTGGCCCGAGAGCATCAGGCCCGCGCCCGCTGCGGCGGCGACGTCCGCCTGCCAAGGGGAATGGTTTAAGAGGATGGTAGCGCCGGGCGGACGGTTCGCGAGCGCCTTCTCGACGGGCCGGTCCTTGACGCCTAACTGTCGTCGTGCCGTCAGGTCATCGACCCCAGCCAGCGCCAGGCCGGACGCGACTTCCGCCCAACGGTCGCGCAACACCGTGAGCCCACTTGCTTCTAGAAAGCGCACGCTGCGCTCGACTCCCGCATAGTATTCGTGATTGCCGGTCACTGCCCAAACACCCAGTCGCGCATGGAAACCTTCGAGGATAGGACGAAATGTCTCCGACCGGTCGGTATTGGCATCCACCACGTCGCCCACGATGACCAGCAGGTCGGGGCGCACGTGGTTGACACGCTTGACCAGGCGGGTTAGCCAGCGCCGGCTGGTCAGTGTGCCGAGGTGCAGATCGGAAATCTCGACTAGCGTCAGGCCGTCGCGTTCCGGCGGCAGGCCCGCGAGCAGCACTTTGTGGTCGTGTACAACCGGCGGCCGGAGACCTTGAACCAGTCCTATGAGCGAGAGCACCCCAGCGGCGATCGCCGCCCCACCGCGGATAGTGGGAGCCAGGCGGGGGAGCAGCCAACCCCCAAGGGTGAAGACGTCAGCGGCCAGCAGGGTGGCAAACAACAGGAACACCATGCCGATCCAGGTCGCCGCCACAAATTCCAGCGGCCGGGCAAGAGCTTTGAGTTTCCAGGAATCCAGGATGCGCGCCAGCGGGTAGGCGGCCCAGAGCGCCGTCGCCATCACGATCAGCGCGCGGCGTGACAGGTGTGCCGCCACCTCGGGCACCGATTCCAGCCGCCAGAGGACAAAAAGATGCAGCGCGGCCCAGATACTCAGGACGATGCCCAGAAACAGAGCAAATCTGCCAGAACTCATAAAGCTTTTGGTTTGCTGGTCTTCGGACGACGCATGCGTGTCGGTTCGATCGTGGCGGTCGGAAAGATCCATTGTATTAGTGCCATCAGCCATTTCGAGGGCACACGCATCGTAACACACGGCCCTGATCCCGACTGCGTCGAGACACGATATGCTCGGCCCTCCTCCGTCCAGTCGACACTATCTTTCTAGGATCGGCTTCGCTATTTAGGAACTCTGTCGCGGGCATACATTCCCAACGTGGGTGTACCGATGCGTTGAAATGAGGAACTAGAAAATGGCCTGTAAAGTCGTAGAGGCTCCGATCGATATCGACATCGAAGCGCTGAAGCGGAAGTACGACGATGAACGCGACAAGCGTCTGCGCCCGGATGCCGAAGCTCAATACATAGAGGTCTCCAACGAGTTTGCCAACTACTATGAAGTCGATCCGTGGTCGCCCCATACGGTGCGCGATGCGCTATCAATCGACATAGACGTGGCGGTGCTGGGCGGCGGCTTCGGTGGGCTGATGGCGGGAGCCAACCTGCGCAACGCAGGGATCGACGAGTTCCGGATTATCGACTTCGCCGGCGACTTCGGCGGCACCTGGTACTGGAACCGCTATCCCGGCGTTCAGTGCGATGTCGAGTCGTACTGTTACCTGCCGCTGCTTGAGGAGACCAATTACGTACCCAAGGAGAAATACTCCTACGGTCCCGAGATCTATGAGCATTGCCAGCGCATCGGCCGGCGCTACAAGCTCTATGAAAAGGCGCTGTTCGGGACCATGGTCCGCGCGCTACGCTGGGACGAGTCGCTAAAGCGCTGGCGCATTGCGACGGACATGGGCGACGACATCCGGAGTCGTTTCCTGATCATGGCGATCGGCTCCTACAACCGTCCGAAGCTGCCGGGAATTCCGGGGATCACCAGCTTCAAGGGCCACACCTTCCACACCTCGCGCTGGGACTACGGCTACACCGGCGGGAACACCTGGGGCGGGCTGACCAAGCTCGCCGACAAGAAGGTGGCGATCATCGGCACCGGCGCCACCGGCCTTCAGGCGGTTCCGTTCCTCGGCCAGTACGCGAGGCACCTCTACGTCCTGCAGCGGACGCCTTCGGGCGTCGATGAGCGCGGCAACCGGCCGACGGATCCGGAATGGGCCAGGTCGCTGCAGCCGGGGTGGCAGCGAGAGCGCCAGGCCAACTTCAATGCCGTCTTGAATGAAGGTCTGCCCCCCGGCGTGGAGGACCAGGTCTGCGACGGGTTCACGGAGATAAACCGGGCGCTGAATGACAAGATCGCGGCCGCGGCGCGGGGCGAGATCTCGGCGGATGAACTCAACCGGCTACGGGAGATCGAGAACTTCCGTTACATGGAAAAGGTACGCCGGCGCGTTGACCGAATTGTCCAGGACAAAGAAACCGCCGAGAAGCTCAAGGCCTGGTACAAGTTCGGGTGCAAGCGGCCGACCTTTAACGACGATTACCTGCCGACTTTCAACCGCCCCAACGTCACGCTAATCGACGTCTCCGGCACGCAAGGGGTGGAGCGCATCACCGAGAGGGGCTTCGTCGCCGATGGTGTCGAATACGAGGTGGACTGCATCATCTTTGCGAGCGGCTTCGAAATCACCACCGAGATGAAACGCCGCCTCGGCATCGAGACGATCGAGGGCCGCAACGGGCTGTCGCTTTACGAGCACTGGAAGGAGGGATTCAAGACCTTCCATGGCTTCACCACTCCGGGGTTTCCGAATCAGTTTTTCACCGGGTTCACCCAGGTGGGGGTCAACGCCAACCTTACCACCATGCTGTACGATCAGCTGACGCACATCTGCTACATCATCGCCGAAACGATGAGGCGCGGGGCGCGGGTAGTGGAAGCTACCAGGGAGGCGCAGGAGAGCTGGGCCAAAACAATGCGCGAGGCAGGCTACAACACTGCCGAACTGCTCGCCGACTGCACGCCGGGCTACTACAACAACGAAGGCGGCAAGCAGAAGCGCTCCCACCTCGGTGACGTCTACGCCGCGGGCATCTACGCCTTCAACGCCATGCTCGAAGACTGGCGCAACAAGGGCGACATGCAAGGGCTTAGGCTCGAGTTCCCGAGCGGAGCGTCGGAGAACGTGCTGCGCTGATATTGGAAACTTACAACGCGATCAGGAAAAATACCGGGATCGAGCGGGTCACTGGAACTATCGCCCCACAAGTGTTCGTGCACCCATACGGCAACCGTATTTGGGACTATCGCCTGGCGTGGAAAAGGCTGCCCACCTGCGTTCCCTGACGTGTTACAACCGATCGTTAGTCCGTGGTAAGAGTGTCTCCATCGACAGGAGGCTTTCGATGGCCCACGCAATTTTGATCTCTGCAGATTGTCACGCCGCGGTGAAGTCCGACGGCCAGGGCAGCAATCCGCATGATGCCGAGATGCGCCGCTACGTATCGCCCGGGTACCGCGAGGCATATGACGCGTGGCTCGAGGAGCGCCCGCGCATGGGGGCCGAGGTCGTCGCACGGATGGGAAATGAGCTCTTTGCCGACGTCGACGAGCGCGACAATGTCGTCAGGCGCGATTTCCGCATCAAGGCGCAGGACGACGATATCGCCGGAACCGCAGGGTGGGATCCGCAGCGCCGAATCCAGGAACTGGAATCCGATGGCGTCGTCGCCGACATCATCTATCCAAACGGCGTGCCTTTCCAGGTGGCGTTCAATACACGGGGCGTTTCCGCCGAGCTTGAGCGCGAAGGCGTTCGCGCCTACAACCGATGGCTGGCAGAGTTTTGCTCGTATAGCCCTGAGCGCCATGCGGGCTGCGCCGTCCTGCAGGTCAGCGATGTCGGCGAAGCTGTGAACGACGTCGACTGGGCATGGCGCCACGGCCTGCGCGCCGTGTTTCTAGATCCCATGGCCGATGGCGGTCCTCACTACAATCACCCTTGCTACGAACCACTTTGGCGGGCATGCGCGGAACGAGCGATGCCGGTGGTTTTCCATAGCAGCCCGCTGACGCCCTTCGACTACGGACCGTATCCCGGCTCGACCGCGATCTTCACTTACGAGACCACCTGGTTCGCCCACCGCCCGTTCTGGTTCATATGCTGTGGCGGCGTACTGGAGCGTTACCCCGGCCTGAAGGTGCTGTTTGCGGAACAGGGCGAGACCTGGGCGCCGGCCATGCTCGCTGAGCTGGACCTGCGCGCGGGTGCCGGTGTCCTCGGACGCGCCGCTGTGCGTCACATGAAGCTTAAGCCCAGTGAGTATTGGTACCGGCAATGCGCCCTGACCACCACTGGGAGCATCGCGGTCGGTCTGCGGCACGCAACCGGCGTCGACAACATCATGTGGGGCACGGATTATCCTCACATGGAGGGCAGCTATCCCAATTCCGTGACGGTTCTAAAGAAATCGCTCGCCGGTATTCCCGCGGACGAGGCGGTCAAGATGATCGGCGGAAACGCGGCCCGCTTCTTCAACTTCGACCTCGCCAAATTGCAACAAGTGGCCGACCGCGTCGGACCGGAACTCTCGGACCTGATCGCGGCCTGACCTTGAGCACGGGACTTTCGAGATTACCTCCGGAGTATCCCCCGTCATCGTATTTCTCGCCCAACAGGCGCCAGCCCTCGTGCCGCTGGCTCTTGATATAGGCTTCGCCCGCCTCGCGCTGGGCGGCGCCAATCACAGATTCGCATGCTGGTCGCGCACGCCTGTATGGTATTCGTGCTGAAGACGTTTGCGATCGACGATCAGATTGCGGCCATCGCGCCACACCAGGTGTTCACTCCGCAGATTGGCCATCAACCCGGTAACTTCCCGAACGGAGCAACCGACGATACCGGCGAGGTCAACGTTGGTGACCGGCAGTGTAATTAGAGTGCCGCGATCGTCCTGCACTCCGAACTGCTGCGCCAAGTAGAGAATTTCGCCGCAAAGGCGCAGCGCCAATGGGTAGGCGACCGCCCTGGAATACTGAACCAGAATGTCAAATGCAGGTTTAACGAGGACCTCGAAGGCGGGCCTGAGGGTCTCAAAATTGACTCCACACAGCGCCCGCGCAAACTGATCGTAGGTAAGTTTGGCGATGGTCGAATCGACGATCGCCTGATGGGGCGGACCAGGCCATGGAAAGCCCCCAAAAATTGATCCACGTCCGGCGATTTTCGACACCCGGCGCTTTCCGCCGCGCCGCACTTCGAAAACCCGCACTGCGCCATGCAGGACAATAACCGGCCCATCGCGGTCCGGGAGGATCGCGCCCGCCCTGATTCGCTCCACTGTGCAAGCCGCCGCCAACGCTTGTAATTGCGGGGTTGAAAGCGACGCAAGCGCGCGTGCCCTGGACAGAACCCGGTAATCCAACTGCCCCGGACTAATCGCGCTTATCAGCGGGCTGCCAATTGCTTTTCCAACTGCTTTCATCCGGCTTCGGCAAGCGTCGAACACGGCAAATTTGCCTGCTGCCTACGAAAACCCGGCGCCATATCCGCGATCTGCCTTGACAACTTTGGATCGGGGACTTGATAGTTCGCAACAGCGAACCACGTTCCTGCGCGAGATGTTCACGCAGCCCGTTCTTACGCGACAGCAGCGGAGATCAAGATGAATAAGACCAGGCATGCCATACCATACGAAATCAAGCGGTTTCCCCGCGCCGGCGCGATCGACGCCGACGGCCATGTCGCCGAACCCGCTGACCTGTGGGAAAAGTATCTGGAAGATAAGTACAAACCGCGAGCCTTGCGGATCGGTACCGACGCCAATGGCCTGGAGTATCTGGAAAGCGATGGCCAACCGGTCCCTTTCACCGCTAACGGCATCATCAGCAGAGTCCACGCCATGGGCTCGGATCAAAAGGGGCCGCGCACCTATATGGGCAGCGCCCCTTACGGCTCAGTGGATCCGCACGAGCGCCTTGACTTGATGGACAAGGAGAACCTGGAAAAGGCGATCCTCTATCCCACGATCATGCTGAACTGGGAACACACAACACCCGATCCAGAGATCTCACTGGCGTATTGCCGCGCCTACAACCGCTGGATCGCTGATTTCTGCAGGGTTAGCAACGGCCGGATGATCGCCGCGGCGCAGTTGACGCTGCTCGATATCGAAGGGTCCGTCAAGGAGATGGAACGCGCGGTAAAAGATGGATGCCGCGGCGCCTTCGTGACGCTGGGGGCGCTGACGCAAAAGCCGCACGCCCATCCCGATCATGACCCGCTTTTTGCCAAGGCGCAGGAGCTCGACATCCCCTTCGCAATCCATGTCGCGGTGGATTTGGGCAAGTATCATCTAGCCCGCTACAACTGGAATTCGTGGGATTTCAAAAACATCTTTTACACCATGTCGGTAGTCAATCTGGGAACTATAGAAGCACTCGCGGGCTTTTTTCATTTCGGTGTCTTCGAGAAGTTTCCCAAACTTCGCTTCGGGGTTTTGGAAGCGGGAGCCGGATGGCTCGGTTCGTTTCTCGACCGCCTCGACGCCTTGACGAAAACCGCCTTGGGCGCGATGGTTCCCTTAAAGCTCAAACCCAGCGAGTACTTCAAACGCCAGTGCTTCATTTCGGGAGATCCCGATGAAGCCGCGATGGCCTATACAATCAAGTATCTGGGACCGGAGATTTTTGCCTGGGCTACAGATTATCCGCATCCCGATCACACTGAGTCATGGGCGCCCGAACTCGAAGGGCTTCTCGAGCGTCTGGACGAGCGCAGCGCCAGGCTGGTGATGGGCGAAAATATCAAACGAATTTACAAGCTCAACTAAGCCCTCCGAGGCCGGGAGAGAATTTATGAGTGGGCGCCTGGAAGGACGCGTTGCTCTCATCACTGGCGGCTCCAGCGGTATCGGCAGGGGAGCTTGCCTGCGCTTTGCTCGGGAGGGCGCGAAGATCGTAATCGCGGATATCGACTGCGACGGGGGTGAGCGAACAGCGGCTGAAATCAGGAGGGAGGGTGGTAAAGCGGTCTTTGTGCGGACCGATACCCGCTCCGCCGCTGATAACGACGCAATGGCGCAAAAGGCGGTCGAGGAATACGGCCAGCTCGATATTCTCATCGCCTCGGCGGGTATTTCGCATGCCGGTTACGATTCCGTCCGCGGCCAAAGATCGCAGCACAGGTGTCCAATAATAGATAAGCCGTTGGAACAATGGGAACGCGTCATACGAGTGAACCTGACCGGCGTGATGCTGAGTAATCAGGCTGCCGCACGCCGGATGATGAAAGCTGCAAACGGCGGTGCGATCGTCAACGTTTCATCAATCGCGGCAATTGGCCCGGCCCCGCAGATGGGTGATTACAGCGTGTCGAAGGCCGGAGTGGTGATGCTGAGCCGAGTGCTGGCGCTGGAACTGGCGCCTCATAAGATCCGCGTCAATTGCATTCTGCCGGGACATATCCGCACGCCGATGACGGCAGGGTTGTATGACGATGACAAACTGATGCCGCCAATCGGCCGTTACGGCGAGGCGGCCGATACCGCCGCCGCATTGTTGTTCTTTGCCAGCGACGATTCTTCTTACATCACCGGCAAGTGTCTGGCCGTGGACGGCGGCCGGACCTGAGAGTTAATCGATTGCGTGAGCGCGCCAAGCGCGCCAGCGATAGTACCCATGAATAATTTGAGGGTCTGCAAAACATGAGCATCACGAGCGACAACCCGGTCTACTGGGATCCGTATGACGTCCAAATTGCCGCGAATCCGTATCCGGTATTCCAGCGACTGCGCGAGGAAGCGCCGCTGTATTACAACGAGCAGCACGGCTTCTACGCGCTGAGCCGGTTCGACGACGTCGAGAAGGGACTGCACGACCATGCCACCTACATCTCGGGACGTGGAGTCATCCTCGAATTCATCAAGGCGAACCTCCCCGTGCCGCCCGGTGTGTTCATCTTCGAAGATCCGCCGCTCCACACGGTGCATCGCGGTCTGCTCAGCCGGGTGTTCACACCCAAAAAGATGAATGCGCTCGAACCGAAGATCCGCGAATTTTGCGCACGCTGCCTCGACCCCCTCGCCGGCAGCAAAAAATTTGATTTCGTCGCCGATATCGGAGTACAGGTGCCGATGAGAGTCATCGGGATGCTCCTGGGCATTCCTGATCAGGACCAGCAGGCAGTGCGCGCACGCGGCGATGCCAAGCTGCGCACCGAAGCCGGCCAGCCAATGGAATACTCCGAGCACCAGTTCGCCGATGGGGGTTTCGAAGAGTACATCAAGTGGCGGGTCAAGCGCCCCTCCGACGACCTGATGACCGAACTGTTGAACGCGGAGTTCGTCGATGAAACAGGCACGACCCGGCGCCTGACCCGTCAGGAGGTGCTGATCTTCGTTACGGTATTAGCCGGGGCCGGAAATGAGACTACCAATCGTCTGATCGGATGGACCGGAAAGGTCCTTGCCGAGCACCCCGACCAGCGCCGCCAAATTGTTGAGAACCGGGCGCTTATTGCACAGGCGATCGAAGAAATCCTGCGTTTCGAGCCGCCGGCCGACCGTATCGGGCGATACGTGGCACGGGACGCCGAAGTTCACGGCAAGACTGTGCCCAAGGGCAGCATCATGATGTTTCTCACCGGGGCCGCGAACCGCGATGATCGCCATTTTGCCGACGGAGACCGTTTCGACATCCACCGTGAGCAACACCCGCACCTCACCTTCGGGTACGGCAACCACTTTTGTCTCGGCGCCGCGCTTGCCCGAGTCGAAGCGCGCGTGGTTCTGGACGAAGTGCTGAACCGCTTTCCCGAGTGGGAAGTCGATTTGGAAAACGCCCGCATGTCTTCAACTTCGACCGTCCGCGGCTGGGAAACCCTCCCGGTCTTCATTCGCTAACTGACGCAACAAGGGCGCAATGGAAGGGCTTAGGGTCGAGTTCCCGACGGCCTGCTTCACGATTTCCGCAGCAGCGCCGCCCGCAGCTTGACGCGCGCGGGAGTCGCGCAATCGGCCGCCATGGCACTCATGGGTCATAATGGTCCGGCCATGTTCCGACGCTGTACGATCACCAATCGCGCGAAGCCGCAGCCAAGCCGGAGATTTTTCATATAGAGCAAAACAGTCCAAGCCAAAGTCGCAGCCCTTTCGGCGATGCGCCAATGATGGCATGCTGTAAAAACCGCCAATTTCCAAGAGTTTTCGGGCGGTCGTGCGCGGAGCAGTGGGAGAAGCCCATGGACTTCAAGTTCGGCGAACAAGAGGAGTCGTTCCGCCAGGAATTCAGAAGCTGGCTGGAGAATAACCTACCCCGCGACTGGCGCGACGAAGGCGAAGAGCGTGACGCCGACAGCCGGTCGGAATTCGAACGCCGCCGCGCCTGGCATCGCAAGCTCTACAACGGCGGCTGGATGTGTATCCATTGGCCCAGGGAATACGGTGGGCGCGGCGCAACTCTACTGCAGCAGGTCGTGTACAACCAGGAGCTGGAACGGGCCAAGGCGCCGCCGACAGTCAACTTCCAGGGGATCGCGCGCGTCGGTCCGACCCTGATGCAGTGGGGAACCCCGGAGCAAAAGATGCGCTACATCCCCAAAATTCCTCCCGCCGAGGAAATCTGGTGCCAAGGCTTGTCGGAGCCAAACCACGGTTCGGACCTCGCCGCGGTGGAGACTCGCGCGGTGGACGAGGGCGACCACTTCCTCGTCAACGGTTCCAAGATTTGGACCTCCAACGCTCATGTCGCCGACTTCAGCACGCTCCTCTGCCGCACCGATACCGACGCGCCCAAGCATCGCGGACTCAGCTACCTGTTGGTGGATATGAAAACCCCCGGCGTCACGGTACGCCCGCTGGTGCAGATCACCGGTGAGAAGGGCTTCAACCAGGTTTTCTTCGAAGACGTCAAGGTGCCCAAGACCAACCTGGTCGGCCAGAAGAACCAAGGATGGCTGGTCGCGATGACCAACATGATGTTCGAGCGGACGATTCACGGCGGGCGCACGGACATGATGGTCGAGGTAAAGCAACTCGCAGAACTCGCCCGCAAGGTGGAGCGCAACGGGCGACCGGCGTGGCAGGACAGCTATGTACGTCAATGCGTCGCCGCGTTCGCCTGCGAAGCCGAGGCGCTTAAGTACGCCAGCTACCGGCAGCTGACACGCCAGCTCAAGGGATTGCAGCCGGGCCCGGAGGGCTCGGTGATGAAGCTGGGCACCAGTGATCTCAATCTGCGTATCCAGAAGTTCGCGATGGAAATACTGGGCCCCCACAGCCAGTTCGAATACCTGAGTACGGGCGCAGTCGATCGCGGCAAGTGGCTGCATCGGATGCTCGCCGCGCGGCGCGGAACAATCGCGGCCGGCACCAACGAGATCCAGCACAACATCATCGGCGAACGCGTTTTGGGTTTACCCAAGGGGTAAGCTTTCCAAAGTAGCGGGTCGGCCGTCCCTGGCCGCCATAGATGCACCGGGACCGCTCGCGTGGCGGGCAAGTACGCCCGCCCACTGGCCGGCAAACACCCTCTTCGAGATTGTCACCGCTGACGTCCGGTGCTGTACCAGAGCCAGGCAAACAGTTTGACTCGCTTCTTCCCCGCGTCTTTAATCCAAAAATCCGTAAGCAATCAATGAGGACTAACTGTGGCACAAGTCGAAAAGGCAGGTCCGCTCAAGGGCATCAAGGTCGTGGAAATCGGCATGTGGGCGGCCGGACCAGCGGCGGGCGCGATCTTCACCGATTGGGGCGCCGACGTAATCAAGGTCGAACCGCTGGAGGGTGACCCTTACCGCGCCCTGGTCGTACAGCGCTCCAACGAGGGACAGGACAGTCCGCAATTCCGCCTGGACAATCGCGCCAAACGCAGCATGACACTGGACGTCCGCACTGATGAGGGCCGCAAGATCGCCTATGAGTTGATCAAACGCGCCGACGTGTTCCTGACCAACATCCGCCTCCAGTCCCTGGAGCGCTTCAAAATGACGTGGGACATCCTGAAGGAGATCAACCCGCGCCTGATCTATACGATCGTGACCGGCTACGGCATCAAGGGTAAGGAGATCAACCGCCCCGCATTTGACTCCGGCGCATGGTGGGGTCGCGGCGGCGTTGCCGCAACGGTTCTGCCCGACGGGATTCCGCCGCTGTTTCTGGCCGGCGGTATCGGCGACCACTTCACCGCGATGGCAGGCGTTACCGGAACCTGCGCGGCGCTGTACGCGCGCGAGCAGACCGGCAAGGGCCAGTTGGTGGACGTTTCGATGCTGCGCACGGCCGCATACTTTATTAGCTTCAATCTGTTCGATCAGATGCTCGGGCGTCCGCGCAAGAAGCAGCAGCGCGACGAAACCTTAAACCCGATGATCATCCCCTACCAGACGAAAGGCGGAAAATGGTTCTCGCTGCTAGGGCTGCAAGGCGACCGCGTCTGGCCGCTCGTGTGCCGCGCGATCGATCGCCCCGAACTGATTGACGATGATCGCTACAACACGGCGGCCAAGCGAAGCCAGCGCAGCGGCGAGCTGGTCAAGATGCTGGACGAGATCTTCGCAACCCGCACGGTCCCGCAATGGGCGGAGGCTTTCGACCGCGAAGATGTCTGGTGGGCGCCGGTGCAGACCACCGAGGATCTGCTGAGCGATCCACAGGTGCGCGCCGCGGGCGTGTTCATGAACGTGCCAACCGAGGACGGCAAGACAGTCGAGATGGTTGCCTCGCCGATCGACTACAGCGGCACGCCCTGGCGCCCGACGTTAACGCATCCGGCGCTCGGCCAGCACACCGAGGAAATTCTGCTGGAACTCGGTAGGGATTGGGAAGAAATCGGCCGGCTGAAGGAAAAGAAGATCATCGGCTGAATCTGCAAGCTCGTCATTCAGCCGACAATCGCCCGGCATGGAGCACGGCGACGGCGGAGAAAGAACTCTCTTTGTCTAGGTAGCGCCGGTCTTCGCGCCGGCGCTGTTTTTCCAGCTACGTCAAATTGAACCGATCGACCAACGCGCGCGCTTCGAGCACCTGCCCGCTCAAGTCCATCGGACACTGGCAGCACAGATATTCCGCGGCCGCCGCGGGAATATCCATCGGCTGGCGCGTGAGTGTATTTGGGCGCTGGCCCCTGCGCATCTCCTGATCGGCGCGCTCGGTCAGCACCGCACCCGGATCGAGTGCAAAGACCCCAATACCCGCCTCTCGCATCTCCAGCGCCAGGGCCACGACAAAGCGATTGAGGGCGGCTTTGGAAACCGCGTAGGGCGCACCGATTCCCACTGCGCCCGGCGTATCGGCTTTCATGGTCGCGACCACCGAAGTCAGATTCAGGATCGCGCCATGGCGCCGCGCCAGCATCGACGGCAGGCAAGCCTTGCTGGCCACCACTGCCGCCATCAGGTTGGCCTCTATGTTGCGGTCCCAGGTTTCGAACGCGGTCTCCGCGAAAGGGTTGTACATGCCCGGTCCCAGGTACAGCGCATTGTTGACGAGGATCTCGACTGCGCCGTACTTTGCCAGCGCGCTTTGGCACAGCGCCTCGACTTCGCTCCGTTGCGTCACATCGCATTTGATCGGTGTAGCCTCCACGCCCCGTGCGCGCACCTCCTCCGCGGTTTCCTCCAGCGAGCCGGGCCACCGGCTCTTCCCCGCTTCCACAGTGCGCGCCGCAAGCACCAGGTTTATGCCATTGCGCGCCAGCCGCAGCGCTATCTGCTTGCCGATCCCCCGGCTGGCTCCGGTCACGATTGCCGCCCTGCCCCGAGTGTTCATGCCTTGGTTCCCATCAACTAAATCCGCGCCAGCTTGACCAGCTCGTCGAGCCTGCGCGTCACCGCGTCGGCATCGGATGACGGCACGCCCAGCACTGCGCGGTCAACGCCCGCCGCCTCGAACCCGTCGAGGCGGACGCGATCGGCGCGAAACCAGATTACGGTGACATCGATTGATTTGGGATCGCGTCCCGCTTCGGCCGCGCGCCGGCGCATGTCCCCAACCCCTGCCAGCAACTCCTGCACGCGCATGATCGTGGGCATCCAGCCGTCGTAATGGTCGGCCACGCGCTGACGCGACAGCGGGGTATGCCCGCCGAAGAAAATCGGCGGCCACGGTTTTTGCACCGGCTTAGGATAGGACCACACCGGATCGAAATTGACGAACTTCCCGTGGTACTCGGCTTCGTCTCTGGTCCACAGCTCCTTCATCGCGTCCATCCGCTCGCGTAGCAGCCGGTAGCGTGTGTCGAACGCGGTGCCGTGGTTTTCCATCTCCTCCGCGTTCCACCCAGCGCCGATACCGAAGATGAAGCGCCCGCCCGAAATCGAATCGAGGCTCGCTACCTTCTTCGCCAGCACGATCGGATCGTGCTCGACGACCAGGCAAATAGCGGTGCCCAACTTGATCCTTTTGGTCACCGCGGCCGCGGCGGACAAGCCGATGAAAGGGTCAACAATATGGACGTAGTCCTTAGGCAATTCCCCACCCGCCGGATAGGGAGTGCGGCGCGCAACCGGAATGTGCGTATGTTCGGGCAGCCATAGCGATTCGAAGCCGCGCTCTTCGACTGCGCCCGCGAGGTGGTCGGCCCGCATCGAATACTCGGTGGGAAACGTAAAAATTCCATATTTCATATGCGCCTTCGCCTGCCTCGCCGCGGCGACTACCAATCTGCCCACGCTTAAGTTCCGGCGCAAGAACAATCGCAGGATGAAAAGATGCCCGAAATACGAGCAGGGACAGGCCCTGGAAAGCCCGTGCCACGTCGGCACAGTCGCCATAAATTGATTGACAATTGTGCTGGCACACAATTATATTGTGTGTATGCACAACGGAGGAAGCGCGCGGCAGGGTGCCGCGAAGAGCCGCGATCTGGAACGTACCAGAAGCAAGATTCTTGCCGCGGCTTTGTCCGAATTCGTAGCCCGCGGATTTGACGGCACCCGCACCAAGGCTATTGCGCGGCGCGCCGGCGTGCACGAGTGGATGGTGTTTTACTGTTTCAAATCCAAACGCGACCTCTATCGCGAAGTGCTCCGCGGGCAGCTGGCGCAGCGCACTCGGCAACTGGCCGAAATGCCTGAGGATTTCACGGCCGCGGTGGAGAGGGCATTCAAGACCTTCGGGAGCAACCGCGACGTCATAAGGCTGTTTCAATGGGAGGCTTTGACCGCGCGCAAGGGCGAATTGATCGCCGCCGAAGACCGTCGCGACGCATTCCGCCAGGGTTCGGCGTGGCTGCAAAGCCTGCAGGCCAAAGGAGTCCTGCCCGCCAACATCGACCTGGGTCTGTTTCGCCTGGCGCTAGTGGCGCTGGGGTCGTTTCCATTCGCGTTTCCCCAACTGATCGAGCTGGCCGCCGGCGTGGAGCCTACCGATTCCATCTTCCAACAGCGATGGATTGCCGTACTGCGCTGGTTCGTCGAGCGGATGCTTCATGAACCGCCGGTCGAGGCGCTTGCTGCCGCGGCGCCTGCGCGAACCGCGTCCCCGCATGCAGCGCCACGCAAAGGGCACGCGGTCAGGGTGTGAACATGAAAGCCCGTTTTCGCAGTTTCATAGTTGTTGCCGTGCTGATAGCCGCCGGAGCGGGTCTGTACTATTTCGGCGGCAAGTATCTGTGGCCCCCGCCAGACCGCAACACGATTCAGACCACGGGCATAATCGAGGCGCCCGAGGTCAACGTCAGCAGCCGGATCGGTGGGCGAATCGCTGTCCTGACGCTGGTTGAGGGCGACCTGGTCGAAGCGGGCCAGGTGGTATGCCGGATCGAGGACATTGACATCCGCAATCAACTCGCAAAGGCGGTCGCCGATCTTGCCAGCGCCAAGGCTGAGCTGGCCGACGCCGAGCGCACGCTGCGGCGCGACCAGGCCCTGTTCGCTGAAAAAGTAATCGCGGCGCAAACACGCGACGATGCCGTAACCGCAGCGGACAAGGACCGCGCGGCAGTCCTGGCAGCGCAAGCCAGCGTCCAGTTTTACAAGGATCAACTGGCTGACACACAAATCAAGTCCCCAATCTCCGGCGTGGTGGTGAGCAAGAATCTGGAGGTGGGCGAATGGGCCAATCCCGGAACCGCAATCCTGACCCTTGACGATCTGTCAACCATCTGGGCGCGCGTGGACCTGGAAGAAACAGATCTGGGCTTTATACATGTCGGCTCGCCCGCGCAGGTACGGCTGGCCACCCAACCGCCCACGATGCTTTCCGGCCAGGTGATGGCGGTAGGCCAGGAGGGGCAATTCGCAACCGAAACCGACGTACGCCGTGGCCGCCAGGACATCCGCACCTTTTACGTCAAGGTGCGCCTGCTGCAGCCTGGTGGCGTCGCCAAACCGGGAATGACGGCGGAAGTCACTTTCAGGCGGCCTGATGCAATCCAGCTCAGCAGCAATTGAAACGCGCGAACTGACCAAGCAGTTCGGCAAATTCACGGCTGTCGATCACGTCAATTTCGAGGTTGGCAAGGGCGAATTGTTCGGCCTGCTCGGCCCCAACGGCGCCGGAAAGACGACCCTGATTCGGATGCTGACCACGTTGCTTACGCCCACCTCCGGCGCCGCCTTCGTGGCGGGGCACAACGTGATTGCCGCACCGAAAAAGGTCCGTGAGTCGATTGGTGTGGTGCCGCAGGCGCTGACCTCCGACCTTGAACTGACGGCGTGGCAGAACCTGGACATCTATGGCGAGTTTTACGGCCTGGGGCGCGCCGCGCGCCACGCACGCGCGCAGCATCTGCTGGAGATGGTCGGACTGCGCGAACGCGCCCACGACATGGTGGCGACCTATTCGGGCGGGATGCGCCGGCGGCTGGAAATCGCGCGCGGTCTGATCCAATCGCCGCAGGTTCTGTTTTTGGACGAACCTACTATCGGGCTCGACCCGCAAGCGCGCCGCGCGGTCTGGGACCTCCTCGAACAGTTGCGCACCGAAAGCGACCTGACCATTTCACTGACCACCCATTACATGGACGAGGCTGAGAAGCTTTGCGATCGGATCGCGATAATCGACGGCGGCAAAATCGTCGCGATGGGCACCACGCAGGAACTCAAGGCGATGGTCAAGGGCTCTGACCGTTTAAGGCTTGAAATTGCCGGCGACGCGCAGCGCGCGGTGGCCGCTCTGCGCGACCAGCCCTATGTGCAG
Source organism: Binataceae bacterium (SeqCode) (assembly GCA_035262365.1). Classification (GTDB taxonomy): domain Bacteria; phylum Desulfobacterota; class Binatia; order Binatales; family Binataceae; genus JAJPJA01. Next base: position 20,491 of record DATFSZ010000042.1, read on the forward strand.
GAAATCACGCAAGACAGCGATAGCGCCCTGGTTATTTCGACCGCCGATGGCGCGCACGCGATGCCCAAGGTGATCGAGCGGCTGGAAAGCGTGGATGCGAAGATCAACTCGATGAGCATCGAGCGGATTTCACTGGAAGACGTCTTCATCAGGTTCACCGGACGCCGCCTGCGCGAAGAAGGCGGGGGTCCGGCCGCGCCAATTCGCGACCCGCTCTTCGCCGCCTCCCAGCAACGGAGGTTCTAGTGAAGAAGTCCTGGGCCATAATGCGGCGCGACCTGATCAAGCTCTCGCGCACGCCCGCGCTGATCATTACCAGTATCGTGATGCCGGTCCTGTTCCTGTTGATTTTCGGCAACTCCCTGGAGGGCCAGTTAAAACATCTGCCGCTGGTGATCGTAAACCAAGATAACGGTCAGTATGGTCTGCGCGTGATGGAGCAGATGCAGGCGCTGGCGGCGGGCCCCAAAACGGTCACCATTGCTTACATGGACAATCCCGGCAACGCGATCCAGCAGGTGAGAGACGGCCGCTACAAGGCCGCGCTGGTCATACCTGCCGGCTTCAGCCGCGACGTCGTGTCCGGGCGTATCGCGGAGCTGGGGCTTTTTATCGACAACATTGACAGCATCAGCTCCGCCACCCTCGAAGGAATCATCGGCCAGTCCACGGCTGTGCTGCGCGACGGATTCGTTACCGCGCGCGAGCCGAAGCTTAACGAGATCGTGCTGCGCCCGAGCAACCTGTTCACCACTGTCGATTACGATCACTCGCTGATTCCCGGCGTGATCGTGATGGCGTTGTTCATGGGCTCAATGACCTCCGGGGTGTTCAACTGGATCATGGACCGGTTCTCGGGCGTTACGGAAGCCTACCTGGTAACGCCGCTGTCTCCGTGGAACATCGCCGGCGGCATCCTGGCCAGCAGCGTCGTGGCCACCACCTGTGAGGCGATTATCGTTCTGATCATAGGGCTGTTGTTGACCGGCGGTGGAATCACGGGCGGCCCCAGTGCGATGGCGATGTTATGCGGCGTTATTGTGCTGACCGGCACGGGACTGCTCGCGATGATGTTTGCGATGTACAGCCGCGCCAGCAATCCACGCCTGATCGGCGGTCCGGCGGGCTTCCTCAATGTGATCCTGTTCTTCCCCAGCGGCGCGATCTACCCAATCGAAAGTCTGCCGCATTGGCTGCGTGCATTCACTGCGTGGAATCCAGAAACCCACGCTGTCAGCGCGCTCAAGTCGGTGATGTTCAAGGGCGCCCACTTCAGCGCCATCTCGGGCGACGTCATGTTCCTGGTGGTGTTCACCGCAATCATGCTGATACTTGCCGGCGCGACCCTGAAGCGTTCCTTGTAAACCCAAAACCGAACCCGCGCGGATTTGTTCGCCGCGCCTCCATGCCGCGTCCTTTCGCTCCAAATCTCTGAAAACGGAATTGCTGCACTCAGCGTCCGGTGAAGCGCGGCGGGCGGCCCTCCGCGAACGATCGCACGCCTTCCTTGAAGTCGTCCATCTGATACATCCGGTCGGTGGTTTCATCACAACGCGCCAGGGCGGTCTTCAGGTCGCAGCTCAACGCTTCATACGCCAGTCGCTTGCTTTCGATTACGGCCTGCGGCGAGCAGTTGTGTGCGATGTCCAGCGCTATCTCCCGCGCCTTGGCCAACGCCTGGCCATCGGGCACCAGGTGATTGACCAGTCCGATCCGCAGCGCCTCGCGGGCGTCAACCAGACGTCCGGTGATCTGCAGCTCGACGGCCGTCCCAACTCCCACCAGCCGCGGCAAAATCCAGTTGACGCCGTCTTCCGGCGTCAGGCCGCGCCGCACGAACACCAGGCCCATTCGCGCGCTTTCGGCGGCAATGCGAATGTCGCAGTAAACCGCAAGGTTGAACGCCATCCCGGCACATGGTCCGTTGATCGCCGCGATTATGGGCTTGCGCAGCGCCATCATCTCGCTGAATGAGTGGCCTTCGCTCTGCAGCTGCTCGACCACCGCGTTGCCGGAAGTCTCGGCCTCGCTGCGCACTTCCTCCAGCACGGCGATATCGGCGCCGGCGGAAAAGGCGCGGCCTGCCCCCGTGACAATAACCACCCGGACCGTGTCGTCAGCCTCAGCCCGACGCAATGCGTCGAAGACTTCGTCGTCAGTGCTCAGGGTAAAGGCGTTGAGGCGATGGGGCCGGTTGAGAGTGATGAGCCCCACGCCCTCGGACACCTCGTAGATGATGTCGCGGTACTCCATTCCAAGTCTCCTGGCAGGGTTGCGAGCAATCTCGCATCGGTGAGTATCCGATCGCGCTGGTAGAGTCGACCGGTAACGATTGGCGGAAGAAGGAAAATCGCCGGTAAGGAGGCCGACGCTGCCGATCCGCTCAGGCGGCAGCGGAAATCTTTTGCAGAAGGTCCGCGACTCCCCTGGGCTCGCGCAGTTTGTGCGGTGTGTAGAATGGAGACATCACCCGGCGCAGCCGCGACCTTACGAAAGCCGACTCCCGTTGACGGATCTCAGCGAAGCGTTTGCGCGACAAAAGCTGCTCCTCGGCGCTCATCTGTTTGGCGTCTTCGGCGAGCAGGTACTTGAGCGCGCCGCCGTTAATGGTGCGGAGGTCGCGTAGAAACGAAAGCAAACCATACATCCGGTAGATGAAACCGCCAAACATGTAACCACCGAACAGCGCCTGATAGACGTCGTAGGCGACCTTGCGATGCTCGAATTCCTCTGCCAGGTGCCATTTCCACAGGCTGACCACCGACCGATCGGCGCCCGCCATGACATCGTCAGTCTGCTCGAACCACCATTCGGCATAGATCGGACCGATGCTCTCGAAACCCAGCGAGTAGGCGCAATTGAATCTCAGCGAGCGCTGTTCGAGCAGGCGATCGAAGTGCGCGCGGAATCCTTCTTCAAATTCGGGCAGACGCGCGTAGCCGGCTTTGCGCATAGCTTCGTTGTAGGCGTCGTGCTGCAGGTAATGCGCGGCCTCCTGTTTGCAGAACAGCGAGATGTCCGCATTCAGCGGATGCGCGGGGCCAAGCTTAATCTGCGCGCGGCGCATAACAGTGTTCAGGTACGGTTCCAGGTAGGGCAGCGTCAGCGACGCCACATTAACGATTTGCGAATACTCGGGGTAAGTGCGGCACCATCGCGGCAGCGAGGCCGTGTAATCATAGGATGGCTTTCTGACTTTCAACGCGTGGTTTCCTCCGCGACGCAAGCGCACATTAAAAACCCTAACATGCCCGTTATTACATCGCCAAACCCGGATACATTATTCGGGTGAGGGTGATTTTCGAGCAGACTGAAGATTCTTCAAAACGAAAACAGACCCTAATTCTTCCAACGGGGCGCCCGTTTTTCCACGAACGCTTTCGGTCCTTCGACCGAATCGGGATGCCCCCGATACTCGGCGCCGACCTTTTCCGCTAACGCGTGCGCCTGGCTTAGGTTGAGCTCCAGCGACTCCCACAGGATGCGCTTGCTGGCTCTTACCGCGGCGGGCGAGTTCGACGCGACCAGGGCCGCGATTTCCCTCGCGCGCCCTGCCAGCGACGGGCTGTCCACCACTTCGGTAATGATTCCCAATTCAAGCGCGCGCTGCGCGCCCACCCGCTCCTTGGCGCCCATCAGCGTCATCCGCATCAAAGCGGGAAACGGAACCCATCGGCTCCAGGTGGTCGGCGCGACGAAAGCAAGCTGACCAATCGAAACGCCGGGATTGAAGAAGGTCGCGTGATCGGCGGCAATTGTAATATCACTGTCAGCCACGAACATCAGACCGCCGCCCACGCACATCCCGTTGACTGCGGTAATGACAGGTTTGGTTACCTTGTTGTGGCGAGCCGAGATCAGCAGCACCTGGTCGCGCGGCGCGTTTTGCCGATCCGATTCCGCCAGGGTGGACAACGCCTGCACGTCTGCGCCCGAACAAAAGGCCTGCTCGCCCGCGCCGGTAAAGATAATCACACGCACGGCAGGATCTTGCTCGGCGGACTGCCACATTTTGGGAAGCTGCTCGCGCCACATCCTGGGAGTCAGCGCGTTCAGACGATGGGGCCGGTTTAGGGTTATGGTCGCGATACCTTCTGACTTGTCAAGCAGGATGTCGTTGTCCGAGTCGGCCATTGCGCCACCTCCTGTGGCTGGGGCGAATGCGTTTGCGGCGTTTGCAAACCCGCTCACCCATCGTGCTAAGACAAGCGATAGATCGCAACCCAAACTTGAGGCTTTCAAGCTCCGCGCGGCCGTTGGCAAAGACGGCGCGGGTTGCGACATCGGGAGGCAAATAATGTTGGCGCGCAAGGTTGGCAAATGGGATCGGGTGGTCGACGTGGTTGTCGTCGGCTCGGGCGGCGCGGCTCTGACCGCCGCCGTCACGGCGGCTGCCGGAGGAGCCCAGGTCGCCGTGCTGGAGAAGAGCGACAAGGTAGGAGGCACGACCGGCGTGTCGGGCGGCGTGCTCTGGATCCCCGCCAACCATCATATGAAGGAAGTGGGTGTTGAGGACTCGCCTGAGGAGGCGCTGCGCTATATCCGGCGCCTCACGATGGGCCGCGAGCCGGACCCCGCCCTGATTGACGATTTCGTCGCCACCGGCGCCGACGCGGTGCAATGGCTGGAGGACAACACGCCGGTCAGAATGTTCGCCACCAAATGGTTCGCGGATTATTACGCCGACATGCCCGGCGGCAAGCGCGAAGGACGCTCGCTGGAGCCGCGGGTGTTCGAAGCGAAAACGCATCTGGGCGATTGGGCGGCGCGGGTGCGGACCAGCCCGTACGAGCCGCTCCTCACGATGGAAGAGAAGTTTTCGCTCGGCCTTAACGGCGCGCTGCTGGAGAAACACAGCGTCGAGGAGGTTTGCGCGCAGCGCACTCGCTCGGGCGCCGCGGTTATCGGCGGGGCGTTCATTTCGATGCTGCTCAAGGGATGCCTGGAACGCGGCGCGACGGTGCTGCCGAAAACCCCCGCACGCGAGTTGGTGCTTGACGACGACGGGCGCATCGTCGGCGTGCGCGCCGAAAGCGATGGCAGTTCGACCCTAATCGGCGCGCGGCGCGGCGTGGTATTGGCCGCGGGCGGTTACGAATGGAATCCGGAGCTGGTGAAGTCCTTCCTAACGGTTCCCTCGCTCGCCCCGCTGAGTCCGCCGTTCAATGAGGGTGACGCTCTGATCATGGCAATGGAAGCCGGCGCCGCAATTGCGAACATGAACTCCGCCTGGTGGTTCCCCGCTATGCGCGACCCCACAATGACTTACGAAGGCAAGCCGCTTTATCATCTTGGCGCCGGCCGCAACGTGGCTGGAACGATCGTGGTCAACAAGCATGGGCGGCGCTTCGCCAACGAGGGGACGACTTACCAGGACTATCCCAAGTCGCTGCTCGCCTACGATCCAGTCGCGGTCGAGTTTCCCAACGAGTCTCCGGTCTGGATGCTGTTCGATCAGCACACCAAGGATTCGCAGGTACTGCTGAACATGATGCCTGGGCAGGCGGCGCCGGATTGGGTCGCCCGCGCCAGCTCCATCCGCGGCCTGGCCGAAGTTATCGGCGTGCCGCCGGAAACGCTGATTGAAACCATGGAGCGCTTCAACGCCAATGCCGCCCGAGGTGTGGACCCGGATTTCCATCGCGGCACGGTCTATTGGGAAAACTTCCTGGCCGGAGGACCATCGGCGGCGGCCAATTTGGCTCCCATCAACCAGCCGCCTTTTTACGCGTTGCCCATTTACCTGGGCGCGCTGGGCACCAACGGCGGACTGCGTATCGACGTTGATGGACGCGTGCGCAGTCTGCGCGGCGGGATTATCGAAGGGCTTTACGCGGCAGGCAATACCACGGCCAACATCTTCGGTTCGATGTATCCTGCCGGTGGCGCGACGATCGGCCCCGGCGTTGTGTTCGGCCATCATGCGGGAAAGCATGCGGCGTCCAATAAGCCGGCCGCATTGGCGTAAAGCATCGGCGGATCCATTGCTTGAAGCGTCTCGGTCACTCTCACCCTGTCCTCTCCCGCGGAAAATTGCGGGAGAGGGTGCAGAGAAGGAAGTGCTTATATGAGTGAGTACAACGTCAAGGACAAGTCCGCGATCGTAGGTATCGGCGAGACCAAGTATTACAAGCGCGGTCAGGCGCCGCAGCCGGAATTCCTGATGGCATGTGAGGCGATTACCAAGGCGGCGGAGGACGCAGGAATCAGCGTCAAGGACATCGACGGGTTCTCCTCCTATTCCAACGATCGCAACGAGGCGACGCGGGTAGCGGCCGCGCTCGACCTGCCCGAAGTGCGCCTGTCGATGATGGTATGGGGCGGAGGAGGCGGCGGCGTGGCGGCAGCGGTGGGCAATGCCGCGGCTGCTATCGCGGCCGGCTATGCCAATTACGTGGTGGTGTTCCGCGCGCTCGCGCAGGGGCAATACGGACGCTTCGGCCAGAGTAATCCGGCCAGCACGGTGGCCGGCGTCGCGCCCGGCTATTCCAATTTCTCTGCTTATTCGGCGCCCTACGGATTGCTGGCGCCGGCGCATTGGATCGCGCTGCGCACGCGCCGCTTCATGTACGAGCACAAGGTCAGGCAGGACGCGCTGGCGGCGATTGCGATGGCGTCGTACCATCACGCGCAGTTCAACCCGCGAGCCGTCATGTACGGCCGTCCGCTGACGCGCGAGGCTTACGACAACTCGCGCTGGATCGCCGAGCCGTTTCATCTGTTCGACTGCTGCATGGAAAACGACGGCGCCGCGGCCGTGATCCTGACCAGCGCAGAGCGGGCCCGCGACTTGAAGCAGAAGCCGGCCTATATCATGGCGGCGGCGCAGGGCTCCGGTTATCGAACCGACGTCGCCGCCGAGAACTCGGTCGATTATCCCTCGGCCAATTACAAAACCGTCGCGCCGCGGCTTTACCAGATGGCGGGAATCACGCCCAAAGATGTGGACGTCGGGCAGTTCTATGAGCACTTCAGCGGCGGCCCGCTGATGTGCATCGTGGAGCATGGCTTCTGCCATCCCGACGAGGTCAACGAGTTCTGCACCTTCGACAACCTGACCGCGCCCAAGGGCAGGCTGCCGATCAACACCAGCGGCGGTAACCTGGCCGAGTGCTACGTGCACGGCATGGAACTGGTCAACGAAGCGGTGCGGCAGGTTCGCGGCGCTTCGACCTGTCAGGTGCCTGATGCCACGATCGCGCTGGTGGTGTCGGGACCGCTGGTACCGCGCGGCGTTAGCAATTTGCTGGTGCGTAGCTGAGGAAAATCATATGGCTGAACAAACTACAAAATCATATCTGCCGCCGGGGCTGGCGATGCCCGCGCCTTCTCCCGACGGCGTGGACCAGGGCTTCTACGATGGGCTGAAGCGCCATGAGCTGACCGTGCAGCAATGCAACAAGTGCCATACGTTTCAGTTCGCTCCGGAGTTGGTTTGTCACAAGTGCCAGTCCACCGACCTTGGATGGCAAAAGGTCTCCGGACGTGGGCGTCTGTATAGCTGGATACGGGTGTGGAATCCGGTGCATCCGGCGCTGAAGAACGGATGCCCATACATTGTAGCGGTGGTCGAGTTGCCCGACGCCGGCGGTGTCCGCATGGTCGGTAATTTGCTGGGCGATCCGATGCAGGATGCGCCCTTCGACGCCAATGTGGAGGCGGTCTTCGAAGACCACGCCGACAAGGGCTTTACCTTGGTGCAGTGGCGGCTCGCCGACTGAGGAAGAACCGGCACGCTGCGGCCCGGAGGTTCCGATGAGCGACTTCAAAATAATTTCGGCTGACGATCATGTGGAAGAACCCCGCGACACCTGGCAAAAGCGCGTACCCGCAAAGCTGCGCGATCGCGCGCCCAAGGTGGAGCGGATAGAGGGCGGCGGCGACGCGTGGACCGTGGACGGCAAGGTGGTAACCAAGATGGGCCTGCAGGTCCAGGCGGGCAGGAAATTCGAGGAATATAAGCTGGAGGGCGAGACCTTCGAGACCATACGGCCCGGCTCGTATGATCCGCACGAGCGGCTAAAGGACATGGACACCGACGGTCTGGAAGCCCAGGTTTTGTATCCGAACAGCGGCTTTTGGGTGTTTGCGATCGACGACCTCGAGCTGCAGTTCGCCTGTCTGCGCGCCTACAACGACTTCCTGGCCGAGTTCTGCAAGGTCAATCCGCGGCGTTTGATCGGGATCGGATTGGTGCCCACCGACGACGTCGAAGAGGGGCTGCGCGAGATCCAGCGAATCGCCGGGCTGGGGCTGCGCGGCGCGTTGCTGCCAACCTTTCCCCGCGGCGAGCCGCTCAACAGCAACGTGTACGATCGCTTCTGGGCCACCGCTCAGGATTTGGAGTTGCCCATGCATATTCACCTGGGGCTGGGCGACCCGCGGGCGAAGCAGTTCTACACCGGCGCGCATCTGCGCGGCACTCTCCCGGCGCTGGTTATGAAGAACTCGATGGGCAATTTCGAGGCGTTGGTAACGGTGATGTTCGGCGGAGTGTTCGAGCTTTTTCCGCGTCTCAAGTTCGTCTCGGTGGAAGGCAATATCGGATGGCTGGGATATTTCCTGGAGCGCGCCGACCGAATCTACAAGCGGCACAAATACTGGACCCGGCTTGAGTTGCCGCTGACACCCAGCGAATACTTCCATCGGCAATGCTACGCGACGTTCATAGAGGACAAGATCGGCATGCGCCTGCGCGACGTAATCGGCGTGGACAACCTGATGTGGTCCTCCGATTATCCGCACACCGACACCACTTGGCCGCATTCAATGCAGTACATCGAGGACACGATGGCCGGAGTGCCGGAGGACGAGCGCCGCAAGATGGCGCGCGACAACGCCGCGCGGCTTTACCGAATCGGGTGAAGGACCGTCGCGCGCCGGTCTCCGTGCCGCGCGGAATCACAGGCTGGAAGCCCGCGCCCGACCGGCTTCCAGCTTCCAGTCTTTTAGGCCGGCTGAGCTGGAAGCAGCGCTCACGCGTGCTGGAGGCGCTCGACTGTCGGCGCCAGCCTGCGCACGATCTGCATCGCCTTGCCGGCGGCCATTTCGACCGCGTCCTTTTGCGAAAACATCACCAGATGATTTGCGCCGGCATCCTTGTAAAATTTCAGGAGGTCCAGCGACAGACCGTCATCGCCCGGAGCAACGAACCCGGTGAACCGCAGACTGTTGGGATTGCGCCCGCGCTCGGCTGCAAGCTTGCGTATCGCCGCGATATCGCGCTTGAAGGATTCGGGTTTGCCCACTACCGGACACCATCCGTCATATGTGCGCACCACGCGCTCCAACGCCTTGGGGCCGCGCGCGCCGAGCAAAACCGGCACGCCGGCTTTTTGCGCCGGCTTCGGATCGCATCTGACCGCCGGGAAGCGCACGAGCTCGCCCTCATAGGCGGGCTCCTTTTCGGTCCACAACACGCGCATCGCCTCCGTCGTTTCGCGCAATCGCTTCCAACGCTTTAGGAACTGGGTTCCCATTACTTCGGTCTCTTCCCGCAGCCATCCGGCGCCGACGCCCAGCTCGACGCGGCCGCCCGATATGACATCGAGCGTCGCGATCACCTTGGCGGTGAGTATCGGTTCGCGCTCGGGCAGCAGGCAAATCCCGGTGCCGAGCTTGACCCGCTTGGTGACGGCGGCGGCGACGCTCAGCGCGACAAATGGATCCATCCAGCGGCCGTAATGCTCGGGCAGCTCTCCGCCCAGCGGCGGCTTGGTCTTGAATCCGATCGGGATGACCGGATGTTCGGGGATAAAGAACGACGCGTAGCCAAGGTTTTCCACCTCGCGCGCGATTTCAGCGATATTGCCGGTTTCCGCCGTCGCTGCGATCATGATTCCTACTTCCATTGCGCACCTCCGGTTTACTGATGAGCCGCGCCGCCCCTGATTACTCTACCCGGCAGGGCGCCGGTCGGCTGGCCGTCGGCAAACACGACCTCGCCGCTGACGATTGTGTACTTGTAACCTTCGGCGCGCTGGACGAAGCGCCGCCCACCCGCGGGCAGATCGTACACCATTTCGGGGGCGCGCAGGCGCAGGTTGTCAAAATCGATCAGGTTGATGTCGGCCTTCTTGCCGGCCATCAATAGGCCGCGATCGCACATGCCGTAAAGCTTCGCCGTTTCGCTGGTCTGGAGCTTGACCGCAAACTCCAGCGACAGCTTCTCTCCGCGCACGCGGTCGCGCACCCAATGCGACAGGATGTATGTGGGCATACTGGCGTCGCAGATGGTCCCGCAATGCGCCCCGCCGTCGCTGAGGCTCAGAATGCTGTTGGGTTCGGTCAGCATCTCCCGGTAGGGATCGAGGTTGTATCTCTTATAGGCGCGCGGCACGTACAGCACGCGGCGTCCGTCGCGCTCAAGCATCGTGTCGTATACCAGTTCCTGCGGCGATACTCCCATCCGGCGGGCATGCGCGCCGATACTCTGATCGCCGGCCGGCTCGTAATCGGGCGGGTCGTCGAGCGGGAAATAGCTGTCGAACATCGTGACAAGACGCAGCGTGTCGCGCTCGCGCACGGCCGGCTTGTCGGCGAGGATTTCCGCGCGCACCTGCGGATCGCGCATCCGTTCGACCCGTTGGCGGAGATTGAGTTGTGCCAGAGCCCTGTAACTGCGATGGGTCGAGAACGGATGAAGGCTGCTCTCCAGGCTCATCAGGAGCGCGGTTGGCCGGGCAGGAACCTGCGTCAGGATGTGCGCGCCCTCGCGGTTCCATTGATTGACGGATTCCCAAAGCTGGCGGCCGCGCATCCCGGACTGCCCGCTGATCAGCGCGGCCAGCGAAACCGGACGGCCGCTTTGCTTCGCCGCCCTGACCACCCATGCCAAATCGGCGTCATCGCCGGTTACATCGGTAATGATTTCAAACACTCCGTGACCAACCTCACCGAGCGTGCGCGCCAGCGTTTCAATCTCGGGCACCGGCGCAAATGTTCCGGGTACATAGCCCTTGTCCTTGGTGCGATGCACCACCGTGCGCGAGGTGCTGAATCCCAGTGCGCCATCTCGCAGCGCCTGGCGCACCACCTCCGCCATCTGCGCGATCTCGTCCGGCGTCGCCTGGTTCTTCTCCGCGCCCCGCTCGCCCATCACATACGGCCGCACTGCGCAATGCGGCACATGCGCGCCGATATCTATCGCCCGCTTGATCCGCCCCATCGCGTCCAGGTACTCGCCAAAGGTCTCCCACTGAAAGTCGATTCCAGCGGTCAGAGTTTCGGTGGGAATGTCCTCCACGGCGTCCATCAAACCGATCAGGTAAGCTTCCTTGCCGCGCCGCACGGGCGCGAATCCGACCCCGCAATTGCCCATCACCACCGTCGTCACGCCATTCCAGCTTGACGGCGTTAGGTAGGGGTCCCAGGCAGCCTGGCCGTCGTAATGCGTGTGAATGTCGACCCAGCCGGGAGCGGCCAACAGGCCGCCGGCGTCGATCTCGCGCCGTCCCGGCCCCGCCTTGCCGCCGGCGCTGACGATCACACCACCGTCGATTCCGAGGTCGCCGCTGTGCGCGGGCGCACCGGTGCCGTCCACGATAGTTGCGTTGCGGATCACCAAGTCATGCATCGGCCGATGTCACTCCTTTCCAAGCCGCTCAGTGAAGTTGGATAGCACAGCGCACATGCCGGCGAAATCGGAACGAGCGTTTCGTATCGGCCGGGCTGGCCGCCTATTGGGAAAACAACGCAATACGGCCATCCGTAGTGTACTTGCACGGATAGCCATGCTTCCACGGTGAATTATAACGAAACTTGTGAGGTTCCTAACAACTTTATACGACTTCTTTCCCCATCCACCATCATCGGCGTATTTCTTCCTAACCAAGCCTTTTTTTGCTCAGCGGTTCCAAAGAATGTTATCCATTAGCCGACCACGACCAATGGAATTCTTTTCCAATGCAGGCGCCATGAGAGCACGGCTCAAAGCAAGGGAGTGATCTTCTATGCGACGGAAAGCTTTTAACTCAAATTCGGCGCGGCGCACAGGCGCTGGATCTGTAGCAACCGCAGCATTGGCCCTGATCGCGCTCACAGTGGTTGCCGGGGTATTGGCCCTACACCGGAGAGCAATTCATGGATCGCGAAGCGCCAGCGCTGCTTCCTCCTCGCCGGACTACAAGACGCTTCCCGTTTACTTTGAACAAAACCGCGGTCAAACCGACTCCCGCGTACGCTTTCTGTCGCGTGGCCCTGGCTACACCGTGTTCCTGACCGGACAGGGAACAGTGCTGGCGCTACGCAAGGCAACAGCCCTACCCCAGACCCATTCCGCCACACAAAAGGGCGACGATCACAGTCAGCCAAAAGTCGCGCTGACGACGGCGTCAGTGTGGATCAACCTGCTCGGAGCGCGCCGCGACGCGCAGGTTGAGGGAATCGATGCGCTGGCCGGGCGCGTCAATTACCTCATCGGCAACAACCCGGCGCAATGGCATACCAACATCCCCACCTACGCGCGCGTTAAGTATCGCTCGGTTTATCCGGGAATCGACCTGGTCTATTACGGCACGCCGCAGGCGTTGGAATACGACCTGATAGCGGCGCCGGGAGCCGACCCTGGCCTAATCCGGCTCGAGCTTGAGGGCACCGAGAGTGTCCGCCTCGATCAGGCGGGCGACCTGGTGATCAGCACCGGGGCGGGCGACCTTACGATGCGCCAGCCGCGCGTTTACCAGGATACAGCGGCCGGCGACCGCGTAACGATTCAGGCCCATTATGTGATGACGCCGGGGGCGCCTACGGCTGGAAAGCAGACCGTTGCTTTGGCCTTAGCGGAGCACAACCATCAATTGCCGCTGGTCATAGATCCGGAGATCGTTTACTCGACTTACCTGGGCGGCAAGGGCGATCGCAGCGGCCCGCTTCAAGGTTTCGCATCGATTCCCTCGGGCCTGCTTCCCGCCTCCTTTTCCGACGCGGCGATCTCTCTGGCTTTGGGTCCAGGCAACACGGTATTCACCACCGGGCTCGCCTATTCTTCTAATTTCCCCGCCACCCCAGGCTCCTTTCAAAGCACCAACCAGGCAAGCCCCAACACAACGCCCAACGGCTTTGTGGCCAAGTTCGACACCACCAAGAGCGGCGCCAGTTCGCTGGTGTATTCGACCTACCTCGGAGGCAAGGGATGCAGCACCTCGCCCTGTACGCCCGGCCATGACGGCGACCAGGGGACCGGCATCGCCGTGGATACCAGCGGCGACGCATACGTGGGCGGGTTGAGTTACTCCGACAATTTCCCCAATACGGGTTGCGGTTCCTTTGGGACCGGCAACAACCATTCGCCGGCCGACAATAACAACGGATTCGTCGCGGAGTTGAATCCGACCGGGAGCGGCCTTTTCTATTCGTGTTTTGTCCACGGCAGCGACGACGCGGCAGTGACCGGAATCGCGATCAAGCCCGGATGCGCCAGCAACTGCGCCGCGTACGCGACAGGCAATACACGCTCCCCCGCCGGCAACTATGTGGTGACCGGCAACGCGTTTCAGGCCACCAATCCCGACACGAACGCGAACAGTTCGGGTTACGTCCAGGTTATCGCCGGCGGCGGCAAATCGCTGGTCTATTCAAGCTTCCTGGGCGGTACCGGAACTCCAAACGGGGGCGAGGGTCTGACCAGAATTGCAGTGGACACAGCGGGCCGGTTGTACGTGACCGGAACCAGCTTTTCATCCGATTACCCGACCAAAAACGCCTTTCAGAGCAGTAACAACGGCTTTTCCCTGGGCGTTGAAAACGCCGTCGTGTCGGAGATCGATCCTTCGGCGAGCGGCAAGCCGTCGCTGTTGTATTCAACCTATCTTGGCGGCAGCGGCCTTTCGATCTTTCTGGTGGGTAATTTCGGCGACATCGGCGCCGGTATCGCACTTGATTCCAGCAACCACATTTACGTTGCCGGCCTGGCCGTGTCATCCAACTTTCCCACCAATGGAACCAAGAAGGCCTTTCAGCCCAATTCCAAGGCCGGCGGTTTGGGCGGGGCAAACGGGTTCGTCAGCGAACTTGATACAACCCAAGCCGGTTCCAAGCAACTGGTGTACTCCACGTATATCGGCGGGCCTGCGGACTTGTTCGGATCGCCAACGCGGCCGGGCGACGCCGCCACGGACGTCGCAGTCGACAGCAGCACCGGAAAGATCTATTTGACCGGCGGTGCGACCTCGACCGGTTTTCCGGTTGCCAATACGTGCGCGCCCATGTCCGTCATCGGTGCCGGTGATCAGGCCGACGCCTTTGTCAGCGTTCTTAACCCCAATGTCACTCCGACCTCGCAGCTTGTATTCTCGACCTATCTGGGTGGCGGCAAAATCGACGTCGGCGGCGCGATCGCGCGCGATTCAAGCAATCATATCTATGTTGCGGGCTTGACCTTTTCCGGAGACTTCCCGGTCACCAAGAGCGCTTTCCAATTCGGCAACAATGCGTTCGCGGCTGGCACCACCAATGCTTTCGTGACAGAACTGGATCCAAGCAGCACGGTCTGTCCGAGTCCGTTCCCCAGCCCCAGCATCACGGCGACGCCCAGATCGACTCCGACTACGACTACCAAGTCGCCCACGCCAACAGCGACTCCCACCGCCGTCCCCGCTACACCTCATATCTCCAGTATCACCAACCCGGTCCTGGTTGGTGGAAGCTTCAATATCGTGGGAACCCATTTCACGGCTGGCTCGAAGGTCAACTTCTTTGTGGCCACTTCGCATGGATCGGTGAATGCTGGGCCGTTAACGCCTACTTCCCATACATCCGTGTTGCTGACGGTCGCGGTTCCCGACACCATCAGCCCGGGAGAAGGATTTGTCAGCGTAGAGGTCGTCAATACCGACACCGGCTTCCAGATCTCCAACCTGGGTTTCGCCCTGCTGCAAGGGTCGCCAACCGCCGGCATTCCAACTCTGAAGAGCATCAACGGGGTGCCACTGGCTGCGACCAGCGACAATCCGAGCTTCGCCACGAACAACGTGGAGACCGTCGTAGCCCAGGGCACAACGGTTAGGCTGGGCGGCACCGCTTTTGACGTCGTCAACGGAGTGGCTGTCGACCTGTTCTGTGCTTGCCCAGGAGACAAACTTTCGACCTTCTTCCTTAACCCCGGCAACCCCAACCTTACCCCGACGCAGATAAGCATTTTTCTGCCGGCCAAGGGGACGACCAACTCGCCGCCGACCGGTCCGGGTTCGTTCGTAATAAGCAACGCCGGCGCGAGCAAGACCTACACCAAGAAGAGCAACGCGGTATCGGTACCGATTGGGGCGCAGATTCGCGTGCTGTCAGTCACGCAGTCGGGATTGACGATTACTGTCAATGGCACCGGCTTCTCTACCTTGACTGTAATCAACTTCTTCAATTCACAGTCAGGCGGAGCGGTGAACCTGGGGGGAATCGGCGCGGGCGGCAAAGCGAACATTCCACTGACCGTCCTCAGCGACACGAAGTTTACCTTCGCCAAACCTGCTCACGCCGTTGCAGGTGCGTCGTATGTGCAGGCGCTCAATCCGCCCTTTGTGCCCTTCACGAGTTCGGGCAATGACCCGGGCGGAGGGTTCACGCTGAAATAAGCGGCGTCGCATCGCCGGCATTCGGCGTCCTAACCCTGACAGGGCTCGGGTGAGGGAATGTGACAGGAGACTAATAGCTCCCAAATACAGAACCGGCAGGCTGTAACCACAGCCTGCCGGTTCAGGAGCAAGTACGCGTCCGTCTCGGACGAAGTACCTTACTGCATTATCTGAGACATGCCGCCCGGGGTTGCCCAGCGGTTGAAGTCGTCATAGCTCCGGGCGTCATCGTTGATCTGTCCGCCGCTTTGTATATCCAGCGTTATGTGATTGTTCTGCACGTCCCAGAACGTGTACTCGTCGTCACCTGGGCCGCCTGCGCTGGTGCTGACGTCGCCGTTGGTACCAGGAATCGGCATCGGGCGGTAGATCGATGGACCGGTCTTCCACAAGTGCAATCCCGCATCATAGAGGTCCATCCAGATCGGCTGCCACGTTTCCTTGTCGATGTACGCCATGCGCGTTCCATAGCAGTAGCCGTTTGCCTTTGAAGGTACGCGCCTGATGTCCAGGATGGCCACCGGACGAACCTGCCAGGTCACCGCCGCGGGACTGGGGTAATAGAGCGGCTTGTAGTAGTTATTCTTGCTCGTATAGCCGGCAACGGGATAACCCACGAGGATGTTCTTGTAGCCCAAAAATCGCGACTGAAAGATGGGCGGCTGCAGGTTCATCGAGCGCTCGTCGTCCTGCGTGTAATCGCTTCCCACCAGCGGTGAACAGCGCGCCGCCGTGGTCAGGCGAATCGAACGACGCAGCGATGGGACGAAAACGTAGGAGTCGGGTAGCTGAGCGGGGTCGTCATGGAAGATCTGGAGCGAGTTAACGTACTTGGACTGCTCAGGCTCCATGATGACGTTGTTCTGGGTCAGAAAAGTATCACCCGTGCTGGGAAGGTTGACGGGTTTACCGGAATCGCTCAGATGTTTGAGTTTGAAGTTCACCTCTCGCACGGCATTGGTGGTCTTGTTGCCGAACTTGTCCATGCTGAAGCCGAGCGTTGCGTAGGTCGTAATCAGGTACGGAATATAGGCGTAATACTCGTTGTACATGATTTGAACGCCGGCGTCCGGACCGCTGGGCTTGGGAAACGGCACTCCTGCCACATAGCCCTTGATATCGAAGCCACCGTCGGCATTCCTGACCAAACTCACCTGGCTCGCGTATTTCTCGGTATCCTCCTGATACTTTTTGGGCAGCGGCGTCGCTGTCGCGGCGTCCACCTTCATCTGAGCGTTGTCGGGCAGATGAAAGAAGAATTTGCCCGCCCACAGCTCCTGCATTCCAACCGGCATGAAGTTCTTATACTGCTGCCAGTTCTGGGCGTTGATCTGCGTTCCCGGAGCGATCGTTTTGGAAGCATCCGCCGCGGCAAGACCATCATAGTCTTGCTGATTCCAGCTCACCTGGGCGGCGGCGATACCGGTACTGCATAACAAAAGCATTCCGGCAACGGTTAACAGGTACGGTCTTTTCAGTCTCATTCCTAACTTCTCCAATCCTTTCTCCCCAAAATGGGGCTGATCTTTCGCTATCGGCCTGCCGCGGTACAGTCAATCGCACCTGCGGTTCAGTTCAATCGGCCTCAACAGCCAGCGGTCCGGCGCCGCCGTGCGACGTTGGTGCAAAAGCACGGAGCGCAACGCCGCCAGCGTCTGCGAGCGCACCGCTCAGTCGTTGGAAGGTGAATACGCTCCGAATTTTGGAAGATTGTAAGCAGTATTGCGCCCTGGCGCCCTGGAGCCCATGAAAATTCGGTACGCTACGCGAACGCCGGTTTCTCGGCAACGGTGCTTGCGGTCTCGTGCGCGGGTAGACGATCTAACGTTCCCGAGCCCACCTCCAATGCCGTACGGCGGGTCAAAGCATAGTGGGGGGGCGGGAAGAACTGAATCCGGTTTAAGGCTGAACCAACGCAAACGCGCGTTTACCTGTGCCAGAGCCAGGACTACGAAACACGTCAGAAGAACCGACGCGGTGAAGGACTCGACGCGCCCCACATGAACGACGCTCAAAGGTGCGGCGCCCTTAGGAAGATGACCGAGCAAGCTGCCAATGCTTATGAAATTTGCGTTTTACACTTTAAGGCTCTCACACCCAGATGATGTGAGCAATGCTTTTTTTCGGCAGTAATCAAACTGCTCCGAACTGCAACCCCGCAGACTTCATTGCGCCCTGGGCTCGCGTCATTGGCGCGGGCCTTTGAGATTCTCGATCATCTCAAAGGCCTGGCGGTCGTATTGCACGACCTCAACCGCCGTTCCTATCCGGTCGCGAAGATCGAAATAGGCAAAATGGAATTCGGCATTTTGACTCTCGAGAATCCGCGGCACGCCCGCGGCGCGCAATTCAACTGTAGCCTTGTCCCAATCCGGAACCAGAAACGCAATGTGATGGATTCCCGAACCTGAAGCTTTGAGGAACTGGCTGTAGATATCGTCGCCGACGGGAATGGGTTGAATAAGTTCGATCTCCTGGTCGCCGTTTGTTCCCACGCGACCGACGCCAATCTTAATGCGAAAAGGCTTTTCAACCGGCTTGCCGCGCATCAACAGCGGAGCGGCCATCGGCAGTTCCATCACCCCTATGTGCTTTACTCCCAGCAGTCCCATGAAGGATTCGCGCGCGGCTTCGATATCGCGCACCACGTAGGAGACATGCAGATAATACGGCGCCAGCCCCTCAAGTACCTTATCCATTGTTCAATGCTCCCATTTTCGCGTTTTGACGTCAGGCCCGGTCCGGTGGGATGATTGCACACTTGCTGTTTCCTGCGGTAACAGTCGGCCCGTCACAAACTGGCCGAGCAGTCGAAGGAATAGACTTCATGAAGGGCAAGATCGCTTTCATCCCTCGCGCGCATACCCTTGAATTTCATCAGTACGAGGTTCCCGCTCCTGAACCGGACGGTCTGGTTGCTGAAGTAACCCAGACCAACGTCTGCGGCTCGGAAGTTCACATGTGGAAAGGTGAGATCGGAGGGACCAGCGGCGTGATGCCAGGCCACGAGATGAGCGGCCGCGTCCTGGAACTGGGCAATCGCATCGCCACCGATTGGGCCGGAGCGGCGATCAAGGCGGGCGATCGGATAGCGCCGGTCTCCTACATCGTGTGCAATCGATGCGTAAACTGCGTGGCCGGTAATCAAGCGGCTTGCCTCAATAACGTGGTGCGGCATACGCATCCCGACCAGCCGCCTCATTTCACCGCCACCTTCGCGACTCATTATTGCGTCCAGCCGGGACAACATTTCTATCGTATCCCGGAGAACGTTCCCGACGCGATCGCATCCTCCGCGAACTGCGCGATGTCAATCGTGTACTGGGCGCTGGACAAGGGCGGGCTCGGCTGCGGCGAAACACTGCTTGTTTTGGGCGCCGGCGGTTTGGGCCTGCATGCGATCGCGATCGCCACGGCGCGCGGTGCCCGCGCGATCGCAATGGACAGCGTGGCGCGGCGCCTTGAGTTGGCCAGCGCGTTCGGTGCTGACGAAATCATTGACCTGCGTGAATACCCGGATTCGCGCGCGCGCCGCAAACGCGTTCGTGAGTTGACCGGCTACGGACCCGACGCCGTGCTTGAAGTTGCCGGAGTGCCTGAAGCCTTCACCGATGCGATCTCGTACGCGCGCCAGGGCGGCAGAGTCCTGGAAGTAGGCAATGTCCTGCTGACGCCAGCGACCCAGGTCGTGCCCGGGTTCATCACCATGAAGTCGCTGCAGATCACGACCGCGATGGGCTACCCGCCGCACTACCTGAAGAAGTCGCTCGACTTCCTTGGCGACAACATTGGCCGCTTTCCTTACCTTGAACTATGCGACGTCACGTTTCCGCTCGCGCAGGCGGCGCAGGCGCTGGATCGCAGCGAGCGACGCGAGGTCAGCCGCGCGGCAATCCTGCCGCAGCAGCAATGACGCTCCAATCGACACGCTGCCGCGCTTTTCGCTATATGATCCCGCGATGGGAGTGCTGCGCGGCGTGTTGGCACCCCAACAGGAGGAGTCCGGATGAAAGTTGGCGCCAATGTCACCATGATCAACCCCGCCGGCAGCAACCGCACCGACGACGAGATCTATCACGACGAATTAGCCCTCATCGATCTGGTTGAACCGCTCAACTTCGACTCCCTGATGAGCGTGGAGCATCACTTCACGGGCTTCGCGATGATCCCCAACAACACTCAGTTACTGGCCTGGGTCGCCGGACGCACCAAGCGGATTCAGCTCGTTACCGACGTCATTGTGCTTCCCTGGCACGATCCTATCCGCGTGGCGGAAGAAGTCGCCACGCTGGACGTGCTGTCGGGCGGGCGCACCATCTTCGGCTTCGGCCGGGGCGCGGCGCCGGTGGAGTACGAGGGCTTCGGCGTGCCGATGGAGCAGTCACGCGAGCGCTTCAAAGAAGCCGCCGAAATCGTGCTCAAAGGGCTGACGCAGGAGCGCTTCTCCTACCACGGCAAGCATTTCAACATCCCGGAGATCAGCATCCGGCCCCGCCCCGTATCTCATCCCGAACGCCGGTTTTATGCCGCCTCGATCAGCCCGGAGTCAGCCGAAATCATGGCCCGGCTCGGCTTTGGCGTCTTCATAATCGCGCAGAAGGATTGGGACACCGCCCGGGCCGATTTGGATCGGTACCGGCAGACGGCGATGAGCGTCGGGCTCAAGCCGCGGCCTCCGATCTGCACCCTAAATGTGATGGTCGGCGAGGATCACGACGAGGTCTGGGATCGCGCGCATACCTACTTCGGCAACATGTTCAAGGCCATCAACACGCATTACGGCTTTACCCAGGGACGGCTGCAGGGACTGAAGGACTTCGAGTTCCACGCCAAATTCGAGAAGACTTTCGCCAAGCTGACCGCCGACTCCGCGGCCGAGGCCAGGGCGCTGGAGTACTTCATGAAGCTGCACGTGATTGGAACGCCGCGCCAGGTGCTGGAACAGTTGGAAACGATCCAGAAAAAGATGGGCATGGAGCATCTGGGCGTGGGCTTCAGCTACGGCGGGATGCCGCGCGCCGAGGTCGAGCGCAGCATGCGCCTGTTCGCGGACAAGGTGCTGCCGGTGCTCCATCACGACCCGGCCTTTGCCGTCGCGGAGAGCTATACATAGCCAAAGAGGCGAAAATATCCTGCAGCCAATCCGTTTGCGAAGGGCCGCTGGCGCGACGCGCCCGAGAGATACTCAGCGCGCTGAAAGCGAGGTAAAGAGGTCACACGCCAATGAGTTCGCGCTTCGCTTTGTCGGACCGAAACCAGCATTTCAGGCAAATCCCATAAGGATCGACTGGCCGGTTGTTGTGGCGGAAAGATCGCTGGCCAAAAAGACGGCCAGCTCCGCGATCTCCTCAGGCTCGACGATTCGCCCCGTTGTGTGAGCCTTGGCGGTGACCTTGGTGTAATCCTCCATCGTCATCCCAAGCGCCTTGGCGGCCTTGCCCGCTCCGCCTTCGCTGATTGTCCATCCCGATCGCACCGACCCCGGACAGATTGAATTGCAAGTGATGCCGAGTTTGCCCGTCTCCAAAGCGATCGATCGCGACAGTCCCTCCACACCATGCTTGGCGGCGGCGTAGCTGGCCATGTTGGGAAGACCGCGCAATCCGGCGATCGACGAAACGTTCACGATCCGGCCGTAACGCCGCTCGGTCATGTGCGGCAAAACGGCGCGGCAAAAGAAAAAGGTGCTGTGCAGGTTCAGAGCGATATTGTCGAACCACCAGGCGTCATCCGCGTCGCCGACTCGCGAGTGGCGCGCCACATCGCCGCCGCCCGCGTTGTTCACCAGGATGTCAATCCGCCCGAAGTGGCGCATCGCTTCGCGCACCGTCGCAACGCATTGTTCGTTGACGGTCACGTCACAAGTGTGCAGCAGGCATCGGCGCCCCAGCTGCTCCACCTCGGCGGCGGTTTTTCTGAGTTCGTTTTCCGTGCGGGCGCAGATAGCGACGTCGGCGCCCTCGCGTGCAAAGGTCAGTGCGATCACGCGGCCGACACCGCGGCCTCCCCCGGTAATCAAGGCGATTTTGTCGGCTAGACGCATTCCGCTTGCGCTCCGTGCTCGGTTTTTCGTTGATCGTAACGCGCCGTTATCTACCGCGCTGACGGGCTCTGCAAACTCCTGCGAAGCGAGGTGATGGTCTCGTTTATTATCGAGTCCAGCGAAAGACTGTTGGGATCCTGGCACCATTGGATCTCAACTCCTCGCAGGATTGCGAGTATCAGCGTCGCCTGCTCGGCCGGACGCACGTCCTTGCGAATCTCGCCGGCTTCGATTCCCTGCTCGATAAGCCTGCGCAGCACCGTCTTGAAATTGCGGTTGAGTCCGATCACATCGCCCAGAATTTCAGGCACCGGACCCAACGCCTCGCCAGCCAGCACGGTCAGCGCCCGTATAACCCGCGCGCTGGTGGTGCCCTCCGCCATCAGGTTGAGACTGCTTCTAACCACCTCAAGCAGCGCCTCCAGCCCGGTGCGCCGCTCGGTGATTCCGGTGAGTTGGCGGCGAGTGAAATCCCGCTGCAGATTCTTGATCAAGCGCCGGACCAGGCCGCTCTTCGAACCGAAGCGATGGCCCACGAGGCCGTGGGTGTAGCCCGCAACCTTGCCGATTTCCACCAGCGTGGTGCGGCCGCTTCCCTGGCGGGCAAACAGATCGATCGCAGCCGCCAACATCCGGCTTTCCGACCGCTCCCGGCGTTCGTCCTGGGTGAGCCTTTTGCCGGTGCCGCGGGATTCGGGTTCAGCAGTCATGTCGCGATTTTCGCTCGCGGCGCGTGCCTTATAGCGGCTCATTTTCTGAACGGCCCGTCTCTCGCCTCCAGCGCCGCCTTCAGCCCCTTTTCCTTGATCATTCGCATCCAGTTGCGGACGGTATCGGTCTCGTGCGCAACTACGTCGAGGTCGGCGGCCGATTGTTCCGCCGCCCGAATCCCCGTTATCTCAAGGAACCGGTTGACCGCCGCCTTGTGCAGCGTCAGCAACTCGACTGACACCATGGCTACGCGGCGCGCGTAATCGAGGGTCTCCTCCTCCAGGCGGTCGCGTGGATAGACGCGGTTGATGAGTCCCCATTCAAGGGCCTCGCGCGCACTGAACGGGTCGCCGGTGAAGAACAACTCTTTGGTGCGGCGCGGACCCATCAGCGTGGGCCACATCGACATGGTCGGCAGGATACCCATCGTGCGTCCCGGCTGATTGCCGAAACTCGCGTCCTCGGAGGCGAAGACCAGGTCGCAATGACCAGCGAGTTCCGTACCGCCGGCAATACAATGACCATGAACCTGCGCGATAGTCGGCTTGGGCAGCCCCCACAGCCGCATCCAGCGCGTCACCAAACCCTGCATCGCAATCCGGTCGCGCGTGATACGCGAGCCGACGCCCCGCTTCTGGTCAACACCAAGGTCGTAGCCGGTGCAGAAAGTGCGCCCTGCCCCCCGGATTATCATCACACTCAGTTGGGGATCCTGCTCGAACTCATCCATCGCGGTGTCGAGTTCATTCAGCAGCTCCGGCGACATCGCGTTCATGCGTTCGGGGCGGTTCAACGTAATCCGCAGCACCCGGTCCGCCGGCTTTTCATAGATGATGTTCTTGTAGTCCGCCATTAGGCCGAGCCTGCTCCAGCTTCAGGCCTGCGCGCCGGCCTGAACGTCGCCGGTCCGCGGCGCGAAGGCCGGGTCATTTTTTAGCACCGGCGCAATCTTTTCGGCAAAGAGTTTCATGCTGCGCTGGGTGTTCTCGAAGGACAGACCACCCACGCAAAACTGTCCCAGGAAGTCGCTGGCGCCCGTCAGCTGGTGGATGTAGCGCAGCTTCTCCAGGGCCTCGGCCGGCGTCCCGGTAACGTTAAGGTCTCCGCCAGAGCTTTTCTTCTTCACGCCGTCGGCCGGCTTGGAGGAATCCTTGCCTTCCTTCGGAGCGGCTACCTTGTTGTAGGTCTTGGCCATCTTGGAATAGAACTCGTAGCCCTTAAGACCGGACAGGTGACCATCGGAAAAACGGTAATGGTCGTCGATGGTCTTCATGTAGATCTTCAGGTGGGTGCGGGCCAGGTCGCGCGCCTCGGACGGATCTTCGGCAACGATCACGTTGGCCAGTGCCATCACCGGACGCACCGGATGCCCGCACGATGCTGCCGTCGCGCGATAGTGTTGAATATCCACCGCCGCCGATTCCCAATCCTTCTGGCCGATAATCATCATCCCAAAACCCATCCGGGCCATCAGCTCGGCAGATTCGGGACTTACCGAAGAGGCGTAGAACCGTTGCACCGGATTGGAGATCGGCTGCGGCCGGATCGAGGTTTCCGGAATCTTGAAGAATTTGCCGTCGAAGGAAAACCTTGGCTGGGTCAGTGCCAGCCGAATGATAGTGGCAATCTCCGCGAAGCGGTCGCGCGATTCCTCCATCGGCACGCGCAAGCCGTCGTACTCGACCGAACCCGCGCCGCGGCCAAAGCCGAAGATCGTGCGCCCGCCCGCCATCACGTCGAGCAGCGCGATTTCCTCCGCAACGCGTACCGGGTCGTGCCAGGGAAGGACGATAACCGCAGTGCCCAGCCGAATCGTGCGCGTGCGCGCCGCGTAGTAGGTCAGAAACTGCACTGGATTTGGGATCATTGAATAGCCGGTGAAATGATGCTCAAGGCTCCACAACGAATCGAAACCCAGGGGCTCCGCCATGTCCGCCATCGTCATTGCTTCCTGGTACAGTTGGAGGTCAGATTTCGAATCGCCCACCGCGGTCACGACGGGTACATAACCGACTTTCACGATAGATCTCCTTTTTTCCGGGTCACTGTTCTTTGCAGGCTGGAGAAATCAGCGCAGACGCGGCCGGTTCGCGAACCGGCCCACATCGCCGCTCCGGAGCCTCACCGCCTACAGGCCGCCCGGCCCGCGCAAACGCCACCCCAAAAACTTGTTATCTAACTAACGAATGTTGTGCCTCGCATCAACTCCGAACGGTCGCGCTATGGTCCCCAACACGCGTCAACTCGGTGCAAGCATATCGCCAATCATTTTGTTATACAACCAGCAAATATTTTCATCCAGCTCGCTCACCTTCAAGAACGAAGCCGCAAGCCCGATAACCCTAGTCCTTCGGCAAGCCGAGGCTGCGCTCGCCGATTATGTTCTTTTGAATTTCGCTGGTGCCGCCCGCGATTCGGAACTGCAGACAGCTTATCACCCGGCTCTGCCATCGCGGGGCTTCGGGCACCGACGGCATCGGCTCGCCCAGTTGTGCGTACGGACCCAGCATCTCGGTCGCAAAGTGCGCGATTCGAACGCCCAACTCCGAGCCGAACAACTTGAGCATCGAGCCCTCCGGTCCCGGCGGCAGGCCGCGCAGCTGGCGGGTCAGCGAGCGCAATTGCGTGTACTTCGCGGCCTGGCATTCGATGGACAGTGAAGTCAATCGCTGCCGCACCCACGGCACCTGCCATGCCGGCTGGCCCTCGACTTCGACGCGCCGCGCCAGTTCGATCAGCGCGCGCACCGCCTCGGCTTGCCCCTCTCCGCCGACAAACGCGCGCTCGTAGGACAGGGTCGTCATCGCGACCCGCCATCCCTCGTTTTTGGGCCCGACCAGGTTTTCGCGCGGGACCTGCACGTCCTCGAAGAAGACCTCGTTAAAGTGAGCATGTCCGCTGGCCACCACCAGGGGCCTGACTTCCACACCCTTGGTCTTCATGTCGAGCAGCAGATAGCTGATTCCTTTATGCTTGGGCGCCGTGAGATCGGTGCGGGCGAGCAGGAACATCATGTCGGCGTACTGCGCCGCCGAGGTCCAGATCTTCTGGCCATTGAGCACGAAGTAATCGCCTTTGTCCTCGGCACGGGTCTGAATACCGGCGAGGTCGGAACCGGCGTTGGGCTCGGAATAGCCCTGGCACCAGATGTCCTCTCCGCTCAGGATTCTTTTGACGTAGCGGCGCTTCTGCTCTTCGGTGCCGTACTGGATCAGGGTGGGACCGCACATGCCGATACCCAGGTAGCCGGGCACGATAGGAGCACGAGCGCGAGCGTACTCTTCGTTGTAGATAATCTGCTCGATCAATCCAGCGCCACGGCCGCCAAAGTCGCGCGGCCAGGCAATGCCGGCCCATCCCGCGGCGTACAGTTTGGCCTGCCAGATGCGCCGTTTTTCAAATACATCGCGCGAGGCCGCGACCCGTTCGTCCATCGCGTCATAGACGCGCAGCTCCGGATCGAGGTTCTCCTCGATCCATCGCCGCAGTTCCATCCGAAACGCTTGCTGCCCGGGCGTGAAAGAAAAGTCCATAAAATCCTGCTTTACTCGATTCTTTGCCTACCGCCCATCGATCATTTGGGCATCTTCAGCGTGCGTTCACCAAGAATGTTGCGCTGGATTTCGCTGGTGCCGCCCGCGATCGTGTACTGACGCGAGCTTATCACCCTATTCTGCCATCGCGGAGCGTCTTCCAAGGCGGGCATCGGCTGCGCGACCTGCGCATATACCCCCAGCATCTCGGACGCGAAGAACGCGATACGCATTCCCAGTTCCGAGCCCGACAGCTTGAGCATCGAGCCCTCCGGTCCGGGCGGCTGACCTTTGAGCTGGCGCGTCAGCGAACGCAGCCGCGCATACTTGGCGGCCTTGGATTCGATCGCCAGGTGAACAATCCGCTGGCGCACCCAATCGTGCTCCCACGCCGGCCGGCCGTCGATATGGTATCGATGCGCCAGGTCCAGCAGGCCGCGGATTTGCGAATCGTAGCCGCCGCCGGCGGCGCCGCGCTCGTACGAGAGCGTGGTCATCGCGACCTTCCATCCCTGATCCTTGGAACCGACGAGGTTCTCCTTCGGTACGTGCACATCTTCGAAGAACACCTGGTTAAAATGAGAATGGCCACTGGCGGTTACGAGCGGCCGCACCTCCACGCCTTTGGTCTTCATGTCCAGCAGCAGGTAAGAGATCCCCAGATGCTTGGGGGCGGCGGGGTCGGTACGCGCCAGCAAGAACATCCAGTCGGCGTATTGGGCGGCGGAAGTCCAAATCTTTTGTCCATTGAGCACGAAGTAATCGCCGCGGTCTTGCGCGCGGGTCTGGATGCCGGCGAGATCGGAGCCGGCGTTGGGCTCCGAATAGCCCTGGCACCAGATGTCCTCGCCGCTGAGGATGCGCTTAAGAAAGCGGCGCCGCTGCTCCAGGCTTCCGGCTTGCGCGATCGTGGGGCCGCACATTCCGATACCCGAATATCCGGGCAGCATCGGCGCCCGCGCGCGGCCATACTCCTCGTTGAAGATGACCTGTTCGAGTACGCTGGCGCCGCGCCCGCCGAATTCCCTGGGCCAGGCAATGCCGACCCATCCCGCGGCGTACATCTTGGCCTGCCACGCGCGCCGTTTCTCAAAGATTGTGCGGTTGGGCGCGACCCGCTCGTCGGCGGGATCATCGATGCACAACTCGGGCGGCAGATTGCTCGCCAGCCAGTTGCGGACCTCGATCCGAAAGGCTTCCTGCTCCGGCGTATATGAAAAGTCCATCGGACCTCCTTTCGGTTCTCATCCGCTCGCGGTTGCGCCCGGCCCTCGCGCCGCCCCGATCTTTTCTTGTTTGCTCCGCGATTGGCAAGAGGGTCGAATAAGAATCAAAGACGCTCCGAGCGGTTGCGCCCGCAACAAAAGGAGGCCCGATGAAATTCGGAATCGCGATTCGCAACATGGGACCGCAGTCCACGATGCCCACGATAAAGGCCTGCGCGCTTGCAGCCGAGCGGCTCGCTTTCGACGCATTGTTCGTCTCCGACCATTTGTGCATCCCGCCCGATCAGACCGAAGGATCGGAAGGCCGCTACCTGGACGTGCTGGCAACGCTGGCTTTCCTGGCCGGCGCCACTGAGCGGATTCGCCTCGGCATCTCGGTTCTGGTGCTCCCCTACCGGCCCGCGGTGTTCAGCGCCAAGTTGATCGCGACCATCCAGGAACTGTCGGCGGAGCGGATGATCCTGGGCGTCGGCAGCGGTTGGATGCGCCCGGAGTTCGACGCGCTGGGGGTTAACTTCAAGCAGCGCGGCGCAATCACTACCGAGACGCTCCGCGTTATCAGCCATCTGTTTGACCATGAAGCGGAACCGTACCGGGGCGAGCTGGTGAGTTTTCCGGCCTTCGTGTTCAAGCCGCGTCCCAAACGCCCTCCGATCTGGATTGGCGGCAATGGCGCAAAGGCGATCTCCCGCGTGATGGAGTTCGGCGACGGATGGCATCCGATGCTGCGCGCCGCCGATATGAAACGCATCATCGCACAGGTCAAGAGCGACGCCGCGATGCGAGGCAAAACCAATCTGGAAATCGTGGTCCGCTCGGGTTTCCCC
Organism: Binataceae bacterium (SeqCode); assembly: GCA_035262365.1. Taxonomy (GTDB): domain Bacteria; phylum Desulfobacterota; class Binatia; order Binatales; family Binataceae; genus JAJPJA01. Next base: position 48,397 of record DATFSZ010000042.1, read on the forward strand.
CTTGACGATCGGGCCCGCGCTCGCGAGCGGCTCGTCGGATACAAAGAAGCCGGCGCCACCTATGTAATCCTGGATCTGGGACGCTACGCCGATTCGGCGCAGTTCATCCGTGAAGCCGAAAAATTCATGACCGAGGTGGCGATCGACCCGTCCTAGCCTATGGGGAAAAGTTGCGCCCGTCATCCCGGCGCAGCCCTTACATTCTTACCGGTCTTCACAGCCAACGGCCGCTCAATCCCTTGATATGTCTGGGGATATTCGTGGTCCGCGGATTGCGTTCCTTGGCGCCTTTGCTCTGGGAACCATCCGCCCGGATCACGGTAAGTTATGGTATCCACGGACCTCCCCCCCACCGCCCGTTACAAGAGCAGCCTGGCGGCAAAGATCGGGCTGTGGTTCGCGACCGTTCTCGGGGCGATCGTGGTCGCCGTGTTCATCGTCTCCTTTTTTCTCGACGGCATGCTTCGCCCGCGCCTGGAAGCCAGGATGAACAGCAACCTTAAGGGCTATCACGCAACCCTTGGGCACGCTCATCTTCAACTCCTGACGCTGCGCCTGACACTGCGCCGCCTGATCATCGCGCAGGACGCGCATCCGAGGCCGCCCGTTGCGGAGTTCCCCTTGATGCGTTTCCGGATTTATTGGCGCGAACTGATATGGGGACGCGTGGTGGCAAATGTGGGGCTGTGGAACCCGCGAGTCGATATCAACCGGGGCCAGGTCACGGCGGAGCGGCAAAGCAAAACGCCGCTGCGCCAACGCGGATGGCAAGACGCGCTGCAGAGTGTCTATCCTTTCAAAATCAACCGTTTTGCAATACATAACGGCGATATCACATACGTGGATCACGCCGGGGCCAAACCGCTGCATCTCGCGAAGCTCAATTTGGTCAGCGACAATATCCGCAACATCCACGAACCCAATTACACTTATCCCTCGCGCTTTCAGGCCGACATGGTGGTATTTGACCGAGGCCGGCTCAGCCTTGAGGGACGAGCTAATTTCCTGATGAAGCCGTTTCCCGGCACGGTGACGCACTACACGCTGACCGGCGCACCGCTGAGCGCCGTCAGTCCCGCAAGCCGGCATGTCAATCTGATTATCAATGGAGGCGCTCTTTCCAGCGACGGCACGATTGAGTATTCGCCCAAGGTGACGAATGTTGACGTGCGCAACGCCACGATCGATTCGGTGAACCTGACCTACTCTCACCTGCTGCAGACCGAGAGCGCGGAGAAACAGCGCATAACGAAAGTGGGTAAGACCATCGAGAAGGAAAACAATCGTCCGGCGGTGAATATCAGACTTCATGAACTGGACATACGGGACAGCCGCCTGGCTTATAGCGATCAATCCACCGATCCTCCCTATTTGCTGTTCATCAACGGAACCAACCTGACCTTGACGAACCTCGGCAACCATCGGGAGCAGGGTCCATCGCGGGTAAATCTGACCGGCAAGTTCATGGGCAGCGGCGCAACCCGCATCTACGGCACGTTCGTGGCGAGCGGCGGCGGTCCGGAGTTCAACACCAACATCGAGATCCTGAACACGGACCTCACCGCGCTCAATCCATTGCTCCGCGCTCACGGCAGATTCGATGTGGCCCAGGGTTCCTGCACTGTCTATGCTCAAATCGGAGTGAAGAACGATCGCATCGGCGGCTATATCAAGCCGATGTTTTCGAACGTCAAGGTGTACGATCCCCAGAAGGACAAGAACAAGGGAATTGTGCAGAAGGCCAAGGAAATGGTCATCGGAGCCGCGGCGCACATCTTCAAGAATCAGAAAACGCAAAAAGTAGCGACCCAGGTCAATCTCACGGGCAACCTGAAAAACCCCAACGTCAGCAGTTGGGAAGCCTTCATCGAGATAGTCAGAAACGCGTTTGTTCAGGCGATTCTGCCCGGGTTCGATCGCGAGATACAGCCGGTGAGAGCGGGCTCCGGCACGCCGCCAAACGGCTGACCGTGACATGCGTTTCGGCATCAGCTTTGCGACCTCCGGTCCGTACAGCGACCCGCGTCTGCTCGCGGACCTCGCGCGGGAGGCCGAAGATGCGCAATGGGACGGCTGTTTCCTGTGGGACCATATACAAGTACGGCCGCCTGAAACGATGGCGGACCCCTGGGTTGCGCTTACCGCGATCGTGTTGGCAACCAGCCGAATTCGTGTAGGGACCCTGGTCACACCGTTATACCGGCGTTATCCGTGGGAGCTGGCGCGAGAGACTGTGACGCTCGATCATCTCTCCGAAGGCCGGCTCGTACTCGGCGTCGGGCTGGGTTCAGACCTGTTTGGCGAGATTAGTACATTCAGTGGACCGCTCGATGATCGAGTGCGCGCTCAGATGCTCGACGAGGGGCTGGCGGTGCTGACCGGACTTTGGAGCGGCGAGTCTTTTTCGTTCACGGGCGTGCACTTCCAGGTTAGCAGCACTCGCTTTGTCCCCGTCCCGCTGCAGTCGCCGCGGATTCCGATTTGGGTCGCGGGGACCTGGCCGCGGCGTCCGCCATTTCGCCGCGCCGCGCGCTTTGAGGGCGTGGTTCCGGTTAAAGGAGATTTGCAATCATCGCTGTCAGCCGCCCAAGTCGGTGAGTTGGTTGACTATGTGTCGCAATATCGTGATAGCAAGACGGTTGGTCCTTTCGACGTGGTATTTTCTGCCGAAACATCCGAAAGCGGCGCTCGCGCCCGTCAGATAGTTGCTCAGTACGCCGCTGCGGGTGCGACCTGGTGGCTGGAAAACATGCATCCGTGGCATCGAACGCCGGCGCAGGTTCGCGATCGAATCCGCCAGGGTCCGCCGCGATGAGGTTTTCGGGTGTTCCACGGCTTGATGTCTTTGGGTTCGCGGATGCCTGAATCAACCGCTATCCGCAAATTCCAGCGCCGCTTCGCGGGCAGGGTAATTCTTCCCGGCGATTCCGAGTATGACTCCGCGCGCCGGATCCATAATGGCGCAATACTCCGACAACCCGCCCTCATCGCCATGTGCACGGCGGCAGACGACGTTTGCCGCGCGGTGGAATTCGCACGCGAAAACCAGCTCCTGGTGGCGGTGCGAAGCGGTGGGCACAGCCAGGCGGGCCATT
>DATFSZ010000043.1:0-81285 GCA_035262365.1 Binataceae bacterium (SeqCode)
GTGTAGTCGCGCCTGTCGGCAGCGCGGTTATCGGGACCGACAAGGGCAGCGCCAGCAAGCGGCCTTGGATCAGGCAGCGAAAGATAGGGCCCTGGAACCACGAATGTTGGCGAGCGCTATAGCTAGGTTAGATGAACTGCGGGCACATCTTCTCAATCTTCGAAAGAGCGGGATGGTTCAACATCCGATCAACTCTATCCTGCCGGCGCTCAATGAGGCCTTGGCCGTTTTGGCCACGGCGCAGGCTGCCTCTAGATAGCCGGCTATTTTCGCTATTACGGCGTGCTCTCTTCGAGGCGACAGCCCTGGTATCGAAAAACAGAGGTCGTCGCTGTGCCCAATTTTGTGCCCCATCTCCATCACCAACCATAATTGTCCATAGCGGTCGCGTGTTCAGGCCGATAACGCGATTCTGACTGTCGCACAAGGATTTGATATCTAAGAGGTGCTACCGAGTGATACCGGTGAAATTGTGTCTTCAACGGCTGTTAACCGTCAAGTCGCTGGTTCGAATCCGGCCCGGGGAGCCAAGGAAAAGTCCCTATAAATATCGCCACTTTTCGACGTCTCAATTTAAAGTGCTTTCGGGATTATGACAGGGCTCTTTTCGTTGAGCTTGAGGTCAGAGGACCCTGCCGGCTAAGGGATCTCGCGAAAGGGGACCCACACGCGCGCCATTAGCACAAGGCGCCACCTTCAAGCAGGGGATGAACTAGGGCGCGGACTCATTAGCACGCAGCCAGATGCGGATTGACGCGAGCTTGGCGAAGGCTAGGTATTTGGCCGCGAGTTTGTCGTATCGGGCCGCAACGCCCCGACATTGCTTGATCTTGTTGAAGAACCGTTCGATCAGGTTGCGCGCGCGATACAGATACGAGCTGAAGCAGATCGGGTCTTTGCGATAGCGTTTCGGCGGAATGTTCGCCCATGCGCCTTGCTGACGGGCAAGCTCCCTGATCCAGTCCGCGTCGTATTCCCCGATCCGCGAGCAGCATCGTTGGTTGAAGCAAGGCGCTGAGAAGGACCGAACACACCGGATTGTCATGCGCCTCACCCGGCGTGAGGGCGAGATCGACCGGCAGACCATTGGAGTCAACGACCGCATGAATCTTGCTGGTGAGGCCACCGCGTGAGCGACCTATAATCTTGCTGAGTGTTGTCTGCCATACAGGCTCCTCACCTCCGGAGTCGAGCAACGCTGCCGCAGCAGCCACAAGTTTCTTTTCCGTTGTCATCGCAGCAGAGCGGGCTCCTCGCTGGGCAACAGATGAACCAGCTCTCTTGAGTCGTTCCACAGGCGAGTCGCACGCTGTTCGTCATACGACATTCTTGAGGAGCGTACTCGGAGCAGCCGCCCGTCGTTCGATTGAAAATATTGGCCCGAAGCGTTCGCGAAACCGGGATCAGCGGCGATCTTGCCGAGGGAGCGACCCGAAAACTCTACGTCGCCCATAGTAACGCCAAGGCGTTTTTGGAACCATCTTGCGAAGGCCGTCGTTGAGAACCACTGAACGTGCTTCGGCATGCCGCGCACGAATCCCGTCCCCGCCGTACTTCCCGGGTCGAATGCAATCGAGACAATTGAGCTGCCTGACCGCCTCAGGCGTCGATCCAGCTCATAGGCATGAAGAATATTGCACAGCTTCGATGTTGAATATCTCTTTCCGGCCGAGGTCGGCTTTCGGCCATCCTTGCCATCATTCGCCAGTGCAATGGCGTTCGGCTCGACAACCGCGCCGCTAAGCTTTCCATCCATCGTCTCCGGGTCGTGCGTGCCGCTGGCTGTAAAGACCACGCGGCCGTTCTCGTTCAGGCAGTCGATCAGCAGCTCGATGAGCAGGAAGTGCCCCAGATGGTTGGTCGCAAAGGTCTCCTCATAGCCGTCCCGCGTGTAGTTGATGGCTTCGATGCGCGCACCTGCGTTGCAAAGAATAGCCTGAAGGGCATCGACCTCGCCTCGGTGCATCATAGCCCGGCAACGGGCGGCAGCTTCTCGAACCGATGCCAGGGAGGAGGTGTCCATCTGAAGCACGGTGACCTGCACCCCGTATTCGGTGCGCAGACGTTGCGCTGCTGGCTCGACGCGCGTCAAATCGCGGCCAGCCAGAATAAGGTTGAAGCGCTGTCCCACAGCCAATTGTCTGGCGCATTCATACCCGATGCCGCCGTGACCGCCTGTGATGAGAGCAGTAGGCATATGAGAAATACTATTAGGTTGACGTTATCAAACTAATTGACCGGAAGGGGTTGACGCTGTCAACTTTGGAGAACTCTGGAAACCAAATCGTACCGCGACATGGCGCATGCTGACGAATGTCTGCTGTTGGCCCATCGTGTCATTTAGCTGCGCTGCAAACGTTGGTCGCTATCGGTGCATAGCGGACTCCGGCAAGTCGTTCGCCCGGCTGATTTATGGGTTCACGGCCTAGTAATTTCAAGGCATCCCGAAACGCCAAATACCGCCAGACGCGTTTGAACCGGCAATCCCCATGACCATGCTCACGACTTATTCAGCCGCCTCGGCGGGTCATGGAAGAAGCGCGGCGGCACCACGAAGAACAAGCACCGGATGCTGCACGGCTCTGAGGGTCGCGGGCGCTCCAAGGTCTTTACCCTTGGTCGGGTTGCCGACTGGAAAGTGACCTATTGGGCCTCGAACAGCCTCACCTATACAATCTCCCTCCTGGAATCCGACATCCGAACAGGCCGTATCAGCGATGAGCGATCAACTCCTGACCTCATCCCGGTGTGGAGGTAACCGTCTCGGCGCTGCACCATTATTTTCAATCCCTTGAGCCAGAGAGCTCCGTCCAGGAACTCTCCGAAATTCTTGCTCTCTACTTGAAGAGTTACCGCGACGTGAAAATCTCCATTGACGGCAGATTGATCGACCCGTCGACATCTATCACTTCAAGCAAAAGCACCGTCCTCGCCGATATAAACGGACAACTCCAGAGAATCGGAAGTATAGTTAGGCTCCCGCTGCTCTAAGTTCCACTCACCCGTTTGGCGTGATGACGGCACGTCCCTGAATCTTTCCGTCGTGGAGGAGGCGGTAAGCCTCGCTCGCGCGCTCCAGTGGAAAGCATTCAACCACCATCTTGATTTTTCCGGCCTCGGCGAGACTAACTACTTCCATGAGCTCGGGAATCGAACCCCAAAAAGGTGACGCGACGGAACACTCGTGCGGCGGGTTAAGGAAATTAACGGGCAGGGCTCCGCCACCGATGCCGACAATCGTCAGGTGACCGAGCACGCAGGCCACCTGTGTGGCCATCTGGAGCGTCGCATTTACAGCAACCATGTCGAGCACCAGCTCGGCGCCGCGTTCCCGCGTCATATCCTTGATTCGCTTCACCGCTTTATCGCCCGACAGCAGTACCTCGTCAGCTCCCATGCGCTTGGCAATATCAAGCTTATCGACTGCGGTGTCCACAGCGATGATTGTGGTTGCGGCGCTGAGGGTCCTCAGTACTTGGATAGCCATCTGGCCCAAGCCGCCGGCACCGATCACAACGGCGGTCGAACCGGGTCCGAGAAGATGTCGTGAGCGTTTGATGGCGTGGTAGCTCGTGAGCGCCGCGTCGCTGAGTGGAGCAGCAGCGCGCGGATCGAGAGAGCCCAGAGGAACCAGGAAGCGCGCCGCTGGAACAAGTAGGTAGGGAGCCATTCCGCCATCGTACCCGCCGAGCCCGCCCGGGGTTGGACCGCCAGGCTTTTCACAATAGTTTTCCATACCCATCCGGCAGTTCATGCATAGTCCGCAGCCCCAAGGACCATAGACGATCACCGGGTCTCCTGGTGCGAGCCCCGTCGTGCCGGGTCCGAGCTTTTCGACCCAGCCTGCGTTCTCATGACCAAGGGTGAAAGGGAGCTGGAACGGTTGCGTCCCCGCGGGCACGTCCATCAAATGAAGGTCAGAGTGACAGGCACCAGCGCCTCCTACCTTCACCAGCACCTGCCCCGGCCCTGGCGCAGGAACCGGAACTTCACGCAGTTCGGCCGGCTTCTGCCACTCGACCAACTGGAAGGCTCGCATGGTTTGCGTTATGCCCTGACCTCATCGAGGTCGATCAGGCAATGTATCGGCCCGCGGAATATCTGGCTCGGCCGGTATGGCGGCGGATCGACGACGAGCCGGGGGTTGACTACCCGGCGAAGGAAGACCTCGAGAGCAACATTCACTTCCAAGCGCGCCAGCGGACCGCCGAAGCACGTGTGGATGCCGACGCCCCAACCCAGGCTTTCCTTGTGTTCACGTTCGAGATCGAATTTGTTCGGGTTCGGGAATTGCCTCGGATCGCGGTTCCCGGCCCCGTACATGAGAAAGATCGGCGCGCCCTTCGGTATGGTCGTCCCCGCGATCTCAATGTCGGCAAGAGCGGACCGGCTCGGAAAGAACTGGACCGCTGACTGCAGGCGCAGCACCTCCTCGATGGCGCGCGGGATCAGTTCCGGCCGGCGGCGCAGCAAGTCGATGGACCCCGGGTTCCTCAGCAGAGTGAGCACGCAGTGGGTAATCGTGTTGACCGTGGAGTCGTGACCCGCGACGAGCAACAGCATGCTATTGGTCAAGATCCCGCTGGAGGACATGCGCCCGTCGGGGCCGTCGTCGTGCACCAGTTTCGAAATCATACCGTCACCGGGGGGACTTTTCTCGACGCTCTTGATGAGCCCGATAAGATATTTCACTAACGCCGCCCTGCCCGCGTCGCTCTTTTCCTTGAGGCGCTTGCCTTTTTCGGTGGCTGCTTCCGGGCCCATGTCCAGGCCCGCAAAGAAGTCCGCGATCCAGGCGTGGAAGAGGGCTTCGTCCTTCAGGGGCACTCCCATTACTCGGCAGATCACGGCAACCGGCAGCGGATAGGCATAATCATCGACGACATCGATCCGAGTCTTGCCTTTGGCCTTGTCGAGCAAGTCGTTGACGATGCGCACGCACTCCGGTTCCATGCCAGGGATCAGGTCCGGTGAATGAGGCGGCCCGAAGTGCCGCATCGCCTGGCGGCGCGACAGGTCGTGAAATGGCGGGTCGCTTGTGATCATGGAAGGGTCTCCGCCGTACTTCTCCATCAACTCGGAACTGGCCGAGGATTCTTCGGACTCGTTCCCGCTCTTCTGGAGGCCCAAAGGACTGTGGCGAAGATCGGAGCTTACCCGGGGATCGTGCGCTAGTGCCATGATCTCCCTATAGCCGGTGATGACGTAGATGCCGTTCATCACCCGCGCTACCGGCGTCCGTCGGAGTTCGTCGAAGAACGGGTACGGATTGGCGCGGTTTTCGAATTTCATGGCTTCCACGTAGGCCTGCTCTGGTGTCATGATGTTGCCTTCCTTGTGCTGGTCAGTGACGCCACGCTCGTCCTTGCCTCCGTTCTATTAGCGGCTCCGGGGGCGGTACTCGGCCTGCCGTTCGGCCGGATCGTGACCGGTTAGGACGACGTCGGGAGCCGCTGTCGGGAGGCCTCGAGGTGGGAACTCTGCGGAGCGCACCCGCATGTCCCCGGGCAGATCGAAACCCGCGGGAGGTGGCGGAAACGGCCCGGACTGCATGATCTGGGCGCCGTAATACTCCAGCCACTTGCCGTGGTTGAAGGTCACTGCACCGACAATGCGTCCCCGTCGGCCGTATGCTGCCGCGAACCGGCGCTGCTTGATGGAGCCCTGAGCAAAAACGACCTCGTCGCCGAAGGAAGGCACGCCGACCGTCTTGATATTGACGCCGAACTGGCTCGACCAGTTCGAGGGTACCGGGAGATAGGGACGGCGCTCGGTCTCCTCGCACACCATGTTGTGCGCGGCGATCTCTGCTCCTTGGACGGCGTTGGCCCAGAATTCTGTCGAGAGAAACTCGTACTCGTATAGCACGTGGGGGGAGCGCGCGATGTCCCCAGCTACGAAGATGCGGTTGGTGACGAGGCCATGCAGATCGAAGGCGCGGCATCCTGCGTCGCAAGCTACGCCCCAAAAACCGGCGGCGAGACCTGATCCTTCCAGCCATTCGACGTTGCTGATTGATCCCAGGGAGGCAAGTACCACATCGACGTCCAGTGTGCTCCCGTCAGAGAGGCGTGCTTGCCGCACGTGCCCACTCGCGTCTCCTTCAAGCCCCAACACGCCGACTTCCGTGCGAAGATCGACGCCGGCATCGCGCTGCATCTCGGCGGCGATCGCGCCGATCACGTTGCCTAGCGCGCCGGCCAGCGGCGCTAGAGCGCGCTCGGCGACGGTGACGTCGAGACCGAGTTCGCGGCAAACCGACGCCACTTCAGACCCGATGAACCCGGCGCCGATAATCAATACGCGTCGCGGCTTGGCAGCCAGCGCTGCCTGCAGCCGCGCGGCATCATTGCTCGTGCGAAGCGTGTACACGCCCTCCAGCGCGGCCTCCGCTGGGTTCGGCCACTGCCGCGCGCGAACGCCGGTGGCGATCAGTAAGGCATCACCAGAGACCTCATCCCCGTTGGCCAGCCGAACGACTCCCTTTGCCCGGTCGAGAGCGACGGCGGCGACGCCGAGACGCCACTCAGCATCGATCTCCCGCAGACGCGGAAGTTTGGTATGGCTCGCCGGCACCCACCCTTTCTGTACCTGCTTGGAGAGCGGGGGCCGGTCGTAGGGCTCGTGCGGCTCATCCCCGATGATGGTCAGGTGGCCGGTAAAGCCCTCCTTGCGCAAAGCCTCGGCACCCCGGAGCCCCGCAAGCGATGCGCCGACGATAACGATCCGACCATTGTCCTTAAGGGCGTTTCCATTTGTCGGACTGCTCACGGTGGCTCCTACTTTTTCAAGTCCAACTCGTCGACAATGATCGCCTGTACTGGGCACGACGCTGCGGCTCGCAGCACCCGCAGGCGCTGTGAATCATCGGGATTGGGGTTGTACGTGAGCGCCTCTTCACCGTGGAGCTTGAGAACTTCGGGTGCGAGAGGGACGCACTGCGCGTATCCCAGGCACCGATTCAAATCAACGACGATTCGCATTACATTGCCTCCATTAGCGTCGTGTCCTGGAGCTAAAGTGATGTGGATAGCTCCGGTACCATGGATTCCAAACCAGATTCCAGCAACGGGCCCACACGTCTCGCGCATGCCTGTATGGAAGTATTGATTGATGTTAAAGAGCCCGCACTGTCGGCCTTGTTGTCTTGTGTTGTTTCGTGGCGCGACTAGATTTTCGCGGGATATTGGAGGGCGGCGACGACGGGCGACGATCGTGCCGGATTCCGTCATGCAGGAGCGTTGCCAAGCCATTCGCGCGCAAGTCATATTTCTGTGGGCGCCAACCAAACTGGCGAAGTACGAGGGTGCGCGGCGTCCTCATTCTATAGCGCCTTTGGTCCGAAGCGTCTGGTTAGCCAGTAACAGTATCTCCTGCCGCTTAAGGGCTGAGGACACCGACCAATCTCTAAGCTGAATTTCCGTTTTGACTCCCCCGATTCTAAGGCAGCTTGTAGACCAAACGGCCTCCCCCGGCAAGGTTTTGGCCCAGTTTTGGTCCACGGTGCTTTCCGCGGCGCCGGGAGGGGTCATTTTAGCGTCTTACGGCCATGCAACACCCCAGAAACGCCGTTTGTCCAATCGATTCCGCAGACACTTCTCCCTCCCCACATCTCGTCACCAAGGCTGCGCTCTGCGGGCTGCCTATCCCGCCGGCGAGGGCAGCGCCGCCACCTTCCCCAGCATGCGGCCAAACAGCCGCCGCGTCAGATGACTTTCCGTAAGCAGCAACCAGTAGTAACGGGCATGTTTAATCAGACGGCCTCCGGTCTTTACCAGCCGCTGCTGCAAGCTCGTCCGCGACCACTTGCCGATCTCGCCGGGGAGCCCCAGCCGCCGCCATAGGTTGCCGAGGTTGCAGGCTATCAGGCTGAGCCGCAGCCGGCACCTTGTTGGCCTTGAAGCGCTGGCAGCTAAGTCGCGTCATCGCGACCGCCAGGTTGCCCTCCTTGAATCCATATGTTTCGCCGTCCCGCGTTTGTTGTGGAACCATACCAGCGCCCGGCTTGAAGTCTGGAAGTTGGTTACGATGAAACCGACCCGCGGGAACAATTCGCCGAAGTGGAATTCCACCTTCGCGACCACGCGCGTGCTTTTGGTCCAACTCGACGCCTAGTAAAGAAAGCTCTTGTAGCGGACTACGGGCTTGTAACTCGGCCTTCCCGCCGGGGGGATCCGGAACGCTGGGTCTTGTGAGAAGCGCTCGGCGTCGTTGGCATCCTCGTACCCTGCCAGCGGACTGTATACCGACTGCTGCACGAGCTCGGTCAACGGCAATTTCGTGTTCTTTCCCCGCCCCATCGGTCAAGTGCCGTTCGATGAGTTCGCCGAACCCCAACCATTCATCCAGCTCACGGACCACCAGCAATCCGTCGTCGGAAATCACCCGCGCGCCCTGGAAGTCAACCCGTAACCTGCCGTTGAACGAGAGCAGAAAGGGCTGTTCTTCCCTTTGGAAAATGGAAATCCGGGTTATGGATCGAACCAGGGCCCCAGTGCCAATTCAGAATCGCACGCCGGCTTCTACTATGATGGTGGCGGATTCGCCCAGATCTAGACTGTTTCCGCTGAACCGACGCTGGATAGAAGCGCGGATATGCCAGTGGTGTTTTTCTTTGATGTTGAGGTCGGAGGGACCTGCCGGCTAAGGATCTCGTAAAAGGGGACAAACACGCATCATGAGCACGAGGCGTCAGCGTCAAAGAAGGGGAATGAACTAGACCGGCTGTGCTATTGACCTTCGAGCATGCCTTAAAGCCGACGGCATTACGGTTGGGGCTAAAATGACTGTGGGGACTTTTGTGGGGAGTCCACCTCAAAATCGACGGCTTTTTGTTCGAGGGACTCGCGTTCAGGCCAGCGATAACGGCGTGGCGTGCTTGGATTCGGATTTCGGCGTATTGGGCTATCATCTTGGGGCTGACGTGGCCGTAGCCTTAACTTCTGGCGCTCCCGCGGTTGGGCCGATGACCCAGTTCTGGATCAGCGAGAGGCCTAGGATCTTCCAGTTTCGAAGAACATCCCCGAGTTCGTCGTAGTTCACCTTCGCCGCTGGCGGATACATCATAAGGATCAGGCCGAATCGCAATAGGCACCGAGGTCGTGCCGATACTCATGCGATCGAAGATCCTGCAGACTCCGGGGAACGCGTCCCCAATCGCGATACCGCTCGCCATCGCGAGAAAAAATCCAAAGGGTCAGATACCTGTCGGAGAAAAGAAAGACCCCGCGCCGTGGTCGGATCGGTAAGGTAAGACTCGCGCCCAATCGTCGTTTCTCCTCCTAGTTACGCGCCGCACAAAGCGGTTTTTGGAAAATCTGCTCTCCGAAAAATCTGGCTCCGCCGGGCCGTCGAACGAACTGATTCGTTTAATTCAAGGCAGGAGCCGGAGACTCTCGCGACCATCACGGCGCCTGGCAACACGCCTGTAACAGCTCAAGGCAACTCTTGATCAGTATTATATCTCCATATATATGGAGTCATGACCAAGGCAACCATCATAGCAGCATTGGCCGCACTCGCCCAGGAGACCAGGCTCGACATTTTGCGAATCCTGGTGGAGCGAGGCCCGAAAGGGATGCCGGCCGGACAAATCGGAGACCGGCTGAGGCTGCCATCTCCGACCCTCGCCTTTCACCTCAATCAGCTTAGGCAGGCGACTCTGGTGACTTCGCGGCGGGAGAGCAGGTTCATCATCTACACCGCTAAATTTCGCACGATGAACAGCCTTATCGAATATCTGAGCGAGCACTGCTCCGGCGACCAGTCGGGCCATACCGGTCAGCACCCGCCTGTGACCGCTCCAGAGCAGGGCCGCCTGCTGAATGTGCTGTTCCTGTGTACGCACAACTCGGCGCGCAGCATCATGGCGGAATGCGCGATGAATCGTTGGGGTGCGGGGAGGTTTCGCGCATTCAGCGCCGTTAGCAAGCCGCGCGGTGCGGTACATCCCATCACTCTGGAAGTGCTCAAGGAGCTGAAATACGAAATGGAGGGACTGCGCAGCAAGGACTGGAACGAATTGGCGCGGCCCGACGGTCTGCCGCTGGATTTCGTCTTTACCTTGTGTGACCGCGCTGCTGCTGAAGTCTGCCCGACATGGCCAGGCCAACCAATTACAGCGCATTGGGGCGTTTCGGATCCTGTCTCTGTGAAGGGCACTGGACCCGCCAAGCGACAAGCGTTCGTTAAGGCCTATACAAACATTGAGCAACGGATTCGAATTTTCGCCGCACTCCCAATCGAAGCGATGCAACGGTTCGCGTTAGAAAACTGGGTCGCCGAAATAGGGAAATTGAACCTCGCGGCGTGACGCCCGGCCAAGGTCACGAGGAACAGGCGGATGTCCGTTAGAGTCGGAATCAACGGGTTTGGACGAATGGGTCGGCTGGCGCTGCGCGCTGCGTTCGGTAACCAGCAAATCAGAATTGTTCATATCAACGAATTGAAAGGCGGTCCGGAGACCGCCGCGCATCTGCTTGAATTCGACAGCGTCCATGGCCGGTGGCGGCTGCCGATAAGCTCAGACCCGCGAGGACTCACGGTTCAAGGCGCGCGGATCGGTTACAGCAATCTTGGAACCCCGGGCGAAGTGCGGTGGGACCAAGCAGGTGTTGATATCGTTCTTGAGTGTTCGGGCAAGTTCCTGACGCCCGAGGCCCTGGAGCCGTATTTTGCACGGGGCGTTCGCAAAGTTGTCGTTGCGGCACCGGTCAAACAAGGAGCTCTCAACGTAGTGATGGGGGTGAACGACCATTTGTATCACCCCGCCCTCCACCACATCATCACCGCGGCATCGTGCACCACGAACTGCCTCGCTCCGGTAGTCAAAGTAGTGCATGAAAAACTTGGCATCCGGCACGGCGTGATCACCACGATCCACGATGTGACCAACACTCAGATGGTGGTGGACTTGGCCCACAAGGATCTTCGGCGCGCTCGATCCGCATTGATGTCGTTGGTGCCGACGACGACCGGTTCCGCCACCGCCATCGGTCTCATCTATCCCGAGCTGCAGGGCAAGCTTAACGGGATGGCCGTTCGGGTCCCGCTGCTCAATGCCTCGCTCACCGATTGCGTCTTCGAGGTTGCGCGGCCGACTGCTGCCGCAGAGGTGAACAAACATTTGCGCGAAGCGGCTGAGGGGGAACTTGCCGGCATCCTCGGGTTCGAGGAGCGTCCGCTCGTCTCTGTCGACTTCGTCAACGATCCGCGATCCTCCATTGTTGATGGACCTTCGACGATGGTGGTGGATGGTACGCAGGTCAAAGTAGTCGCCTGGTACGACAACGAATGGGGCTACGTAAACCGGCTAGTTGAGTTGGCCTCCAAGGTCGCGTCCAGCTTGCCATCAGTGCAGCGCGAGGCTGCTGCGGTGTAGGAAATGACAACGGCCATCCGCAATTACACTCTGGTTACCGGCGCCTATTGGGGTTTCACCCTGACCGATGGCGCACTCAGAATGCTGGTGCTGCTGCATTTCGATCGCCTGGGATACAGCGCCGTCGAGATCGCTTTTCTCTTCCTGTTTTACGAATTCTTCGGAATCGTCACCAACCTCCTGGGCGGCTGGATAGCGGCCCGTTCCGGATTGAAGGTCACTCTCTACGGCGGCTTGCTGCTCCAAATCGGAGCGCTGATCATGCTCGCTTTTCTCCAGCCCGCCTGGGCTCGATTGACCTCTGTAGCCTACGTGATGGCTGCACAGGCTCTGTCAGGCATCGCCAAAGACCTGACCAAGATGAGCGCAAAGAGCGCAATCAAAGTTGTGGTCCCGGAGGGCGAGGAGGGAGCGCTATTCAAATGGGTCGCCCGTCTTACCGGTTCAAAGAACGCGCTCAAGGGTGCCGGTTTCTTCATGGGCGCCGCCCTACTGACCGCGCTCGGCTTTGTCGGCTCGCTGGTTGCAATGGCGGCCGGCCTATTGATCGTTCTACTCGGAACCGTTGCCGCGTTGCCCGGCGGTATGGGGAAGGCCAAATCGAAAGTCAAATTTACGACCCTGTTCTCAAAAAGCCCGGCCGTGAACTGGCTGTCGGCTGCGCGGCTATTTTTGTTCTCCGCGCGCGACGTCTGGTTCGTCGTGGGTTTGCCGGTCTTCCTGGCCTCTACGCTTGGCTGGTCTTTCATGCAGGTTGGAGCGTTCGTAGCATCCTGGTTCATCGGCTACGGAATGATCCAGGCGATCGTGCCGGAGATCCTCAGGAAATCCGGAGCGCGTCAGGGTGTTACCGGAGAAACGGCGCGTCTTTGGGCCTTCGTGTTGACGGTCATTCCTGCTGCTCTCGGTTGCGTGCTCGAACTTCACACAAGGCCCGCGCCGGCGCTGATAATCGGCCTTGCCCTCTTCATGATCGTCTTCGCGATCAACTCGGCCGTGCATTCATACCTGATTCTTGCCTACTCCGAAGAAGACGAAGTGGCGACCAACGTCGGTTTCTACTACATGGCAAATGCCGGCGGCAGGCTTCTCGGCACACTCCTCTCTGGTGTGATCTTTGAAATCTACGGATTTGTGGGCTGCCTGGTGGCGTCAGCTTTGCTTGTGCTGGCGGCGAGCCTGCTGTCGTTCAACCTGCCGCACGGTCGAGCGGTCCCGCTTACGGTCAAATTGTCAGAGGCCGATGCGTGATCTTTCGGTCCGGATGTGAACGAAGACCACATCGCGTTACTGCATCGTTTCGGAGAAGAAACCGTGAAAAGCAAAGCCTGGTTGGTTTTAGGGTCCACGCTGTCGTTTCTTGCTCTTTTGCCTGTGCCGGTTTCCAGAGCGGCAGCCCGGCAGGATCGGCTCGTGATCAACGGTGATGGATCCACCTTCGCCTACCCCATGTACCGGAAATGGATCGAAGAATACGAGAAAGACAATCCCGCGGTGCATCTCACCTACGTATCCAACGGTTCGGGCGCAGGCATCCACGACATCATGATGGGCACCGTCGATTATGCCGGCACGGATGGCCCGCTAACGAAGACACAAATGCTGGATTTCAGCACGCATCGAAATTGCGACGTTTTGCACTTCCCATTGGCCATTGGAGCGAATGTGCCAATCTACAACGTGCCGGGCGTAACCCAGGACCTTAACTTCACCCCTCGGGCGCTGGCGGGCATATTTCTCGGGACCATCACAAAATGGAACGACCCGGAGATCGCCAAAGCCAATCCGCACGTGGCGATCCCCGGGCATCTTATCGTTGTTGTCCGTCGGCAAGACGGAAGCGGAACGACCTATGTGTGGACCGACTACCTGTCGAAGGTCAGCTCAGACTGGCGCCAGCGCGTAGGTACCGGCATTTCGGTTACCTGGCCGGTCGGGATCGCGGCCAAAGGCAACGAGGGCGTGGCGCAGACGGTGGCGCGCACACCTTATTCCATCGGTTATGCGGAACTCACCTATGCGGTCCGGAACCGATTGCTTTATGGAAGCGTAGCCAATCGCTCCGGCCGATTTGTTAAAGCCGATCTGGCGAGCGTCACGGCAGCGGCTGAGGGCGTTGCGGACAAAATGCCCGCCGACTTCCGGGTTTCGATCACCGATGCACCGGGTGAAGACGCCTATCCGATCTCGAGTTTCACCTGGATGTTGATCCCTTCCGTCATCACGAATTCCGCCAAGCGCACCGCGATTATCAAGTTTCTCCAGTGGGGCTTGACCAGGGGTCAGGACTACCTCGAAACCCTCTCTTATGCGCGGCTTCCGGACGCGGTACTCGCCAGAGAAGAAAAGGCCTTGGACGAAATCAAGGTGTCCAGTGAAGCGGGGCAACAGCGCACAAACCTTTTTGCCATGGAAATCTCCCCTTCCCGGATCGTTCGAACGGAGTTCCTGAAAGGCCAGACGAAAGAACCGCGATTATGAAAAAACAGGCCGACGCGAGTCAGAGAGACTGGGAACTCTGCCGTCTCTATGTTGATGAAATGAACCGCAAGGGGCTGTGTGCGCACGAACCCTGGGAATCTGAGCTTGAAATCTGAGCCAACAATCCCGACCGTTGTCCCAGAACCAGCACCGTCGCAAAGCTGCGCATTCGCTTCTCCAAAGCCTAACCTGCAAGTTGTCTCTAGCGTAGCGCTTCCCCGTTCGGGCTCTGAAAATCAATTCGTCAAGGGCTAGCTTTCAGTTTGTGCCCACCCGCTTGACCTCTGCCATGTTTCGATCATACTAGAAATATCGTAATGAAACGCAGGATCGAGCAGCTCAGCGCTTTGGGACAGGAGGATCGTTTGGCGATCTTCCGGTTGCTCGTGCGTGCCGGACCGGAGGGTAATTGCGTCGACGAAATCAAGCGCCGGCTCAAGACACCGGGGTCCACACTCTCCCACCACCTGGATACGCTGACGCGCTCCGGTCTCCTCAACGCGCGGCGCGTGAGCCGCTTTATCTACTATGCGGTGAATTGGCGAGAGGCAGCAAACCTGATCAGATTTCTGACTGAGGACTGCTGTGCTGAGATGCACGTCAAGATCTTATCAGACGTCGCGCCGAACCGGCAGGCGAGCGCTGGCGCCCCAAGTCCGTGCTGCCCACAACCGACTGGACGCCGTGTAACACGAACGTGAGTTGAGCCCTTGGACGAACTCAAAAAGTAGACGCAGAACAAAGTCAGAGGAACGGCAACAGGAGGCCACGATAATGAAGCGATTCCACGTTCACGTCCACGTCAACGATCTCGATGCATCTGTGCAATTCTATTCCACTCTCTTTGGTGAAGAGCCTGTGGTGATTAAACGAGACTATGCGAAGTGGATGCTGGAGGACCCGCGCGTCAATTTCGCGATCAGTTCTGGTGCGAACACTCCGGCGATCGACCATCTGGGCTTTCAGGTCGAGTCCGATGAAGATCTCACAGCGATCGCGCAGCGCCTGAACGCAGCCGGAGAGTCCGTGCTCGAACAGGAAAACGCGACTTGCTGTTATGCCCGTGGCAACAAGCGTTGGGTAAGTGACCCGAATCGCATTCCGTGGGAGACTTTTCACACTTTGGGTGAGAGTACCGTATACGGCAACGACATTGCTTCGCGACGCGAGGCGACGGCGCGGCAAACTTCAGAGGCCTGCTGCGTACCGGCTGCATCTGCCGGTTCCGGCTGCTGCGCTGCATCTGAATCCGAATAACACAGCGCCGAGACCGATTACCGCACTGGCTTGGCGGTTTCGAGGATAATTGCCCTGCGCTATTGGCCTTGACAAATTGACATGCAGGGTCAGGAGCAAATGGAGGCAGTCGCCAATCTCTGTAACTGAAGCGAATCTTCGGAGCAGTCGAGTCGTGGTGCACCTAACGCACCGCTCGTGAGTGAAAGGCTGCCCGGAGTCACGAGAAGGCACCGGATTTCAATAGGTCGCCCCTGATGGGTGTGCTGCGCATCGCAGGCATTGAAATTCCCTCCGGGTCGCCGGTTTTCGTTGCGATCGTGGCGATCCATGTTCCAATCGGCCTCCTGGCAGTTGTGTCCGGCGTCGGTGCAATGTTCACGGAAAAACGGCGCGGCGCTCATACCAAGTGCGGGTCGGTCTACTTCTGGAGTCTTGGCGCTCTGTTCGCGACCTCCACCGCATTGGCCGCAATGCGATGGTCGGAGGATTACCATCTCTTCCCACTCGGCGCGCTCGCATTCGCGGCGGCGCTGATCGGTCGCGAGACCCGGCGGCGAAGATGGGCAAGCGCGATCGACTTCCATGTCGTTGGCATGGGCGTCTCATACATCGCGATGCTCACTGCGTTCTACGTTGATAACGGCAAAAACCTTCCGATCTGGAGGAATCTGCCGAACTTAGCGTACTGGCTCGTTCCCAGCGCTTTCGGGCTTCCCTTGATCGTCAGGGCTCTCAGGCGCGGCCCGAAGATCGCGATTTACGCGGAGAGGGGAGCGCAATGAATCCATCGAGGGGTGGAATTGCCCCGAAGAGAGATCCCATTCCATCGTTACGCGCGCACGCGCATACGGCGATAACAAATAGTCGGTTCGGATCCTTCGGAAATGGATCTCGGAAGTTGCTCCGCGAACTGCAGGCCAACCCGCCAGACTGAAACCTGCAGTGAGCGGCAGCGAAATCCTGATAGTGGCCGGTGTGGCGACCATCCCCAGAGCGGAATCGACGGCCAGGCCCTTAGGTTCTATGCGGAGTGACGGACTATGAAGCACTTCTGTTTTGCGATTTCAGTTAAATAGCGGCTCGTCCGGATCGACGCACTGTGCCCCATCTTTAGTTCGCCATCCTTCAAAATCTGCCTGTTTGGAACCGTTGAGAGCTGGCCTAAGGCCCGCGATGGCGGCGCATCAGGCATGGGCCCGGATGTGAGCATAGCGACTCAGAAACTTCGGGCTGACATGCCCGGCGAGCTGGTGGACGCTCTCGTCCGATACGCTCGACCTCGCACACTTGACTGAACAAGTTCTCGATCAGCTGGTTGAAGAGGACGCGTTCAAGGTTCCAGGGGATAGAGTCCGCGCTTGAACCGCAGCAGCATCGTGTTGGTACAGCGAAATCCCTCTGCGCTGGGCACCAGCCTTATCACCTCCGCCTAAAAGCCATCGTCTCGCGTGATCTGATTCCAGCGCTGCGGCAATGCTCTTTATGGCGAAGCTAGGCATTTTTCCCACAGTATTTGTTATTTTGATAAAGCGGAACACAAACTTTATTGACGTAATATGTCTTGCCAGCTAAAAAAGGTTTAACTGAGTAAAAGTAACTTGAACCAACAATTCATTGAGAGATAAGACGATCGACATGATGAATCGGCGCAAATTTCTTCGGCTGGCGGGCTACGGGGGCTTGGGCGCCGTGATGGCATCGAGCGCCAGTCGATGCGGGCAGGGATCGTCTTCCAAGTCGCCATTCGACCAACGCTTAAACATCCTGATTCTTATGACCGACGAGCAGCGCGCGGTTCAGCATTGGCCTGAATCGTGGGCCAATGACAACCTGAAGTCCTTGGATCGGCTGCGACAGCACGGACTGAATTTCACGTCCGCATTCACCAACACTTGTCAATGCTCTCCGAGCCGGGCGACTTTTCTCACCTCGACTTATGCTCCGGTCAATCGCACGACTATGACTGATGGAACGCTCAATCCGGCGTTGCCAAACCTGGCGCAAATCCTGTCGAAAGCCGGCTACAACGTAGTGTACAAAGGCAAATGGCACCTGAACATCAACTATCTTTTGCCTTTCGCGGTGACGAATTCCGAGCAACTCACGGCTGCTTTGCAAAACAATCAGGCACTCCAGGACAGCTACGGGTTTTCCGGCTGGAATTCCCCGGACGCCGGGACAACTGCGGGAGGCTCAATCGCGGACCTGCAGACACTCGGCGGGGGCGTGGGAGGAAATGACGCGCGCTTCGTCGGTGGGTCGATTCCAGGCGAGGACACTACCAACGTTCTCCAATTTCTCGACCGGTATGACTCACCCGACCCATTTTGCCTGATTGTCTCGCTGGTCAACCCTCATGACATTTTCGTCTATCCGGCGGCAAAGCTGTTTGGTATTTCGGGGTATGAGATCCCCGCGTTCAACAAGCTGCCGATCGAGCTACCGCCGACCTATGGCGAGGACCTTTCCACCAAACCCACGGTTCAGGCGTCATTTGTCAATGCACTGAACGCCGTTTGGCCGTTTACGCCTGAATCGCCGCCGCTGTTGTATGCGCGATTGTATGCGTACCTCACCCGGCTGGCGGATATCCAGTTGATGCGGATACTGGGCATGCTCGATGCGAAGGGGTTGACCGAAGATACCCTGATCGTGCGGGTGGCCGATCATGGCGAATTGGGGCTCTCGCATGGAGGGCTCAGGCAGAAAGACTATACTGCGTACGAGGAGATGATTCGCATCCCGATGATTTTCTCCAATCCGCGCCTGTTTCCCCATCCAGTGGAAACGAACTGCCTTGCCGGACTCATAGACATATTGCCAACGTTGATAACGGTCGCCGGTCTCGACCGGGAACGGGAGCGATGGGCCCTTCAAGGTCGCGATCTCACTGCGTTGTTCACCCATCCGGAGAGGCCACTTCAGGATCGGATTCTATTCACATACGACGACCAATTCCTTAGTCCGCAAGGAGCGGGGCACATCCGCTGCATCCGCAAAAAAGATTGGAAATTTGCCCTTTACTTCGATCCCAACGGCATCTTTCCAACTGAGTATGAGATGTATGATCTCGCGAACGACCCTTTGGAACGATTCAACCTGGCCCACGGTGAGATACCGGACCGTTATCGGCTCCAGCGCGCTCGGTTGCAGGCTGAACTGAACCAGCTGATGAAAGATACGGGCACCTTGCCCAGTCAGTATGTTCCTCCCGGCAGCGGCCACCGTCAAAGCTGATTGGCCGCGCGGCACCGGAGCCAGCGATGTCTTTCGCACACCATTTTTTTCCGACACACCCTGATCGCCGGCGTGCCAGTCCTTAGCCGCTACGTATCTTCCTCATCCACCTCGACCCGCAAATGCATCTGGTCGAGCGCGCCCAGCGTGAGCAACGGAACCGCCAGCACGCCTGGATGCGCGTACTCGCCCCACATTGCGTCAGAGTGCGATCGGACAGCGATGTCCTTTCTGCCATGCCGAAAAGGCCTTGACTGCTTCGTCATACGACCGGGATTCAAACCCGGTTAGCGGCGTGAGAGAACGAATTGGGCGAATGACGCTTTCTTCGCGGCGGCAGCCGATATCCCCACCGATGTCGCGATGCCGGGAAATTGATGTGACTCAGTAGCAGTCACTGGCTTGGAGGAGCCTTATCGCGGCCTTGAGAGGGATTCCATTACCTTGCCCCGCTCCGGCGGCTTCCGGGCGGGCTCACGCTGTAGGATAACGAAATTCGTTGCTTCCAAATCAACCCTCATGCCAGTCTCCCAACCCGGCTTGCAGCCTGATTCGCAGCGATAACCTTACTTGGAGACCTTACATTGGCTGAGAATGATACAGCTCTGATGGGTGCCGGAAGCGCTTCTGGGCGGGGCGGGATTTTTCTTTCGATTACTGCGGCCACAATAATCGGCGTCTTCTATCTGTGGCGGTTGTGGTTGCTAAACTACCACGGATTTGATCCCGATGAGTTTTTCTACTTGCATCGAGCCTGGTGCGAATCACGAGGAATGATTCCATATCGCGATTTTTTTGACCATCACACACCATGGCTGTTTTTCATCCTGGCGCCGGTTTTCAGGCTGTATCCAGTCGATAGCAATCCGGAGGCGGCAGTCGAGTTCATCTTTCTCGGGCGCCGGATCATGATGGTCTTCACGGGAATGGGCCTCGTGCTCACCTTTGTGCTGGCGCGGCTTTGGCGTGGCAACAGCGTCGCTTGGATCGCCACCGCGCTATTGAGTACCTCGGTCGTCTTTATGCGCAAGACGCTCGAGATTCGGCCCGACGGGCTCGCGATGGTGCTTTGGCTGGGATCGCTCGTCCTGACTTTCATAGCGGTAAAAGACCCGAATGTCTCCAGCCGGCGCCTGTGGCTGTTCGGATTCAGCGGCTTCCTTCTGGGCGGAGCCATCATGACGACACAGAAGATGCTGCTGATGGTCCCTGGATTTACGGTCGCGATGGCCTGGTATCTTCTGGGTGGCTCGGGAACGCAGCGCGCTCGTCTCGCTGGCTGTCTGTGGCAGTTGGCGGGCTTCTGGGTTCCGGTCCTGGCAACGCTGGCGTTCTTCGTCGCGCATCACGCGCTTTATCGATTCTTCGAATACAACCTGGTGTTCAACCTCAATTGGCCGAACCGCTTTGCGCCCTGGACCCTCCTGCGCATCGCGGTGCATTGGAACCCGGCGGTGTTCGTTCTCGGCAGTTCCGGCCTGCTGTTAGAGATCGCACGGGAGCCTCGCACCCTGGGATTCACGCTCAATCGGCTGCTCTTCGTTATCACAATAGGGGCGCTCGCCAGCCTGGTTGAGATTCCTAATCCGTTCTTTCAATATTACCTTACTTTCCTTCCACTCCTCGCGATCTACGCGGCGGACTTCCTCTGGTTCACAACGTGCGAGCTGATCGGTCCAGACACACAACCGAAGTCGGCTCGGTCAAAGATTGCGATAGCAACTGTGCTCGTGATCGCAATGGTTTGCGCGGATAGGCTGTTCGCACCGAACGAAGCATTCGGGCCAATGCTGTGTGTGGCGCTATTCCTTACGGCAGGGGCCGCACTGATGTTCCGGTTTCCCGAGCCAGCTTTGGCGTTGTTCGTGATCGGCTTGAGCATCGAGCCGTATCATTACATTCGCAAACACTCGATGCCGCATATGAACGACCAACGGCTGCACCAACTGCGGCTGGTGCTCACGATAACTCGGCCAGCGGACACAGTGATGGATGGATGGTCTGGGCTGGGTGTTTTCCGCCCCCATGCTTACTTCTACTGGTCTCTTTCTCCGCGTAATCGATTCATCCTTAGTTCGCAGGATCGCCGGGAGCTGCTGAGCGGTCTGAGATCGGGAAGGATAGCGCCCAGACTCATCTTTCCTGATCAGGATGGGCTGGGATGGATATCGCCGGAAGTCGAGTTGTTTCTGCTCAAGTATTACGAGCTGGTCCCGGGCGAGTTTCCCATCTTCAGACGCAAGGAATGATTATGGGCAAAAAACGCGTCCCATTATGTGGACAGGCGCGGAGGCCAACTGCGTCCTCGATTCCTGGCGCCGCCGGCAAATCGCTCGACCGCCTGCGCCCTGGGACGTCCGCACGTGTGATGATCGCGCACAATGTGCGCTTCACATCGAAGCACGCGGGTACCGGAACTAGCGCGGGTTTAGAACCTGAGCGGCCTGAGCTAAGCGCGGCGGAGCATTCCGGCGGTTTGTTTCCAGTTTGGTCCTATTGTGTTGCAGCCGGTGGTGCGGCTGGTCCCATTAATGACAGATCAGGCGCTTGTGCTCCCCAAGGCTCCGCCACCACTGCCGAAATCGAATTCTGCGGCGAACCGTTGACGAGCCGGTCGGTCCACACCACATATACGAAGCTTTTATGCGGGGCGTCCCAGAATCGGCTGACATGCAGCCGCTTGAACAGCACGGAGCGTTTTTCGGTAAAGGCGTCTTCACCGTTCTCGAAAGCTTCCTTCACTTTGATTGGTCCGGTCTGCCGTACGGCGACGGACGCATCGGAGGTATCCTCCGCCAGCCCCAGTGCCCCTTTGACGCCGCCGGTTTGCGACTTGCTGATGAAAACGGTGATGCCTTCGATTTTGGGATCGTCGTAGGATTCGAGCACGATCTTGTGATCCGGCCCAATCAGCTTGAACTCCGTGTTGACGGAGCCGACCACATGCCGCTGCTCGCTTAAGTGATGCCACTTCAGCAATAGCCCGACCACAACCAGCGCCACGACGATCACGACCCCCCATAGTACTTTGCCTGCCATTACACTTGCTCGTCCCTTCCTATCGTAACATCGCCGGGCGGACCGCGCCGGATTTATCTGGTGGCGCAGTTTCATCGGAGAGCGGTACCGGCCGGATGCCGCCTGGGCCGGCGCATGATACCCTCGCCGCATGCGGCGCACTCATCAGTTGGCAATATCCGGTCTGATAGCGCTCACGATGGCCGGTTCAGCGGCCGCGGGTTCCCCGGAGTGCCAGCTTTACGATAGCGCCTACGAGAAGGCGCAGCTGTTTAAAGTCAGCGCCGCTGCGAATGAACCGCGGGTTTATTTCTACTCGCGCCCAAACAACTGCAAGGACCTGAAATCTTGCAGCGCGCGAAGACAAACGTATCTGGTGCCGGCGGATGTGGTGTTCGGCGGTCCTGCGGATCGCGGATTCCGCTGCGCCTATTTTGGCAGCGCCAAAGGGACTCTGATCGCAGGGTTTCTCCCCGACCGCAACTTGCAGCCAATCACCGGCGAGGATGGGCTTTCCGCAGGCTTTCTGATCGGAAACTGGCAAATGAGCCCGGGTCTGCGCCTGGCTCCGAACACGATCAAGATCACGAGCGCCGGATCCGAAAAAGTGAACGCCAGTGGCAAGGCTTATTACCAAACGGCACAAACTGTTAACGAGGGAAGCTTTGGAAGCGACGGCGTCACGGTCAAGCCGGGAGTGAAGGAAGTGGTCTTTCGCGAAGGCAGCGGGGACGTTGCCTGCGAGGTCACGGTACGCCGCAGGGGACCCTACATGGTGGTTCAAGATAACGGCAACTGCGGCGGGTTGAACGTCAGTTTCGAAGGGATTTATGTCAAACTGCCTGGTTGAAGAATCCCGGAGGCGGCGCGATGGAGGAAGAGTATTTGCGCAGTGTCTCAACCGCTGAGCCGTAGCCGCTCGATGGCCCGGTCGAGTTGGTGGAGTATAGTGCGGACTGGCCGGTTCTGTTTTTACGCGAGGCGCAGCGGCTGCGGGCGGTTCTCGGCGATCGTGCTTTCAGGATCGAGCATGTCGGTTCGACTTCAGTACCCGGTCTGGCGGCCAAGCCAATTGTCGATGTGGTGCTCATTGTAAAAGACTCAGCCGAGGAGCCCGCGTACGTGCCAGCGCTGGAAGCGGCAGGCTACATCCTTCGCATCCGTGAAACGCAGTTCCATGAGCATCGTATGTTCGAGGGACCGGATACCGACATTAATCTTCATGTCTTCTCGTCGAGGTGCCCGGAGGTCGAACGGATGCTCCTGTTCCGCGACCGGCTCCGCGACGACGAGGCAGATCGCGAACTTTACGGGCGCACTAAGCGGGAGCTTGCGCGGCGGCGATGGAAATATGTTGACGATTACGCGCAAGCCAAAGGCGCTGTGGTCGAAGAGATCCTCTCGCGAGCACGCGCGTTGGCCGGGCGCTAACGCTAGCCTGGGAAGCAATCTTGTGGCTGTCCTTGCCGATCGGATATATCCGACTATGGGACGCTGGTAGCAACTACTCTAGAAAGTAAGATGTTGCCGGCGCGTTCCAGGCTGCAGAAAATGAAGCTGAATGGCAGTGTCACCAGGAAGATTGCGGCTTTCCGCGTCACTTCTTGTACCCGGCGCTCAATCTGCCCTCAACTTTGCTCTTCCGTCCTGATCCTCGCCCTCTTGGTCCTGCCGCTTGCGGGGACCACGGCGCAACGCCCGCCGATTCTAACCCCGCTCTCCACGGCTCTGCTACCTTTGGGCCTGGGCCTGCAGTCACCGTCCGCTACTTTACCTTACCTCCTGCCATTCGCTGCTTCCGGCAAGCTCGTTTTGGGAATCCTTCCGCGTGCGGCTTTCGCGGGAAGCCCCGACAGCGGGGCCGGGCTTCCACAGGTCGGTAACTTCGGCCTCTCGGATAGCGGGGCAATAGGTAGTCCGAAGGGCCGCTCTCCTCCCTTCCACTGACTGATCCGGACAGGGCTTTAGTCTTACGGCACGGTGGCGCGCATTGACGATGGCGCGCTGCGTGGCTGTGCCTCGGGATGACGGGAACAGGTCCTGACCTGTTCGTTTGCGGCGAAGAATCGCGGTGCGGTCTTGGCCATGAGGGCGCCCCCGAAAAATCCGACGAGCTAGTTAATTATGATCCGTGCCCTGATGGAGCTGGCGCTGAGCCAGCGCGTTGTAGTCATTGGGCTGGCGCTGGTGTTGGTCGCAGTGGGGCTCTATTCCTTCCATGAACTGGATATTGAAGCTTACCCGGATCCGGTCCAGCCGCTGGTGGAGGTGCTGACGCTGCCCAACGGGCTCAGCGCCGAGGAAGTCGAACAATTGGTCACCGTACCGCTGGAAGTTGGACTGTCCGGTATGCGCGACCTGACGGCGATGAGATCTATTTCGCTGTTCGGGCTTTCGGATATCAGGTGTTACTTCGATTGGGACAGCGATTACTACCTGGATCGGACCGAGACCATAAACCGCCTGACCTTTATCCAGCTGCCCGCCGGCGTCAGCGCCGGAATCTCGCCCGAAAACCCGATCGGCGAGATCTATCGCTACACCGTGGAGAGCCGCGACCACAATCTGATGCGGCAGAAGGAAATCGAGGACTGGGTGCTGGAAAAACAGCTCAAAACGGTTGACGGGGTGATCGACGTCTCGGGTTTTGGCGGTCTGACCAAGGAATACCACGTCGATGTCGACCCGCAAAAGCTGGTGCACTACGAAGTGCCGCTCTCGAACCTGATAGCCGCGATGGCAAATTCGAATATTAACGTGGGCGGTAATTATCTTAGAGTCGGCGAGCAGTCCTTCGACGTCCGCGGCATCGGCTTCGTCCATTCTCTCGACGATATTCGCAATGTGGTGCTGACCGCGCGCAATTCAATCCCGATCCGGGTGTCGGACGTCGCGCAGGTTGATATCGGCTATGCGCCGCGGTTGGGAATTGTCGGAATGAACGCCCGCGACGATGTCGTCACCGGGATCGTGTTGATGCGCAAGTACGGCAACACCCTCAAGACGCTTAAGGGTGTCGAGGACAAGGTGCGCGAAATCAACACCTCAGGCGTTCTACCCAAGGGCTACCAGGTGGTGCCGTACTACGACCGCACTCACCTGGTCGACATCACCCTGCATACGGTATTCGAAAACCTCAGTGTCGGCATGGCGCTGGTGTTCATCGTGCTCCTGTTCTTCCTGGGCAACATGCGGGCGGCGCTGATTGCCGCAATCAACATTCCCCTGGCGCTGCTGGGTGCGTTTACGCTGATGAACGCCACCGGGACACCTGCGAACCTGATTTCCCTGGGCGCGGTGGACTTCGGAATCATCATCGACACGACGGTCATCGTGATCGATAACATCCATCGCCATCTGGTATCGGGTGAGGCGCCGCACGAAAGCAACCGCAGCGCGATTCAGCGCGCCGCTCAGGAAGTCGGCGGCCCGATGCTCTTTTCAACCATCATCTTCGTGATCGCCTTCCTCCCGCTGTTCACGATGCGCGGAGTGGAGGGCGCGATCTTCTCACCCATGTCGCACACTTACGCTTACGCGTTGGGCACGGCGATTCTGCTCGCGGTTACATTGTCGCCGGTGCTTGCCTCTTTCCTGCTCAGCAAAAACATGAGTGAATTTCCCAATCCGATCTGGCGGTTGGTGCAGCACGTATATCATGGAATCTTCGTCCGGGTGCTGAGCTGGCCGCGTCTTACGCTGGCGTTCATGGTCGTGCTTATTGCTTCGGCACTGTCGCTCTTTCCCAGGCTCGGCGGCGAGTTCTTACCCAAGCTGGAGGAAGGAAATATCTGGCTGCGCGCGACGATGCCGCTTACCATCTCGCTCATCGAAGCGGACCGCCTGACAAATCGCATGAGAGCCGTACTGCGCAGCTTTCCTGAAATCACCACCGTAGTTTCGCAGGTGGGACGTCCCGACAGCGGCACCGAGACCACCGGCTTCTTCAACACGGAAATCTCGATAGATCTCAAACCTGCCCGCCAATGGCCCTACGCTCTGACGAAAACCGGCCTGATCGCGGCTATCAACCGCAAGCTGGTCCACGAAATGCCGGGCGTGGATTTCGAGTACTCGCAGAATATCGAGGACAACATCAACGAGGCACTTTCGGGCGTGAAAGGATCGAACTCCGTCAAGGTATTCGGTCCTGATTTGGCTACCGACGAAAAGATCGCGAACCAGATAATGGCGGTGATGAGCAAGGTCAGCGGTATCACCGAACTCGCGGTCTATAGATCGCTCGGCCAGCCCAATCTTGTGATCGCTCCGGACCGGGTCGCGTGCGCGCGTTACGGCCTTAACGTCGGTGACGTAACAGCGGTCGTACAAGCTGCTATCGGTGGCCAAGCCGTGACGCAGGTGCTCGAGGGAGATCGCCGTTTCGACCTGGTTGTGCGCTGGTTGCCGCAGTACCGCGAAAGTCTCGACGCCGTCAGACAAATTCGAGTGGCGCTGCCGGCGGCGGGCTATGTCCCCTTGGTCCAGGTCGCGCGCATTATCAACGCCGAGGGCGCGTCCTTCATATACCGGGAGAACTCGCGCCGCTATGTGCCGGTTCGCTTTGCCGTACGGGGGCGCGACCTGGAAAGCGCGATTCAGGACAGCAAGGACCAGGTCACCGCCAAGGTTAAGCTGCCGGAAGAAGTAAGCCTGCAATGGGCCGGCGAATACGGTGAATTGCAGGCCGCCAACCGCAGGCTGGAAATCGTGGTGCCGTTTGCGCTGATCCTGATCATGGGCGTTCTGTACGCGGCGACCCGCTCGCTGATCGATACTTCCATTATCATGGCGCAGATTCCGGTTGCCTGCCTGGGAGGTGTATTGGGATTGTTCCTTACCGGCACGCCCTTTAGCGTGTCGGCCGCCGTTGGCTTCATCTCGATTTTCGGCATCGCGACGATGGACGGCATCCTGCTGAGTTTCTACATCCGCCAACTGTGGCAGGAGGGCCATCCCTTCAAGGAGTCGATCATCTTGGGATCCGATCGTCGGCTGCGGGCTACCATGATGACCGATCTGGTCGACGCCCTGGGCTTGCTTCCGGCGGCAATCTCCACCCGGATCGGGGCGCAAACCCAGCGCCCGCTGGCGATTGTCGTAATCGGCGGCGCGCTCGCAATCATGGTGCTGACGCGCGTCCTGCAACCGGTGCTTATCTACCTGGGCCATCGCGGGTTGCGCATGGGAGAACAACGTGGCAACGCCAACGGGGCCGTGCAGTTGCCGGCCTGATTACGTGACGCGAATGGTGTGTGCCTCTGTTCCCCCTCCGCAAAACTGTCGGGGGTGAGGTTAAGAGAGCGGTTACGCGCTCCGGCCCTGATATGCATTGGGCTCTCCTCCAGCGGCACTTCGAACCATCTAAGATATGCTTAAGCGCCAGGGTTGCGGGTAGGGCCGCGCCAGTGGTTCTGGACTCAAGAAAGGGCGCAAACTTTACTTTGCAAATTGTCTCGTGCCTATGCGACTGTGAATCGCAATTTTAAGGGGGAATTGGGGTCCAGTGACTATTGCTCTGATAACCGGCGCCTCCAGCGGCCTCGGCGAGCAATTTGCTTACGCCCTGGCACGCGAGGGATGCGGACTCGTGCTGACCGCCCGGCGCGAAGACCGCTTGCAGGCGGTAGCCGGCCGGGCGCGGAGTCTGGGCGCGTCCGCGGTGAGTATTTTTCCCGCCGACCTGAGTCAGCGGCCGGCGCCGGCGCAGCTTTACGGTGACGTGATGTCGGGCGGCTTGAAGATCGACATGCTGATCAACAACGCTGGCTTCGGCACCCGCGGCCGCTTCGACCGTTTGCCGCTGGATCGCGAATTGGAAGAACTCGACCTTAATATCAGCGCGCTGGTGGCGTTGACCCATTTGTTTGTGCCGGACATGATCGCCGCGCGCCGCGGGACGATCATCAACGTGGCTTCGGCCGCCGGTTTTCAGCCCGTTCCCTTCATGGCCACCTACGCGGCCACCAAGGCTTTCGTCATAAGCTTTTCCCTGGCGCTGCACTATGAACTGGAAGATACGGGGGTGGGCGTGATGGCGCTATGTCCGGGCGCCACGCGAACCGAATTTCAGGCGGTCGCGCGCAACGGTGACACCGTACCAGATTTTATGTACATGGACGCGGAAACCGTGGTCGCGCAGGCGTTGCAGGCGGCGCGCAAGAACCGGGCGCTGCGGATCAACGGCGCGATGAACACGGTGATGACCGAGGTGCAACGCGCGGTACCTCGCCGGCTGGTAGCCAAAGTCGCCGCGATGTTCTATCGCTCGGAGTGAGCGCGCCCCTCACGCTAACCTCTCCCTAATCAGGGGGAAGCGACTAAGCTGTAAGAGAAACTCTGCGCGCGGATGGTTTGTCATCCGCAGCGCAGAGTTGATCGGTAATCAAACCAGAGCGAAACGTCCTGCAACCTGGGCGCGACGATTCATTTCATAACGTCGGCCAGGCCTGCGGGCGATGCGTAGCGCCGCTGATCGCGAAAAGCAGCGGGGACCTGGTTGTTAAGCTCCCACACCTCGCCGCCCACGATCGCCCAACTGGCGTGCTCGCCTTGAAAATCGATCATCCAGTTGATGCCGCGGACATCATGTATATAGCCGCCGCCTGGAATCGGCTGAGGCCCTTCCAAAAAGCCGATCGATTTCCAGAATTTCAACTGCGCGTCATACAAGTCGCCGGCTACGAGGTTGTAGGTAGCCTTGTCCAGATACATCCGACGCCGTCCATAGCAGTAGCCCGCACGAAATTGCGGCAAACGCGACAGGTCCAGCACATAGACGTCACGCACCAGCCATTTACCGGCCGAGGGCCTGGGGAACCACATCGGCGGCCAATAGAAATTCTTGGAGTCGAATTGTTTCGCGGTCTCATCCGGGGTGGGCGTGAAGACCAGGAGCTTGCGGTCCGGCTGACGCGTGACCTCAAACAACCCGGGCGGAGAGGGCACGCCATTAACGACGTCATCGCCGACGTAATCACTGCCCGCAAAGGGAGCACAGCGCGAGCCGGATGACAGCCGCAGCGCGCGCCGCAGCGAGGGCAAAAACACGTAGGATTCCGGAAGCTTTTGCGGGTCATCGTACAACAGCTCCAATGGCG
The DNA here is from genome assembly GCA_035262365.1 of Binataceae bacterium (SeqCode). Lineage (GTDB taxonomy): Bacteria > Desulfobacterota > Binatia > Binatales > Binataceae > JAJPJA01. Next base: position 28,456 of record DATFSZ010000043.1, read on the forward strand.
CCGTGTACTTGGTCTGCTCCGGCGACATGATCTCGTCGTAGAAGGCCAGGAAATAGCCTGGCATTTCCGTCGAGCTGGGCGGAAAGCCGGGGTCGCTGTTATGCGCCAGCGTGGTTGACATCTGGACCGAGTAGCTGGGCGCCATGTTCAGAAAGCGGTCGGTTTCGTAGCCCTGGCTGGCGAAATGATTGAGCGCAGCGAAGTAGTGATAGTAGGCATTGTAGAGCAGCTTGTACGGACCCTCGGGGCCATCTAGTTCGGTACGCGCAAAAGGGGTTCCGGTCACATAGCCCTTGATCGTGTAGCCGCCGGTATCCAGCTTCACCAGCTTGGTTTGACCGTTGTATTTTTCGGTAGCGGCGGTCCAGGACGGCGGGTTGGGGTATTCACGATTGGGTCCAACCTCCATCACGGCGTCGGGCGGCAGCTTCCACGGATGCTGACCGCTCCAGATCTCGATCAGTCCCTGAGGCAAATAGCTCTTGTACTGCTGCCAGTTTTGTTGGGTGATTTTGGTCCCCACCGGCAGCGCCGGCTGTTCAATCGCCGGCTGCCCGGCCAGTAGCGGAACCGTTAACAGAAGCAAGCAGATGCCGAACAATCCAGAACTGCAAAACCTGCCAAGCGCACCAAACCCGATCGCTCGCATAGTTCAACCCTCCTTGCGGGCTTTCCTCATTGTGCGACGGCGACGCCCTTCGCGGGACTCGAATGGCAAAACCGTCGGGTTAGCTAACGAAACCGTTATGGCCTGGAATTGCTAATTTTCCCCAGCATACTCGACCTTTAGACCTGATCTCCCCGACCGCTAAAGGTGCGGCAAAATCTATCACAAATCGCGTCGATGCGAACAAGCCGCCGCGCGGTTTTTCTCCGTCGGCGTCTCAGCGCCTCTCAGTGCTAAAATGCACGCGATGGGCCGACCGAGAATGCGCTAAATACCCCTTTTCCAAGAGATTTACAAAACGCATTTTTCTGTGACATTGGACTGGAGTAACGGTTTGGGGCGACGGCGAGGTGCAGATGACCCTGGGTCATCCTTGAATTTTAGAGAGGTGGAATGGTATTAGATTAGTTACATTTAACCACTTGGAAGCAGGAATGGCGAAGATTACAGAAGCTGGTTTTGGCCAGGCTGTGCGACAAAGACGTCGTCTGTTGGACATGACACAGATGGAGGTGGCTCGGCGGATCGGAACTTCCACCCCTTATATCGGTCATCTTGAATCCGGAGTGCGCCACCCCTCTGAAAAGATCGTAATCAAGATCGCGGAAGTGCTCGGACTGGACCCGCGCGAATTATTCCTGCTCGCCAATCCTGGAACCAAGATACTGCTATCGGAACCGCCCGCTGCGAAGGGAAAGTCAGCGTGGGAACGGTTTGTCAAAAATCGCCAGGTGCGCAAAATCCACAACATCACCGATGGGGAGATGGAAACCCTCTCACGGGTTGCGATGATGGGTGAGGTGCGTTGTGTGCGCGACTTTCTTTTCATCCTGAACAGTATTAGACAGGCTCTGGGTCAATAGCTTTCCGCGGACTGGCGCGACTGCGGCTTGGTTGGGAGGTTGAGGCGGGGAGCGGTCGGTCAACTTCCTGTGCCCGGCTTTCAAGCCTGGGCCGATTGGGAGTAAGGTTTAAGCGGCTATGGGCACGAGGGCTGCCATCAGGCGGAGTCGAAAGGACCGGGCGGAACTATTGGCGAAGTCGCCGCGGCTCCAGCGCATCGTCGAAGAGTTGGAGGCGCTGTTCTTCAAAGAAGGGTTTTTGCACATCCATACCGAAGAACTGGCGCATCGGCTGCATTGCTCCAAACAAACACTCTACACGCTGGCGCAAAGCCGCGACGAGCTGTTCGAGGTGATTCTGGAACGGTTCCTGTCGTCAATCCGCACCCAGGCGCAAAAGGCCGCGACCGACGCCGCCGACCGCGTGGCAGCGCTGACCGGATGCCTGGACGCGATCAAACATGCGGTCAGCAAGGTGAGCGTTCGCTTTGCCGAAGACCTCAACGAATTTCCCCGCGGACAGCGCAGGCGCAGAGAGCATGAAGACCTGATGGCCGGCGTGATCGCAGACATTATTTCAGCCGGTGCCCGGGAAGGTGCCTTCCAGGATGTTCATCCCCGCCTGACGGCCGAAGTGTTGATCCGGGGAGCGGCCACAATCGTGCAGCCGAGTTTCCTGACCCATAGCGGACTCAATCTCACGCAAGCATTCCTTGAACTGCATAAATTTTATCTGCATGGGCTGCTGCGTCCCGAAGTGTCTCCCGGGAAAGATCAGGAGGGGAGTCACAGCCGCCAGCGACCAGCCAATGTGGTCGCTTTTCGTTAGCACGCCATAACTGGCGCTCTTGCGGCGATCGTTCTTTCCATTTGGGCTGAGTGTCGACATTTCAGTCCGATTCACGCCCCCGGTAATTCTGAAAATTTTGCCGAGCCTGCCGGCCCGATTTGCGATCCTGGGGCCAAAAACCTCCAAAACCGTGGAAAGCTTGAAAGGCATAGCCCTTGCTTCAACTCCAGGCTGTCCAGACTCACCGGAACCTTTGGAGGTGAAACGCATGAAGCTCTTCAATTATCTGGCCGGCGCGGGCGTTGCGTTGATGATAGGCGCGGCTGCTCCGCTTGCGTGGGGCCAGGCTACGGAACCCAGCATGCCCAGCGGATCGACCGCTGTTGCTCCGGCGGCCACGTCGCCAACCGTACCGGGCGAAAAGGCCGCTTCAGGAGCACCGGGCAGCGGCATGAGCGCAACCAACCCTGCTGCTGTGCCTGGCAGCAGCGCGATGGGTAGTCCAGCCGCCGCGGCCGCAACAAGCACATCTCCCGCGGAGATGAAAAGCGCGGACTATGTGCATAAGAAAATCGCCGATGCACAGGCGCAGGGAAAGGATGTAAGCGCGGCCCGGATGCAGGAAAAAATGGGAACGGCTGCGTTGAAGAAAGGCATGAACGACGAGGCGGCGCAGCATTTCGAAACCGCCTTGCGTTCGATAGGCGAAATGCCGAACACGCCGGGTCAGAATCCGGGCGAAGCCGGGTCTGAGCATCGCGCAATGCCTGGATCGGTTGACTGATAGATCGCTGACCTGAAGTTGCGACAGCAAGACCTTGCGGGCCGCGGAAACCAATCCGCGGCCCGCAGTGTTTGGTCTGGACAATGAATAGAAATGCTACCGGCCGTAGTAGGAGCCACAATATGAACAAAAAAAGCAATTGGCTAGGCGCGCTGGGCATCACCGCGGCGCTCGTTCTGACATCTGCCCCGGGCTTTGCGCAGACCACCACGACAGAAATCTATGCCCCGAGCGTGACCACGAAGCGGACCACCACGACTGTAACCACGGCTCCGGTGGTAAATCCTGATGACCCGGCACAGTTCCCGCCGGCGTCGGTTGGGATGGCTCCGGATTCGCACGAAGGGAAGGTCAAGGCCGCCTATGTTGATCAGCAAATCGCGGCCGCCAAAGCGCGCGGGCAGGACACCAGCGCGGCCGAGACGCAGGAGATAATGGGCCAGTCGGCGTTGATGCGGGGACTTAACACCGAGGCGGCCCAACACTTCGACGCCGCGTTGAGATCGGTTGGCGTGATGCCGAGTCAGCCACAACGCAATTCGGGCGAGGCGGGCTCATATCACTCTCCGATGCCCTGAACGCGTAGCAGCGCTGAGGCGCGGACATTGTGCGCCGCCGATGTGATTGCCGCTCACCTTGGCTGCGCACAATTTCGATTTGCGCCGCGTTGCACTCGGCTTTTCTCACGCGTGGAGGTCGATACCCGCTTGCTCGCGTCCCAACGCAATCACGATGGCGCCGGTGGCCAGAACTATAAGGGCCACCAGGGCCAGTGCGTTGCCATAATTCATGCGCACCGCCATCAGCGATTCCACGTACGCCGCGTTGGCGGCGAGCAGGACGCCGAACTGGTAGGCGAGGCCGGGGAACAAGCCTCGCACCGCGGGCGGCGATAACTCCACCAGGTGCGCTGGTACAACGCCCCACGCTCCCTGCACCATGAATTGCATCAGGAAAGCCCCAATCGCCAGCACCCACAGCGAGTGCGCATAAACCCACAGCGGGACCACCAGTGTGGCGAGCACCACGGCCGTCACCATCGCGCGGCGCCGCCCCAGCCGGTCCGAGAATTCACCGAAGAACAAGCCGCCCCCAATCGCGCCGATGTTGTAGATGATCGCCATCGAGGCGACCAGGTGGGGGTCGAGATGGCGCTGACGTTCAAGGAAGGTCGGATACATGTCCTGAGTGCCGTGAGAGATGAGGTTCATCATCGTCATTAGCAGCACCATATAGACGAATCCGCCCAGGTTGCCGCGGATGGCATGGATGATCTGTCGCGCCTGCGGACGATGCCGCTCCCAAGCCTTGGACTCTGGCACCTTGGCGCGGATGAACAGAGTCAGGAGCGCGGGCAAGCCGCCGGTATAAAAGAGCGCGCGCCATCCAAAGCGCGGGAAGATGAAGAAAAAAGCCGCCGCGGCAAGCAAATAGCCGAACGCATATCCCTCCTGGAGCAGCCCCGACATCAGCCCCCGGCGTTTGGACGATACCGCTTCCATTGCCAGCGACGCGCCCACGCCCCATTCCCCGCCCATCCCGATCCCATATAGCGCCCGCAGGAACAAGAACCATCCGTAGCTTGGCGCCAGTCCGCTCAGCACTTCGACCACGGAATAGAAGACCACGTCGATCAGCAGCGGCAACCGCCGGCCGTACACGTCCGCCATCCAGCCGAACAGCAACGCGCCCACCGGGCGCATCGCCAGTGTAATAGTGATGGTGTAAGCGATGTCGCTGATTGGTCGATGGAAATCCCTGGCCACAGCCGGGATTACGAACACCAGGACAAAGAAGTCGAAGGCGTCCAGCGTCCATCCCAGGAAACTGGCGATGAACGCGGTCGCGGAGTGGGTGGAATGCTCCGCCGCGCCGGCGGAAGCATCCGGATTTTGCTGCTGCATCGCGGGTCTAATTATTGGAAGTGGCGCCTCGATAAAAGCGAAATCGCCTACGCAGATGCGGATCTTCGCTTGCTGATGAGCGCTGTTGAGCGCGCCGGGAAAGCGGCTTGACTGTCATTCTTTGGCCCGCCTATAGTGGCCTTCGAGAGTCTCGATCACCCAAAACTGGTGCGATGTTGACACGGTTTTTCGCAGCGGATCGGATAGCGAATTGAGATGAAGCGGCGGACCGAAATGACTGTGGCAGAGCGGCTCTATCTGCCGGAAATTATCAAGGGCCTGCTGATCACGAATTATCATTTTGTGCGCAACCTGGTCCTGCATACGGCGCACGTGTTCGGCTTGGCCAAAAGCCGCCGCGCGGCCACAACCGTGCAGTATCCGGACGAACGCAAGCGCTATGCCGAGGGCTATCGCGGCAGCCATCGATTGACTCTGCGCCCCGACGGCGCGGTGCGCTGTACGGCATGTTTTCTATGTGCGACCGCGTGTCCTGCGCAATGCATCTATATCGAGGCCGGAGAGCATCCCGATCCACATATCGAAAAATACCCGATGCGCTACGAGATCGACACGCTACGTTGTATCTACTGCGGGCTGTGCGTGGAGGCCTGCCCCTGCGACGCGATCCGTATGGATACCTACGTTCATCCGCGCATCTGGGGTTTTGACCGCAAGGACTTCGTTGAGACCAAGGAACTGCTGATGCATCGCTCCGAAGTGCTGGCCGCTAAGGGCCGTGAGGGCAACATGGAGGAGATGCTTGCCTGGTACAAGGAGCAGGATCGCCGGGTTTACGATCCGCAGCGCCCGGAGCTGAAGACTTATACCAGCCGCGTTCTGCCCCAGGCGTGGGCCGCGCAGGACGAGGAGCAGGGCGAGCTTCCCGCCCTTGAGCGCCATCCCGGGGCAAACGGCACTTCGCCCAAATGACGAGATTTACGATCGGACTTACGATTATTTCACTGGCGTTGTTGTTTATCGCCTATGGTAAAGGTGTCGGCGTAATTCACGGAGGAAGCCCGCTAAGCCATATGTACTGGGCCACGGGTGCGCTGTTCGCGGCGGGCGCGGCGGATTTTTTCGCGGTCGCTCATCTGGCGCGCAGCGAACGGATGTTGCGCCAGTTCCGTGCCCTGTGCGAGAAGCATGGAGTCCCGTTCGAGGGCCTGGAATGAAGCCCGCTCGCACGCCGCATGGCGGCGCGGGCGCAATTGAGGAAGGACTATGACTCAACTCGAAGCTGCACGTAAGGGTCTTGTCACGGAACAGATGACCGAAGTGGCGCAGGACGAGGGACTTACGCCCGGGGAAGTGCGCGACCTCGTGGCCAGCGGCGAGGCCGTCATTCCGCGCAACATTCATCACGACTTCCGCGCCATCGGCATCGGCAAGAAGCTGCGCACCAAGGTCAACGCCAACCTCGGCGCGTCAAACTTTCATCAACTCCTGGACGAAGAGATCGAAAAGCTCTACACCGCGGTCCGCTTTGGCGCCGACTCCGTAATGGATCTTTCCACGGGCACCGACCTGGACAAGATCCGCGTCGAGATGCTCTCGCGCGCCCCGGTGATGCTTGGCACGGTGCCGATCTATCAAGTCGCGTCCGAAGCTTCGATCATGGACCTCAACGCGGACTTTTTCCTGGAGGTAATCGAGCGCCAGGCGCGCCAGGGCGTCGATTATATGACGCTGCATTGCGGTGTGACGCGTGAAAGCGTGCGGCGGCTGCGCGGGCATGAGCGGATCGAGGGTATCGTGTCGCGCGGCGGAGCGCTGCTGGCGGCGTGGATTGAGCGCACCGGCAACGAGAATCCGCTCTATGAGCATTTTGACAAGGTGTGCGACATCCTGCGCGAGCACGACGTTACTATTTCGCTCGGCGACGGCTTGCGGCCCGGCGCTACCGGCGACGCCACCGATCGCGGCCAGATCGCCGAACTCCTGGTGCTCGGCGAACTGACGCAGCGCGCCCGCCAACTCGGCGTCCAGGTGATGATCGAGGGTCCGGGCCATGTGCCCCTGGATCAGATCGAGGCCAACGTCCAATTGGAAAAACGCGTCTGCGGCGGCGCGCCGTTCTATGTGCTGGGTCCGCTGACGTGCGACGTGGCGCCCGGCTACGACCACATCACCGGGGCGATCGGCGGCGCAATCGCGTCCGCTGCCGGCACTGATTTCCTCTGCTACGTGACTCCGGCTGAGCATCTGCGCCTGCCCAACGTCGATGACGTGCGCGAGGGCGTGATCGCCACCCGGATCGCCGCGCACTCGGGCGACCTGGTCAAGGGCGTGCGCGCGGCTAAGGTCTGGAACGACCAGATGTCGCGTTTCCGCAAGGCGCTGAACTGGGAAGGGATGTACGCGATGGCGATGGACCCCGACAAGGCGCGCCGCTACAAGGAAGAGAGCGAAGCGGCCGGCTCCAACGTCTGCACCATGTGCGGATCGCTATGCTCGATCAACGTGGATAACGCCTCGATCAAGTTCGTGCGCAAGCAGGCAGCGGCGGCCGCCGAGCAGGCACATGCCACCTCGTGACGGACTCGACATCGGCGACGCGGCGCCCGGCGAGATCGTGCTGAGCGATCAGCGCGGCGCCCCGGTACGGTTGTCGGATTTTCACGGTTGCCATGTAGTCGTTTACTTCTATCCGGCTGATGACACGCCCGGCTGCACGGTTGAGGGCAAGGAGTTTCGCGACCTCCACCAACAGTTCGAGACGCTGGACTGCATCGTGATCGGGGTCAGCGTCGATTCGGTCGAGTCGCACCGCAAGTTCGCCGACAAGCACGCGATGACGTTTTCGCTGCTGTCGGATTCCGACGGGACCCTGGCGCGGGCCTTCGGAGTGCTGCGCGGCCAGCGTGCAGATCGCACAACCTTTGTGCTCGACCGCGACCTGCGTATCCGCCGCCGCTTCGACCAGGTCAATCCCCGCGGTCACGCTCTGCAGGTGCTGGAGTTCGTGCGCGCGCTGCTGGAATCGCATCGCATGCTCGGCGGCTGAGCCTGGTCCCTCTCTCCTGGCCCGGTATCCTATGGAAGAGGGGGCGGAATACCGCCATCGCGTCGCGCGCCGGTTACCGCTACAATAGAGCCTCCCAGCGGAGGTCATGAAAATTATGGCCAAGACATCGAAAAGCCTGCTCGACGAGGCTCGTGCATCAATCAAACAGATTGGCGCCGAAGAGGCGCGCGATCTGATGAAGAATTCAGGCGCCGTCGTAGTGGACGTGCGCGAAAGCGACGAATGGCGGCAGGGGCATATCCCGGAGGCGATCTTCATACCGCGCGGTTTTTTGGAATTGCGCGTCGAAGAAAAGGTGCCAGACCATAAGGCCCCGGTGATCGTGCAATGCGCGTCAGGTACACGCTCGCTGCTGGCATCGCGCACCCTGCGTGAAATGGGCTACGAAAACCTCTACAACCTCAACGGCGGGTTCAACGCCTGGAAGGATAAGGGTCTGCCCTGGGTAGCTGACCGCCAGTTCACCCAGGACGAGCTGACCCGCTACTCGCGTCATTTCCTGATTCCCGAGGTCGGCGAGAAGGGGCAGGCCAAGCTGCTCGATGCCAAGGTGTTACTGCTGGGCGCCGGCGCCTTGGGTTCGCCGTCCGGTCTTTACCTCGCGGCCGCGGGCGTGGGCACGATCGGCTTCGTTGATTTCGACGTCGTGGACCTCTCCAACCTGCAGCGTCAGATTATTCACGCCACCGACCGGGTCGGGATGCTGAAGACTGAGTCGGCGCAGAAATCGATCAATGCGATCAACCCGGGCGTCAAGGTGATCGCTCACAATGTCCATCTCAGTTCCGAGAATGTAATGGACATAATTGGCGACTACGACGTCGTGGTTAATTGCTCGGACAATTTCCCCACCCGGTATCTGATCAACGACGCCTGTGTCTTCGCCAAAAAGCCCTTGGTGGACGGCGCGATCTTCCAGTTCGAGGGCAATGCAACAGTCTTCTATCCGGCCAAAGGCGGCCCGTGCTATCGATGTCTGTATCCGGAGCCGCCGCCGCCCGGGATGGCTCCCTCGTGCGCCGAAGCCGGCGTGCTGGGCGTGCTGCCAGGTCTGATCGGATCGATAGAGGCGCTCGAGGCGATTAAGATTGTCCTGGGTGTCGGCAAGCCGCTGATCGGCACAATGGTGTATTTTGACACGCTGTCCGATCGCGACTTCGTGCGCCTGATGCGCATCAAGCGCGATCCGGATTGCCCGGTGTGCGGCGACCATCCCACGCAAACCAAGCTGATCGATTACGAGGCGTTCTGCGGCCTGGCGGCCAATGGCGCCGCGGCCAACGGCGACGGCGGCAGGGCCGACCAGCCGGCACAACCAGCGGCGCATTAAGGAAACGGCCGGAACGGTTGTTGGCGGCGCAGATGCGCGGCGGACGGTAGGCAGGGGTCGGGATGGCGTTAGGGCCTTTCCAGGTTGCCGAAAGATTGCGTGAGGGCAAGCGCGAGCGCGGTATCGCGCTGCTGATGCGCCACGGCGAGACCGCCTGGAACCGCGAGGGCCGCGTGATGGGCCGTCAGCCCGTGGACCTCGACGAGGGCGGGCGCGCGCAGGTGGAGATGGCGGTGCCGATGGCGCGCGAGTTGGCGCTTGATTTGATCATCTCCAGTCCCCTGGCGCGCGCGCTGCAATCGGCCGAGATCATCTCGCGCGGCGTCGGCGGGATCGACATCCTTACCGACGATCGTCTTGAGGAAGTCCGCTATGGCGATTGGGAAGGCAAGACTTACCATCAACTGGTCAAGGAAGAGAGCTACATCAATTATCGCAAGGCGCCGCTGGACAGCCTGACGCCCGGCGGCGAGACCATCCGCCAGGTGCAGGAGCGCGGCGTGGCGGCGGTTGACGGGGCCGTCATCACGCATCGCGGCAAGCGTATCCTGTTCGTCTCGCACGGCGACATCATCCGCACCGTGCTGTGCCATTACCTGGGCCTTGACTTGCACCACTTCCATCGCCTGCGCGTGGACAACGCCACGTTTTGCGCAGTCGAGATCAGCGACGATTTCGCCGAGGTCAAGTTTATAAACCTGTTGTCCGACCCGGCCCGCGCATTTCGCTCCCCATTCCCGAAATAGCCGAACACGCTGCTCGAGGCCGGCTTTCAGCACCCGCCAAGGGTTGAAAGCGATGATGAGCTTGATCAGGGAAAGCGCGTTGGTGAGGCCTATGGAGTGAGCGTCTGGGACTCGAAAGTCGCAACCGCGCCGGTCGATAATGTGAGAGACCATGGCGCGGAGCAACGCTTTTCCAATCATCCACGGCAAAGTAACGGAATCCACCCAGCCCGGCAATTTTGCGGGCTGTTCCGCTGAGCGGATGCTCGACAAGATCACCGGCCGGTTGACATATCAGTGAGCAACGACTGAGTATCTGCGATCGATCTTCGGACGCTGCTGGTTTTATATTCGGGAGGGCAAATGGCGCGGCGAAAACCACAACATGTGCTGAGCCACTTCAAGGTGCTGGACCTGACCGAATACCTGTCGGGCCCGATGCTGACGCGGATACTTGCCGAGATGGGCGCGGAGGTAATCAAAGTCGAGCCGCCGGGCGGCGACAAGACGCGGCGGACGCCGTGGGTCAGCAACGGAAGCAGCGCCTACAACGTGCAGCAAAACCAGGGCAAGAAGAGCGTGTGCGTCGATCTAAAAGCGCCCGCCGGCCTCGCGATAATCAAGAGCCTGCTGCCCAAGGTGGACGTGATGGTCGAAAACTTCGCGCCCGGCGTGATAACCCGGCTCGGGCTCGGATACAAGACCGTCAAGTCGATCAACCCCGCGATCGTGATGTGCTCGATCTCCAGTTTCGGTCAGAGCGGGCCGCTGGCTTCCAAGGTGGGCTTCGATTTTATCGCCGCGTCTTATGCAGGTGTGATCAGTATGATGGGATCCCGCGACGGTCCCCCGATAATGCCCGGGCTGTCGATCGGCGATTCGCTGGCCGCGATCACGGGCGTTGGCGCGACACTGGCCGCGCTGCTATATCGCGAAAAGACCGGCAAGGGGCAGCATCTGGATATCGCGCTACTCGATTCGTATTTCCAATGTTTCGATCTGGCGGTGCAGATGCTCAGCGCCAGCGGCGGCGCCTGGAAGCCGGTGCGCTACGGTACACGCACCGAGCACATGCCGCCGATCGGATTGTTCAAATCCGATCGCCATTACATCTGTATCATGGCGCAGGGCGACCTCCTGTGGCCGCGCCTTTGTGCGGCGATGGGCCGGCCGGAACTGGCCTCCGACCCGCGCTTTGTGAGCGTTGCTCAACGCACGGAGAACGGCGCCGAGGTGTATCGAATCGTCGAACAATGGGTGTCGTCGGTTCCGGAGGATGAGGCGCTGCGGCTGCTCGAAGAACATCGCGTGCCGGCTGCACCCGTGCTCTCCGTGGAAGAGACGATGAACCATCCGCACATGCGCCAGCGCGGCACGGTGCGCAGGATATCGGATCGCATAATGGGCGAAGTGCAGATTCCCGGCTCCGCCTACCGCTTCTCCCAATTTCCGCAGGATTTAGAACTAGACGCGCCGCTGCTGGGCGAGCATAACACCGAGGTCCTGCGCGAATACCTGGGTTACTCGGAGGAGCAGGTCGCGGAACTCGAAGCGCAAGGCGTCCTGCACCGCGCTGCGAATTGATTCTGCTGCCTCTCCCACACTTAGTCGTGGAAAGGGGGGCGAGGTGACGATAATTGACACAATAGTCTGGGAAGGTTTTTCGACGATCTCAGGTTCGCCGCCGCCAGCGGCGCATTTAATCTGCTCGGCTCCGGCGAGCCGCGCGACGTGGATGGTCTGGCGGTTTATTTGGCCTCACAGGAGTCACGTCTGATAACCGGACAGGTATTTCCCGTGGATTCCGGCTGGTCTGCAACCTGAACGCGTACAAAGGACAAATACGCGGTACTGCCGCGCCTGTTCCTGTTGCCAAAAACCCCTGCAAAATAGGACAGGTAAATATCTTACCGGGGAGCAACTCATGTATAAGGGCCATCGCTATATCGACGCTGATTCTCACGTGCTGGAGCCGGCCGACATGTGGGAGAAATACCTGGAACCCAAACATCGCCGCTTCGCTCCGATCCATGCGGTGGGTTACAAGGGCGACCCGCCCGGGTTTTTTCTGAACATTCGCATTGGCGGAACCATGATGCCGACCTTCCAGATGCCGGACCTCGTTCAAATGCCCGGTCTGGAAGAAGCGTATGGCGACTACATGCGGCGAGGCTTCGGGCCCGATTGCTACCAGACCGCTCTCGAACGCACCGGGATGGACTATATGGTGCTCTATCCCACCATAGGACTTTACGCGACCGCCGTACCCGGTTTGTCCGCCGAGGTGGCGGCTGCTTATCGGCGCGCCTACAACAACTGGCTATATGACTTCTGCAAACAGGCCGGTTCCAAGCTGATCGGCGCAGGGTCGGTCGATTTGCGCGACCCGATCGAGGCTGCAACCGAGGCCCGGCGTTGTGTGCGCGATTTGGGATTCAAGGCGATCACCTTCAACCCCGAGCCGGTCAACGATGTAGCCCTGCATGACCGCTTCTATGACCCGCTCTGGCAAGCCGCGTCGGATTTGGATGTTCCGGTGGGCGTGCACGTCGCGGGCGGCACCGCGCTGCATCAGGTGGGAATCGAGTACTTCCCCCAATGGAGCGAAGGCCGCGGGCTGTGCGCGTTCACGATCGGTAACATGATTGCGTGTCTGTCATTTGTGAGCGGCGGAATCCTGGAGCGATTCCCCAAGCTCAAAGTGGTGTTTTTGGAATCGGGCGCGGGATGGCCGGCGTTTTGGCTGGAGCGCATTCAGGCCGGTGTTCAGGGCGCGAACCGCGGCGGCAAGATCTATGGATTGAGCAAGTCGCCGATCGAGTACTTCCAGAAGCAGTGCTACATCTCCGCAGACCCCGACGACCCGGGTATCGCGCAAGTCTCGGCGATAATCGGCGACGACAACATCGTTACCGCCACCGATTTCGGCCACATGGAAGGCAAGGGCTATGTACGCGCTTTGGACGAGATTCTGGCGCTGGAGTTGCCCGCGGACACCAAGCGCAAGATCATGTGGGACAACGCCGCCCGGCTGTACAACCTGAATTAGGTGTGCTTAACTTCGGGCAGAACATTTTGGCTGACCAGACAATTGGGTGTTCCAAAGCGGGAGGCTGACTTATGCACGTAGGTTATTTCACCGAGCGGCCTCATCGTTACGTCAACAACGATGAGATTATCAAAAATGGCTTCTTCGGCCTGCCCAACTCGATGTTCGAGCGGGAGACTGCGGCGCGCTTTCTGAACGAGTACCTCGACGAGCGCGTGATGGCCGAGGAGCTTGGCTTCGACGGCCTGATGCTCAACGAGCATCACGACAATGCTTTCTGTATGGGCTCGGTGATGAACGTCGAGGCGTCAATCCTGGCCCGGATCACCAACAAGGCGAAAATCGTTCTGCTCGGCAATCCGCTGCCGATCGTGGGCAACCCGCTGCGCCTAGCCGAGGAACTGGCCACCATCGATCTGATCTCGGGCGGGCGGCTGGTCAGCGGATGGGTGCGGGGCGCGGGCAGCGAGCAGTTTGCCAGCAATGCCAATCCGGCGTTCAACCGCGAGTACTTTGACGAAGCACATGAAGTAATCGTGAAGGCGTGGACGCAGCCGGGACCATTCCGCTACGAGGGCAAACATTTCCACTACCGCTACGTGAATCCCTGGATGCTGCCGTTGCAAAAGCCGCATCCGCAAATCTGGATTCCCGGGTTGCTCAGTCCGGAGACGGTGGAATGGTGCGCGAAGCATCGCTACCCGTACGTGGCGTTGGCCACCTTCATGGAACCCACCATTGAGTTGTGGGATTTCTATCGCGACGCCGCGGCGCGCGAGGGCTACCAGGTCGGCACCGAGAACTTCGGCTATCTGCAGAAAATCTACGTTGCGGAAACGGACGAAAAGGCGCACGAAATCGCCAAATGGGATATGTTCGGCGGTGCCGGAATCGGCTACAGCCTGTTCGCCCAGCCGCATTGGTCTTTCCCTCCGGGTTACAACTCCAAGATGGCGACCCGGCGTATCGCCAAGCAGCTCACCGCGCCCAAGAAAAAGGGCGAATCCAGCACACCGTGGGCGGGAAAGAAGACGGAATCCGCGGACAGCAGCCGCGAGCGGATCTCCGGCGCCCAGGTGGAGCATCGGTCAGCGACCTGGCAGCAAAGGGATCTTGACGTCGAAGCTACCCGCCAGCACATCTTTGAGGAATTCAAGGACGCTGAAAAGCAATTCCAGATGATCTGCGGCACGCCCAAGAGCGTTCTGCCCAAGATCAAGACCCTGCTTGAAGTGCTGCGTCCTGGAATCTTCATGATTTGGCAGAATGACGGTCCGATCTCGCGCGAGGACCGCCTGAACAACCTGAAGTTGTTGGGCCAAGAGGTCGTTCCCGCCATCCGTGAAATGGGCAAGGAACTCGACCTCAAGTCGCCCTACGAAGCAACGCCGGGCGCGCGGAAACTGGCCCCGGGCGCCAAGGCCGAGTCGGTCGGCTCGCTGGAACCGCTGCGGGTGTGGAACTCGAAGGCGGCGTGATAGCCTAACGGCCTAAGTTAGCATTTACACGCAACGGCGGGCCGTCCGGGAATCCGGGCGGCCCGCCGGGCTTTTGAGAACAGCTTTTCCGTCGCATCTCCTCATTTATATTAAAGAGCGGATTTGTAGTTTCTACATCTGATTGGTGCGCTTCGCTCGCGCGGGTTTTTGTTGTCATCCCGGAAGAGGCTGAGGGGTCAATGCGAAGCGATTTGTCTGGACCGCAGCGAGCGCCGCGGGCACGGCGGACCGCCATCCCTGGAAATCGTAAACCACCTACGGCTCGTCGCTTGTATCGGGCGGCGTGGTCGGCGTTGATTTGTTGATTATCTGCAGGACCTGGTAGGCGATCGTTCGGACGTCGACAATCCTATCCGCTCCCTTGTCCGACGCGACGTTGGTCAGCACAAAAACCCCGGTGCCGGTGGACGGCGCCAGATCGACCTGCGTCGTGAATGCGGGTACGCCGCCGTTCTTGTTTATGTATGGAATGCCGGATGCACCGAGCTTAAGCGTCGCGATAAACCATCCGATGGCGAGTTGCTCGCCGCTTCCGGTCACGACCTTCGTGGACGGAGTTTGCAACAAGGGCAGCAGACGGTTCAGAGCATTGTGCAAAAGTCCGAGGTTGAACTCCAGGTAAAGCATCATGTCGTTGGGAGTCGAAACGATGCCGCCGGCGCCGATATATGAGGGCCATGAAGTGTTGTGGTCCAGCGCCGTAGTTACCTTTCCGGACAGGTCGCTGTGAAATCCCTTGGGCAAGACCGGCGGATCGATAGCCGGATCGAAGGCGTGTGTCGAATTCATGCCCAGCGGTTGCAGCACGATGGAACCAAGCATGGTCTCCCATCCCTGGAGCAGCCGATCCGGAAGACGCAATTGACCAGGATTTTTCTTCACCAATCCTCCCAGCACCGGCTCCGCCAGCGCCAGCAGCGCGTATCCAAGGTCGGAGTAGAGAAATTCGCTCCCGGGTAAGAACGCCAATCCGGACAGCGCAGTGTCCGACAAATTCTGGAACATCAGTTCCAGGTCAAAGCAGTTGGTGATCGTGCCGCCGCCGAACGTACAGCTATCGCTGCCCAGGCCGCGGTTGGAATCCGGCAACCCGGAAGTATAGTTTGACAGGTCGCCGAGCGTAGTCTGTTGTCCCATAAAAGCCGGCGTCTGGCGGAAAATCCTGTTGGTTGGAAGCTTGAACAGCGAGCCATTCCTCTCCAGCAGCGAGGCGAAAATCGCGGCGGTGAAGGTTTTGCTCACCGATCCGATCTCGAATTCCGTGGCACCGTCCAGCGTAAGAGGGGCGCCGTTGCTGTCGACTGCGTGTCCGAAGTAGAAGATGTGGGTCAGAACCGCACCATCGCTGGCTGGTTCCACGATGCCGACCACGGCCGCGAGCTTCAGCTCGGGATGAGTATCGAGTTGCGGCTGAACGATTGCCGATACCTGGTCGAATAGCGACGCGGGACATGACGTCGCCGCGCTTGCCCGCGCCGCGGCGCCCAGGAGCAGGATCAGAGCGAGTACGAGCAACTTTTTCATGTACCTTCTGAGTTTGGAGTTCTCAGTTCCTAAACGGGCCAGATTGACACACGCATTAGCTTTGCCCTCAAGGATAGTAATATTTCATCAAAATGAACAAAAGACCAATCTGATTGCAAAGCTCATCCCCAATCGGGAGGCAGCCGCGGAGGCTCATGATGGAAGTCAACGGTATCGCCCACGTCGATGTAACCGTCACCAATTTCGAACAGTGCGTCGCTTTCTATCGGGGCCTGCTCCCGTTCATGGGACTGAAGCACGTGGTCTACGACAATGACGAGTATTTCTATTGTATCGGTGGCCGCACCGGCTTCGCCGTACGGCGCGCGGCCTCACAGTTTCGCGGTCTGCACTTCGACCAGACCCGCCCCGGACTGCACCATGTATGCTTTCGCGCCCGGTCACGAGAAGATGTGAGCGCTGTGTACGAGCTGGCGCGCGAACTCGGCGCAAGGATCGTGCGCGCGCCGGAGCAAGGCCAATGGGCGCCCGGCTATTACTCGACCCTGTTCGAGGATCCCGACGGCGTCCGCGTGGAGGTCAATTACGTTCCGGGCAAGGGCCTGCTGGCCGCTCGGAGCGATGCGGGCTGACCGAATCGAAATCAAAAAAGCGATTCCCAGCTTCGTACCGCTGCTCCCCTCGGTCAGGAGGCCCGTTTCCCGCCCTTGTCAAAGCAACTGCGCGGTGCAACGCTGGGCAACTGGCGAACACAAAACGGAGCAGATTAGCCATGGCAAACTACGAAACCGTCGTCTACGAAACGGTCGAAGGCAAAATTCGCCGTCTCACTCTCAACCGTCCGGAGAAACTCAACGCGCTATCGCCCAAACTGCTCAATGAGCTGATGCAGGTGCTGGACGTTTATGAAGAGGACCCCGACGCCAGCGTGCTGATTATCCGCGGCGCCGGGCGCGCCTTTTCGGCCGGATACGATCTGAACGAACCGGCAGTGCCGGGCCAGAAATTCACCATCTCCAACGACCGCGTCAACATGCAGCGCCTGGTCACGCGTTGGCAGCGGCTGTGGTCGTGCATCAAACCCGTAATCGCTCAGGTGCACGGATTCTGCCTCGCCGGCGCAACCGAGTTCGTGGGCCATTGCGACATCGTCTTTGCCAGCGAAGACGCCACCTTCGGTCATCCCGCCGGCCGCAACCTGGGCGTACTGCCTTCGTTATCGCTGTGGCCGGTCCTTATGGGTCCGCGCAAATCCAAGGAGCTGTTCTTTACCGGCGACACCATTTCGGCCGCTGAAGCCGTGGACTGGCATCTGATCAACCGCGTCTTTCCCAAGGACAAACTGGAAGAGGAGACGCTTGCCTACGCGCGCCGGGTCGCCCTGGTGTCAGTCGAGTTGCTGGCGCTGCACAAAGCCGCCGTCAACCGCTACCTGGAGGTCACGGGATTCCGTGCCGCTGAGCAGTCTTCCGCCGACCTCGACGTGATCGCGCATCAGACCGAAGCGGTGAAGGAATTCCTCAAGACCCAACGCACCAAAGGTTTGAAGGCGGCGCTGACCGAGCGCGACCGTCCGTTTGCGAAGAAACAGGCTTAAGGCAGATACCGGACCTCGGGCGGAGCGATAAGCTCCGCCCTGTCAGGTAATGAGGTAACGCGATGCTTGGACCTTTCTCGCATGCCTGTATCCAGGTCTCCGACGTTGACGCTTCGGTGCGTTTTTACCGCGATACTCTGGGCTTCAAAGTGTCGCTGGATCGCGTTGAAACCCTGGAGAACGACAAGGGCGAGGTGATGTTCACCCGGCGCGTCGCCTATCTGCGCTGGGACGACAGCCCTAGCTTTATCTCAATAGCGCGGCGCGACGGTCCGCTTCCGGCCAACAAACCGCTTAAGAACGGCGACAACGGCCTGACGCACATCTCCTTTTGGGTCGACAATATTGACGACCGCTACCAGCACCTCAACTCCAAGGGCGTCAAGATACTGGGCCCAATCGTCGAGCAGGACGGGCTGTACTACGGGATGCCCGAGGAGCGGCGCATCCGGACGTTCCTGTTCAACGATCCCGACGGCACCGTACTTCAATTCGACCAGTTGTATTGATCCGGGATCCGGATTCCCTGCGCTTGACTGCGCCGTGGCACCGGCTTAACTTCTTTCCTGAACAATCGTTCCGATATTCCGTGGACGCCACGGCGGCGGGAATAAAATTCCAGACTCGGAGAGAACGGCGATGAAAGACGGTAAACACGCGGAACTGGTGATCGACGCTGACGGCCACATTATCGAGCCGCCTGATTTGTGGGAGCGCTACCTGGAGCCCAGGTACCGCGGGCGGGCGATTCGCATCAGAGTCGCTGCCGATGGCTGGGAATACCTGGAAGTGGATGGCAAGCCGGCCGAATGCACCGCCAAGGGCACGCTGGGACGGCTGAGCAGCATGGGCCGCCAGGTCCAGGAGATGAAGCGCATGCGGGAAGAATGGGTCAAAGGCGGCCGCCAGGGGCCACCTCCGTTCATCAAGGCCACTCCGGAGGAGACGTACCTCGATGGTGCCGGCTTCGGCACCATGGATCCGAAGCAGCGGCTCAAGAAGATGGACGAAGAGGGGCTCGCCAAGTCGGTGCTTTTTCCGACGCTGGGACTGAATTGGGAGGCCGAAACCACAGACCCGGAGTACGCCAATGCCTGCTGCCGCGCTTACAACCGCTGGATCGCGGATTTCTGTCGCGATTCGGGCGGACGGCTGGTGCCGGCCGCGCATATCTCGCTGGGCGATCCGGCACTCGCCGCCGGAGAACTGGAGCGCGCGGTGAAGGACGGATGCAAGATCGCCTTCATCTCGCCGTACACGATCTCGCGCAAACCGCATGGCCATCCCGACCACGACGTGGTGTTTGCCGCCGCGCAGGATTTGGGCGTGCCGCTGGCTGTCCATCCGAACTTCGAGCCCAAAGAGTTCACGATCCATACGCGGTTTGCGCCGATGAGAGGCGCCGCCGCAATCTGGTATGGCGACATGTTTACCAACCAGGGTTCGATCATGGCGTTCGCAACAATGTTCGTCTTCGGCGTGTGGGACAAATTCCCGCGGTTGAAATTCGTGATCCTGGAATCGGGCGCAGGATGGATCGGGTGGTGGCTCAACCGCGCCGACGCGCTTTTCAAGGAGACCTTGATCGGCGGCGGGCTGCCGCTGGCGGAGTGTCCTTCGTACTACTTCAACCGCCAATGTTTCATCTCGGGCGACCCGGACGAGACCGTGCTGCGCCACATAATTGACTACGTGGGCGCCGACAAGTTCTTCTGGGCCAGCGATTTCCCGCACGCCGACCATCCGGTGAACTACATGGAAGAGATCCACGAATTGGTCGAGAAGATGTCGCCCGCAGGCCGGAGCGGAATCCTGGGGGAAAACGTCGCCCGCGCCCTCGCGCTTGGCTGAAGGACGCCGAAAGAATCGGCACGGGGGGCCGGCGCTTACGGAAATCTCTATGGAATGAGATGACTCATCCGTCGCGCCGCTCTTCGCAGCGCCGACTTTTTTCGCAGCGCTGGCCTCTTCAGAGCGCTAGCTTTTCGTAGCGCCAATCTCCAGGCCGGTCCTTTCTTCGCAGCCACCGGCGCTTTACGTTTTGAAATCGCGGCGTGATTCGTTGTACACCTAACTCGACCATCACGGAATTACCGCCCGGGAGGATCGGACGATGCGCGTTGCAGTTGGCGGATACCTGGTAACGGCAAACACCTTTGCCACTCAGCACATCTCGCTGGAGCGCTTTCAGCGCGCGACGATCTCCGGTCCCGACCTTCTGACCCGCCTTGGGCGCGGCGACGGAGCGGTCGCGGGATTTTTGCGCGGCGCCAGGGAGTCAGGCTGGAACGTCGTTCCCCTCCATTTCATGTTTCCCGGCTTGCTGGGCAAGGTGCGCGAAGATTCCCATCAGTGGGCCAGGGAGAGCTTCATCAAAACCCTGCGCGAATCGGGACCGCTTGACGGAGTGTTCATGCAGCTTCACGGCACCGCCGTTGCCGATCGCACCGAGGACTGCGACGGCGATATCCTCTCAGCCATCCGCGGGGTGGTTGGAGAGAAGACGCCGATCATTGCGTCGCTGGACGGCCACGCCAATGTAACGCCCCTGATGGTGCGGCAGGCCAGCATGTTAATTGGCGTCAAAACCAATCCTCACTATGATTTTGGGCCGGTCGGATATCAGGCCGCACGTGTGATGGCCGGGATGTTCGGCGGCACTGTGGCGCCAGTTTCGGCTTGGGCGCAGCCCGCGATGGTGCCGCCGCTGCAAAAACTCTATATCGCGCCGGGTTGGCCTATGGACCACCTGATGCGTGTGGCGCGCATGCGCGCGGCAACCGACCCGCGCGTGCTGGACGTGTCCGTGCTGGGCGGATTCTTCGTATCGGAGCGTCCGGAAACCGGGATCAGCGTGGTGGCAACCACCAATCGTGAACAGGGCCTGGCGGTCGAGATCGCCGAGCAAATCAAGGACGCGTGCTGGACGCGGCGGCATGAATTCCACGCCGACCTGGTTTCGGTCGAAGACGCGGTGCGCGAGGCGATCGCAACCGATGAGAACCCCGTGGTGCTGGGCGACGTGGCCGACAGCGGAGGCGCGGGTACGCCCGGCGACGGCACCGCAATCCTGGCGGAGTTACTCAAGCAAAATGCGCGCGGCGCCGCAGTGGGCAATATCGCGGATCCGGCCGCGGTGGCCGAAGCGATCAGGGTAGGGGTCGGCAACTCCGTAAAACTTACGGTGGGCGGTAAGGTCGATCGGTTTCACGGAGCGCCGGTTTCGATCAGCGGCCGAGTGCGCGTAATTCATGACGGCGTCTTCACCGCAGCCACCTCCTTCAACGCCGGCACCTACCATCGCGGAGCCACCGTGGTAGTCGATTGCGGCGGTATCGAGGTGATCCTCACCGCGCGTCCGACGTTAGTCTTCGAGGCCAATCATTTCCGCAGCCTCGGTATCGAACCCACCGCGCGCAAAATCCTGGTCTGCAAGGCCGAGCTGCAGCATCGCGCGGGTCTTGCGGGGATCGGACGGACCTTCATTGATGTGGACGCGCCGGGGCTCGCCACCCAGGTGCTGAGCCGCCTGCCATTCTCCAGGATACGCCGCCCGGTCTTCCCGCTCGACGACATCTGAGCGCTGGCTGCGAGGGCACGCGGTACCCTTTGTGCCTGGCGCCCGCGGCGATAAGATCGATTATGTAGCTCAAAAGGAGGAGTTTCTCATGGAGGCAAACAGTGCAGTCGTCGAAACCCATCCGCGGGTCAAAGAATTTGTCGGTGGCCGGCACAAGATGCTGATCGACGGCAAACTCGTCGATGCTGCCTCGGGCAAGACGTTCTCCAGCTATAACCCAGCCACCGGCGAAGTCCTCGCCCAGGTTCCCGAGGGCGAGAAGGAGGATATCGACCGTGCGGTAACCGCCGCGCGCCGCGCCTTTGAAGGGCGATGGCGCAAGGTCACGCCATCCGAGCGTAGTCAGATGCTCTGGAAACTCGGTGAACTGGTGGAGCAGCGCGCCGACGAGTTCGCCCAGATCGAGTCGCTGGACAATGGCAAGCCGGTCGCAGTGGCGCGTGTCGCCGACGTTCCGCTGGCGGTGGACCTGTTCCGCTACATGGCTGGATGGGCGACCAAGATCGAAGGCAACACCATTCCGCTGTCGATTCCCGGCGGCGGCTATCTGGCATATACGCTGCGCGAGCCGGTAGGCGTCGCCGGCCAGATCATCCCGTGGAATTTCCCGCTCCTGATGGCGGCGTGGAAGCTCGGTCCGGCGTTGGCGGCCGGATGCGCGGTGGTGCTCAAGGTCGCGGAGCAGACGCCGCTCTCCGCGCTTCGGCTCGCGGAGCTTATCCAGGAAGCGGGCTTTCCTGCGGGGGCGGTCAATATCGTGACAGGCTTTGGTGAGACTGCCGGCGCGGCGCTCGCGGCCCATCCTGGAGTCGACAAGGTGGCGTTCACTGGTTCGACGGAGGTCGGCAAGCTGATCGTGCAGGCTGCCGCCGGCAACCTCAAGAAGGTGTCGCTGGAACTGGGCGGCAAGTCGCCCAACGTGGTTTTCAAGGATGCCGACCTGGAGACTGCGATTCCCGGCGCGGCCAGCGCGATTTTCTTCAACCACGGTCAATGCTGCTGCGCGGGGTCGCGGCTGTTCGTGGAGAAGGGCGTTTTCGAAAAGGTCGTCGAAGGAGTCGCGGAGCAGGGCAAGCAGATCAAAGTGGGGCCGGGAATGGATCTCAGCACGCAGATGGGGCCGTTGGTCTCGAGTGAGCAGCTCGATCGAGTGTGCGGCTACCTGCAGTCTGGCCGCAAGGAAGGCGCCAAGGCGGTTATCGGCGGAGAGCGGGTGGGAGATCGCGGATACTTCGTTGCGCCGACCGTGCTGACTGGCGTCAAACCGAGTATGAAAGTCTACCAGGAAGAGATCTTCGGTCCGGTCGTTGCGGCGATCCCATTCACCGATCCCGGCGAGGTGCAGGTAGAGGCCAACGACACGATTTACGGATTGGCCGCCGGCATCTGGACGCGCGACATCGGCAAGGCACATAGCCTGGCCGAGCAGTTGCGCGCCGGCACGGTATGGATCAACTGCTTTAACGTGTTCGACGCGGCGCTGCCCTTTGGCGGCTATAAGCAGTCAGGATGGGGCCGCGAGATGGGTCACGAAGTGCTGGAGAACTACACGGAAACAAAGTCGGTCTGCGTGCGGATAAAGTAGCGCAAACGGTCGGATCCAGTGGGGCGAGTGTCCCTGGCCGCCATTCAAACAGAGCGCGGGGACGCACGCCCCATTGCTGTCCTTTATAGATTTCGACGTACATCATCAAAGCAATACGAGGGTATGCATGAGTGGTCCGCTGAGCGGTATCAAAGTGGTTGAACTTGCGATTTGGCTGGCCGGGCCGGCTGCGGGCGCGATGCTCGCCGATTGGGGCGCCGACGTGATCAAGATCGAACCGCCGGAAGGCGACCCGTTCCGCGCGCTTGCGATGGGTTCGCGCGAGCTGGGCCGCGGCGAGGTCAACCCGATGTTTCACGTTGACAACCGCGGCAAGCGCAGCGTGGCGATCGATCTGAAGAAGCCTCGCGGGCTGGAGCTGGCCTACGAGATGGTTGCCGGCGCCGACGTGTTCCTGACCAACATGCGCCTGCAAGGTCTGGAGAAAATGAAGATGGATTACGAGTCGCTCAAGAAGGTCAACGGGCGGCTCGTTTACACGATACTGACCGGCTATGGGATGACCGGACCCGATCGCGACAAGGCGGGCTACGACGTGGGCTCGTACTGGGCGCGTGCAGGAGTCGCCTACGAGACGATGGGGCCTGACGCGGAGCCGCTTTTCAGAGCGGGCGGAATCGGTGACCACAACACCGCGGTCGCGGCCGTGGCCGGAACGTGCGCCGCGCTTAACGCGCGCCATATGACGGGTGAGGGCCAATTGGTGGCCACCTCCTTGATGCGGATGGGCACGTATTATCTCAGCTCCTCGATGTTCACGGCGCTGCGCGGTATCCGCACGCCTCCCGTTACCCGCGAGAAGAGCTTCAACGTCGCAATCAATTGCTACCGCGATTCCGAGCGCAAGTGGTTCTGGTTGCTGGGCTTGCAGGGCGATCGGGCGTGGCCCGGGCTGATGCGCGCAATTGGCCGGCCCGAACTGATCGGCGACACGCGTTTCGAATCGCACAGCAAGCGCTATCAGCATGCGCGCGAGCTGGTTGCCATGCTTGATCAAATCTTCGCCACCAAACCACTGGCAGAGTGGGGTCCGATCTTCGATCGCGAAGACGTCTGGTGGTGCCCCGTGCAGTCCGCCGCCGAGGTGATGAACGATCCCCAGGCCGAGGCCGCGGGGCTGTTCGTCGACGTGCCCAAACCCGAAGGTGGCGTAATGCGCCAGCCGGCGGGTCCGGTCGATTTTTACGGCACGCCGTGGGAGTCGCGCAGTGTCGGCCCGGAGTTCGGTCAGGATACGGAAACCGTCCTGCTCGAGATGGGCCGCAGTTGGGAAGATATCGAGCTGCTCAAGAGTGAGCGGGTTATTCCGTAGCGGTGCAAGAGAAATAATCCAAGCGGGAAGACATTGTTCTTCTCGGCCCACTGTCCGCTGGGGCAAGCGTCCCTGCCCCTTTTCTGCCTGCGCGCCGAGACCCGCCCCACTAAACGGAAGCGCTGCGCAGATCCTCAGTGCGATGACGGAACCCTCAGCCCAACCACTTTTCCGTGGCCGGCGAGAGGGCGGCTCTTACGTCGCGATTGTCGCTTAAACGAGCGGCGCCTATTGTTTTCCGGGCGCGGCTTGTGCGAGAAGCGGGTAGCAAAATCTCGCTGGGGAGCGTGGTTCATGTCCAGTAATCGGAGGGTTCCAGATGACGCAGCGTGACCGTCAGGGTTGGCTGATAATCGCGAGCGTCGTACTCGTGAATTTTATCGTGATGGGGCCGAGCATCGGCACTATCGGTATCTTCTTCACCCCGCTGATCAAGGAATTCGGTTGGAGCCGCCAGCAAGTCTCGTGGATGGCTACTGCCTTTCTATTGGCGATGGGCGTGGTCCACCCGGCCGTCGGCTGGCTGCTGGACCGGGTACCGGCGCGTATCCCGATGAGCGTCGGGGCGGTGCTGGCGGGAGTCTCGTTCCTGATCGTCAGCCACGTGCATTCGCTGGGAGCTCTCATCGCATGCTACGCGCTAATCGGCATGGGCGTCGGTGCCTCGACCATCCTGCCCGGCACGATTGTGGCCGCCAACTGGTTCAGCGAACAACGCGGACTGGCGATCGGGATTACGATCGCCGGCGCCGGCTTTGGCGGCTGCGTGCTTCCGCCCTTGGTGTCGCATCTAATCCTGGCCCATGGATGGCGCCAGACGATGGTGTTCATTGGGGTGCCGATGTTGGCGGTGGCGCTGCCGATCATCCTGATAATGATACGCACACGGCCCGAGGGCGAGACCAAGGAGGAGCACGCAGCCGCGGTCTCCGGGCTGGAACTCGGCGCTGCCTTGCTTTCAGCCCCCTTCTGGATGCTGGTGGCGATGCAGGTGAGCTTCACGGTGGCCTTTACCGGCGCCTATTTTCATATGGTTTTGTATCTGATCGGCACCGGCTTTTCCGCGCAGGCGGCGGCGTACGTTTTTGGCGCTGCGGTTTTGGTTTCGCTCCCCGGTTATCTGGTGTTGGGTACGCTGGCCGATTGGTACGGCGCCAAGCCCGTCCTAGCTTGCAGTTTGATCACGCAGGCGGTGAGCTTGATGGTGCTGTTGTCCCTCGGCAGCCATCACTTTGGAACACTGCTCATGTTGATCTTTGTCGTGACCTACGGGCTGACCGTGGGATCGGGTACGGCCCTCGGCGCGGTGCTGCTGGCGAACGCGTTGGGACTGAGAAGTTTCGGCTCGTTGTCGGGAATAATCGGGATGCTTGCCACGATTGGCTCCGGGGTCGGTCCTATCATCGCCGGGCACATCTATGACAGGACCGGGAGCTACACTGGAGCTTTCGAGCTTTGCGGCGCTTTGATGCTGACGGCGGCGGTGTTCGCGACGCTGGTGTATCCGGCGCAGGGCCTTGAACGTGAGGTGGGATCGCCGGTCGCTGTGCCGACGGGTCATTAGGGTCTTCGAGCAAACTGGATTTGAGCGCGAGCGGGCCCAAGGTACGGCTTTCGGCTGCGCCGAAAGCCAAAGACGATGCAGGCGGTTGGCGTCGTTCGCTCGCCGCCTATGGCGATCCGCGCGTGCTGTTGATCCTGCCGCTTGGCTTTGCCAGCGGCCTGCCGCTGCTGCTCACCTTTTCTACTTTGTCCGCCTGGCTTGCGACCGCGGGCGTTACACGCAGCGCGATCGGCGCTTTCGCCCTTGTCGGCACCCCCTACGCCTTGAAGTTTCTTTGGTCGCCCCTGATCGACCGGCTGCCGCCTCCGATTCCGATTGGGCGGCGGCGCGGCTGGGGAGTAGCGATACAACTCGCGCTGATCGCCGCTACGTTGGGCCTGGGTTCATGTGATCCAAAGAATCATCTCGCGGTGCTGGCTGCTCTGGCGCTCCTCGTCTCTTTTCTTTCTGCCAGTCAGGACATCGTAATTGACGCCTATCGTGTGGAGATCCTCGGCGCGGATCAGCAGGGACCCGGCGCCGCGATGATTCAGACCGGGTATCGTTTTGCGATGCTGGTTTCAGGCGCCGGCGCCCTGCTGATCGCCGCCCGCGCCGGCTGGTTCGCCGCCTATGCCGCGATGGCCGTGCTGCTGGCGGCAGCGATGCTCGTCTTCCTGTTCGGCCCTGAGCCCGTGCCGCCGCAGGAAAGGGCGCCGCGGTCGAATGCCGCCGGATGGCAGGCGGTTCGGCAATGGTTTGCGACCGCGGTAGCCGGGCCGTTCGAGGACTTCATGCGGCGCCCGCGATGGCTCGCAATCCTGGTCTTCATCGTTGGCTACAAGCTGGGCGAAGCGATGGCCGGGGTGATGGCGATGCCGCTGTACGTTTCCTTGGGCTTCTCGCTCGATCAGATCGCAGCTGTGTCCAAGTTGTTCGGTTTCGCGGCGACCGTGATGGGTGCTCTGGCCGGCGGGGTAGTCACCGCGCGGCTGGGTGTGATGCGCGCACTTTTGCTGTGCGGCCTGCTGCAATCAGCGGGCAACTTGTTCTACGTGTTGCAAGTGGTGGGCGGTCATCGCCTCGACTACCTGGCGCTGTGCGTGGCCGCCGAAAACTTGACCGGCGCGATGGCGGGTGCGGCGCTGGTCGCCTATCTCTCAGGGCTCTGCTCGCCGGCGTTCACCGCGACACAGTACGCGCTGCTGTCCTCGCTGTCGGCGGTGGGGCGAACGCTGATGTCGTCGTCCGGCGGCCTGCTGGCCGACAAGCTGGGATGGGTGCCCTTCTTCCTGCTTACCACTGTGGCCACGGTGCCGGCGCTGGCGTTACTCATCTGGATCGCGCGCCGGGACAGCGCACAATCAAGACCGGTGCTGGCCGCACCTGTAGGGCCGAACTAAGATGCGCAACTGAGTTCAACGCGGGAGCGCCTATGGGAACCAAACTTGATGCGGCCGAAGTAAAAGGTTTGTTCGACAAGCTGAGCAATTGGGGTCGCTGGGGCAAGGACGATCAACGCGGCGCGCTCAACTTCATCACCGAACAAAAGCGCGTCGCGGCGGCAGGCTTGATGAAAACCGGCCGGGCTGTATCGCTCGCGCTGCCGCTGCCGACCACTCCCGGTCTCGACAATCCCAACCCCGTCACTCACCTGACGTTTCAGATGGGCACGCAGCCGCGCGACACCTATCACCAGTCGATGGACTACTTCGCGATTTCGCCGCATGGAATGTCAACCACGCATCTGGACGCGCTCTGCCATGTCTTCTGGCGCAACAAGATGTATAACGGCTTCGACGCCGCAGAAGTCCGCGCCGACGGCGCTCATCGATGCGGCGTCGATGTGATGCGCGACGGCGTTCTGACGCGCGGAGTGCTGCTGGACATCCCCGCGATACGCGGTGTCCGATGGCTGGAACCGGGTGACGCGATTTTTCCCGACGAACTCGAAGCCGCGCAGCGGCTTCATCGGGTCGAAACAGGAGAGGGCGATGTGCTCTTCGTGCGTACCGGCCGTACGCTAAAGCGGAGGACCGAGGGCGCATGGGACATCATGCGCCAGGGGATGGCCGGGCTCGACGCCTCATGCCTGCCATGGCTGTTCGAGCGCCGGATAGCAGTGCTTGGCTCCGACGGCATCAGCGACGTGGCGCCCAGCGGCTACAAGGAAACGCCTTTCCCCATACATGCGGTCACGATTGTGGCGATGGGCGTTCATCTGATCGACAACGCCGACCTTGAAGCGCTGTCGCAAGCCTGCGCCGCCCAGGGGCGCTACGAGTTTCTGTTTGTCCTGGCGCCGCTGGTGCTGGAGCGCGGTACGTCCTCACCAGTCAATCCGCTGGCATTTCTATAAAGCGCTGTCATCTCGGCGTGATCACGGCGCGGCCGTGGATCGCGCCGCGACGCAGCCGCTGATAAGCCTCACCCGCCTGGTGCAGACCAAAGAACTCGATGTCCGCGCGCAGCTTACCCGCTTCCGCCAACGCGATCACTTCCGTCAGTTCGTTCTTGGTTCCGTAGTAGGTAGTCGAAACCGAAGCTTGTAGCGGAACCTGCATGAAGTTGAATGCCATGGTCCCGCCCCCTACGCCGACAATGGTGATGTGGCCCAAGGGCCGCCCGACTGCGGCGGCGAGCTTCATTGTTTCGTCCACGCCAACGATATCCAGCACGACTTCCGCGCCCTTCCCGCCGGTCAACTCGCGAATCTGCTTGGCCGCGCCGTCGCCGGACTTGACCGCCTGGTCGGCGCCCAAGCGGCTGGCAGCCTGCAGCTTCTGCTCCGCCGCGTCAACCGCGATCACGTGGGCCGGCGTTAGCGCCTTGAGAATTTGAATCGCCATCTGCCCCAGACCGCCGGCGCCAATCACCACCGCCGTCGTGCCGGGCTTGAGCAAATCGAGCGAGCGCCGCACGGCGTGGTAAGGCGTCAGCCCCGCGTCAGCCAGCGGCGCCGCGTCGCGCGGATGCAGGCTTTGCAGCGGAAGGAGAAAGCGGGCCGACGGAACCAGCAGGTACTCTGCGATTCCTCCGTCATGCCCGAGACCTGCGCCGTCGGTAATGCCGATCGACTTCTCGCAGTACTGCTCCAGGTCAGCGCGGCAGTTTCCGCAGGCGCCGCATCCCCAGATGCAATAAACCAGCACCGGGTCCCCCGCCCGCAGACCGCTGACGCCAGCGCCGGTCCTCTCCACCCATCCGGCGTTTTCATGCCCCAGTGTGAAGGGCAGGCGCCACATCGGATTACCGGGCGATTCCATCAGATGCAGGTCCGAATGACAGGCGCCCGCGCCGCCGATTTTAACCAACACCTCTCCCGGCTGCGGTTCAGGCACCGGTACCTCACGCACCTCGGGCTCAGCCTGCCATTTCGTGAGTTGAAACGCCTTCATATGAGACTCCTGAACCAATGGATCGCGACAATCGAGCTCGCAACAAGATAGCACGAAGCTCAAAAAAACATGGGTCTGGGGCGCCAGTACCGGAGCCCATCCAACTGATTGCTTGAATGTCAGGCGCGGCGTTATTGTCCGGCAAGTCCGGGCAAGGGAGACAAAAGTGAGAATCGGCATTGGACTGTTCGGTCTGCAGCAATGGTTCGGCGGCGATTTCTCCGCCGTGCTCGACGTGGTCCGCCTGGCAGACAGCAAGGGCGTTGACCTGGTGAGCCTGACCGATCACGTCGTGATTGAGGAACATTTAGTCAATTATCCATATGGCAAGTTTCCAGTCGGCCTTGATTTCCCCTGGTACGATCCGGTAACGGTGCTCGCGGTAATCGCCGGCGTGACGCGCCGGATACGCCTGACCGCGGGAGTCCTGATTGCGCCGCTGCGGCCCGCGGTGCTGCTCGCCAAGCAGTTGGCGACGCTCGATGTCATGTCCAGGGGCCGCGTCGAAATCGGAGTCGGCGTCGGGTGGCAGAAGGCGGAATATGACGCGGCGAGCATCCCGTTTAAGGGCCGCTACAAAAGGATGGAAGAGCAAATCGAGGTGTGCCGGCTGCTGTGGAGCGCGGCGCCGGCAAAGTACGTTGGCGAAAGCGTGAACTTCGAGCACATCCATGCCTGGCCGCGGCCCGTGCAGAAGCGTATCCCCTTTTGGTTCGGACTGGCGCCGTCCGAACGCAACTTCGCGCGTATCGCCAAATACGGCGACGGCTGGGTTCCGATGGAGCAGCGCCCCGACAGACTGGCGGAGCACATCACGAATCTTCGCAAGGTGTTCTCCGCAGCCGGACGCGATCCGTCACAAGCCGGGGTCAGAGCGGTGCCGCGCGCCGCAATGGGATCGGATGACAGGCCCAATCTCGACGCCACCTTGTCTTCGCTGCGAGAGTACAGGGAAGCCGGCGTCAACGTAATCGAGATGCAGCCGAGGGTTTGGTGCGAAGGGCCCGATGATCTCGACGGGTTTTTCAATCAGATCGTCGCCGCCAGAGACAGCTTGTCGTGAGCAATTCGGTTTTGGAGAAGAGCATGACTGACAATCGGCCTTTGGTTGGAAAAACGGCGTTCATTACCGGTGGTAGCGGCGCGATCGGAAGGTACAGCGCCAAGTGGATGCTGCGTGACGGCGCCGCGGTCCTGCTGATGGCGCGTCATATGGAGGTCCTGGAGAAAGCTCGTGCGGAACTGCAGCGCGAAGTGCCGGGCGCTCGCGTCGAACTATACGCGGGCGATGCGCGCAAGGCTCAGGAGGTGAAGGCTGCTCTCGCACAGGCCCATGCGATCGCCAATCGCCTCGACATACTGGTGCCGACGGTTGGAGGTTCGATCGGATATCGCCCCCTGCTGATGTGCTCCGAGGATGACTTCCGAAAGGACCTGGAGATCAATCTCGTTACGACCTTTATGGTGGTGCGATACGGGGTTCCGATGATGACCGCCGGTGGCGCCATCGTTTGCATCTCCTCGACCGCGGCGATGATGCCCTTCAACGGCCTGGTTGGCTACGGCACGGCCAAGGGCGGGCTGGAAAACTTTGTGCAGGGGGCGGCCGAGGAGCTGGGCGCCGCCCGCATCCGCATCAACGCGGTTCGCCCCGGCCTGCTGCGCGCCAACAACAACGACCGGCTCATGCAGGAGCCAATCCACGGCAAGTTCGTCGAGCAGATGCCGCTGGGGCGCACCGGCGAGCCCGAGGACATCGCGGCTGCTGTTCGTTATCTGGCCGGGCCCGAATCGTCGTGGATGACGGGCCAGAGCTTCGCGGTGGACGGCGGCCATGAACTGCGCCGCAACCCCGATCTGACGTTCATGATGGAGCAGATGTACGGCAAGGAAGCACTCGACGCCGTCCACAAGGGCAGGACCCCGTAAGTCCTGATCCCGGCGCCGGTTTGTAGGATCGTTCGCCCGCCATTGCGTCAAAATTCCGCCATACCGACCAATGTCGGCGGCTTTCCCGTGATGCTTTGACCAAATCATTGGCTTGCGGTTCCCTTCCCCGCTTACTGGCTGCGGCACGATAGGAAGTTCGAAGCCCGCGCCGGTCTGCTTCGAATGCGAACCGTTCAAGCAGGCAAACCGCCTGACTTTTCCCCATGGTGTGCATCAAATAGCATGAAATTAAATAGATTTAGAGCTAACACGAGTAATTTCATAATAAATAATGCCGTGAATTAGCTCCTGGCATATCTTCTGCCAGCATTAAGCCTCCTGAATCGGAAAAGATTGTGCAAAATCAATGATAAGAGTGGTCAGCTAGATGTTTGCAATTCATGTTAGGAAAGAATAATTCACTCTACATAGAGGAATAATTCTTATCTAACTAAAATAAAGGAAGAAGAATCATGACCCAACAGACGTCAATAGGAGTAAAACGGAGCGGTGGCATCGTGCTCGCTGCGGCATTTCTGGCCGTGCTTGGCTTGTCTGTTTCGTCGGCAGTCTTCGCTGGAGGCAGCGCCACCTACGAGCCCGACTGCAACGACCCTGATGCGCACGATCTCAATTGCACCGAGCCCACGCCGGAAATCATCCAGAAGCTTCACGACGGCGGCTATCCCTATTATATCGGGCACGCCGAGCCCACGGCGGAGTTCTTCTCCACCACCGGCACATCCGGGAACAACATGCAGTGGAAGTTCCAGCTGCCGGCCACGGATCCCTCACCCACGCAGAACGGCAGCAGTGTTGCAAATTTTGAATTGTTCTCCGCTCTGTGGCTCGGCCTTGAGCTGTGCGACCCCAATTCAAGACCCTACGGCGCGTGTATAGCCGACAGCGATACGAACAATCCAGCAACCGCGGGGGCCGCGTTCCTGGAACTCCAGTTCTATCCGCCCGGTTCTCCATTCGGCGGCTGTTCAGATACTCAGTGGTGCGTCCGGCTGCACATCAATACGCTCGAAGATAACAACGCCACCCAGATAATGAACTGCAACGAGCCGACCACTGAGGCGTACGTAACGACTGACGGAACGCCAGGAGGAAGCAAACTGCTGATGTCCAATGGCGACAGCATCCTGGTGACGATTCATGATACAGCCAACGGCCTGGAGACCGACGTCAACGACCTGACCAGTGCAACCACCGGCTCAATGGTAGCGAGCGGCGCCAATGGTTTCGTGCACAACGCCAACTTGACGGATTGCAGCACGACCGCGTTCGATTTCCATCCGACGTGGGCGACCGCTTCGCCGGGTCAGGTTGTACCTTGGGCCTCATTGAGACCCAACGTGGCTTTCGATTTTGAAATCGGCCATTTCGAGCTCTGCGGCGATTCATCCTGTTCCACCCTGCCTGACGGAAACGATGCGGATGACATGAGCTGTCAGACCGTGCGCAGCATAGGCGGTTGTTTTGCCGGCGATACCGATCAGGATGGGCTGCCCTACCAAACGGATTGGCCGGACGGGTCAGCCTCACACCCGGCTTCGGTGGTTATAGGTTCTCCCGATGACAGGGGAGTTGGCCCGCTTACCACATCACCAACCGATACCAGCGATTACGATGAAGGATACCCCACGCTCAAGTTCGCGACGACCGAAAGCACGGCCACCACTTTCTATCCCTACTTCAGCCAGTCCGGCACCGGCACGTCATGCCGTTTCCACTTCGGAAACATCTCCAGCGACACGAACACGTTCGGCAAAAACTTGGAATACGGGACGACGATTAGCAATCCATGCGAACCGGGGACTCCGCCCGACGCCAAGTGCAAAGACACCACCGTTCCGACCGATCCCGGTTTATGCCAGGCCGCGACCGCGTCGATCGACAACGGATCGGTTGACGAGGACGGCGATACTCTGACGTTCAAGCAATCCCCGGCCGGGCCCTATCCTCTTGGGAGCACTCCAGTCACGCTCACGGTAACTGAGCCCGAGAACCTCTCCAATTCCTGTACGGCCAATGTGATCGTCAAGGACATGGAGAATCCGACTATCTCGTGCCCGACGCCGACTGCGGAATGCACCAGCCCGAGCGGTGCAGTAGTCAATTTCAACGCGACGTTTGCCGACAATTGTCCGGGCGTGACCGACAGTTGCACTCCGCCTTCGGGAAGTACGTTCCCGCTCGGGATGACGCCGTTTAGCTGCACAGCCACCGATACGTCGGGGAACCACAACACCTGTAATTCGAAGGTGACTGTTCAGGATACGACTCCGCCGACGATCTCGTCGGTGACGCCCAGTCCGAGTACGCTGTGGCCGCCCAATCACGCGATGGTGCCAGTGAACATATCGATCGTGGCAACCGATACCTGCGATCCCAATCCGGTCTGCAAGGTCATTTCGATTGCCAGCAGCGAGCCGCCATTGGGAGGCGGCAGCGGCCAGACGTCACCCGACTTCGCCATCACCGGTCCGACCAGTGTCAGTCTGCGTGCGGAGCGTGATGGTACTGGCAGTGGCAGGACCTACACGATCACCGTTCAATGTACTGATGCTTCGAACAACTCCTCGCAGGGCATGACTGCGGTGACTGTGGCACACAACCAGTAGAGTTTTCTCTGGCGCTGCCGGCACGGCGATGTGCCGGCAGCGTCTCCAATCCCTTTCCGATTCTTTGCGGGCCGGGCTCGCCTAAACGACGCGTGGTCTTGCACACACCAGGTGCCGGCGCATAGCGCGGTCATTAGCCGCGCCCATTTCGTTGAAATCGCAAGATACTAACTTGGATGCGCCGCCAGCTGAGCACTTTATCGCGTCATTGACACTTACTTGACGTCTGTTGGCGCCGCGATATATTGCCGAGGGTTCCACACCTTCGCGTTGCGCGCCGATATCAACTGGCAGTACGTTCGGCTGCGCTGCTATCGATGTCGCTTGCTAACCGCTCAACATGGGGGAGCCAATGACAGATTCAAGAGTAGCTCATACTGCTCTCGCAACCGCAACGGCTGTCGTGCTTGCGGCGATCATGTGCGCCCCAGCCCGCGCTGAGGGCCCGGTGAAGGTGCATCCGGCGCTCCGCGTGGAACGCAACGCGCCGCTGGTGAAGACCGATGAGGGACCGGTGCGCGGCCTCGTCGCCGGAAACCATGGCGAATTTCTCGGTATTCCTTATGCTGCGCCACCGACCGGAACGCTGCGCTGGAAGGCGCCCATAGCTCACGCCGCGTGGACTGCACCGATTGACGCCACCCACTTCCGCTCCAGTTGCGCGCAGATACCCTTTGCTCCCGGGGTCCCCGACAACAGCTCGGAAGACTGTTTGTATCTCAATATTTTTACACCCAGCCCACCGCGCCGGCATCTGCCGGTCATGGTCTGGATACACGGGGGTGCCTTTGTGGTCGGGTCGGGCAACGACTCCGACGGCAGCACGCTGGCCGCAAAAGGCAAAGTCGTGGTTGTTTCCATAAATTACCGGCTCGGACCTTTGGGTTTTCTGGTAAACAAGACGCTGGACGCTGAAAATCCAAATCACGTGTCGGGCAATTATGGACTGCTGGATCAGCAGGCGGCGCTCGGATGGGTGCGGCGCAATATCGCCGGCTTCGGCGGCGATCCCTCCCGGGTCACGATTTTCGGTGAATCCGCGGGTGGGATCAGCGTCTGTTTGCAGTTGCAGTCGCCCGGCGCCCGCGGCCTCTTTCAACGCGCGATCAACGAAAGCGGCCCGTGCCAGATGACGAGCTCGGTCGCGCAAGCGCGACCGCAGGGCGACCAGCTCATCGCGGCGCTTGGCTGCAAGAATGCCTCAGACGCCCTGGCTTGCATGCGTTCCAAGCCTGCCCGACAGTTAATCCGTGCGCTGCCCTCAAGTCCCACTGGCGGCGGCATTCTATGGTTCCCCGTGGTTGACGGGTTCGTCTTGCCGCAAACCGCCGAGGCGGCGTTCAAATCGGGCAAGTTCACGCGGGTGCCACTAATTAACGGCTCCAACCACGACGAAGGTCGGCTGTTCGTCGCGTTCGGCAAGCCAATCGCGGCGGACGGATACGGTGCGATAGTGAAAGCGCGCTTCGGCAACAGCGCGGCGCGAGTAATGGAGGAGTATCCTTTGAAAGCTTACCCGACGCCCACTGATGCGTGGGCCGCGGTCTTTACCGACTCGTTTTTCTCCTGCTCGATTCGCCGCACGACGCGCGTGCTGGCGCCGCAGGTGCCGGTGTATGCCTATGAGTTCAACGATCCGAAAGCGCCCAATACGATGTTGCCCAACGCGCAGTTTGATCTGCGCGCCTATCACGCCGCTGAAATCCAATATGTCTGGCAAACCCGCTTTCCGAGCAATCTTGAGCACGGACCAGCGCCGCTCTCTCCGGACCAATTCAAGCTTTCCGATCGTATGATGACCTACTGGACCAGGTTCGCGGCCACCGGACGTCCCGATGGCGCCGCACCCAAATGGTCAGCCTATCAGGACGCCCAGGATCAGGTGCTCTCATTCGCGCCGGGCGATATTCGTTATGAAACGAATTTTGCCAAGGATCATCACTGCGCATTCTGGGACGCGCTGAATTCGCAATGATCAGGGCTGGCAACGTCCCCGAATCCCGCGAATCGCCGCGGGGATCTCTTCTATCAGGAGTTTCAGCAGCAGCCGGCGATAGCGCATGCCGCGGCTGTTAAGGCGCATAAAGATCTCAAGTATATCGTCGCGATGCGGGTGATTTACCTGTGTCAACGCCACCTCCCGCTGCCGGATCATGGTGACGCGATGCATTCGGCGGTAGAGATCGGCAGCGTCCAGCTCGCGGCAGTAACCTGCATCCTTGAGCTCGCGGACGAGGCCCTCCATCTCATTCCTGCCGCCGCGACTTTCGGGGTCAATCGCCAACAGCCGGCTGGTTGGTATCAGGCGGCGCCGGTCAGATTCTCCCTTACGCGACTCGTGCATCGCGACAAATCGTGGACCGTCGGTGGCTGCGATGTCGTAGCGGATATCGAACTGCTGTTGTATGCGGGCACAGAACTCCTCCGGCCGCCGGCTGAACCAGTAAGGCGCCACGCCAAATAGAAGGCATAGTGCTGTGAGCCGCTGCTGGCCGTCGGCGATCCACAGCGGTGCTTCCCGGCGGCAGTTGTTCTCGGTCTGCCACAAGAGTATCGATCCGACCGGATAGTGACGCCATAACGAGTCGGCAAGGCCGCACACTTGCGCCGGTTTCCAAATGAACTCGCGCTGAAACTCGGGCACATCCCATTGACCGGAGAGGGTTTTCTCAACTGCCTCAACTATGGTCGCTACGCTAAAGGAGGACTTGCCCTGCAAGCTCCGCGCATCGAGTGTCGTATCCGGGTCGTGATCGCGCATCCTCAGTATCTCCCTGCCTCACAGCGGCCGGGCGGCGCTCTCCGCCTTGACCCCGGTTGCGATCGCCTCCAGCGAGCGGGAGGGCAGACCTTTGGCCACAGCAAACTTCAACACCGCGTCGAAATGCGAGATCTGGCCCTTGCGGTCCCACAGCCGCGACAACCGCCGCAGTCCAAGTTGATCTGGATGCGCATAGGCAATGATCGGCAGCCCCAGCGCCGCCATCGCGAGCATCCGGTCGCCGGTGAGCGTTTCCACCTGGTATCGGTACAAAACCGTAAAGCCGCATGACGTCTCCGACGGCAGCGAATATTGCAGGTATCGGGGCTGGGTCGAGGCCAAACCGCGCGGAGCATGCGGTTGTTGGACGCAGGCTATAAAGCCCGCCTCCTGCAGCAGACGGAAATGCTCGGTGCCGGACCGTTCAAACGGGAAGATCATTATCGGTTGCAGCCGAACGCCGAAGCGTTCCTCTATTTCGCTCACCATACGCCGGCCCTTGGCAAACTCGGCGCAGGTGTCGGCGATTGCGCGATGATCGACGTGTCGAAACAGACCGTGCCATACAAAACCCGTGGGAAAGCTCTTCATCACCTCGAGGTATCCGCGGCTTGGAGTAGCGTGGCGCGGCGTCCATCCGAAGTCGGTATGAGCTCCAGGGCATACCTCCTCGATATGGCGCAGTAGCGCTCCCACGGGCGCGGTATTGAGGCGGTCGAAGTTAACCGGTCGATCATCAATGGTAAGATTAAACGGAGGTAGTGGACGGCCCTCTTTTCGTATTGCGCGATCGACGGCGATCAGAGCTCCAGCCGCCATGTTGCGTGTTTGTGGAACGGCCAACCGTTCGACCAACGGAGTTTCTTCGCCATCCCCGTCGTTCGAATGCAAGTCGAAAATCGCGCACCCGTCGCCGTGGCTCAGAGCGAAGATTGCGGCGCGCTCCTTGCCGTCAGCATGCCGCAGCGCCAGCAACACCTCGGCGCGCGCCGGGAGATGCTCCGCGCCGTACGCCTCAAAGGTTGGGCGCGCGGCTTCCTCGCGAGCGAGAGCCGCCGGCAGCATCTGGCTGGCGGTAAATCGATACCCGAACGCATCACATTTCGCGGCAATCGCCGCATTGGATGCCTCGAAAGGCACCAGATCAAGCGGCACGCCTGGCCCAGGCAGGCCGCGCACATACAAGATTGCGCCCCCTTCAACCAGACTGGCCAGATGCCGCTTCGTCTCGGCGGACAGCGCGCACATCAGCGATGCGGGGATCGCGATCATCGTTGGCCGTTGGACCGCACCGGGTATCGACTCCGCGGTGCGGTAGTGCTGCACGTTCATGCCGCGCAACTGCGCAAACTGCTCTGCAGATGACTGCTCGCCTGCGGTGCCGCCATCTATGAGCCAGCAGACACCGGGTATGTCCGCATGATCTGCGCCCGGCCGATTTACCCAGGCCGCCGGCGCCTGCGTTTCGGCTGTGCGCGTAGCCGGCATTACAGGGTCTCCTGAACAAACTGCGTGCTCACGCCCGGTGCCGGCTCAATGGCGAAAGGAACGTGAGGCGAAGCTTTGGCGCCGGCGCCGTGCGTATATTCCAACACCATGGCGTCCGGCGACTTAACAAAGACCGAGAAGCGCTCAATATCGTCATCCTCAGAGACCAGCAACAGGCGCCCTCCCGGAGCCAGGTTCCGGCACTGCACTTTCAATGCTTCTTTCATCTGTGAATCGGTGAAGTATTTCGCATTCAAGAGGTTAGCGACCTTGATCAGATCCGGACGCTCACCAGTCCATGGTCTGAAGAGATCGTATCGTTCTATGCTTATGCGGCAATCTCGCTGCGACAGCGCCAGAAGCTCGGGTTGTATTAGCATTATTTCATGCCAATCAACTATTTTGCGCGAGCCCGAAAGCAAAACTCTTGATATGAAAGGCAGCGGAAAGGGAGCCCCTTCTACATCGGAATAGGTAATGAATCGTTTCGATGCTCGCAGCACGCAGTTGGCGTTATAGTCGAGAAAATAGATTACTCCCCGGGGGTCACGGCCCCAGCGCGCTGAGAGATTAAGATCGGTAACAAAGTAATGCCCGAAATTATTGCCGAGAGACCTGATGAGGTCGAGCGAGGTTATTCCGTCGGACGCGCCGACCTCCAGGATTATGGGTTTTGCCCCCGCGTATATACGCGAAATAAATCGATTGGAATGCTGCTGGCGTCCCGGCCGGGTCGTTTTGAATGTGACGCCGAATTGCAAGGTTGAGATGGCGTCGGAAAAATCGGACGGTGAAAGGTCTGATGGGACCCCGTTTGCGAGCGGGCGGGGATCATCCACGAAAAATCGTTGTCCCGCGGTTCGATATGGCCACCCGGCTCGGTTAAACTTAATCGGAAGCCTCATCTCTGACTCCACTTGCGCTGAGCTTCGTATTGGATTGACGCCTCGCTCAAGAGCCGCACTGCGACCACAGGAAGGGCCGCACCCGCTCCGGGACCAAATTTATGCCCAGCCCCGGGCGATCGGGAATGGCCATGCTACCGTGTTTCACATCGCGTTCGGGCGCGTAATCCACAAGTTGAAAATGCTCAGCGGACCGATAGGGATATAACTCCTGGATCATGAAATTTGGGATGCAGGCGTCCAACTGCAGCGCTGCCGCGGTGGAGACTGGACTGGCGCAAACGTGGAATTGGATGCGCATATTGTATGTCTCCGCCATCGCCGCAACTTTCTTGGACTCCATGATGCCGCCAGTGTTGCCGATGTCGGGCTGAAGAACGTCGGCGGCGTGGCTTTCCACGATCGGACGGAAGCCATAGCGGGTGTAGATTCGTTCGCCCAACGCCACCGGAATCGCGACCTGATCCGAAAACTTCTTAAGGGCGCCGATATCGAAAGGATCGACCGGTTCCTCGACGAAGAGCAATTGCAATTCTTCCAGCCGCCGGCACAATCGTATAGCTTCGTCCGTGGTCAGGCCGCCGCTAAGGTCGGCCATGATGTCGACCTCGGGGCCGAAGGCGTCACGCACCGCTTTTATCTTTTTGACAGCGAGGTCGGCGAAGGCGCGATCGACGCTGCGCCGCGCAACGTGCCTGATACCACCGTTGTTGTTAGGCACTGCGAGCGGATAGCATTTGAGCGCCGTGTAGCCATCGGTGATCGGTCTTTCCGCGGCCCGCGCATAGTCATCCGGCGTCAGGCACTTGTATGACCATCCGTTGGCGTAAACGCGGACCTCTTCGCGCATCCTCCCGCCGAGCATTTCGTATACCGGCACGCTCAACGCTTTGCCCTTGATGTCCCACAGAGCCTGCTCGATCGCGCTGATGCCGGCGAAGACGATCGTTCCGCCGCCCTTGGCCCAGAATGTATGGTCGTACATCTCGGACCACAGCTCCTCGATCCGAAAAGGGTCTCGGCCCAGGACCATCGCTTCGACGAGGTCCTTGACCATGCCGGCGGCGGCGGTACCGCCGACCCCGTACGCGACCGCGGCCTCGCCGACACCGGTCAACCCCTCATCAGTCAGCAATTCGACCAAAACGGGATGAAGGCTGCCGATTGTGACGAGGTAAATCCTGGCTGCTGATATCTTCATGGCTTTGTTTGCTTGCCTGACTCCCAAGTCCGGCGCAGCGCGTTGGGTCGCTTCATCGATCAGCACCGGCCGGCGCGCGGTTTAAAACGGAGGCGGGCGTCGGCTTTTCGGTTGGCTGCGTTTCATGCTGGCGGGCTTTGATCGCGTCACGCACCGCGCGTCTGGCATCCATCATCCATGCGCCCGCAAAAGGCATTGGGTCATCCGCGGCCAGAAAAGCCATTTCGCGGACTCCGCGAAACGAATTTATCCACTCCTTCAAAGTAAACTTTCCGTCGCGCCAGTAGCGAAAAGAGGAAAACAGATCGACGTCCTCGACAATCCACCGGCGGCCCTCGGGCGCGCTGCCCGCAATGACCTGCTGGCCGGTCATGTCCTGGTAGAGGGCGCGCGCGACGTCCATCCCATTTTCACTCACGAAAAGCCGAAACATCGCGCCGATGCGCGGGTTGATGTCGTTCACCTTGTACTTGCCGTCGCGGGCGTCATAGCGGTAGCCGAGATCGAGCGGCCCCCGATAGCCGATGTTCTTCATGAACCCGAGCGTGGTGTTTCGGACATACTCGTTTTTCGCGCACACGGCGAGCGAGGCCTGGCCGAAGTATGCCGGGAAATTACGCAACTTCCGGCCCGTGAAGGCTACCTTACATTCGCCATCACGATCGAAGTAGCCATTGAAGGTCCAGGTCATCTCGTCGCCGCCGGGAATATACTCCTGGAGCATCACGTTGGGTCTGGCCGGATCCTCCACCGCGTCGTAACGATCGAGCAACTCGCGCTCGCTATTGACGATACTCATTCGCCAGAACTTCAGTCCCGGGACAAGGTTGTAAATCGGCTTGACTAAAATAGGGAACCGCGCAGTACTAAGATATTCGAGGACCTCTTTCCGTGACTGTGGAAAAGCCGTCTTCGGGGCCTCTACATTCCACTTCCTGGCGAGATAGTACATTTCCCGTTTGTTGCACAGGGTGCGCGCCAGGGCGACGTCACGCTGGGGGAAAATGAATTTGTCAGCGAGGCGTGCGGCATGCTCGTCCACGAACATCGCGCCGATATCGCTGGTCGGAATGAGCAACGCCCGCCGCCCTATCTTCCGCCCGACCTCGTCCAGGAAAGCAATCGAGTCTTCGGCGGGCGCAGTGTGCAGGTCCCAGACGAACCTTCCGCGGCAATATCTCGAAAAGAAGGCGGGAGAGAAACTGTCGGCGTCTATTCCATAAACCGGGACCCCAAGCCGGCCCAGGCTTCGGACGATGCCGATTCCGACGTGATGGTGGCATACCAGTACCACAACCGGAGTCGTCGTGTCCTCAAGCATCGTAGATCCCCTCCTCCGTCTCATGCCCCAAAGGCGTCGCGTCCGGAATCACCTCGCCGCTTCGTAGAGCGAATGCGGAGCCGAGATCGGCCACATGTTCGAGAATGAACTCGAGGTCGGCGAACTGGCCACTGGCCCGAAGATAGTTTGCGCTCTTGTTCGAGATCCATGCGTCCACCGGCTTGTTGCTCCAGCGCCTGACGATATCGAGCGTGTTCCGGTTAGCGGCTTGATAGCCCAGGTCCAGGAGGCATTGCGCCAGCCATGCACAACACATCTGGTCTTCCTCGCGGAATTCGCTGCGGCTGCCGGCTCCAATCAACGCGACTGCGGGAAAGCGGGCCGCAAGGTGCTGCGCGGTCGACGAATGGTTGCGCAAACAGGCAACATAGGCAGAGTCGCATCGTGCAGCCTGCTCGCAAAGCATGGTGCCCGACGACGACAGCAGGATAAGCGGCCGCTCGCGGTCGGTGCGTTCGATCACTTCGGCCGGGCTGTTGTTCAGATGAAAGCCGGGCGGCATGATGCCGCGCTGTTCACCGGCCAAAAGGGCGTTTTTGAAACGCCGCGACAATGCAAGCGCTGCGTCCACTGTCGGCACCGGAAAGCATCGGCGACCGGCAGCAGCGGCGGTAATGGCGGTGGTGGTGGCGCGCACTACGTCCACGGCAACGACCGCGTAGCCATGGAGATAGCGCGCAACGCTTTGAGGAAAGCAGTCGATTACAACAGTCTTGCGCATTTATGCAGCCTTTTGTGCCGGGATGCGAGGTCTTAGGTTGTCTTTTCCGAAGGCATCGGAGTGCAGGCCGCGGCGATAAATCTCCACTCGCAGCAGTTCTTCCAACCTAACGTTGGAAAGCCGCACCTGGCTGCCGAAGTGATCCAGGAGCGCGAACTGGCTGGGTTTGTTCGGTGCCTCGAATGCAACTGTGCGCAGGCCAAAAGCTTCGGCCAGGCGATCGGCGAATGACCCGTTGAGATTTCCTTCCGCGTCGAACAGTCCGACGCCGCGGGCGGACTCACGCGCTTCTACAACGAGTTCGACGGCCCCCGCATCGAGCCATCGCCGTCCCTGCTCGATCAAATCGCCGAGGACCCCCGTGTCGAAAGCGCCGCTGTGCTTTTTGCCCAGTTCGAACTGCACCTGCAGGCCGCGCTGTTGAGCCATCGCGACCACCTGCGGTGCCGGCAGAGGCATGTCGGTAAAGCCCTCGCCGCATTCAATGCGTGTCACGCCGATGTCAGCGCAAAGGTCCAGATACGCCGGCAGCTGCCCTTGGGCGACGGCGATCTCGAACGGACCGCCGCCTGTCACGGTCGCTACGTTGCAGGCCTTGGCGAAGGCTATCTTGCGGCGCGTTGCACTTTCGTTGGCGATCATCCAGCAGGCCATCGAGATCTTCAGTATGGACATCAGATGGCTGCTCTGCTGCAGATGACCTTCAAGGGTGACCGGATCGTAGCCGGGATCGAACGGACTGGTTAAGCGCGGAAGAGCTCCAACACCGATGAGATTGAGAAAATCGATGGTGTGATGCTCGTGGTTGGGATCCATACTGGACTACCTCCGGGGCCATATGCGCCGTTGCCAGCTCGCTAGCGAATGTGACATCCCTGACTTCTGCCGCCTTAAGCACCTGTGGCTGTTTGCTGTCACGTTTCTGTCGCTTCAAAAAGCAACGGCTATGCCACTGGACCGCGTTTGCGGAAAGCGGCGTGATCAAGTGGGCCTGAGTCCTTTGCGGGCCAGAATGAACCGCAATTCGGGGTAAATTCTGCCGGGCCGAAACCGAAAATCCATGCAAATCTTGCATAAACAGGCTGATCGTTGACCCTGCCAGCAGGATATACATCGCTTCTGATTAGGCCCGCCTGCTGGCATTGCTGTTGCTGTGTAGCATTCGCGGTCTAGCGACTTGTTATGCAATTGCGGCGGCTCGAACCGCAGCCGCGGGAGTAACTGCTATGGCATTGGCGGCAGGGGTGGACGTAAGGGGTGACAGCTATGCCACCGAGAGCGGGGCGGTAGTTCGCTGGCGCGGCTTTGATGAGGGGCGCAATTTGTGGGATGAACTGCTGGACATCTCGCAGACTGCGACGCTCTACCATCGCAATTCATGGATAGAACTGCTGCGCGCCGCTTACGGCTTGTCCCTGTGGCTGGCAACGCTGCATCAGGGCAGCAGCGTTGTGGCCGGGTGCGTGTTTGCGCGTGGACCTTTGTCCAGGCGCTTCACGTCGCTGCCGTTTTCAGATAGCTGCACTCCGCTGGCCCGGGAGCCGGAAGCGGCGCATCGTCTGCTGAGTGCTCTGATAGAGGAACCACCGAAGCGAAGAGCTTACGAGGTTCGCGGCATCGGCGGTGTGGCGGGCTGGGAAACGGTGGAATGCTTCGCCAACTGGCAGCTTGCTCTCGATCGGCCGCCGGCTCACATTGAGAGGGCACTTGCGGCAAACTTCCGGCGCAACCTGCGAAGTGCATTGCACCAGTCGATCACGATTGAGCGGGGCAGCAGTATCAACTTGTTAAAACGATTCTACGCGATGCAGTTGCAAAGCCGCAGGCGGCTGGGTCTGCCGCCGCAGCCGTGGCGTTTTTTCAACTTGGTCCGCGAGACATTTGCCGCCGGCGGCAACTTCGAGGTGTGGGCTGCCCGTGAGAACGGTCAAGACGTCGCGAGCGCGGTGTTTTTGCGCGACGGCGAGGTAATCCATTACAAGTGGGGCGCACGGCAACCGAACTACCGCTCCCATGCGAACCACCTGATGTTCTGGAACGCAATCGAAGAGTTTGCCTCGCGCGCCCGCATGCTCGATTTGGGGCGCGCCGATGTTCGCAATCAAGGATTGATGCGATTCAAGAAGGAACTCGGCGCCAATGCCGCCGGGCTGCCTTCGTCCTTTTATCCCCACGCGCCGGCGAGGGTAAGCTCGGAAGTGTTGACCGGCGTGCCGGCGCTGCTGGCAAAAATCTGGACCCGGATGCCGCTGCTCGCGACCAGAATGGCCGGGCGGTTGATGTACCGGTTTCTCGGCTGATTAGCCGCGTGCGGCAGAGTAGGGGCCGGATTTTAATGTTTCGGATGGCGCGGGCTTGCGTGCGGCCACGACGTACTGAGCTCCAGCCCGGCGCAGCAGCGGATAGTTCCGATCGGCCAGAGCTTGAAGCATCCGATCCAACCTGAGGCC
This sequence comes from Binataceae bacterium (SeqCode), assembly GCA_035262365.1. GTDB lineage: Bacteria > Desulfobacterota > Binatia > Binatales > Binataceae > JAJPJA01. Next base: position 73,025 of record DATFSZ010000043.1, read on the forward strand.
GACGGGGCGCGGCAGCAGATCGTATCTGAAAATGCTGAGCGGACCGAATCCAAGCGTGGTACCTTCCAGGATTCTGAGCGCATTCGCCCGCAGCAGCTTTTGCGATTCCCCGATCGGCGTCATCTGCGCGCGTACCCGCGGCGTTGCGGCGCCGAGACGCCACAGCACGCTTTGTAGGCTGTCCTTGATAGGTTTGAGAAGCGGGTTTGTAAGCGGATCGAGAAACCAGCAAAGCCCCCATCGGTTATCAGTGCTGAGGATCAGGCAGCCGCCGGGTTTGAGGACGCGGCACATTTCCTTGAGAGCAGTATCCGGCGACGGCAGCCACGGCAGGACGCCGGCCGCTATGACCAGGTCGAACGACTCGTCAGCAAAGGCAAGATTGTTAACGTCTCCCAAAGCGCATTTGACCCGCGATTGGACGCCTTGCCTGGCCGCTCCCTGACGCGTGAGTTCCACCATCTCGAGTACCGGGTCGACGGCGTGTACGTTATAGTTGCGACCAGCCAGGGCGATAGCCGCCGGACCGGCGCCGCATCCTGCGTCGAGCACCCGCGTTGATTCGGGCTGAGTGTACCTCTGTGCAAGGTCGAGTATGATCCGCAGGCGTTGCTGATGGATGACTTCCAAAACGCCGGTGCCTCTATAGATCTGCTCCCAGACGGGAGCTTCGGCCCGGAAATAACAGTCAACCAGCCGCTGCGGGTTTGATGGTTGAGCAGGATTTGAATCAGGCATCACAGGAATTCTTCGAGAGTTCCCGTGGGGACGAGTACTGTGAATGCCGCTGATTCTGTCAGCCATTGATCGGAAAAATGTTCACAAGGAGTAAAAAAGACCTCGCACGAGCTGTGTATAGGCCTGGGGAAAAATCAAGATAAGTGTCGGTGAAGCAACCCAGACTCCTCATGATCTGCGATTGAATTACCTGTCTAAGCAATCGTGATGCCACAGACAAGGTGGTGGAAAAATAACCTGAAAGTTGAGGTCCCGGGCTGATGTGCCGGCCGGCGCCAGGCATCGTCCGAAGCCACCATCTTGCAAAACTGGAAGTAACTATTTGGACCGTGGCGATACAGCCGCGACTGGTAATGTCAGCAGCTGCCGGAGGCGGACACTCGTGCCGGATTTGCGCCTGGCCGCCAAATCCATCGACTGAAAGCGGCGCAGCGCTCCAATCAGCGTCCGATCTGACCCCCACGGACGAGTTTGCCGGGCATTGCTCCGGTTGGAACTCCGTTTTCGTAGATGACCTCGCCGCTGACCATCGTGTACTTGTAACCGTCCACCTTCTGGATCAACCGTCGCGCACCAGCCGGGAAATCATGGACGATCTCGGGCGCGTACAGATGTAGGCGGTCAAAGTCGATTACGTTGATATCCGCCTTCATTCCGGGCGCCAGGACTCCGCGATCGGTGAAGCCATACAGGTCCGCCGTCTCGCTGGTCTGGAACCTGATCACCTGCTCCAGCGGCAGACGCGGTCCGCGTTCGCGATCGCGCGCCCAGTACGAAAGCATGAAAGTGGGAACACTGGCGTCGCAAACCATACCGCAGTGGGCGCCGCCGTCGCTTACGCCCAGCCGCGTGTCGGGATCGAGCAGGAGGCGGCGGTTGCGTTCCAGATTGTAGGCCGAGTAGTCGCCCAGCGGCACGTACAGCAGCTCGTGGCCGTCGCGCTGCAGCAACAAATCATAGGCGAGGTCCTGCGGCGTACGGCCCTCGCGCCGGGCGCGTGCACCCAGGCTCATTTCGCGCGTCGGTTCGTAGTTGGGCGGATCGCCGAGTGCGAAGATCGAGTCGAACAAGGTCAGGTAATGGCGGCCGAGCGGATCCTTAAGCCCGACCTCGTCGTTGAGAATCCGCGCCTTTACCTCGGGGTCGCGCATCCGCGCAACCCGCTCGGCCAGCGGCAGCCGGCCCACCATCGTGCGGTATGCACGATGCGTGCTGAAGGGATGAACCGTTGTCTCCAGCCCCATCAGGATACAAGCGGGTCGCGCCGCCACTTGCGGCACAATCCGTGCGCCCTGCAGTTTCCACGATCTGACCAGTTCCAGCACGCGCTGGAAATCGAGCGGCTCCGGTGTGGCCGAGGTCGCCAGGATCGTTACTGGACGGCCGGTCTCGATCGAAACCCGGGCCATCCATTCAAGGTTGGTATCGCACCCAACCATGTCGGTTGCCAGTTCCATTGCGCCGTGGCCGGCCGCGCCCAAGGCGCGTCCCAGCGCAACCATTTCGGCTTCGGCGGCAAAGGTGCCGGGTACGTGCTCGCCGCTCTTGGCCCGATGGAGCAGGGTCCGTGACGAGGTCACGCCGACAGCGCCGGCGCGCAGCGCCTCACGGACAAGCTCCGCCATGCGCGCGATATCATCGTCGCCAGCGGCTTCGTTGTGCGCACCTCGCTCGCCCATGACATAGGCGCGCACAGCGCCATGCGGAATCTGCGCCGCCACGTCGATCGCACGCTTCATCCCGGCCAGCGCTTCCAGGTATTGCGCAAATGTTTCCCACTGCCAGGGAATTCCTGCGGCCAGCGCCGTGCCGGGAATGTCCTCTACGCCTTCCATCAATTCGATCAGGAAATCTTCTTTGCCGGGCTGAACCGGAGCGAACCCCACTCCGCAGTTGCCCATCACGATGGTGGTAACGCCGTGCCAGCTCGACGGTGTCAGGTAAGGATCCCACGTGACCTGTCCATCGTAATGGGTGTGAATATCGACCCACCCCGGCGTGACCAGCATGCCACTCGCGTCGATTTCGCGCCGCCCGGAGCCGACTTTGCCACCCACGGCGGAAATCCGAGCGCCATCGACCGCAAGGTCGCCGGGTGCCGCCGGTCTTCCGGTTCCATCTATTACACAGCCGTTTCTGATTACGATGTCATGCATGGTTCAAGCTCTCCAAGCCAGGGCAAAAGGGACCCCGCATACAACTCATTTATCATCAAATGCCCCACAGCTTCAAAACGTGACGGTCAACCGCTGTCAACCGCTTGAGTCTGTAATACGAACGCTATTACAGAGCTAATCAAAGCAGGGAGTCAGCGTGTCTAGGGTAAGCAGAAACGCTCAATCCTGAGGCTTATAACGGGCTGGTCATGGCCGCAGATCACGCCGCAACGACGCTAGGGACGGTGGTGGACAGCTCGGATCGACCGGACCGCTATATCACTGTGGTCAAAATATGAGGTCAACTGGCACGCTTTATCAACGCCGGTTTAATGTTGACCCCCTTTCGTGAGATCTCGCCGAAGCAAAACTGACCCAGCTCAGCGTATCTGAACAGGGGAGCGCAAGGGGGACCTTGCCCCCTTGCCACCCTGTTTAGTGCTGGCTCTGTGGCGATCTGGTAAAAGGGAGATGTGACGCCGCGACCATTCGACAATGTTACCGGGGAAGGAATCATCGGATTTGATCCCTGGCGAACTTCGGGACCGGAATACGAAGCTGATCATGATTTGTGGTACGCAGCCCTGACCGTAAGCGGAAAGCGGATGTTTCAGTACGGTTGTCCGTGCGGGACCTGTGGCATCACCTTCAAGAAGGTGGCCTCTCCCGCCGATCGAGTGAGCGACACAGAAGCTACAAATCTACTTGGGCAACTCGACCACTTCCCTGCCGAGTTCGCGTTACGACGACTCGCTCGTATTCTTCCTCGGGGCACCTATCGTCTGGCAGTAATCGAGGCGCCAGTTCGGCTGGTCGCGCCCGGCACGCCGGATGACTATTTTGCGACGGAGGTCGTGCGTCTGTTTGGCTTGGAGCCTCCCGAATACGAGAAGCCTCAAGATCCAGGAACGCCTTACTATCGGCTTGGACCAAATCATGAACTGGCGGTCCCGTACCCAGGAGGCGAGATCTCGGCTATTCGGTATAGCTTCCCGGCAGGGATCACTAAGACCCTGCTAACCCAGATCGTCATGCCGCTCCAAGACCCGTCGACTTTTCACAAGGACCACGTGGAATACTGGAAGGCACGCGCGCGGGCCGGACACTCGCTAACGGCGTTTGCCGTTTCGGTGCTGGACATGCAAGCTCCCGCCGTGAAAAAAAGCGGAGCCGATTCAGATTACGGATACGACGGCCAGATGCTGCTGACACACTGCCTGCTAGATGGACATCATCGATTGCAAGCGGCTTCTGAGATTAATTCTCGAATCCGCATTCTCACGTTTCTTGCGCCTTTTGCGTCGAACGTCGGTTCTGATTTCGATTTCTCAACGGTCCTCGAAAAGGTGGCCGCTGAGGTGCCGGAACCGAACTGAACCTTAGCGCTGCTTCGTGGCTCTGGCTGTGCCACCCAGCACACCAGACTTGCGTTTGTCCTTGGATGCACTCTTAAGGTTCGCCGCGGCTAACAGTATTGTAACTACTATCAAGCGGCGATTTCGCGGCAGGAGAAGACGGACAAGAAGGCCAGGCTTACACGTTGGCGACAGAAACAGGCGGCTCAGACAACCAAAATCTTGGCGCGGCGCAACGCTGAGCTATCGGCGCGGGTGAGGTGGGAAATTGAGCAGGCCGAGCTGGAGAAGGCCGAGGCAAGGGAAAAAGGCTTCCCAACGGAGCGAGACAGCCAGCTACGAGTGGAGTGTCAGACGGTAAACAACGATCCGATCCGAAAATAAGGCGAGGGACTTGGGCCGCATTCCGCACGACTTCCGCCGCACCGCTATGCGCAATCTTGAAAGTGCTGGCGTGCCGCGCTCGGTTGCGATGGAGCTTGTCGGACATAAGACGGAATCTGTGTACCAGCGTTACGACATTGTGGCGAAAGAGATCTGGGATGGTGTCAGAAATATGCCCACCGTATCGGGTCAATCTATCTCGAAGAGATTCAGGCCGCCATTCGAGCGGAAGGGGCTAAGGGTTGTGACTGATCACCGATGAAGACCGTATTGGACAAGGTAGCTTAGCGACGTCGATGGGCAGAGGCCAGAAAGATCATGTGCGATTGGGATCCCATCGGCGTTATGGACCGTCTGGATTGGCCCCGCGATGAATATGACTGCATGATCGGGCCAGTCCTGCGACTCCTTGAGCAGGGTGCTTCGATTGATGAGCTTCGGGCTTTTCTGGGAAAAGAAGTAACTGAACACATGGGGATATCGTGTATTGACGCAGAGGTGCGACGAGTTTCGGAAACGCTGAAAAAGTGGTTTTCAGATAATTGGCGGGACACGCGGACACCCGGCACTTGACTGACCGATGCGGTCATTCCGGCATGCGTGGGCTGCTTGGATCGCTTCCATGGTGTGTGCAGCCCGCGCTGTACCAAGCGCCAGCATGTTTGCTAAGAGTGCGGCCATTTCGGTAATCCCGACTCTGGGAGCTAGCAGTAGTATGTCCGTGGAATATGCTATAGGACTGGGGAACCTGTCTGCCCATACACTGCCAGCGAATCTCATGCTTTGCTGTAGGACTGACGGCCTAACGGCCAGGCATATCCATGCCGGCCTGAAGCTGAACGTCAGACTCCGGCGACGCCCGACGACTGGTTAACGCTGGATAGGGCCGATTCGGGATCGATTATCGGTCAGGGTGATTTTTACCCGGGCGGAAGTTGTCTGCTATCCGTTTAAGGGCCGCCGCCTGCTCCATTTCGGGCGCCAGACTCCGGTCCCAAACCCGGCGAATCGATCCTGCTTTCAATCGCTTCCACTACCAGAGCCCGCAACTCGTCGGGCGGAATGGGATTGACTCCACGCTGTCCAGATCAACGGGGACACCGTAGCGCGTCGTGGTGAGCCATCACCAGCGCCTGCCGCCGGGACAGCCAGGGTCCGGCTTTGGCCCGCTTACGAGGTCGCCCTACATTTTCGCTTAGCAGTTTTGGCTTTAGACATTCTTGTTCACTATCCCACATGCCGGCCCGAGCCTGCAAAGTTGCCCAGGGTGCGGGAACTCCAGTGGTGCACAGGCCTGTTAATTTTTAACCCCGACCACATGCGCTTCAAGGTTTAACCTCTTGGTTCGCCATGGTAGAGACGGTTGATGTTTGACAGAGCGGGTGAAGGCGGAGCACCAGCATGAAATGCGCGATGGCGGGATGTGGGAATCAGGCACCACTTAAATGGAGTCTATTGCCGAGGTGCAGACGGGAGCGGCGGCAAAGGCGCATGCCGAGGAAGTCCGCCGCGAAGGAGAATTGCTTGCACCGGGTTTTTGGAGGACGGTCGTTGGTCCGCAACTCCGCCTGGAGAAGCGGTGATGCGAGATGGAGCGTTGCCTGTTGCCAGCGGCAGACCCGGGCCGCATTCCACACGATTTCCGCCGCACTGCGGTGCGGAATCTTTAACGGGCGGCCGTGCCCCGCTCGGTAGCTATGGAGCTCGTCGGGCACAAGACCGAATCGGTGTACCAGCGTTACGACATTGTGGCGAAGCGCGACTTGACCGATGGCGTCGCTCGTTACGCCTCTAGGTTGGTACGAGGAAGCTGAAGCGAGTTTTACGAGGGCAAGCCGTTATCCACGTCGATTGACAACCTTATGTTAAATGGCAACTCGACGGGTCGCAAAATCGGTGTTACGCAACTTCCTGGGTACGCTAACCAGCCGATATTCAGATTGGCAGGGCTACTGGCTTCTTGGATTCGTAGTCATCGCTCTTGAGGAGCCTCTAGATTATGACCTCTTGGACGCGGAAGTCCCGGGCTCGCCCGACCAGACTCCGATAACCCACATCCGATGGCTTGCTAGGGTAAAATTCCTTGAGCAACTGTCAAAAGCTGGGCTCGATCCGACCCGCATCCGAGAAGCCAATCTGATAGTCGAGAGGTTGCCGGCGCGTGTCGAGGTTCGAGTCGAACGGTACACGAGCGCTGGATATCGCGTCCGTTTCATCGTTAGAGCAATAACAGATTTGGGCAGGGCATATGAGTCCGAGCAGATAGTCGCTGTCGCGCCGCACAATCCGGCTCACGAGCGTCAGAGTAGGGGGGCCAGCGAGTGAAGACTTGTTCGGCTCGCTGGACCCTGACCAAAGCGACTGTCGAGACGCCGCAGGTCTCGATGATGAATTGCGTCGGTGGCCATAATGGTGGCCACTGGCTGAAAAATCCACGATTTTTCTGAAATGGTTAGGCAATTCCTAATCCTGAGTCGCGAGTTTTCAAAACAGCAGCCAGATCCGGTGGTTGGCACCCCTTGGTCGCGGCCGCTTGCAAAATGCAGCGCGCCGGCCTTCCGCGATCGGTTGCCAAGGCGCTCACAGGCTGGAAGAGCGATTCCATGTACAACCGCTACGCCATTGCCAGCGAGGCGGATCTTCGCGACGGCGTGGCCCGTTTGAGTGCAATTGCTTCTGGAGGAGTCCAAGGAAAATGAAATGCGGAGCCGCAATCGAAGGTCAGAACTGGGCCGAGTAATTGCCCGCAGGGTCCTGACGAATACGGACCCTGGAATCGGAGATGTTACGGTGTCCATTGGTGCACCCCGTCGACATCCGAAAGGCAATTGGGAGTGTCCCTTCCTAATCGAAGGCTTAGGAAAGGCTAAGATTCAGGGAGCAGCAGGGGCTGATGGACTTCAGGCGCTCCTGTTGGCCGTGGAGGGTGCGAGAGTAACCCTTGATAAGATAGGCACTGGATACACATGGCTTGAGACGGATCCCGACAAGGCCGGAACAGGGATTCCCCGGTACATCCCTATGCATATGGGTCCGCGCTTCGAGGCACGCATAAACCTCGCGATCGAGCGCGAAAGCAAGCGTCATTATCAAACGATGCTCAGCAGCCGCAAAGCCAATGTTGCCGCCTTCGAGGCCGAGGTTAAGGAACGTCGAGAGGCGCTCGCGGCTTTAGAGGCGGCGTTGACGAGACGCAAGGCGCAAGCATCTCAATGGGAAGCCGAACTCAACAAGAAATCGAAGCCTGCCAGACGGGCACAATGGCGGGCACAATGAGGACTTGCGATGAGCAGAAAAGCCCGTAAAATACACCCTTCTCTGCCTCGTTCGAGTGAGCCGTTAGCTCACGCCGCTTGTCCTGAGGCTAAAACAACCCTCAGTAAAGGCGCTGGGGGCCGACTACCAACCCCTCGCCCAATTCCCGCGCTGTAGCCGCAGTAGGACCGGTTCTTGAAGCTGAATGGGTCTGACAGCCCAATGAAGTTGCCACGGCAGGCGCCTTGACGGGCGCGATGCGCGCAAGCTTGTCGATGGGGACAGTGCCCACTCGTTGGTCTGAGCGACCGCCTCGCGCATGAAATTTACGACTTCACGTATCGCGAGAAATTCAGCGATACCAGTGACCAGC
>DATFSZ010000044.1:0-3994 GCA_035262365.1 Binataceae bacterium (SeqCode)
CGGCTCCACTCCGCCCCAGCCGCAACAAGAATAGGCTCGACTAGCGCTCAGGAGGTCGTCTTGGCACCCTCGCCTGGTTTTGCGGCGCGCGGGCCGGCTTTGTCAGCTCGGTAACAATTTGGGTTATTTTGCTTCTAATAGTATGGCACCGCCACGCCTGATCTCCACCAGTTCAAGCCTGGACGACGGCTTCGGCGACACGATCGAGGTTCCGAAACGGGAGGTTCGCTCGAGACTCAGGATTAATCCGGTTAAGAACGGCACAGGGGCCGAGCGGCCCTGTGCCGTTCCACCGTCGATTCCGGCCTGCTCTCATTCCCTGCCACGCACCAGCGCGCTGGGGTTGCGTTTGAGATAATCAGCGAGTTCCTGGATCGAGTGGGCCGCATCGGAAACATTATCGAGGGTACGGTTCATTCGATAGATCAACGGCGAATTGGGCTCCGCCGTGGTGCGCAGCGCCGCCAGCGTCTTGTCAGTGGCGTCCATTGTGCCCTCTGCTCGCGTGGAAGCGCCCCGCAGGGTGGTTATGAAAGGCGTAACGTTGGAGTTAAGCGTTTCGGACAGGATCCGCAAGCTGGTTGAGGCGCGGCTGAAGTTCTCGGCCGCCAGGCTGAGATTCTGCTCGGTGCCGTAGAGCGAATTGATGGCGGCGTGAAGCCCCGGGGAACTGACCAACTGATCGATTCCCTTCATAGCGGAACTGGCCGACGTCATCATGCCGCCGACGTCGGCCTCCTCCATCTTGGCGATAAGGCGCAGCACGGTTCCCTGCGCCTGTTCGAGGGCAGTGGGAATAGTGGGAATCTCCTGGTAGCCGGAGCCCGCCGGCAGGCACATCACCGCCGGCGTGCCGGGCACCACGTCGAGTGAAACATAGGAAACCCCGGTGACGATGCTCTCCATGCGCAACTGGCCGCGCAGCCCCCTGGCGATCGCCTCCGAAAGCGTAGCCGGATCAGCCAGGTTCACGCTGCCGCCGCGCGAGCTGATCTTGGTTTCATCCAGCTCGATGATCACCGGGATGCGGGATTCCTCGGATGACTTGCTCAACAACGTGGGCATGTTGCCGATGTTGAGCCGAATCGCCCTGACGGAGCCGATCGGGACGCCCCGGAACTTGACCGGAGCGCCGACGTTAAGTCCGCCGAGGTCGCCCGGAAAACACAGCACGTATTTGTATTCCTTGCGAAAGATGCGCCCGGAGCCCAACACTGCGACCGCAACCACCGCCAAAGCGATCGCTCCTACCACAAACGCGCCGATAGCCTTTGGATTCGAACGATTCATAACCTTGTCCTTTGCCCGCTTTTAGAAACCGGGCCTTTTCGACATCGCGCTAAATCCCCAGCACGTGGAACAGCAAAGCGAACAGGCAGCATGCGCCGACGATCATGACGATCGCGGTAACCACGGCAGCGGTCGCCGCGTCGCCAACCGCCGACGAACTGTCGCCGCACTGAAAACCGCGCAGGCAACCGGCATAGGCAATCAGGATGCCGTACACGGTGGCCTTGAACAGGCCTCCCGCCAGATCGCCGAAGCTCAGCGTACGAACGGTCTCATGCAGGTAGGTGGAAAACGAAAGTCCGAGCATCCCGACGCCGATCGTCGCGCCGCCCAGGATCCCGACCAGATCCGAGTACAGGCACAGCAGCGGCATCATCAGGACCAGGGCAATAACGCGCGGCAAAACCAGGAACTCCATCGGAGAGATTCCCATCGTGGCAAGCGCGTCGATCTCCTGGGTCACCTTCATCGTGCCCAACCGCGCCGCGAATGCCGCGCCGGTGCGGCCTGCCATGATGATCGCGGTCATCATCGCGCCCATCTCGCGCACGATTCCGATTCCGACCAGGTCCGCCACATACAGGGCGGCGCCAAACTGTTGCAGCTGCACCGCGCCCATGAAGGCGAGTATGATGCCGACCAGGTAGCTAATCAGGGAAACAATCCCCAACGCGTCCGCGCCGCACTGCTGGATCGCTTCGAACAGGTCGGTCGTGCGATAGCGCGCACGGCTGCGCAACAGGTTTACGAAAGCCGTTGTCAGTTGACCGAGGAATTCCAGAAAACTACCGGCGGCATCGCTCAAACCGATGGCCGCGATCCCGACCCGCGCCAGCCACGATTGCGGGGCAGGTTGTGCGCGCGCGTCGGTTGTCTCCGGTACTGTTTCCGCCAGGCCGATCAGGCGTGAAACCCCTTCAGGCAGCCCGGACCGCTCCGCGGGAATGCCGCGCTGCTGGCACAGCTCGTCGATCCCGGCCACAAGGATCAACAGACTGCTATCCCATTCGCGGAGATCGCGCGCGCGTACGACCACGCGCCGCGGCGGCGGGCCGCCATTGAGTTCACGCTCGACAATCGCGACCGACGGCATCCCATGGCCCATTCGCCATGAGCCCGAAACCTGCACGATCAAGATCCCGTCGCGCGTACGATCAATTGAAATGAGAGGGTCCTGCGTCAACTGTTCATCTGCCTGCAATCGGGCATCCGGCGGAAAGAGGTTAGCGCGTGGCGCTATGCACGGCTCATATAACTATTTTTCAGCCAAGGTGAGTGACTGGGCAAGCAGAAAGCGTTCGCGCCGTGCGGCGTGCAAACGGCCGCTGACAGGCCTTAAGATGTGCCAAGGCGGCGGAAAACTCGTGGCTCGGTAAAAAAACTTAAAGAAATGATTTTCAGATTGGAGCGACGGCGCAGGCAGTGTGCAAAACCCGGACGCTTTCGGCGACGGACCGGTGCCCGTTGAAGACCGAGGTTCCCGCGACCGCGATCGTCATCCCGGCGCGTGTCAACTCGGCGATATTGCTTTCGCTGACACCCCCATCCACCTCGATCTCGACGTGCTCCAGTCCGCGGTCGATCAGCATTTTGTGCAGGCGCGCCACCTTATCCAGCGTTGACGCGATGAACTTCTGGCCGCCGAATCCGGGATCCACAGACATCAGCAACGCGACGTCGATTTCCGCCACGATGTCCTCGAGCAGCACCAGCGGAGTCGCGGGGTTGAGAGCGACCCCCGGTTGCGCATTGAGTTCACGGATACTGTGGACGGTTCGATGCAGATGCGGGCAGGCTTCCAGATGCACCGTCATCGCGGCGGCGCCGGCGCTGCGGAAATCGCCCAGGTACCGGTCGGGCTCCTCGATCATCAGATGGACTTCCAGCACGGCGTCAAAGCGCTGCGCGAGCGGGCGCAACGCTTCAACCACCAGGGGTCCCATCGTAATGTTGGGGACAAAATGGCCGTCCATTACGTCGATATGGATTCGTCGGACGCCGGCCTGCAGCGATTCGGTCACCTGTTCGCCCAGCCGGCTGAAGTCCGCGGCAAGGATCGAAGGTGCGATTTGTAAGGACCGCGCGGTCATCGTGCACGCCTTTTGCTCCCTCTCCCGATCTTGGGAGCGGGTCTCAGAAGATCGGTTGGCGGTAAGCGGCTCCTCATTTCGCCAGCCTACCCTCCTCAGCCGGCTTTCTTGAGCTGTGCGGTCTTCTGCTCGATCCGTTCCATTAGATCTTCCCAGGACTTGACGAAAGAGGCCGCGCCTTCGCGCTGCAACTGCTCCGCCGTCGCGTCCAGATCGATTCCGGCGCGCGTGAACTCAGCCAATTCCTGCTCCGCGTTGCCGCCGTCGTGCGGCAGCATTGGGCCGATGTTCCCGTGGTCTGCCAATGCCGTCAGCGTGTTTTCAGGCATCGTATTGATGGTATGCGGCGCGGCGAGCGCACTGACATAAAGCACGTCGGAAGCCTTGGGATCCTTGGTGCCGGTGCTGGCCCACAACAGACGCTGGGAGCGCGCGCCAAAGTTGATCAGCCGCAGCCATCGATCGCTGCCGATCATATCGCGATACGCCTTGTACGCGCGTTTAGCGATCGCGATACCGATTCGATCGTGCATCGCCTCCGGCACCCTCTTGGCAATCAGCACGTCCCAGCGGCTGATAAACAGCGACGCCACCGAGGGAACGTAAGCATTAAG
>DATFSZ010000045.1:0-2032 GCA_035262365.1 Binataceae bacterium (SeqCode)
CCATTGGCCGTCGCGCCGCTCGTAGCGGTCCACGTACCGGCCGCCCAGCGTGAAATCCACCATTTGCCCCGGCTGGCCGCTGCGATGGTACGCGACAAAATAAGCCTCGGCGAAGGCGACATCGCCTCGCACCTCCACGAACTCGTTACAGATCGAATGTGCGGTGACCATTGCGCGGTCGCGTTGCAGCGCCTCCAGAACCCAGGGAACGAATTCTTCAACTGTGCCGCGGAACTCGCCATGGTCATCATACGCCCCCGGATGATACGCGGAGCGAATCAGGTCCCCATCGCAGCGATCGATCCCGCGGCAGTAACGCATCAGGGTTTCGTGGATCGCCTGCTTGTCGAGCAGCTCTCTGATTTCCTGGTTGGTGACGTCCGCCATCGCCTGGTCCTCCCGTCCTAAAGGGCTGATGACGGCAGATATACATCCGCCAAGGCCTACAAGTCATGCGGTGAGCGACTAAACCCCGAGCTTCGGACCATTGCGGATCAGCACGGGCATCAACTGCTGGGGCGTCAGGCGAGTGACGAAGTAGCAGAACACGGAACCATAATTGACGACGCCGATCCAAAGACCCCGGTAGTTGTAGAAGCGCACGCCGTGCACCTCTTCCCCGCCGGCAGGCACGGCGTAGTCGAGCTGGCGGAAGTTTATGCACAGGACCGATCCCGGCTTCCCCTTGTACCAGCTGTAGGCGATCGTCCGGCCGTCGGGGCGATGTTCGATGCGCGCGCCCGCCATCGTCAGTCCCACCGAAGAAAAGTCCCAAACGAAGGGGTAGCCAAATTCGGACGTGAGAGCCACCGCCAGGTCGGCCGGTGAACTTAGCGCCGAATTCGACGTGAAGCCCCGCTCCGCGCTCAGGTAATCGTTGGCGGCGGCTTCCAGACCGCCGTTGGACTTTCGCTGGCCCAATCCGCCGACCAGGATTATGACCAGCACCGCCGCCGCTGCGGCCAATGCCCCGAGCGACCCGAGCAATAATGGCCTGCGGCTGAACCTGGCCGGACGAATGGCCGGGCGGACGTCTTCCCGGGCGTCCTGCATATCGAGGGCTGCGAATATCTTGCGCCGGACATTGTCCGGCATCGAAACGATAGGAATCCGCTGGCGCAGCCAAGCCTTCAGCTCGCGCTCATCGGCCTGCCGCTGGCGGCATTCGGCGCAACCCGAGAGATGGGCCGAGACGGCCTCGCGCTCGTCGGAATCAAGCGCCCCGTCAACGTCGGCGCTCAGGTACTGCTCTATGTACTGCCGATGATCCATCATCCCCGTACGAACACCGGCCTAATCTCCAGTCCGCTCATGAACCCACGGAACGCTGTTTTGCGTTCTCCTAAAGCCTAGCGCATCATGGCCCGCGCGCGCGAGAGCCCCGGGCGCGCAATGCCGACAGGCGTTTCGATAATCCGCGGGACTTCCTCATAGCTCAGGCGGTTTTCGCTGGCCGGCAATGGCGACAGCGCCGTCACAAACTCCAGGCAGCGACGCCCCCCCTTTCCCACCTGCAACTTAAGGCTGACCAGCCACTGTTCCGGCGGGTTGTTATTACTATGGTTTTCCGGCGCACGCTCACTCACTCAAGTCGCTCTGGCTGCCCCGCCACCGTTGGTTGCGTAACAACTGCTCAGGCCTCTGTCCAATGTTGTTAACAATCGCGCATAGCAATCAGTTCCCGGAGCAATCCGACGAAGCACTCCAATCTTCACAAGGACGTCAGAGAGGAACTTTTAGGCCCGTCCGGAGGATTTTCCTCTTCGCAACCGACCGCATCTTCTGGCGGCGATTCAGAGCGGGAAGAAGGCCAACCACTGGGGCGTCAGATTGGGGATCCGGTGGCGCGAGGTGTGGAGTTCAAGTCCACCTTCTCGTATTCACTAATGATTACGGGGTATTTTTGATGATTGAGGCGGTGGCGATGGACTGGATTCGGACTGGTTGACAGTCACGTTGACAGACACGGGCTCAAGATCGGGCGCTCTTAACCCGAGTTGGGCGAGCGGAGGAGGAGTGCGGCTTCCATGTC
>DATFSZ010000046.1:0-26715 GCA_035262365.1 Binataceae bacterium (SeqCode)
GCACCGTCTTCCTCGATGAAATCGGCGACTTGTCGCTGGCGCTGCAAGCCAAGCTGCTGCGGTTCCTGCAAGAGAAGACTTTCGAGCGCGTGGGCGGAAGCGAAACGCTTCAGATCGACGCGCGCATCATCGCCGCCACCAACCAGGACCTCGAGCAGTTGGTCAAGGAAAAGCGCCTGCGCGAGGATTTGTACTACCGGCTCAACGTGATCGAACTGCGCCTGCCGCCGCTGCGCGATCGGCCGGCCGAAATTTCGGTGCTGGCCGCTGCGTTTATCGAGGCGGCCGCCGCAACTCATGGCAAAAAGGCGCTGGAGATGAGCCCCGAAGCCAGCGCCGCGCTGCTGGCCTACTTATGGCCGGGCAATATCCGCGAACTGCGCAATGTGATCGAGCGCGCCGTGGTGCTGTGCCGCGGCGACACTATTGCGGTGAACGATCTGCCCGACCGGATTCTCGCCACTCCGCAGAGCGCGGGCGCGCGCAATCTGACCCTGGAACAGATGGAGCGCCGCCACATTGAATTCATGCTGGAGCAGGCGATGACGCTGGAAGAAGCGGCCGAGATGCTCGGCATCAACGTCGCCACCCTGTGGCGCAAGCGCCGCCGCTACGGACTGGAATGACCGAATCCGTTTGAAAACATTTCGATCGAGCCGGCGCACCACAAAGCCAGCGCGCCCACGGCCGCCAAACCCAGATCGCGCAGGACTTCGAGGCCGGGCAACACCGCCAGCAGACCGCAAAGCGCCGCTGCCGCAAAGAACCAAAGCCACCCGCCCCGGGGGTAAACTGCGTCGCCCCGTGCGGCCATCACCAGACCCATCGCCGAGGGGACCGCAAGCGCCAGGTAGTGCAGATGGGAGACAGGACTTGCCAGCACCATGATGATTGCGAGGCCGCCCAGGAAAAGTGCTTCGGCAAGCGGCGATCCGCGCAGGCGCCATCGCGCAGCGAGCAGCGTCACTGCGGTGAGGATGATTGCAACCAGCCAATGTGCTGGTTTCGCCCACGGCTCCAACGGACGGGACCGCAGCCGTCGCGGCATCGTGACGGACTCGTCAAGGTTGTACCATCGATGGACCAGCGCGACGAAAGACTGGCTGTCCGTGGCGTTAATGTCCAGCAATTCACCCGCTCGCGAGAGATCGGAGCCGCCGAACAGCGCCGGTTCGATGAGCACATGATTCCATTCGCGCGCATAGCTGAATGCCTTGCCTGGTCCAAAGTAGGCCGCCGGAATGACGGCGAGGCCCAGCAACAGCCCCAACGCGCATGCCGCGATCAGCCGCAGATCGCGCCGCCACAACGGATATAAAAGTAGATAGAGGGGAAAGAGTTTCAGGCAAATCGCTCCGGCCATCCACAGTCCGGCCGTGACGCTGCGGCCCGCAAGTATCGCAGCGATCATGGCGCACAGCATCGCCAGCAGCAGCACATCGGCCTGGCCGCGCTCCAGCGCCACTCCGATCGGCGCGATGCAGATCAGAATCGGCAGCAGGCGGAGCGACCACCATTGACGCGATCCGGGCGGCGGGATTCCGCCGCAATCCGCGGCCGACGAGCGCTCCAGCGCGCGCCCCAGATGGTTTACGGCGAAGGCCAGAAAAAGCAAGTTCAGCAGGTACCAGAGCGCCACCGCAACGCTGAACGGCATCATCCCGGCGCGGCTTTGGCCGGGCGGCGGATCGGCCAGCGGTACCAACGCGATGGCGAAAAGCGGCGGGTAGTGATAATGCCAGCCGCTGTTATCGGTAATCGTGTACGGGTCGTGTCCGGTTCGCACCGCCCACGCCGCGCGCAGGTAAACGTCGAGGTCGGTCATGCGGGCGGTGAGAAAGGCCGAACGCATCTCGACAATTGCGCCGAAGACAAAGGCGCTTAGAATAAAAACCGCGATAGCCAGGCGCTCGGGGGCAGCCGGATAAGTCCAGCGCGCGCTCGCACCCTCACCCCAAATCTCTCCCTGGGCAGGGACAGGGCGCCCAATCAGCGCCATAACTGCAAATACTCCCGCTTCACCGGCAAGCCTGTATAGGAGTTTATACATTCCGGCCACGCAACGCCGTCATTGCGTAGGGCGAGCCAGGGATTGAAGCTGGCGGGGCTTCGGCGGTAGTGTTTATTCAATTCACGCCACAGCGATGCGCCAAAGAGGGAGGCTCACATGGACGCCGTTAATCTTTTCGACCTTCGCGGAGAATCCTTCAAAGCCTTGTGCAGAACTCCCCAAAGCACTGCCGACGTATTCACACTGCCGCCGGGCCACGATCCCGGCCATGAGGCGACCCACAAGGGCGACCAGATCATTTACGTGATCGAGGGCGGTGCAGTGGCGCGGGTCGCCGGCGAGGAGCGGGAGGTCAAGGCCGGCGACCTGGTGATAATCCCGGCGGGGACCCCGCACACGCTGCGCACGGACGCACAGCCGCTGTTCGCGTTGACGATTCTTGCGCCGCCCGAACGATAGAGAACCGGGCGGCTTGGAGATCGCGGCTCAGGCTCCAGCCCGCATTTTTGCTATCGCGCCGCTCTCACTCGAACATCAGGACCGTGCGCGCAACCTCGCCCGCCTTCATTGCGCGAAAGGCCTCGTTGACGTCCTCCAGCTTGCCGCGCCTGCTGATCATGCCGTCTAAGTCCAGCCGTCCCTGGCGGTAATAATCAAGATAGCGCGGCATGTCGATCCGGAAGCGGTTGGAGCCCATCAGCGAGCCCTGGATTTTCCGTTCGGTGAGCATTGCGGCGCCGTCGATTTCGATCTTCTGGCCGATCGGGATCATTCCGATGACAGTTGCCGTGCCGCCCGGTTTGAGGCATTCGAAACATTGCTCGGCGAGTTTCTTTACCCCGACCGCCTCAAACGAATAGTCCACCCCGCGCCCGCCGGTTAGCTTTTGTATCGCCGCCACGGCGTCGCCTTGCGAAGCGTCAACGGCGTCGGTAGCGCCGAAGCGCTTCGCCATTGCCAGCTTGGATTCGAAGTGGTCCACGGCGATGATCCTGCGCGCGCCGGCAATCCGTGCGCCCTGGATCGCCGATATACCGACGCCGCCGCAGCCGAACACAGCGACTGTCGTGCCGGGCTCGATTTTGGCCGTGTTGAGCACCGCGCCCATACCGGTGGTGACGCCGCATCCGATCAGCGCGGCACGGTCCAGCGGGACCTCGTCGCCGATCTTCACCAGCGCGTTTTCGTGCACCAGCATCTTCTCGGCGTAGGTGGAAAGGTCGGCAAACTGCTCCACCGGCTTTCCGCCCTTGGACAGCCGCGGCTTAACGCCCTTCTCGCGGCGCGTCGCGGCCTGGTTGGAGCAGCGGTTGGGATGGCCCGACATGCATTCCTCGCAGTAGCCGCAAAACACCGAGGGGCAGGAGATGACGTGGTCGCCGGCTTTGAACTGGCTGACGCCGGGTCCCACCTTTTCCACCACTCCTGCAGCCTCGTGGCCCAGCACGGCCGGAGTCGGCCATTGCCACAGGCCGTCCACGAAGTGCAGGTCGCTGTGGCAGACCCCGGAGGCGGCGGTGCGGACCAGCACCTCACGTCCCTGGGGATCGTCAATTTCAATTTGTTCGATGCTCAGCGGCTGGTTGGGACCATGATAAACAGCAGCTTTCATTGCGGCCCTCCGTTGAATGCTTTTGATCGCGCCGGGTGCGCCGGCAATTGCTGTTGTCGCAGGAAGCGCCATCGGGTTCAAGCGCAACCGCCGCGCGTCCTCGTGGCAATGCTTGAGCGAACCTACGCGGCGGGCATCAACTGTTCGCGCAGGAATGCGATCGTGCGATCCAGCGCGGCGCGGGTAGGCTGGCCGGCCTCGTCAATCAGATGGTTGGTCAGCACGCTGTGCGCCGGTTTGGGCGCGGAGGGGTTGGCGTATTTGGGATCGATCTCGATTCCCTCGAACGCGGTACCGAACTCCTGACGCAGGGTTTCGAAACGCTGCGGCGGACAGGCCGGGTCCTGGTGGAATCGCAAGCCGAGAATGCGTGCCTTTTGTTCCTCGATTTTGCGATGTGCGGCGGCAAGTTCCGTTGCCGAAACGTGCAGCGCCTTCCTTCTGGCCGATGTGATCGGCAGCGGCAGCGAAGGCTGCGATAGCACCGGCGCCAGCATCGGCGAGTCCAGCATCATGGCCAGAGCGAAATTGCCGGTAAGGCACATCCCGACCGCCCCGACTCCCGGCCCGCCGCATCGCGAATGCGCTTGCGCGGCAAGCGCGCGCAGCCAATCGACGATCGGGCTGGAGGCATTGGCGGCCAGGACGCGAAATTCGCGGCTGATACAGCAGCGGGCAAAGGTGCTTACGACATAGCCCATCGACAGGGGTTTCATCGGCACGCCGAACAGGAGGGGCAGGTAGACGGTAAAGCCGGCCTCTGCAACGCGCGCGCCGAAGGCGGCGACCTGCGGGGTGATTCCGGGAACTTCGTGGATCACGATTACCGCGGGTCCTGCGCCGCGCGTGAACACGTCGCGCGTTTTTCCGCCGAAAGCAAACTGGGTCGTCTCGAAACCTGGGACCGGAGCCATTTTTGGCTAGCTCTGAGGTGAAAATATTTCCAGCAGGCCTTTTGCCGTATGCGGGCGCCTAAGCCGAACGGTCTGTCGAGGCCCTTGGCGTATAACCTGTCCCCCACCTTCTCCAAGGATGAGCCGATGGATCGAAATAGGCTGTGCGCCAATGGCTTCGTGCTTCATGCCGTAAGATTATCTGCGCTTTCGGGCCGGTTGGGGGCGCTAGCCGATTGCGCCTTGTTCCTTTAGCCGCGCGATGTCCTCCCAGGTGCGGCCCATCTCCAGCAGCACGTCTTCGGTGTGCTGTCCCAGTTCGGGCGAGCAGGAGCGGATGTTCCACGGCGTGCGATCGAAATCGACGGGGGCGGGAACGATTTCCCGCTCGCCCTCCGGCGTGTCGATTTTCGCAAACGCTCCGGCAGCGCGCATTTGCGGATCCTTGAGCGCCTCGCTGACATTTTGCACCGGACACCACCAAACGCCTTCGCGGTCGAAAATCTCCGCCCATTGCGCAAGCGGGCGCTTGGCGAACTCTTCATCGAGCAGCGCCATCAGTTCGCCCGCATTCTTGGTGCGGGCGCCAAGGGAGTCGTAGCGCGGATCTTTCTCCAACTCGGCGCGTCCGATCGATCGGCAGACCGCCGGCCAGATGCGGTCGCCCTGCAAGCCCAGCAGGTAGAACCATTTGCGGTTGGAATCGCGGTAGCATCCGATCATCGGATTGAAACTTTGCGTGCGGCTGCGCTGCCCTGAGGGCGGGTAGCCGAACATCATCTGGTTGAAACTGTGGCTCACGCAAAAGGCGCCGGTGCGCAGCAGCGAGGTCGAAACCAGCTGACCTTCGCCAGTGAACTGGCGTCCCACCAGCGCGGCGCATGCGCCGCTGGCGGTCGCGAAAGCGGTGTAATAGTCGCCGAATGCGCCGGTGCGCATCAGCGGTTCGACTTCCTCGGTGAGCAACGTCGCTCCGACTCCGGCGCGCGCGAAGAACGCTCCGATATCATAGGCGGGACGATCGACGTCCGGTCCTTCCAGGCCGTAGCCGGTCAGATGGCAATAAACAAGGCGCGGGAACATCGCATGCAGATGCGCGTAATGTATTTTGAGGCGTTCCAGCGCCTGGCGCCGGATGTTGGTTACAAAGACGTCCGCCTTCGCGATCAGGTCGTAGGCAAGCTTAAGTCCGTGCTCGTTCTTAAGATCGATCGCGACGCTGCGCTTGTTGCGATTGGCGACGAAGAAGTTGTGGTTGATCATGCCTTCGGGCCGGCGCCCGGGCTGAATGTTCAGCGCGCGGTACGGATCGCCGTCAAGCGGCTCGATCTTGATCACGTCGGCGCCCCAGTCCGCCATTATCCCGCCTGCCATGGGACCCGCCGCCCACGCGGCGACCTCAATCACTTTGATTCCGCGCAGCGGACCTGTTGCAGCTTCCTGGCTCATCGATCGCTCCTTGCCGGTATGGCGTGCGTATTCATATCAGTGCCTGACGCCCCAGGCCTCGGCCAACTCCCGCGCGGTGGTCAGGTAGGCGAGGCCGTGTAGCGTGTTCTTGAGCACCATCTCACCATACTCGGGGGGATAGCCCGCCACGCAGTCGGTTGGAATAACCACGCGATAGTTGCGGTTCATGGCCTCGATGGTGGAGCCCGGGATCCCAAGGTTGAGCGACACGCCGGTGAGAACCACGGTGGTGATCCCCAGATTGCGGCATATGCTGTCCACGCTGCTGTCGTGAAAAAGTGTCGGCGAGTGGAACCGCCATATGATGAATTCGTCGCCTTGCGGCTTGACCTCGGGCAGAAAATCGACGCCTTCCGATCCCAACCCCATCGGCATGTCAGCGCGCTTCACCGCCTGCGCCAGCCGGCAATTGGTGATGAAGCCCTCCTGCCCGGCCCGATGATACGCGGGGCAATGAAACACCTTAACGCCCACGCCGCGCGCCGCCCGCAGCAGCATCCCGGCGTTTTTCGCCAGGCCCACCTTTTCGGCTGAATCGCGCAGTGCGGTGAACAGCGGCGGCGTGGCCTTGCCGATTACCGCCTGCTGAATCTCCATCAGCATCAGCGCCGTGTTCCCGGGATTAGCGATTTCCGCCATATCGACTGCCATGGGCAAACCTCACCTGACTGGAGTTTTTTGTCGCGAGACGAGAGGAGACTGTAAAACGCCTCTGTGCCAGCATCTTTGCCCGCTCGATTCGCGAAATTGTTTCGAGCTAAGCAAGTCCATAGAGCTGCCGGCAGTTGTTACTCACCAGCTTTTCGACCAACTCGGGCTCCAGGCCCGCAAAGTCCTTGGCAACCTGCTCGCGCGAGCGAGGAAAGGTGCCTTCGGTATGCGGATAGTCGGAGCCCCACATCAGATGATCGACGTTTAGCAGCTCGCGCGTGAGCAGGCCGGCGCGGTCTTCTTCGAAGGTGAAATAGAATTGGCGATGACAGTAGAAGCTGGGCTTCTCATCCAACTGGGGACGCAGCCACAGGTGATGGTCTTCCCACCAATGGTCCATGGTGTGCAGGACTGCGGCCACCCAACCGATGCCGCCCTCGACAATCACGAAATTAAGACGTGGAAAAGCCTGTGCAACCCCGGAAGCGATCAGGCTGGTCAAGGTGCGGAAGTGATCGACGTACTTGTTTTCCAGAAACGTGATCGTGGCGCCGCCCGCCGCGGTCGGGATGTTGGCGAATTGTTGTTCGTTGGCCGCGTTGTGAATCGAAAGCGGCATTCCGGTTTCCTGGAGTTCGGAAAACAGCGAACGGTAGTACGGATCGCCGAAGGGAATCTTCGGATGGCCGCAGGGGATGCATACCGTGCGCAGACCTTTCTTGCGCACGCGCCGCACTTCCTCCACCGCCGCTTCGATCGGACCTCCGATCGGCAGCATCGCTGCGCCCAGCAAGCGGTCGGGCGCAACCGAGCAGAAGTCGATCAGCCAGTCGTTGTATGCCCTGATACAGGCGTGCTTGTAGTCCAAATCGGGAGCGGCAAACAGGAACAGTGCGTCGCCGGGATAAATGACCTCGGCGCCAACATTGTCTAGGTCCTGATCCTTAAGACGCGACAGAGGATTGTACGCGCCGGCGCGCACTTCGGCTTTGCGATTGTGGGTGCGATCCTCGATCGCCCGGCCCTCGACTTTGAACGTTGCCATCACACCGCCCAAATCGGAGCCGGCAAAGGGACTCAGGCCGTCAACGCAGAAGACGTCGAATTTCTCGCGATGCTCGATATGAGGCGCCCGATCGCGAAAACGCCGGTCAATCCGCTCGGTCCACAGATCCGGCGGTTCGATTACGTGACCGTCAGAGGAAACGAACCGCAACCCTGCTGCTTCCATAGCGCAAACAATCCTTCAACGATTATCGAAAACGGCAATAGACGAGCCTTTTCGGCTTGTTCAAATGAAGCCAATTTTCACATGTTAGGTATTACTCGCGGGAGGGCCGTTTCTCAAGTCTCGCGCCGCGGTGGGTTCTTGGCGCTGCGTTGCGCGTGTGTCCGCCCCTTCAGGCGCGCGCTTTTGATCGCGGTAGAACAGGGCCAGAGAGCGGCCCTTCAGATCGAACTTGTCGCCCGCTCGCATGTGGCGGCCATTGGCGCCGTTGGGCTCGACGGCGCCGGGATCGGCGACGCTGGTATCGAGCAGCAGGCGCCATCCGTCGGGCTGGCCCACCTCAGGGATCAGGAACGGGATGGGTTCGTGGTGCGCGTTGAACAGGATGATGCAATCGCCGTCGGTGATGATCCGGCCGCGCTCGTCGTACTCGTCGATCCCGGCGCCGGTCAGAAACACACCCAGGGATCGGGCGAAGGACTGGTTCCATTCGTCGTCGGTCATCTCGTGGCCGTCGGGGGTGAGCCAGATAATATCCTTGAGGCCCCTGATGCGGCGTCCCTGGAAGAAATGCCGGCGGCGAAAGATCCGATGCTGCTTTCGAACCGCTATCAAACCGCTGACGAAATCGATGAAGCGCTGATCCTCCGGGCTCAACTCCCAGTTGAGCCAGCTCAACTCGCTATCCTGGCAGTAAGCGTTGTTGTTTCCGTTCTGGGTATGGCCCATTTCGTCCCCGGCCAACATCATCGGGATGCCCTGGGAAAGAAACAGCGTGGCCAGGAAGTTGCGTTTTTGCTGTGCGCGCAGCGCGAGCACCTGCGGGTCTTGCGTTGGCCCCTCGGCTCCGCAATTCCAGCTAAGATTGTCGTTGCTGCCGTCGCGATTCTCTTCCAGGTTGGCTTCGTTGTGCTTGTCGTTGTAGCTGACCAAATCCTGCAGCGTGAACCCGTCATGACAAGTTATGAAATTGATGCTGGCGTATGGGCGGCGTCCATTGTGCTCATACAGGTCGCTTGATCCGGTGAGCCGGTAGGCCAGCTCGCCGATCAGGCCGCCCTCACCCTTCCAGTAGGCGCGCACCGCATCGCGATATTTGCCGTTCCATTCGGCCCATCCGACCGGGAAATTGCCAACCTGGTATCCCCCTTCACCAATATCCCATGGTTCGGCGATCAGCTTTACCTGCGAAATCACCGGGTCCTGGTGGATGACATCGAAAAACGCGCCCAGTTGCTTTACCTCGTGCAGTTCGCGCGCCAGCGCCGCGGCCAGGTCGAACCTGAACCCGTCGACATGCATCTCGTTGACCCAGTAGCGCAGGCTGTCCATGAACAGCTGCAGGACGCGCGGATGAATCATGTTCAGCGTGTTGCCGCATCCGGTAAAGTCCATGTAGTAGCGCGGATCCTCGGGAGTGAGCCGGTAGTAGGCGCTGTTGTCGATACCGCGGAAGCTCAGCGTGGGTCCCATCTGGTTGCCTTCGGCGGTGTGGTTGTACACCACATCGAGAATCACCTCGATGCCCTCGGTGTGCAGCCGCTTGACCATCGACTTGAATTCGCCGACGAAACCACTGGAGCTGTAGCGCATGTCGGGCGCGAAGAAGCCCAGCGAGTTGTAGCCCCAGTAATTGTGCAGGCCGCGCTCCACCAGGTGGCGATCGTCGACAAACAGATGTACCGGCATCAGCTCAACCGCGGTCACGCCCAGGCGCTTTAAGTGCTCGATCGCCGGGTCGGTGCCAAGGCCCGCGTAGGTCCCGCGCAGATTGGGGGGAATCTCCGGGTGACGCTGCGTGAAGCCCTTTACGTGCATCTCGTAAATGACGGTGTCATGCCAGGGGGTGCGCGGCGGGCGGTCATCCGCCCAGGAGAACGCGCCGTCGATCACCCGGCACTTCGGCATCGCCGCCGCGCTGTCGCGCCGATCCATCACGAGGTCCTCGCGCGGATTGCCCACGCGGTAGCCAAACAGCGCGTCGCTCCATTTGACCGTGTCAACGATATGGTAGGCGTAGGGATCGATCAGCAATTTATGCGGGTTGAAACGTAATCCCTTCTTGGGATCGTACGGACCATATACCCTATAACCATAGAGCCAGGCGGGTCTCGCCTCCGGAAGGTAGCAATGCCAAATCAGATCGGTCTGCCATCGCATGGGCACGCGCTCTATTTCCCGCCTGCTCTTGGGATCGAACAGGCACAGCTCAACCCGTTCGGCGTGCTCGGAGAACAGTGCGAAGTTGACTCCTTCGCCGTCCCACGTGGCGCCGGGCGGATAGGGTTTGCCCGGCCAGACCGCAAACTTCGAATAAGGCATTTAGCTCTCTACTTTCATTTTGGAAGGAACAACGCGAATTGATCTCGCATTAATACTATTCCATGCGTATCGAACCCAGAGCTACATATCGCATACAACTTCACCCCGGATTCGACTTCAACGCGGCGGCCGCAATCGTACCCTACCTGGCCGAATTGGGCATCAGTCATTTTTACAGCTCGCCTTGCCTGCAGGCGGCCCCCGGCAGCACCCACGGTTACGACGTGGTCGATTACCACCTCAGTCACGACCTGGGCGGCACTGCCGGCCACGAACGCCTTAGCGCCGCGCTGCGCGACAGCGGCATGGGCAAGATACTCGACATCGTGCCCAACCACATGGCGATCACCGGCCGCGAGAACCCCTGGTGGTGGGACGTGCTGGAAAACGGGCCGGCCAGCCGCTACTCGGCCTATTTCGACGTTGATTGGGCGCCGCCCGAGGCGCGGCTGCGCAACGCGGTGCTGCTGCCGGTGCTCGGCGACCATTACGGGCGGGTGCTGGAAGCAGGCGAGATCAAGCTGGTGCGCGAGGGCGGCGATTTCACCTTCCGCTACCACGAACGCACCTTTCCCGTGGCGGCGCGCTCACTCGACACGATGCTGGCGCGGGCGGCGCAGCGATGCGGCAACGACGAGCTCGCGTTCATCGCGGATTCGCTGACCGCGCTGCCCTTTGCAACCGATACCGACACGGCCAACCTGCGCCGCCGCCAGCGCGACGTCGCGGTGCTCAAGGCCGTTATCGGCCGGCTTATCCAATCCTCTCCCGACGTTGCAGCGGCGATCGACGAGACGGTGGGTGAGTTCAATGCCGACCATGATCTGCTCCATGCGATGCTGGAGCGGCAGAACTACCGCCTGGCTTTCTGGCGCGCGGCCGGGCGCGACCTTGGCTACCGGCGCTTCTTCGACATCAGCAACCTGATTGGATTGCGGATGGAGAACGAGCAGGTCTTCAATGACACTCACAGCCTGGTGCTGCGATGGCTGCTGGAGGGCGTGCTCGACGGCGTGCGCATCGATCATATCGACGGACTGCGCGACCCGCACGCCTACCTGCAGCGGCTAAGCAGCGCCGCGCCCAAGGCCTGGATCGCGGTCGAAAAGATTTTGCAGGCGGGCGAACGTTTGCGCGAGTCGTGGCCGGTGGCCGGCACCACCGGCTACGATTTTCTAAATCGCGTCGGCGGATTGTTCGTCGATAGCGCAGGCGAGGCCGCGCTTACCCGGCTGTACGTCGAATTCACCGGACAGGCGACCGACTACCTGACGCTGGCGCGCAACTGCAAAGAGATGGTGGCGCGCGACGTGCTGGGCAGCGAACTCAATCGCCTGACCGAACTGTTCGTCGAGGTATGCGAAAACGACCGCCGCCATCGCGACTACACGCGCCATCTGCTGCACGAGGCGCTGGTTGCGGCAGTGGCAAGGTTTGCGGTTTATCGCACCTATTGCCGCGCGGATTCCGGGGACCCGGACCCCGAGGACGTTCGCTACGTGGACCAGACGATCGCCGAGGCTAAATCCGACCGGCCCGATCTCGACCCCGAGTTGTTCGACTTTCTGCACGAGATTTTGCTGCTGCGCGAGCCAGGCGAATTCCATATCGAACTGGCTCTGAGCTTCCAGCAGTTCACCGGTCCCGTGATGGCAAAAGCGCTGGAGGACACGGCCTTTTACCGCTATCACCGCTTGATCTGCCTCAACGAAGTCGGCGGCGACCCCTCGCGTTTCGGGGTTGGCCCCGACGAGTTTCATCAGGCGTGCCTGGAAAACCAGCGGCGATGGTCGATGGGGCTGTTGGCGACCTCCACCCATGACACCAAGCGCAGTGAAGACGTGCGCGCGCGGCTCGCACTGCTCTCCGAGATGCCGCAGCAATGGGCGGACGCGACTCGCCGCTGGTCGGCATTCAACCGCGTGCACTGGTCAGCCGAGCCGGATCGCAACGCCGAATATCTTCTCTACCAGACGCTGGCCGGGGCCTGGCCGATCACAAAGGAGCGCGTGTGGCCCTACATGCTCAAGGCGGTGCGCGAGGCCAAGCTACAGACTTCCTGGACCAAACCCGACGAAGCTTACGAGAAGAATGTCCAAGGCTTTGTCGAGGCCGTCATGGGCGAGCGCGAGTTCCTGGCGGACCTCGAAGCATTCGTCATGACCCTGCTGCCCTTTGCGCGCATGAACTCGCTGGCGCAGACCCTGCTCAAGCTCACCGCGCCGGGAATTCCCGATTTCTATCAAGGCACCGAGCTGTGGGACTTTTCGCTGGTCGATCCCGACAACCGCCGTCCGGTGGACTATGGATTGCGCCGCCGGCTGTTGCGCGAAGTCAAATGCGCCGGCGTTGACGAAATCCTCAAGCGCGCAGACGAAGGACTCACCAAGCTATGGGTTATCCAGCGGGCGCTGGCCGTACGAAGCACCCATCCGCGACTATTCGGCGCCGACGCCGTCTATGAGCCGCTTAGCGCGCGGGGAAGCCGCGCCGCTTGTGTGATCGCGTTCATGCGCGCGGGCGGCGTGATTACGGTCGTGCCGCGGTTGGTATTCGGCCTGGCCGGGCGATGGGAAGACACCGCACTCGACATTCCGCCCGGCAGATGGCGCAGCGAGCTGGGCGGCGAGGTTGTCGAAGGCGGCCGGACCAATCTGGCCCGGCTGACGGCGCGTTTTCCCGTATGCCTGCTGGTCCGCGAGGAGCCGACTTGATGAATGTACTGCGAGTATGGGCGCCAAACGCGCGCGCCGTTGCCGTGCAAATCGGAGCACGGCGCGTGGCGATGGACAAGGAAGCAGCACCGCAGAGGGGATGGTGGCGGGTGGTGGACGCCGACGCGGTTCCCGGCTCCGATTACGCCTTCATCCTGGACGATGACGAACGGCCGCTGCCCGATCCGCGCTCGGAGTATCAGCCGCAGGGCGTGCACAAAGCTTCGCGGATCGTCGACCACGGCGCTTTTGCCTGGACCGACGACAGGTTCGTCGCGCCGCCGCTGGCCGAGGCGGTTATATACGAACTCCATATCGGCACCTTCACCGCGCAAGGCACCTTCGAGTCCGCAATTGCGCGGCTGGACCATCTGGTCGAATTGGGCGTCACCCATGTCGAACTGATGCCGGTGGGGGAATTTCCGGGTAGCCGCGGATGGGGTTACGACGGCGTCGATCTGTCCGCGCCGCATCACGCATACGGGGGTCCGTCAGGGCTCAAGCAGCTGGTGGACGCCTGTCATGCAAAGGGATTGGCCGTGCTGCTGGACGTCGTTTACAACCATTTCGGGCCGTCGGGAAATTACCTGCCGCGGTTCGGACCGTACCTGACCGATCGCTATGCCACGCCATGGGGCAGCGCCGTCAACTTCGACGGGCGCGGCAGCGACGAAGTACGACGTCTGGTTTGCGATAACGCGATTGGATGGATGCGCGACTATCATATCGATGGACTGCGGCTGGATGCGATCCACGCAATCCTGGACGTCTCGCCGACGCATCTCCTTGAGCAACTCGCCGCGGAGACTGCGCAGCCCGCGGCGCAAACCGGCAGACGCCGGGTGCTGATCGCGGAGAATGACCTTAACGATCCGCGCATCGTAACTCCGGCCGCACGCGGCGGCTACGGTCTGGACGCGCAATGGTGCGAGGACTTCCATCATTGTTTGCATACGGTCCTGACCGGAGAGAGGAGCGGATACTACTCCGACTTCGGCACGCTTGGTCAGCTCGCCCGGTCGCTACGCCAAGCGTTTGTTTACGATGGCCGATATTCAGCCTATCGCGATCGGCGTCATGGCCGATCGACGCGGGGACTGTCTGGCCACAATTTCGTCGCGTGCCTGCAGAATCATGACCAGGTCGGGAATCGGGCACGGGGTGACCGCAGCTCGCACCTCATGAGCCTTGGCCGGTTGCGGATCGGCGCGGCGCTGGTGATTCTTGGACCATTCGTCCCGATGCTCTTTCAGGGCGAGGAATGGGGAGCCTCCACGCCGTTTCAGTATTTCACCGACCACCAGGAACCGGAGCTGGCTCGCGCCGTCAGCGAGGGCCGGAAAAA
Organism: Binataceae bacterium (SeqCode); assembly: GCA_035262365.1. Lineage (GTDB taxonomy): Bacteria > Desulfobacterota > Binatia > Binatales > Binataceae > JAJPJA01. Next base: position 14,247 of record DATFSZ010000046.1, read on the forward strand.
AGAATTCGCGCCCTTCGGGTGGAATCCGGCCGACATTCCGGATCCGCAGGATCCGGCGACCTTCGAACGTTCAAAGCTGGATTGGTCTGAACTCGCGGAGGAGCCCCATAAGAGCATTCTGCAATGGTATCGGGAGCTGATTGCTTTGCGTTCGAGAGTAGCCGAACTGCGCGATGGAATAATGGAACGGGTCGAGGTTTCCTACGACGAGCAGGAGCGATGGCTGGCCATGACCCGCTCGCCAATCTCGGTGGCCTTTAACCTCGACACGAGTGCGCGGGAAGTGCCGGTTGGAGATACCGTCTCGCGCAGGCTGTTGATGGCGTCTGACCAACGAATCGCAGTTGGCGCCGGCAGTGTGCAGCTACCTCCCGATTCAGTGGCGATTATCGGCCCGACCAGTGATAAGGGAGTTCTTCGCTCTGCCGGCACGAAAGGGACCAAAAAAATCGATAGGCGAACAGAATAGAACCGGTCCACGCAGCCGCTTGCGCGGTGTGCAAGCGGGCTGCGGCAACAGTAACGGCCCGGACGCGTTCAGCTCGCGACGGCGCGGCGCAGACGCGGACGCGAGCGTGTCAGCCAATGGCGCTGGCGGCTCGGAATGCAGGTTCCGTTCTGAATCTGGCGCCGGCGCATGTCCAGCATCTTGCGCAGCCGGCCGGCGTCGATTCCAAGCGCCTCGCAGAGAGTTTCGAAGGCGAACAGGCCCTTGCCGCGGGTGGAATCCATCCAGTCGCGTACCTCGTAAAACAGGATTCGACGCTGTCGGCTTTTCGCGTTCATATGATGCAGGTAGCAATGAATCGCGTCTTCGAGGACCGCGAACATCAGTTTGAGTTCCCCTTGCAGCTCATGCCGCCGCCGCCGCAGTTCATTGTATTGTTCCGGGAGCAGGATGTCCGGTTCATAGCCCTGAATCATCTCTTCCATCCGCTCAACGAGTTCCATGTTGGCCTCCGTTCGGGAGCTTTGCCGCCACCGCAGGGGGACTGGTCTGCTCCGGTTACCGTCGGTGGTAATCAAGCCGCGTGCCAACCAGAAAGCCTTAAAATTGCGTAGTTTAGTTTGGCGTGGAGTAGGGATAATTTACACGTTTCCCGATCGCCGCCATTTGAAGTCAGTAACAGGTCGCCCTGAAGGCGGCGCTTGGGACTTTAGGTATGACGACTGAAGCGGGATCGTGCCCCGGATTTTGTTCAACCCGCCCCGTATAAATCAGTTTTTAGGCTGCGGACTTGTATCGAACGTTCAGGCTATGAAAAAATCGGCGTTGATTTGACCGGGTCGCGTTCGCACTTCGTAAAAGCCACCCAGAGGGAAAGTCATGGCCTACGACCTATTGATTAAAAACGGCACCGTAGTCGATGGCACCGGGGCTCCGCGCCGCCGGGCGGACGTTGCGATCGCCGGGGGCCTAATCGCTGAAATCGGCAAGGTAACCGAAGGCGCCGCCAAAGTCATCGACGCTTCGGACCTTATCGTGACGCCCGGTTTCATCGACCACCACACGCATTACGACGCACAAATTTGCTGGGATCCCCTGGTCAGTTGCTCCTCGTGGCACGGTGTCACCACGGTGCTAATGGGGAATTGCGGGGTGGGAATCGCGCCCTGCAAACCCGAGGTCCGCGAAATCGCGGCTTGGGACCTGGTCAACGTCGAAGCTATTCCCTTTGAAGTCCTTAATAAGGGCGTGACCTGGGACTGGGTAACTTTTCCCGAATTCATGGACGCTGCCAGCCGGCGCCACAGCGGTATCAATCTCGGTTTCATGGCGCCGCTGACCCCTTTTCGCCATTTCGTGATGGGCCCGGAATCGATGGAGCGCGCGGCTACCACGGAGGAAACCACCAAAATCGCCGCCGTGCTGCGCGAGGCTGTGGCGGCGGGCGCTTGGGGATTTACCACCACCGTACTGGCCCAGCATATAGGCTATCAGGGTCATCCGCTGGCCTGCCGCCTGGCAAGCCGCGACGAGATCAAGGCCTACTCCAACGTTCTGCGCGACCTGGGAAAGGGTTCGATCGAAGTGGCGCTGACCAAGCGCGTCGGCCGGGTTATGGAAGATGAATACGACCTGCTCGACTTCCTCCTGACCCAGAGCGAACGGCCCGTGACTTTTCTGGCGATGTCGGTCAACCCCAAGCGGCCCGAGGCCGCGGGTGAAACGCTGCGCCGGCTCGATCCGTTGCTGAAGCGCGGCGCGATGCCGCAGATCACATGCCGGCCGTTCGTGGTGCAAATCGACTTACGCAATCCCTTCACCTTCGCTGACATGGATAGCTGGAACCGCGTGTTTAATCAGCCCGGCGAGGTGCAGAAGCAAATCTATTCCGATCCTGCCTTCCGCCACGCGTTCCGCGAGGAGCTCAAACGGCCGCATCTCTTTAACGGGAAATGGCATCGCGTCGAGATCCTGGACGTGACCAACCCGGCGATGAAATCGATGGAGCGCAAGACCGTCGCACAGGTGGCCGAGGAACGGGGCAAGGATCCGCTGGATACCTTCCTGGACCTGGCGCTGGAGGACGACCTTAACATCCAGTACACGATGGCGCAGTTCCACGAAGAGGGAATCGAGCAACTGGTCAAGGATTCCCGCACGATGATCGGCCTTTCCGACGGCGGCGCCCACGTCGATATGCTGTGCGACGCGGGCTATTGCACTTACCTGCTGGGCAAGTGGGTGCGCGAAAGGCAGGCGGTATCGCTGGAGTTCGCCATCAAGCGTATCACGTCCGAACCGGCGGATTTTTACGGAATCAAGGGACGCGGCCGCCTGCAGCCCGGCAAGGCTGCGGACCTTGCCATCTTCGACTACAACACGGTCGACTCCGCCAAGCGGGCCGAGATGCGCAAGGATCTGCCGGGCGGGGGCCGGCGCCTGGTCATGACGGCGCAGGGCATCGAGTACACGATCGTCAACGGCAAGGTACTCTACGAGCACCGCAACCACACCGGCGACCTGCCCGGACGGGTGCTCCGCTCCGGCGCCGATTGAGCTGGCACACGGCTAAAGATTAGGAGACGGGCGTGCTCGTGGGCAGCGATTGCGCCCGTTTTTTCACTCCGCAAACAGCTCGAGCTTTTGGTTGGCGTTGCCACCCAAGCCCATAGCGGGTTACGTTAGCTTCGTTCTTTGATGCCTTTCTTTGCCCGAGCAACATGGGGGCAAAATGCTTCGCACTCTATACAGGTCGGTGCTGTTGGTGCTTTTGGCGACCCAGGCCTGCGGCACGGTGCAGGAGAAGCCTACCGTCGACGTGACCGGCACCTGGCAGGGGAGCACGGTTACATCATGTGGTGTGATATTGTTCGACAAAGGCCGATGCGGCGCCGTACAACGTATCACACTCACCCTGTTCCAGGAGGGCGCCGACGTGAATGGCACCTACCGATGTGTTTTCGGCACAATGGTTTGCCGCAATATGAACGACGGCGGCAGGGTGGTTTCTTCCTCCGTGATGGGTTCGCTGGCACGACTGCGTGTGATGCTGCCTGATGGCTCAAGCTGCTTGTTCGACGGTCATTTCAATGCGGATTCGGCGGGCGGGAATTTTTTCTGCTATCAGGGCGCGGGCCTGGTGGAGCAGGGCGAATGGAAGGTTGCGCGCCTCTACTAGCGAGGAAGCGAACAAGTATCTTTTGCGAAAGCCCATTGTTCGAGATGAAACCTGTATCCAGGCGCGCCACGCCGGAAATCTCTTCTCACCCTGTAGGTTTATGTTTGCTCTACGGACTCGATACCCGTCCTTCGAGTTGGGTTGCCAGCCGGGCGGCCTTATCCACCAGGCTCCGGGCGCGTAAATCATCCTGTTCCTTCAATGCGCCGCGGGCTTCGGCGATGAACGACTTGATGCGGTCGTAGTCGGTCTCGTCTCCGCTTTTGAGCTGGGCGCGATTGATCGCCGCCAGGCGGCCCTGGACCTCCGCTAGCTTTTGTTCGATATCCTTGCGCTCCACAGCCGATTCGCCAGTCGTGACCATCGAGCTGCTGACGGGCGGGGTGGATTGTGCCGTCGGGGTCGGCGAACTGGCTGGTGTTGGAGTCGGGGTTTGCCTGGGGCGTTTACGGCGTCTGCGCTTTCTGACCCCGGGCGTCGCGGTCGGCGTTGGCGTGGGCGTCGCCGTGGGCGTCAGAGTGGCTGACGGCTCAATCCGCGGCGGCGGTTTGGACGTCATGAAAGGCAAATACTCGCATGCCGCAAACGTCAGCAGTATCGCCGATAGCAAAATTTCAAGCCGGGCCGATTTCACTAGCACACATCAGGCCGGCAGGTTGGGTTCCGGGTTGGTCGGAAGGGGTTGTACCGGTAGCCTGACGCAGACTCGGGTACCGGACCCGGCCTTGGAATCAACCTCGATGGTCCCTTTGTGCAGATCTATCGCCCGCAGGGCCAGGCTGAGACCCAGGCCGCTCCCGCCCGGCTTGGTCGTGAAGTAGAGGTCGAAAATGTGGTCCAGTTGCTCGCGCTCGATCCCGCAGCCGCGATCGGCGACCTCCACCTGGATAAAGCCGTCTACCGGATGCGTTACGCTGACCGCGATGCTTCCGCCGTCGATCATCGACTCGGCGGCGTTTTGGAAAATGTTTCTGAAGGCTTCGGCCAGCAACGGGTAGTCGACCTTGAGCAATGGCAGCGATCCGTTGCTCTGGTACTCGATCCGTACGTTTGATGAGGCCACCTGCGAACCGGCTTCGGTCAGCAGGTCGGCGATCGCAACTTCGCGCAGTTCCAGCCGTTCAGGCCGCATGAAACGCAGGAGACCCTCCACGGCGCGGTCGAGGCGGTGGATTTCATAACGGATGCTTTCGATGTGCGCTCCCAGTGGCATCCCCTGTATAGAGTCCTGGCGCATCCACTCAAGGCGAATCGCCAGCACATTGAGCGGTTTGCGAATCTGATGGGCGACACCGGAAATCAAGCCGCCCATGCGCGCTAGATGGCTGGAGTACTCAACCACCGTTTCCAATTCTGCCATCGGCTTTAGGTCACGCAAAGTCACCAGCAGGCCGGCCGCATCGCGGCCGCGCGAGAGCGGGAAAATTGACACGAGGCAGTGGACCGCGTGCTGAGTCGAATTGCTCAGATCGATCGCGACGTCATGAGCCTCGGTGCCCGTCGCCAGGGCCGCTTCGACCATCCGCACCAGCGGATGGGCTCGGCCCAGCGCCACCGGAAGCTGGCGGCCTTCGCTCGCGTTTTGGCTCAGCTCCAGCCGCGTTTGTGCTTCGGTGTTGGCGAACAGGATAGCGGCGTCGGCATCCACCAGAATGATCGCATCGGTCATCGAGCGCAGCGCCTTGAACAGTCCGCCGCGCTCATTTTCCCATCGGCTGCGTTCGCTCAGCACCTGGCGTGAAAGGCGGTTGAACTTTTCCGCCAGGTTGCCCAGTTCGTCATGACCGCCGACCGCGAGGTTCACCTCTTCCCGGCCCATTGCCAGCCGCTCGACTCCGCTGGTGATCGCGACGACCGACCGCGAAAGGACATCTCCAATCGCTGCGCCCGCGCTGGCCGCGACAACGATAATCAAGATGCTGACGCCGAGCATCGCCCAGACCAGTTGATGTACCTCGTCGGCGATTAGCGCGGTACTGACGCCGACGCGGATCACTGCGAATGGTTTCCGGTTGATCAGTATCGGCCGCTGCAGCAAGTAATCGTGCTCATGCCAGAGTGCGTGCAAAAGCTGAAATGGCAGCGGCAACTGCGCCGCGGCGCGCAGCACGTCGAGCGGGGGTGCGTCGGCCGGAACAGCGCCGCCCTGCTGCTCACCGACGATGCTATGGCCGTCGGCGCTGTCGATACCGATGAAGACAATGCCTTTGGCGAAGGCCCGAACCGATTGAATAAAGGCGAGCAGATTCGGGTCAGTGCGCAAGCCGGCCGCCGGGTCTCCGGAATTGCGGGCCAGCGCGGAGCGCACCTGCTCGAAAACCTCGGAGGCAACCACATTGCCGGAATCGATCACTTCGTTGGCCATCTTGGCCAGCGTCCAGCTGAGCTCCACCATGCTCGCGGCTAATACGGCAACGGTAAGCAGGATGACGAAGGCGCCGGCCAGCTTTGTGCGAAGGCCCATCGGGAAACCGCCCCCCGGCGCCGGCCCAACATCAGGCTGGCTTCGGCCGCTCCTTGCCGTCAAGACGTTCCAGGCGGTTGTACAGCGTGCGCAGGCTGATACCGAGCATCTCGGCTGCCCTGGTCTTGTTGCCTCCGGCGAATTCCATGGTGCGGTTGATCATCTCGCGTTCCACATCCTGCAGTGAGCAGCCTCCGATCGATACTTCCAGCACCGGCGGACCGGGTGTAGCCGGGCGCAGTTCGGGAGGCAGATCAACCAGGCTCAGGAGGGGACCTGAGCTTACCACCATGGCCCGTTCGACTGCATTGCGCAATTGTCGCACGTTGCCCGGCCACGAGTAGTCCCTGAGCACCTGCACAAACTCCGCGTCCGCACCCAGCACTGCGCCATTGCGGCCGCCGATCGTGCCGATGAAGTGATCGATCAGAGGCGCGATGTCTTCGGGACGCTGGCGCAGTGGTGGCAGCTCGATGGAAATCACGCTGAGGCGGTAGTACAGGTCGTCACGCAGCCGCCCCTCGCGGATGGCCCGCTGCGGGCTGCGGTTGGTGGTGGCCAAAACCCGCACATCGAATGAGATTTCGGGGCTGCCGCCGAGCCGGCGCAGCCGGCGCTCTTCCAGCACACGCAGCAACTTGGCCTGTAGCTCGAATTTCATTTCGGTGATTTCGTCGAGCAGCAGCGTGCCGCCATTGGCCCGCTCGAAACATCCCTCGTAGCGGCGGTCGGCGCCGCTAAACGCCCCCCGTTCGTAGCCGAACAATTCGGCCTCCATCAGAGTCTCGGGGATAGCCGGGCAGTTGACCGCAACGTAGGGCCCGCCGCGCCGCGGCGACATCTGATGAATCATCGCGGCGGCAACCTCTTTACCTGTTCCGCTCTCGCCGAAGATCATCACTGAAGTGGTCGAGGGCGCCACCTTCTCGATGAAGGCCCGTGCTTCGTGCATTGGCTGCGACGGGCCTACCAGCTTTGCCGCCGCCGCGGAAGGCTGTCGGGGCGCCGACGTGCGTCCTTCGGCCGCCCTATTTTGGGTTAAGGTGTTGAGCAGAGCGCGCAGATGCGGTGGGTCAATAGGCTTGCGCACGTAGTCAAGCGCGCCGAGCTTCATCGCCGCAACCGCATCGAGAATATCGCCTTCGCCGGAAATGATCAGGGTCGGGACGTCGAGTCCAAGCCGGCGCATCTCCTTGAGCAGACCCAAGCCGTCGCGCCGGGGCATTTTGAGGTCCGAAATCAAAACATGTGGATTGTACGCATGCAGTTGCCGCAGCGCATCTTCGCCGTCCACGGTGCCGCATACGTCAAATCCCCAGATGCGAATCATGCCGCACCACGCCTCCAGCGTGGTGGCGTCGTCCTCGGCCACAAGTATGCGCGCGTTATCCTTCATGCTTGATTACAGTTTAATAGCAGCGACTAACCAAATTTATCACATTATGGGCACTGGCCAAACCCGTTCAATATTGCGTCGACGTGGCCGAAGGCCCGGCGCGCCAACTGCGTCAATACCAGCGCGGTCCCACGAACGCCTCGTCCACAAAGTGCTTGGTCGCCGTTGCCGCTCGCGCATTCTTTTTGGCCAGCGCCAGGGCGAGTTCCCGCGCGCGCTGCGCCAGGTCCGCCGCTTTCACCACTTCGTTAACCATGCCGATCGCGTGCAGCTCGCCGGCACTGTAGCGCCGGCACAGGATCATCGCTTCCTTGGCTCGCCAGGGACCCATCCGCGCGGCCATCATGCGGGCTGGCCCTCCGACATAGGCTTGGTTCAGATCCACTTCCGGCACCCAGAACTGAGCCTGCTCCGCCGCCAGGACGAAATCATATGCCGCCGCGATCGCCCATCCGCCGCCCACCGCGTACCCGTTGACCGCCGCGATTGTCAGGCAATCCAGCCGGGTGATGAGATCGAAAACGCGGCCGATTACCCTCGCCAGTCCCTTGTTGCGCGCCGCGACGAATTGCTCGCGTTGTGCCCGATCGGTGATTGCTCTGGGCACTGAAAGATCGGCTCCTGCGGAAAAGGCAGCGCCCGTTCCAGTGGTGATCAGCACGCGGGTTCCCCGGTCGTCGCGCACGCGCCGGATCAGCTCCTCCATCTCACGCATGACCTCGTGATTCATGCAATTGCGCCGGCGCGGCTGGTTGAAGGTCAGCGTCGTAAGAGGTCCGTCCTTTTCGAACAAGAAAGCTTCGCTCATGACACGTCCGGGAGAGCGCGGTGGTAATAGGCTGGAGAGTGCAACGCCCGATGGCGGGCTGTCAAATCATCTTGCGGCCATGCGATCGAATGCGATTAATGGTTCGATCGAACGGCAGCGGAACGGAGACAGTTGTCACAAGCCGGCGAGGAATTGCGGATGCCGCCAATTCCATGCCTGTTCGGGATGCGTGTTGATATCGACATCCTTGCTCCAGAACGTGGCCGTCCAGGATACCGCGCCCCAGCCGTTGATAGCGATCGCCAGCAGTATCAGCGCGAGGCTCAGCCGCGCCACATTGGCCCCGCGCATGGTATCCGCGATTAAAGCGCGGCAGCCCATCGCGCCCAACAGCACAAACCAGGGAATCGTGCCGGTCAGGAGGCGCGGGCCGTAGGACCATCCACCCCACCAGTGCGGATACGATGCGACCAGCAGGAGGTTGCCGCAGACTATCGCCAGGGCGAGAGTGGCCAGGCGCCGATCGATCGCCTTCCAATAGCGCGCAGCGAGGTAGATCACCATCGGTATCGTGGGGACGAAGACCAGCAGCCCGCGCGAGGGGCTGATCAGGACCGACGGCAATGTCCTGGCGATACGAGCCAGATCGAGAAGATCACCTTGACGATAGTAATCGGGCAAAACCTGCCCGAAGATGAGCATCCAGTATAAAACAAAGATTAACGCCCACGCGCAAAGCGCAACCAGGCAGACGATGGCGTCGCGCCGGTAAAACACCCCGACGTAAAAAGTGACAGAAACTATCGCGACCACTGCCGTCGGGCGCACGAAGTACATCCACGCCATCAAAGTGGCAAGCCGCACTGGACGCACCCCGCTCCGATCGGCCCGCAGCAGCATCAGCGCCACGCAACTTGCCAGTAATACCTCCCAGGTCTGCGACCACAGCGTTCGGCTGGCCGAACTCCAAACCTGCGTGCCCAGCGCGCCCCCGATCGCGACCACCGTGCTGGCGAGCACCGGCAATGGAGTTTGCGTCCCGATTTCAAAAAAGATCGCGGCCGCGGCCGCCATCAACAAAGAGGCGAGCAGTTTTTCCTCCAGCACTTCCGAAATCAGATCGTAGGTCTTGCCGTTTTTCAGCGTCGAGACGCCCAGCGCGTTGAGCATCGCAACAAACGGCAGCGAGAGAAAGGAACTGCCGTGAGGATAGGTGTAGAGCACGCGGCCCTGTCTGCGCACCAGTTGATAGAACATGCCCGGTTGCGCCAGCCCGCGCCGGGTGGGCAGAACCGTAGGATTGAGCCCGGGGATTTCGAACTGGTTTAGAGCGGGAGTGCGGTTCCTCATCAGGCTTTCGCTGGTAAGCAGGGCAAATTGAGAGTCGAGCAGGACGGTAACCGGCGAGACGAAAAAGATGACGAAGCACGCAAAGAATATCAGCAGCCGCACCCGGCCGGCAGTCTCGGAGCTCATTGGGCGGATTTAGCTCAAGCGCCAGCGGATGACAGATAAGTGAGAACGATCGGCGGGAGGCGCGGAACCGAATCTTGACGAAAAGGATTGTTTGGAGCGCTTCAGGGACTCTCAAACCGTCTCGGACGGCTAGTCTGGAAACGCACCAACTGTAAACCGGCCGCGGTTACATGGCTTCAAAATCGCAGGTACGTGTGTGCCAACTGAAGAGCCACCGGCCTCGTTCGACGGGTTGATTTGCTTGACCGCCAAAGCGCGACCGCAAGGAGTCTTGCAGCCGGCGCGATCGGCAGAAACAAGTTGTCTTGGAGAGTTCGGGGGCAGCCGTGGTTCGATAGGGTCGAGGCGACAGGCGCGCGGTTAAGTCCCGGGAGCGTGATAGAGCGGGAGCGACACATGCCGGATGGTCCTGTCGATTTTGCTTTGCGGCACGTTTTGGCCGGATTTCAGCTTGGAGATCAGGTCGTCGATCTTCAAAACCTTCATCTGGCGCAATGACTCCTGGTAGCCGTTGGTTTCGCGCGCCTGGCGCTCGAGTGCGTGCTTGGCGGCTTCCAATTGGGCGATCTTCGCCTGTGTGCTGGGCTCCGCGGCGGGTTGCGAAGCGGGGGAGTTAGCCTGCGCATGCGCGGTGAGGGCAAACGCGGGAAGGCAGGCGATCCACAGCACGCAGACCGCAAGAACTGTGTGCGCTCTTTTCATGCGACACAAGCTAGATCTGCGGATTGGAGGGCAGGGCGCTTTCGCCCATCAGGTACTGATCGACACAGCGCGCGGCTTCGCGGCCCTCCCAAATGGCCCACACCACCAACGACTGGCCGCGGCGCGCGTCACCCGCCGCGAAGACCCCCGGCACGCTGCTCATGTAGCTGCCGTTGCATTCGATATTGCCGCGTTGATCCAGCTTCAGCCCCAACTGCGCCACCACGCTTTCCGGCTCGGGACCGAGAAAGCCCAGCGCCAGCAGCACCAGGTCGCATTCCAGCACGAACTCACTGCCGGGAATCTCTTCCATCACCATCCGGCCGTTGTCGGTCTTCCAGTCAAGGCGCACGCCATGTAGCGCCTCGACCCGTCCATTGTGGCCGGCAAAGCTCTTGGTGTTGATGCTCCAGTCGCGGATTACGCCTTCTTCATGCGAAGTGGAGGTGCGCAGGATCATCGGCCAGTTGGGCCACGGCATATCGGCGGTGCGCATTTCGGGCGGCTTGGCGAGCAACTCGAATTGATGAACCGACACGGCGCCTTGACGATTGGATGTGCCCAGGCAGTCCGACCCGGTATCGCCTCCGCCCAGGATCACGACGCGCTTGCCCTTGGCGCTGATCATCCGGCCCTCCGGAACAATGTCGCCGGCGTTGATCTTGTTTTGCAGCGGCAGGAACTGCATCGCGAAGTGGATTCCATCAAGCTCGCGTCCCGGCACCGGAAGATCGCGCGGCTTGGTCGAACCGATCGTAAGGCAAATCGCGTCGAACTCGGCGCGCAGCCGCTCGCCCGGATAATCGACGCCGACGTGGCAGTTGGTTCTGAACTCCACACCTTCGGCCGTCATCTGCTCGACGCGCCGGTAGAGGTTGGATTTCTCCAGCTTGAAATCGGGAATCCCATACATCAGCAGGCCGCCGACGCGGTCGGAGCGTTCGAACAACGTGACGCTGTGGCCGGCGCGGGCTAGTTGCTGCGCGCACGCCATGCCCGACGGCCCCGATCCCACTACCGCGACTTTCTTGCCGGTCCGGACGCTGGCTATGACCGGCTTCACCCATCCCTCGGCGAAAGCCCGATCGATGATGTGCTTCTCGATCATCTTGATCGTGACCGGCTGGCTGTTGATGTTTAGGACGCAGGCTTCCTCGCACGGCGCGGGACAGACCCGGCCGGTGAATTCGGGAAAATTGTTGGTCCGATGCAGCCGCTCGATCGCTTCTTCAAAGCGGCCGCGGTAAACCAGATCGTTCCAGTCGGGGATGATGTTTCCCAGCGGGCATCCCTTGTGGCAGAAGGGGATTCCGCAATCCATGCAGCGGGCGCCCTGGGCCTTGAGCTTGTCTTCGGGCATCGGAGTGTCATACTCGCGCCAGTCGCGCACCCGCTCCGTCACCGGCCGGCGCGGCGGCGTCTCCCGCCCAATCTCCAAAAAACCTCCGAGCTTACCCATTCAACCAGTTACTCCTGCTACATGTTGTCTGCCGCCACCACCCATCGTTTACGCAGCTTGATCCGCGCTGCGCCGGCGCCACTCCATCGCCGCCTGTTTCAGACCGACGCCAGCTTCATTGCTTCCGAATTGAGATGCTGGCGTTCGAGCACCTTGCGGTACTCGGAAGGCAGTACCTTCACGAACTTGCTCACGTAGTGGTTCCAGTCATCGAGCAGCCGCCGCGCGACCTCGCTGTGCGTGTATTGAAAATGGCGTGTTATAAGGGTGTGAACCTGGCGGCTTTCGGCCTCATCCTTGAATCCCAGGAGTTCCACCATGCTGGTATTGCAGCGGCGCGCGAAGGTGCCGTCCTCGTCCAGCACGTAAGCGACCCCGCCGCTCATCCCGGCGGCAAAATTGCGTCCGGTCTTGCCGAGCACGATCGCCATCCCGCGGGTCATGTACTCGCAGCCGTGATCGCCCACACCTTCGACCACCGCGACCGCGCCGCTGTTGCGCACTGCGAACCGCTCGCCCGCCACCCCGCGGAAGAACGCCTCGCCCGCGGTCGCGCCGTAAAGCGCGACGTTGCCGA
>DATFSZ010000047.1:0-179269 GCA_035262365.1 Binataceae bacterium (SeqCode)
AGGACGCCGGTTTCAGTTAGATGTACGTCACCCTGGTTTCGGCCATTTGGCACGCTGAGTATCGCGTCTATATTACCACTGCCTATTTCGCGCCGGACGAGCAGTTCCTGCGCGCGCTCAAACGTGCTGCTCAGCGCGGCGTGGACGTGGAATTGATCCTGCCGCGCTATAGCGACTACGCGGTCGCGCGTTACACCGCGCAAACCCATTACCAGGAGCTGCTTGCCGCAGGTGTGAAAATCTTTGAGCGCAACGACGCCATCCTGCACGCGAAGACCGTTACCATAGACGGCGTATGGTCAACCGTTGGTTCGACCAACCTGGACTGGCTGAGCTTCGCTTCGGATGACGAGATCAACATAACCGCGCTGGACCCCGAATTCGCGCAACGCATGGAACGAGCCTTTGCGGCGGACCGCGAGCACTCGCGCGAGATTACGCTGGCGCGGTGGGAGCATCGCTCCTGGCGGGTGCGGATTCGAGACTTCCTTGCCAGCACCGTTCAGACCTGGCTTTAGACTGAAGTCTGCTTCATATGTCCTCCCTTTACGGAGGGCTTCACTAGCGGTCCGCCCTTATAAAAATTACACAGTTTAAGCTTCGGAGGTTCGTGCGTTTCGAAAATGCACGCGAATTCAGGCTATTTCTGCGCCGGTACGGCGATTGCTGAGCTACCGTGGAACGGTCAACCGTTACCCAATCTCCGGTGACGGTGGGAACGAGCGCCGGACCCCCACATCGCGGGCAGGCGAGGGGGCCAGGGGCGTCCGCTCTCATACGACGACTACCTACGGGAGGGAAGAAATGGGTCTGGATACACGGATTCTGGTGGCAGAAGACGACGTCGCCGCTCACGAAGGATGGCGCGCGATGTTGAACTCGTGGGGTTACGATGTAGCTATCGCCGAAGATGGCGAAGTCGCCCTCGACCTGATCCGCAGACTCAATCCCCACATCCTGTTGGCGGACATCAAGATGCCGCGCATCGATGGACTGAGTCTTCTGCACAACATCAATGCGTTGGGGCTCAGCCTGGCTACCATTATGATATCGGGCAAGGGCGACTTTGCCGACGCGGTCCAGGCAATGAAGCTGGGGGCGCTGGATTACCTGCGCAAGCCAATCGACTGGTCGCATCTGCAGGAAATGCTGGCTCATCTGTCGCGCCAGGCGGCCGCTTGGGAAGAGGCTTATGAGGCGCGCCGGCGCGGCGGTTCGTTTCGCGAGACCGGGTCGTTCATCGCACGCTCGCAGCCGATGCGCCGGGTGATGGACTCGATTCGGCACATCTCGGATTCCACCGCTTCGGTTGTGATCAGCGGAGAGAGTGGCACCGGCAAGGAGCTTGCCGCACGCACTATCCATGACCTTTCGCCGCGCCACGCGGGTCCGTATATCGGCATCAACTGCGCCGCGATTCCCGAAAACCTGCTCGAAAGCGAATTGTTCGGCCATGAACGGGGCGCCTTCACCGGCGCCGAGCGCCGTCACGAGGGATGTTTCGAGCAAGCCAACGGCGGCACACTGCTGCTCGACGAAATTTCCGAAACCAGGCCCGAGATCCAGGCCAAGCTGCTCCGGGTAATTGAGGAGCGGGCGCTTAGGCGAGTTGGGGGCAGCGGCGAAATCCCAATCGACGTACGTATCATCGCGGCCTCCAACCGCGACTTGGCCCAGACCGTGCGCGACGGAAAGTTCCGCGAAGACCTGTTCTATCGCCTCAACGTGCTGTCGATCTGGATGCCTCCATTGCGCGATCGTACTGATGACATTCCCTTGCTGGTTAATGCTTTCGTACAGTACTTCACCGAGGATTGCGGCAAGCGGATTACGGGTGTCGATGACGCCTGTCTGGCCGCCCTGTTGGCGCATCCATGGCCCGGTAATATCCGCCAACTGAGGAACGTTATCGAACGGGCCGTGATATACGCCAAAGGCCCATTCATTTCGGTCGCCGATCTGCCGCCCGATTTCCAGAACGTTTCCATCGCCAACGGCGGCGCGCCGCATCTGCAAATCAGGCTCGGCTCCTCCGCCGAAGAGGTCGAACGTGAGCTGGTGCTGCGTACTTTGGAATACGCCGGCGGGAACAAAACTCTTGCAGCAAAAATCCTGAAGTTCAGTCCGAAAACTCTATACAACAAGCTGGCCCGATACTGCAAATAGACAGTTACTGTACTAGTCAACGATATAGCGAGAATGGAAGGGGGAAAAGAAACCGAAGGAGTTGTTTTGCCGGCGGTTTGATCCCGCGAGTTATTTCAATGAAACAGTGTAATGCAGGCTGAGATTCTTAAAAGACGGCTTCTGACCGGCGTGATCGGCGCGCCCCTGGCATTGGCTGTTCTGGCGGCAATTCTTCTTTGGCAACTGCGAGCCGATAGCACGGTTGCAGCCCGGCTCGCACCACGCGAGCAGCTCCTGAGTCAAGCGCAATCGGCGAGGAACAGCGTAGTGAACGCTCAGGACGTGCTGCTCGGCTACCTGGTTTCCTTCGACCCCGCGGATCTGCCCGCGTTGAAGCACGCACTAATGGAAGCGGGCAGCGGTCTCAAGAAGCTGGTGAACTTCAATCCGGGCAACCCTGTTCAGGAAAATCAACTGGCGCAGATCAGTACGCAAAATTTACGCTGGGTGGCGGCGATGCAGAGCATCCTCGCCGTTCAACCTGTTCCCGGAGAGGCTAAAGGCATCCTTGCACGGGTAGCGCCGATTACGGGGTCATTGCTCTCCTCATTCGATGATTTTATCAACGCGGAGAAGAATCTTAGTTTGCACACGACGCAGCGGCGGCGAAGCGAACAGGCGATGCTATTGTGGCTGGTGCCGTTCTCGCTGGCCGGAATTGCTCTAGCGCTTATCGTAGTCTCGGGAGTCTATGTCGGCACGGTCGTGCATGAATACCAACGCGTTTTGCAAGATGCCGAAGAGGCTAATCTGAAGACCAATAATTTTCTGGCCACTGTTTCGCACGAACTGCGAAACCCGCTTAATCTGATCCTGCTGTGGTCGCGCCTTTTGCTGTCGGACGAGCGCGACGAAGCCAAGGTCAGACGCGGCCTGACCTCTATCGATCGCGCCGCCCAGGCCCAGGCTCAACTGATCGAGGACCTGCTTGATTTTGCCAAAATCGAAACCGGACGGCTGCGCCTGGATTTACGGTCGACGGATTTGCCCGCGGTGGTGAAGGCCGGTGTTGACACCATGGCGCCGGCGGCCGAGGCGAAGGGAATCGATCTGCAAATGAGTATAGATCCACGCGCGGGCATAATCCTGGGCGATCCGGATCGACTTCAGCAGGCGTTATGGAATTTATTGTCCAACGCAGTCAAATTCACTCCCACGGGTGGTAAAATCCAGGTGCAACTCGCGCGCATCAATTCGCACGCGGAATTGTCGGTCGTGGACACCGGCCAGGGTATTGCGCCCTCCCTTGTGCCTCACGTCTTCGATCGCTTCTGGCAGACGGAGACGTCGGCGCAAAACCAAAAGAAGGGTATGGGACTCGGCTTGACCATTGTCCGGCAGATCGTTGCGATGCACGGCGGAGCGATTAGCGTCCATAGCCATGGGCTGGGCAAAGGCGCCACGTTCACCATCCGGCTGCCAATACCAGCCGGAACCGAAGGCTTCCAGTATCGGCGCAGGCATCCGACGGTCGTTAACACCCACGACCTCGCCCGGCTTCCCCGCCTGGCGGGGCTGCGGGTTCTGGTCGTGGATGACGATCGGGACGCGACCGAGGCGCTGCGGGCGGTGCTTAAATCACTGGATGCGGATGCGATCGTAGCTGATTCCGCCGATGGCGCTTTGGAACTGCTGTCCGAGCATGGCGCCGACGCGATTGTCTCGGACATCGGGATGCCAGGGCATGACGGTCTGTGGCTGGCCAAACAGATCCGCGAGCACGAGCGCAGATCTGATGGCGCTCATCTGCCGCTGGTGGCGCTGACCGCCTATGGAAGGGTGGAGGACAAGGTCAAGATTTTCTCTGCGGGTTTTGACAGCCATGTCATCAAGCCAGTCGACCCGGCGGAGTTGGCAGGCGTGATCAGAAGCGTGGTCGAACCTAAATGCGACAAGTTCTAGCGAGCGCTCGCGCAAGCGATTCAGGAGATCTCTCGCCGCAATAGAGCAGCGTCCTTCCTCGGACACAAAGCGATAAAAAAAAGAGAGGGTGTTGAGAAGCGCTGTTCCCAACACCCCGATTCGGGCCCGCAGCCTGCGGCGGTTATTGGGTGGTGGTCGTTTCCCGATAGATGGTTGTGGTCGGAGGCTGGGGTGCCGGCACTGTGCGGACGGTGCTCGACTCGCTGTGGGTGCGATAACTGGTTACGCTGGAATCGCTGTCGGGCGCCGCTGCGTTCTCCGAGTCGCTGGAGTTATAGCTGCTGGAGGTCTGAGTAGTCGAAGTCGTACTCGGCTCCACCATCGAAGTCGCGGGTTGCGGGGGTGTTACCACCACGGGCGCCGCGGGCTGCACGATTACCTTTGGAGGTTCGGGTACGTAGGTGGTCGTGTTTTTGACTTCGCGACTGGCGCATCCGATGGCCAGCGCGCCCGCCAAAAAGATCGTCACGCTCAATCCCACTGAAGTTATGGAACTCATTTTCGAAATCTCCTTTCCTGTCTCTGTTTTCGCATGCCGCGCTACTCGGGGTTCTTCTCCCAAGTCAGCCGGTTGTTGATGCTGGTAACGCCATCGATGCCCTGGACCAACGACACCGTCCGCTGCACATCCTCGCGCGATTCAAGCACGCCCGTAAGCGTAACGCGGCCATGGTCGGCGTCGACCGTCATTGGACTATTGTCAGCGAGGTCGGCATCGGCGATAGCGGCCTTCACCTTGACGATCAAGAGATCATCCTCGGCGCGCTCGGCCGGGGAATTGTAATGGTGTTTTGCCGCGCTTTGCGCCGACAATTCCTGCTCATGCACGTCTTCGTTGGTGACGGTGGTCTGCGCCCGCGCCGGCACGGCTACCGAGAGCGCCATTGCGAACCCGATTGCTCCGGCGCCCCGCAGCCAGGCCATACGCATCGAGCGTCCTGTAATTGCTTTCGTCATGGGTGTTACCTCGAGTTTTGCAATACCCATTTCACCCGCGCTATTTCGCGCTGGTGTGCCAGGTCAGCTCATTCTTCACCGACTGCACGCCTTTAATGCCGGCGGTAATGCTCTCGGCACGGGCGGCGGTCTGTGGCGAATCAACTTCTCCGCTGAGAGTTATCAGCCCCTGATTGGACTTGACGTGGATCGCTAACGTCCTCGTCGCCTGGTCAGCCATGAGGGCGGTTTTGATTTTGGTCGTCATCGCGGCGTCGCCCAGTTCATCGCGGGTGGCACGGTACAGATGCTTTGCCGCCTGGCCTTCGTGGCCGTTTTCCGCATTTGAACCGGTCGCTTCCATTTCCTCATGCGAAGCTTTTTCCTGAGCCAGAAGCATCGGCGGAGCAATCATCGCTGTGCCGAGCAAGCCGGCCAGTGCGAAAATCGATAGTTTATTTAGAGTCATTACTATCTCCTAAATGGAGTTTGAGCGGGCAACTCAACGAAAAATATTTGGTGCCAGCCATTTATCGTTCCTTGTGAGCGACGCAACGGTTTGCGGCCGCGCCGCTGGGCGGCGCGGCCGCAAACCAGACGCCAATCACTGGCGATTACTAACTGCGCTCGTTGAGCCAGTTGCGGATCGCGTCGCGCTGCTCGCCGGTGCGCTCCTGGATCTTGCCGATGAGCTTGTCCATGTCACCTTCGGCGGTCATCAGATCGTCGTCCGTCATTTGGCCCCACTTGCGCTTGATATCGCCTTTCAGTTGGTTCCACTTGCCTTTCATTCTGTCCTTATCCATTCCTTCTCACTCCTTTGTGCGTTCCCCCCGGGAAGCGAAATAGCCGCGCGTAACGGCTTGCCTGAGAGGAATACGCAAGGCCCGTTCCACCGGTAATCGGTGAGTATTTGCAGCGAATTTCGCTATGCTGTCCGGTACTTTTTACAAAATGCGCACCACTGGAAATGCTCCCGACCGGGACGCGGGAGGCCGGCGTCCGGTCACATCCGTCATGTTTGTCCAAGGTTCCTTTCGGCCCGATTAACCTGCCGGAAACGTTGACCTTGAGAGGAACGCGCGGGCATCGTGGATAAAATTGTCAGCGCTTCTTGTTTTCGGGGTCTATGGAAAGCACAATGGTGCCGCTTTGGTGCAGCTTTTGGCGAACCGCGAGGGGCAGGTTCCATTGGATCCGGCGCGGCCCATTTGCCGCGCGAGGCTGACGGTTTTCTGACCGCGATAGCGGTGCTGGCAGAGGTGCAGTGAATGAAAACAATGGGTAGGGTTACGATTTGCGCCTGTGTGGCGCTGGCCGGCCTGGTCGCCTCTTATCCTGCGGTGCTCCGTGCGCAGGACGCGGCAAAGGATGCGATGGTGACGTTCGCCTTTGACCTTCATGAAGGAATGAAGCGCTCCACTCTGACACAGCAGCAAAAAGAGCAGGTCCGCAACGACCTGAGGACACTTAAGGAGGCCCACCAGAGCGGCGACCGCCGGTCGGCGATGCGGGCGATGATGAACTTTCACCAAATTCTCGACAGCGGAGCGTTCCAACCGCAGGACCAGCAGCGGATAAAGCAGGATCTGCAAAATCTGCGTGAGGCCAGGCAACAATCTGGCGGCGGTGGTGGCGGTATGGGCATGGGAGGAATGCGATAAACGCATTTTTCCTTCGAGAGCGGCACGCCCAAGGCGAGGCGCAAACGGAAGTTGGTGCCAGATGACCGGGTTGCGTTGGCACAGAATTGAGGCCGTTCTGGCCGCCAGTTTGCTCGCCGCCGGGTGCATGCTGGGTCCGGACTTCAGGCGTCCTGCGGCGCCAGTGGCGTCCAAATGGGTTGAGTCAGACGACGCCGCGGTTGATGTGAAGCGCCAGGAGTATCGGAACTGGTGGATGGTCTTCAATGACCCGGTTCTGACCCACCTGGTACAACTCGCTTATCAGCAGAATCTAACCCTGCGCACGGCTGGAGCGCGCGTGCTGGAGACGCGCGCGCAGTTGGGCGTTGCAATCGGCGAACTATATCCGCAGCAACAGGCCATCGGAGCTTCGGTCACCTATAGCCGGTTGCCGATCTCGCTGCCGTACAATCTAAGCAGCAATACATACTGGTCGGACATCTTTTCGGCGCAGGCGGCCTGGGAACTGGACGTGTGGGGCAAGTTGCGGCGCGCGATTGAGTCGGCCGACGACACGTTCCTGGCCTCGGTCGCGGATTACGACGACGTGCTGGTTTCCCTTACCGGAGACGTGGCCAACAACTACGTGCAGATCCGAACCGCGCAAAAGCAAATTGCAATTGCGCAGGACAACGCCAAGCGCCAGCGCGAAGCACTGAAGATCGCGCGCGCAAAATTCGAAGGCGGCACCGCCACCAAACGCGACGTTTACCAGGCCGAAAACGTCCTGGGCGCAACCGAGGCAGTGATCCCGCAGCTTACCATCCAGGTCCAGGAATCCGAAAACGCACTCAGCGTGCTGCTCGGCCTGCCTCCCGGACAGATGGACCAATTGATCGCAGGGCCCGCCGGCCACATTCCCACCGCGCCGCAGAGGGCGTCGGTGGGCATCCCGGCCGACCTGCTGCGGCGCCGGCCTGACGTGCGTCGGGCAGAGTTGCAGGCGGCGGCGCAATGCGCGCAAATCGGCTTTGCCAAGGCGGACCTGCTGCCGCTCTTCAGCCTGACCGGTAACGTCGGAAGCCTGGGCAGTACCGTCAGCCGCGGCCTGGACAGTGTCTTCACCGGCCAGAGCCTTTATTACGCCGTCGGGCCCACAGTGCAGTGGAACATTCTGAACTACGGACAGATTACCAACAATGTGCGTGTGCAGGACGCGAAATTTCAGGAACTGCTGATTAGCTATCAGAACTCCCTGCTCAAGGCGCAGCAGGAGGTCGAGGATGGAATCGCCGTTTTCCTCAATTCGCGCGTGGCGGTCGTGTACTTGAAAGAGAGCGTCAAGGCCGCAACCGGAGCCTTGCGTATCGCGCTCATCCAGTATCGCGAGGGGATCGCGGATTTCACCACCGTGCTTACCGCGGAGGAGAACCTGTACACTGCGCAAAACAACCTGGCGACAGCGGAGGGCAGCGTTCCGCTGGGACTGATCGCGGCATACCGCGCCCTGGGCGGCGGATGGCAGATTCGCGAGGGGCAGGATTTCGTGCCGGCCGCCACCCGCGAAGAGATGGCGGAGCGCACCAATTGGGGCCGCCTGCTCTCGCCCGAACTGCTGCAGCCCAAGGCCTCGGGTTTGCCCTCGCCCAAAGACCAGGGACCGCTGGTGCGGCCGCCGGAATGGTGAGGAGACCTGCGGGGAATTTAGTGATGTTTGGATACCGGCTTGGAACACTGACCACCTCGGGACGTCGCGCCGCCCTTGCGATCGCGGTTTCGTTGGCGCTCGCGGCCGGCGCTGGCGGATGCGGAAGCACGCCCACTGAGCAGGCGCCGCCGCCCCCCTCCGTCACTGTTGCGCATCCCATTGAGCGTAACGTCGCCGACTACCTTGACTTCACCGGCAACACCGCCGCGGTCGATTCAGTGACGTTGGTGGCCCGCGTGGAAGGCTATCTGGAGAAGATTCATTTCGCCGACGGCGCCCTGGTCAGGAAGGGCCAGTTGCTATTCACGATCCAGCAGGACCAATATAAGGCCCAATTGCAGCAGGCGGAGGCAAACGTCGCCGCCCAGAAGGCCGCGCTGTGGCATGCCAAGGTGGAGTTCGCGCGTTACTCGCATCTGCTGACCGAAGACGCCGCCACGCAGACCGAAGTGGACCAGTGGCACTACAAGCGCGACGCCTCGGCGGCGGACCTGCTGGCCGCCGAGGCGCAAGTGGTGCTGGCCAAACTCAACCTGAGCTACACCACGGTCACGTCGCCGTTTGACGGGCGTATCGGGCGGCATCTGGTCAATCCCGGCAACCTGGTAGGCACGATGGGGCAGCAGACACCGCTGGCCGAGGTCAATCAGATCAATCCGCTTTACGTCTATTTCACGATCAACGAGCGCGACCTGCTCAGAATTATCAAGCGTGCAAAGGCGTCGCCCGGTCAGATAGAGGCCCATACCAGGGTTATCCCGGTGTACCTTGGGCTCTCAAACGAGGAGGGCTTCCCGCATGTGGGACGCCTGGACTTTGCGTCGATCAGCGTGGCGCCGACCACTGGCACCCTGCAACTGCGCGGCATTTTTCCCAATCCCGAACTCACAATCCTGCCCGGACTGTTCGTGCGAGTCCGCCTCAAGGCTCTGCAAATGCGCGAGGCCTTGTTGGTGCCGGGCGATGCAATCAACTTCGATCAGCAGGGTGAATACGTCCTGGTCGTCAACGACAAGAACATGGTGGTCCGCAATAGCATAAAGACCACCTTCCAGGTTGGCGACATGATGGTGATTGAAAGCGGACTCAAGGCAGACGATTGGGTTATCACCGAAGGCTTACTGCAGGCGATTCCTGGACGCGAAGTCAATCCGCAACGCTCAAAACTTTCTGCGCCCGTGGAATCTGACTCGACCGGCGGCTGATGGCTGGAGTGACAAAAGGGAAGCGGAAGAAAGGAGCCGGAAGTACGGCTTCGCATTTTTCTCATCTCCTTTCTCGCTGGTCCTTTTCATGATTCCGGGATTCTGATGTCGAAGTTTTTTATCGAGCGCCCGATCCTCGCCAACGTGATCGCGATCGTGACGATCCTGCTGGGCGCAGTCTGCCTGCTGAACCTGCCCGTGTCGCAATATCCGGATATCGTGCCACCCACCATTCTGGTCAGCACTACGTATCCGGGCGCGAGCGCTGAGGTTGTGGCGACCACGGTCGGGATACCGATTGAGGCGGGAGTCAACGGGGTTGAAGGTTCGATCTACATGCAGTCCACCAGCGGCAGCGACGGGACCTACACGCTCACCGTCACGTTCGCCGTCGGCACCGATCTCAACGCCGCTATCGCGTTGGTGCAAAACGCCGTCAACGGCGCCCTCTCCCAACTGCCCCAGGCGGTGCAGACCCAGGGCGTCAACGTGCAGAAAGTCAGCACCAACATCCTTTTGATCGCGAGCCTTTACTCGGAGGACAACCGCTACGACGAAACCTTTCTGAGCAACTACGCGATCATAAACCTTCAGAATCCGCTCGCGCGGCTGCCCGGAGTAGGGCAGGTACAGGTGCTGGGCGCCGGCCCCTACAGCATGCGCATCTGGCTCGACCCGGTGAAACTCAAGGCCTATAGCCTGACCGTATTGCAGGTCCAAAACGCGATCCAGAATCAGAACATCCAGGTCGCGGCGGGACAGTTGGGCGGACCTCCGGTGCCCACCAACCAGCTCTTCCAGTTCACGGTCAAAACACTGGGTCGCCTGTCCGACGTCAGGCAGTTCGAGAACATTATCGTCAAGACCGTGCCGCCCGAGTCGCTGGAGAACCAGACCACTCGAACCGTTCAGGGCATCCAAGCGGCTTCCGTCGTGCGCATCCGGGATATTGCCAAGGTCGAACTGGGTCAGGAGGTCTTCTCGACGTTTTCCGGCTTGTCGGGGAAAAAGGCCGCCCAGATGAACGTATACACGCTGCCCGGCGCCAACGCGCTCAAGGTCGCGCAGGAGGTGCGTGACCTGATGGCCCAGATGAGCACGAAGTTCCCGCCCGGGCTGAAGTACGTGGCGCTGCTCGATACTTCCACCTTCATCAAGGATTCGATCCACGGCGTTTACGAGGCGCTGATCGAAGCCGGCATCCTCGTGCTGATCATCATCATGCTGTTCCTGCAGAATTTCCGCGCGATGCTGGTGCCGGCGACCACCGTGCCGGTGACGATCATCGGCGCGTTCGCCGCGATGGCGCTGCTGGAGTTCAGCGTCAATTTGATGACACTGTTCGCCCTGATCCTAGCGATCGGTATCGTCGTGGACGACGCAATCGTAATTGTCGAAAACGCGTCGCATTACATCGAAACCGGTCTCACGCCCAAGGACGCCGCAATCAAGGCGATGAGCGAGCTGACCGGTCCCGTGTTGGGAATCACTCTGGTGCTGACTTCGGTTTTCCTCCCGGCTTCATTCCTGCCGGGAATCACCGGGCAGATGTTCCGGCAGTTTGCCCTGGTGATCGCTTCGACCGCGATTATCAGCGCCCTCAACGCGCTCACGCTCAAGCCCGCGCAGTGCGCGCTTTACTTGAGGCCGGTGCCGAAGGACAAGAAAGTCAATTGGTTCTACCGCGGCTTCAACGCCGTTTACGGCAAGGTCGAGGACATCTATGTCGGGCTGGTCAGCCGGATGGCGCATCACTCGAGCACGATGGCGGTGTTGTTTTTCGTAATCGTGGGCGGGGCGGGATGGCTCTTTTCGCGGCATCCGACGGCCTTTCTGCCCACCGAGGACCAGGGTTACAGCCTGGTGGTTGCACGGCTGCCGCCGGGCGCTTCGCAGCCGCGAGTGCGCGAGGTTGCCAGCTCCATCGACTCCATCCTCAGGCAAACACCTGGCGTGAAGGGTTGGGTGACCAGCGGCGGTTTCTCCGCCCTGGATTCGGCCAATCTTGCCAACGTCTTGACCGAGTACGTGATGTACCAGAACTGGGACAAGCGGCCGGACCTTCCCCAGGCCAAGATCGTCGCCGACCTGCGCACGCGGCTGCAGGCAATCCGCAAGGCCGATTGTTCGGTGCTGATTCCGCCCCCGATTCCAGGACTGGGAACGGCCGGCGGTTTCCAGATGATGATAGAGGACCGCGCCGGCACGGGAGTGCGCGAGCTGGGAAAAGCTGCCCATCAGGTTATCCTCGAAGCCAATCGCCAGCCGGACCTGCGCGGCGTCACGACCACGTTCAGCGCGGCGAGCCCGCAACTGGACCTCGAGATCAACCGCACCATGGTGGAGTCGCTGGGTGTGACAATCAACGACGTCTTCCAGACCGTGCAGACGTACCTGGGCTCGACCTACGTCAATCAGTTCAACAAGTTCAATCAGAGCTTCCAGGTCAGAGTACAGGCCGGGCCCGATGCAAGGCGCGAATTGCAGGATATTTCCAATCTCTACGTTGCCAACCGGGCGGGGCAGATGGTGCCGTTGGGCGCGGTGCTCAACGTGCGGCGGATGCTCGGGTCGGAATTGCTGACGCGCTACAACCTGTATCCCGCCGTGCCGGTTATCGGCAGCCCCGCCCCCGGCTACAGCTCCGGCCAGGCGCTGAGCACGATGGAGCGCATCGCCAGTCAAAACCTGCCTCTGGGAATGGATTACGACTGGACCGGTCTCTCCTACCAGGAAAAGCTGATTGGCAATCAAGCCTATTCGATCTTTGCGCTCTCGATCACGCTGGTCTTCCTGGTGCTGGCGGGACAATACGAGAGTTGGACCGATCCGGCGGCGGTGATATTGACCGTGCCGATGGCGCTGGTGGGGGTGTTGGCTGCGCTGATGGTTCGCTCTTTCCCCACCGATCTTTATACGCAGATTGGATTGGTGTTGATGATCGCGCTGGCCGCCAAGAACGCGATCCTGATTGTCGAGTTCGCGCGCGAAATCAGGGCTGAAGGATCGTCAGCGGTTGACGCAGCGGTCGAGGCGACGCGAAGGCGCTTCCGCCCGATCGTGATGACCTCGATTGCGTTCATCCTGGGTGTCGTTCCGCTCTTGACCGCCTCCGGCGCGGGCGCAGCCAGCCAGCAGGCCCTGGGCACGGTGGTGTTCGGCGGGATGCTTGCCTCGACGCTCGTGGCGATTCCCTTCGTGTCCGTGTTCTACATCGAGATGGAGCGCTTCGCGCAATGGCGCAAGCGGCGCAAGGCGCCTGAGCCGGTTCCCTTGCAAGCGCCCGAGGTGCGCAAGGAAGCCCGCCCCTCATAAGGTCCAAATCGAGGGTGTGACCGCCTGGCGTAAAGCTCCATGTCCAAGTTCTTCATCGAACGTCCGATTCTTGCCAACGTCATCGCGATCGTGACGATGCTGCTGGGCGGCGTGTGCCTCTACACGCTGCCGGTAGCGCAGTACCCGCAAATCGTGCCGCCCACCATCCAGGTCACCTGCACCTACGCCGGGGCGAGCGCGGAAGTGGTGGCAAACACGATCGGAATACCGATCGAGCAGGCGGTAAACGGCGTCGAAAATTCCATCTACATGCAATCAACCAGCGGCAGCGACGGCAGCTACACGCTGACCGTCACTTTCGCGGTCGGCACCGATCTCGCTACCTCTTTGGTGCTGGTGCAGAACGCCGTCAACACCGCGCTGCCCCAGTTGCCCTCTGAAGTGCGCGCCCAGGGCGTCAACGTACGCAAGGTCAGCACGAACATCCTCTTGATCGAAAGCCTCTACACCGACGACAACCGTTTCAGCGATACCTACCTGTCCAATTACGCGATCATCAACCTGGAAGATCCGTTGGCGCGTCTGCCGGGCGTTGGACAGGTAAGTGTGTACGGCGCCGGCCCCTATAGCATGCGGGTGTGGCTCGACCCCGACAAACTGAAGGCTTATGGCCTGACCGTGCTGGACGTCCAGCGGGCGATCAATTCCCAGAACATCCAGGTCGCTTCGGGACAGATCGGCGGACCGCCTTCGCCATCGAATCAGATATACCAGTTCACGGTGAATACGCTCGGGCGGCTTTCGCAGGTCGAGCAATTCGAAAACATCATCGTCAAGAGCATTCCGCCTGCCGCCTTGAGTCGTCAATTGAGCGGGAGTTCCCAGGGCGCTCAAACCGCGGCGCTGGTGAGAATCCGGGATATCGCCCGGGTCGATCTGAGCCAGCAGGTTTTCACGATCTTCTCCTCGCTTACCCGCAAGAAGGCCGCCAACGTGGCCGTGTACGCGCTTCCCAGCGCCAACGCTTTGCAGGTCGCCAACGAAACGCGCGCCCTGATGGCGCAGATGTCGCGCAAGTTTCCGCAGGGACTGAAGTACACCACGCTTTACGACACCACCCTGTTCATCAACCAATCGATCAGCGCAGTGTACGAAGCGCTGATCGAGGCCGGTGTCCTCGTGCTGGTCGTCATCATGCTGTTCCTGCAGAACTACCGCGCGATGCTGGTGCCGGCGACCACCGTGCCCGTGACGATTGTCGGCGCGTTCGCCGCGATGGCGCTGCTGGGGTTCACGGTCAACCTGATGACGCTCTTCGCGTTGATCCTGGCGATCGGAATCGTGGTGGACGACGCGATCGTAATCGTGGAAAACGCGTCGCACTATATCGAGACAGGTCTCACGCCCAAGGACGCAGCGATCAAGGCGATGAGCGAACTGACCGGGCCGGTGCTGGGAATCACGCTGGTGCTGACTTCGGTGTTTCTGCCGGCGTCATTCCTGCCGGGAATCACCGGGCAAATGTTCCGCCAGTTCGCGCTGGTGATCGCCTCGACCGCGATCATCAGCGCGCTCAACGCGCTGACGCTCAAGCCGACGCAGTGCGCGCTGTACCTGCGGCCCGTGCCGAAAGACAAAAAGGTCAACTGGTTTTACCGCGGATTCAACCGCGCTTATCAGGCCGTAGAGGATGTTTATATCGGGTTTGTCAGCCGCATCGCGCATCATTCCACGCTGATGGCGTGCATCTTCTTTGCGGTCGTCGGTGTCGCCGGCTTCCTGTTCGCGCACTATCCAACTACGCTGCTGCCGCTGGAAGACCAGGGCTACTGCATCGTTATCGCGCGGCTTGCGCAGGGCTCCTCGCAGCCGCGCGTCAAGATGGTGGCTGACTCGATCAACAGGGTGCTCGGCGAGACAGCCGGTATCAAGGGATGGGTGACGATCGGCGGCTATTCAGCCCTGGATTCGGCGAAGTTGTCCAACGTCATCACGGTGTTCGCCGTCTATGACGATTGGGACAAACGGCCCAAGGGCTTCAACCAGGCCAAGCTCATTCCCGACCTGATCAAACAATTCAGCAAGGTTCGGTCGGCGGTTTTCGCGGTGCTGCCGCCGTCGCCGATTCCGGGGCTCGGCAATGCTTTCGGCTTCCAGATGGTGGTCGAGGACCGGCGCGATATCGGGCTGCGCGAGTTGCAAAAAGCGGTCGGGGCGATACTCGGCGCGGCACAGGCCAAACGCGGCTTTTTGCGGATCGGGTTCACCACCTTCAGCAATGACAGCCCGCAGCTTTACCTTGATATCGACCGCACGATGGTGAACTCGCTGGGCGTCACGATGAACGACGTTTTTCAGACGCTGCAGACCTATCTGGGTTCCAGCTACGTCAATCTGTTCAACAAGTTCAATCAGAGCTTTCAGGTTCGGGTTCAGGCCGGTCAGGATTACCGCCGCGCGCTGCAGGATATCTCCAACCTGTATGTCATGAACAAAGCCGGGCAGATGGTGCCGCTCGGCTCTTTGCTCAGCGTCCGCCGCATGCTCGGTACCGAACTGGTCACGCGCTATAACCTTTATCCAGCCGCCACCATCACCGGCATTCCAAACCCAACCTACAGCTCGGGGCAGGCGATGGAGATAATGGAGCAGTTCGCGCATCACATCCTGCCCGTGGGTATGGATTACGAATGGACCGGGCTTTCGTACCAGGAAAAGCTGGTCGGCAACCAGGCGTACTTCATATTTGCGCTGTCGATCACGCTGGTCTTTCTGGTGTTGGCCGGCCAGTACGAAAGCTGGATCGATCCGGCTGCCGTGATTTTAACGGTGCCGATGGCGCTGGTGGGAATTGTGGCCGCGCTGGCGCTGCGGCGTTTCGCCGCCGACCTCTATACGCAGATCGGACTGGTGCTGATGATCGCGCTGGCGGCCAAGAATGCGATCCTGATCGTCGAATTTGCCCGCGAACTCAATGCCGACGGGATGTCCGCAGTGGAGGCGGCAATCGAGGCGACACGGCGGCGCTTCCGGCCAATCGTGATGACGTCGATCGCGTTCATCCTCGGCGTAGTGCCGCTGATGACGGCTAAGGGCGCCGGGTCGGCCAGTCAGCAATCCCTGGGTACGGTTGTGTTCGGTGGAATGCTCGCCTCAACTCTGCTGGCAATCCCGTTCGTGCCAGTGTTCTACATCCTGATGCAGCGCGTAGGCGCACTCTTCGGCAAAGAGGAGGCCGCCGAAGCAAAGCCGGGGAAAGTACCAGCGAGGGAGGGCTGAATCCAGAGCAGCATCGATTCGCCTCTCGTACAATTTGCACCTTGGTCTCACGGCGTTGCCGGAATATGAAATACGGTTCCGTAGCCGTTCGCATTGCACATGTCATTTGCGCCGCCGGTTTGGGTCATTCCGAACAAGCTGTTGCCGTCGGTGCCGACTATCAGGTTGTCAATTGGAGCGCTGCCGGTTGGATTGCAGCTACCGGGCGGTGTATCCGTCGCAGTGCAGTGACAATCGCCCTTGCTGGTCAGCGTGTTCTTCCTCGTATCGAACGATGCAAGGATTCCGTAATAGTCTGAACTGAGCTGGCCCGCGCACGCGGCGTCGGGACTCATCCGGAAGATCACACCGCCATCGTTGACGCCGCCATTGCGCGTCATCTCGTATAACCATCCGCCGGTATAAAGCAGCGAACCGAGAGGATTGTAGCCGTCGGGGACCAGTTTTCCGCTGTTGACCAGGTCGGGAACGATCGCAGGGTTGGCTGTGGACGTCGAGCACGCGGCGAAGCTGTGAAGGATTGTGTATGAGGTCGCACCGTCAACGAAAAAATGTCGCGCCTGATGCTGAGCGGATGAAGATCGATGCTGAACTTAGCCATGATCGCCCGGCTGACCCGCACGGCCCGGGCATGAGCAGGCGGGTCGGTCGCGATGACTGCAGGGAAAGTATTGTCTCCGCCGCCGTTGCCGCCGCCGCATCCCTCGATCATCGCGATAGCAAGTAGCGCGACTGCGGCCAGCAACGCGCGTT
The DNA here is from genome assembly GCA_035262365.1 of Binataceae bacterium (SeqCode). Taxonomy (GTDB): domain Bacteria; phylum Desulfobacterota; class Binatia; order Binatales; family Binataceae; genus JAJPJA01. Next base: position 16,893 of record DATFSZ010000047.1, read on the forward strand.
TTAAGATCTCCGCGCCTCGGGCGCTCCAGCGGCGCTAATCAATGATAATGGTCCATGACTTCGCGAGCGAAGGTGCGCAGTTCCTCGAGGCATTCGTTTTGTGGCCGCAATCCCTGGTCCGTGTTGACAATATAGTATTCCGGATTTACTTCCTCGACCAGCCGGTCTGTGCGCTTGCGCACTTCCGCCGCTGTTCCCGCGTCAAGGTAGCCGCATCGGTCCATCCGCTCGATAGTCCATTCGCTGGGCGGCAGCGGCACCTTGCCGCTGGGATACTTTTCCTCATCCTCTGGCATACGCAGCGCCTCGCAAAAGCCGAACTGGCTGGAGAAGTCGTAAAAGAAGGTACCGGGCGAGCCCAGCTGCGCGCGCTTGTAGGCGTCCTGCTTGTCGGCACCAATGTAAACGTACTTGGATACGCCGATCCGCTCGCCGAGCCGCCAATTATAGCCGGCCGCGGCCGCTTCGCTACGATAGAGTTCAGCGATTCTCTTCAGGTTTGGAAGCCACGGCACCAGGGTCATCGGCACGATTCCGCGGCGCGCACAGGAGACGATTGTCGATTCGCTGACAGAGAACGCCTGGAAGAGCTGGGGATGGGGTTTTTGGTATGGCTTTGGCACCACCATGATCTTCTTGATCACGCCGTCTTCGATCTCTCCGGGCGCGCCGAACTCTTGTGTCCATTTCACTGGCTTCCAGAACGTCCCGGTCTCGTACGGATAAGGATATTCGTAGTATTTCCCCTTGAAGGAGAACGCTTCGTCCCCCCACGCCAGCTTGAGAATCTGGAGCACCTCGTCGAACGCCTCACGGTTGGCCAGATCGATGTTCGACTGGTCGCTCATGGTGGCGGAAACGTTGAGCTTCTGCGCCATTGGATTGAGCCATCGGGTCTGGTAGCCGCGGGCCAGTCCAACAAAGATTCGGCCCTGTGTTATCTGGTCCAGCCACGCGACTTCGCACGCCAGGCGCAGCGGATTCCATCCCGGCAGGACGAAACCCATCGGCCCGATTTTGATGTTCCTGGTCTGGGCGGCGATGTGCGCATACAACGACGGAGTTGCGCCCATTTCAAGCCCCTCGGTTTGCAGGAAGTGCTCCGGGAACGTCACCATGTCGAATCCGAGATCGTCGGCAACGCGGGCCAACTCCGTTGCCTGGCGCAGCATGGATTGGAAGCGGTCCGTACTCGCCGCGATCGGACGCAGCCGCCGGCGCTCCTCCCTGGTTCCAGGCACGACCGGCAGCATGAACAGCACGAATTTCATTTCACAACTCCTTTCAGACAATCTCAGCGGTCTTCGGAATGCAGAACTCCGTCGGCTTCAAGCCGGCGGATGCGCTCGTCGGAGTAGCCCAGGTGGTCGCGCAGCACCTCGATGTTGTGCTCGCCCAAATGAGGCGCGTCCACCGGCGGTTGCTGCGGGAAATCGGAAAAGCGCAGCGGAGAGGCCGGGACTTCGAACGGCCCCAGGATTCGATCGTTGAGCACGGTTACAGTTCCGCGTTGGCGCAGATGCGGATGGTTGACGGCTTCGGCGATCGACAGCACGGGACCGGCCGACACGTGATGCTCGTCCAGCACGCGCATCGATTCCTCGTCGTTGGGCATCGACGCGAACCACGCCTCGACGAGCTCCTGGATCAATGGCAGCTTTTGCACCCGCAAGTCATTGGTTGCGAAGTCCGGATGCTTGCCCAGTTCGGGGTGCCCGATTACGTCGCACACCGCCTCCCATTGCCACGGGTTGGGCGCAACGATCGCGAAGTAGTGCTGCCTGCCCTTGTACAGGCCGCAGGGACAGTAGCTGGGGCTGTGCCGGCCCGAACGTGTCGGATTAATCGCTCCGCGGCTGGCGCTATACGCCTGCACGTTGGTTTCATGGCTGTGGAAGTAGGCGTCCAGCAGTGAGATGTCGAGGTACTGGCCCTTGCCGCTGCGCTCACGATGCAGCAGGGCGAAGCCGATCGAAGCGGCGGCGCTCAATCCGGCGGAGGTGTCGCCCAGCGCGGTGCCGGGGAAATTCGGCGCTCCGTCCAGCTCGCCAGTCACGTCGATAATGCCGGCGTAAGCTCCGCCGATCGTATCGAAGCCGGGCTTTTGTGCCAGCGGACCGGTCTGGCCGAATGCCGAGATGGAGCACATGATGACGCGTGGGTTGAGCTCGCGCACCACTTCATAGCTGAATCCGAGGCGGCCTATTGCGCCTGGGCTGAAGTTTTCCACTAGCACGTCGACCTTAGGCACCAACGCTTTCAGAATCTCCGATCCGGCCGCGGTCTTGGGATTGAGGCACAGGCTCTTCTTGCCGCGATTGTGCTGGGCGAAGAGCGAACTGCGCACGCCGCCGTGTCTGAAGGTGAGCCGGGTGGGATCGCCGACCGGCGCGATCTCAACCTTGATGACTTCCGCTCCCATCTCGGCCATCAGCCGCGTAACGGTGGGCCCGGCTACCGCCTGCGAAAAATCGAGAACCTTGTAACCGTCGAGGATGTGGCGATATTGAGCCATCGTCGAATCCCTCCAAGGCTCAGGTAGTGTGCGCCGGGCAGACGCGGCTGACAATCTTTGGAGCCCTTGGAGCGGGCTTCGGCTGCGCAGCCGCGAAAACGTCAGATCCGATCCGACTGTTCGGGTAATTCGCGATGAATACTGGCGGCGCAGTGACGTAGGATGAAGTCGGTCACCACTTCGCCCAGGCATCGGTAGCCCGCATCGGACATGTGAAACAGGTCATGCGCCAGCATCTGGCGCACCGAAAGCTCTCCGGAAGCTGCCCAGTACGCCATTATCTGGTGCCGATGGAGAACCGGAACGTCGTAGAGTTCGCCCACGCGATCGATCGCGCGCAGGTAAGCTTTAAGGTTGGAGCGCAGTTCACCGGCAGGGAAATACTGCGGGCTCATCAGAATCACGTCGATCCCGCGCCGGCGGATCCGCATGGTTGCGGCCGCCAGGATTTTCTCGAAAAGCTCCGGTGGGCGCGAGCGCAGCAAATCGTTGGTGCCGGTCTGCCAGATGACAAGTGTGGGATGATAGGGCAGCACCTGGGTGTCGATACGGGCCGCCGCACCGTCAACGGTCTCGCCGCCGATGCCGCGGTTGAGGACGCGCACTGTCGTTCCAACCCGCAGCCGCAGTTCGCGTTCCAGCACGGCCGGATATGCGGCCCTGATGCTGCTGGCACCGACACCGGCTGTGCTTGATGAACCCAGCGCGACGATCACCAGCGGACGCCGGTTCCGGATTGCCGCAGCCGTGGCCGGCAGCAATGAATCATCGAACAATAAATTGGGTGAAACGCGGCAGAGGGAGTCCTCAAGCGGCATGGAAACGATGATGTTTGAATTACGACATCCTGCAATCAGCGTCAGGACTCCAATCAGGGCCCATCGCGCACGCCTCATCGAGCGGCGATCCTGTGCGCGGAAAGCATCGGGTTCGGGGCGGCGACGGGCACCGGTTGGCTGCGCGCCGTGCGCCGCGATTCCAGCGCCATCGCCAGAAGGATGAGAGCGGGGATACCGACCAGGTTAACCATCGCATGAATCAGCGGAGCATCCGCCGTCTCGGTCACAGCTATCAGACCCAGGCAGCTTAGCACAACGCCCACCGCATAAACGGGCAGGGAATGGCGCCCGCAGTTCAGCAGAGGCGCCGCCATCGATGACCGCAGAAGCCAGGCTTGGGGCCGCACGAAGTACGCGACCAGGTAGAACAGCGCCATGACGTTGAGGATTCGCAGCGGGGCCAGAAAGGTCTTCTCGAACGGCCACAGAAACAGCCATGGATGGGATGTGACTGGAACAAACCAGGGGCCGAACTCGCCGCTCAAAGCCCCGAAGAAGACCAGCGCCGAGGCCAGCGCGACGCAGCGCCAATTCCACGGCATCGACTGGCCGGCGGTCTTCGCCAAATGAGCCCACACGATTCCCATCGTGTAGAGCAACTGCCAGGTGAGCGGGTTGAGGTACCATCCCTGATGGTCCTTGCCCTCGGCCAGGTTGATACCGCCAAGCCAGGCGCCGACGTAAATCAGCGCGGAAAGCCCGAGCGCAATCCGCCAGTCGCGCTTGACCAACGCCAGGATCAGCGGGGCGGCGGCGAGGAGTACCAGGTACAGCGGCAGGATATCGAGGAACTTGGGCAGATAACTGAGCGTCATAGCCGAGAGCACCGCCTGGCGCGGGCTCTCGTGAAACCATTGCAGGCGCATCAAATCCACGTAATCGATCGCCCAGAAATGACGCGACACCAACGTCGCGACGCCCCACAACCCGGCTAACATCAGTAAATGAGCGCCGTAGATGGTGCCCCATCGGCGGCCCACGGCGTGCGCACAAGCGCCGAAGCCCTGTCGCTCCAACCGGGAACCATAGGCCAGGTAAGTCGAGATGCCCGATATCAAAACGAAGACCTCGGCTGCATCGCAGAAAGCGAAATTATGCAACGTCCATGCGGCGATGGGGTTTTTCGGCACATGATCGATGAAAATCACGATCAGGGCCAGGCCGCGAAAGAAGTCAATTCTCAGATCCCGCTCGCTGTTAGCGCGCATGTCTCTCCGGAAAGCACATGACAAACGCCCGCCCGAAATGGGTCGGTCCGCTTCAATTATGGTCGATCTTTGGAAACGTTTGGGGCGGCCCGTGCCGCAGAAACCCGAGGTTTTATCGAGTTCATATCATGTACAACGTAGGCAGGGCGGCAACGTTACAGGCCCCGTAAATGGTGAAGCAAACCGCGTACCAATTAGGCTGTCACGTGCGAAGAACAATTGACGGTTCGCAATCTTTGCGCGAAAGTAGCGAATGAATAACTAAAAGTAAATAAGATCACCGTTGACAATATATAAGATCCATTGATTGAATAAGCTCAGATCGTTAGCAGGTGAGCCCGAACGGCCGTGCGGGTCCGGCGTCACGTCTATTTTTCTACTGGGGTGCGGCTATGGGTCGGGCTTTACAAGGGGAAGGCGAGTGTCATGGCTTTACGGATGATGGGTTGGGCGTTGCTTTACGCCTTTGTCGTGGTACTGGCTCCTTCGGACGTCGAGGGAAGGATTCCGTCCGCAGGCCACACCGCCAGGTCGCTGGATTACCGACACCCAGGCCCAGCCTTGACCTGGAGCCCTTCGGCCGGCGATGCAGTTGGCCCGGTGCGCTGCGCCTGAATCTCTGGTTTGCGGCGAATTGACGCGGACCACCGGCATCGCTCGCCACCGTCCGCATCATTAAGATTCCTTAGGCCCGAGAGTCGAGAGCCCGGCACAGACGGCATTGCGTTAGCAATGGCGGACCGCCGAAATTGACCGCGTGGACTCCCGCCGGATTCCAGCTTTCCGCCCGCCAGGCCTGTCACCGGCCCGCGCCAAATATCCTTACTTCTATACGATTCCTGCTCATCATCTCCGATTCATCTTCATATAGTTAAGTTTATTCTACTATTAGTAATTACGCGACCTGAGTTACCAATCCAACCATCGATTTCCGCCTCCGTCCGCCCTCGAATCAGGCAGGCCCGCGCTGCGCACGCTTCACATGACACTTCCCATGGTTTTTTGTGACCGGCGCCGGTGCCCCACCTTTCGGCTCCGCTGGAACCTTACTGAACAAAGGACCTGTCGGAATGACTGACTTAATGCTTTAAGAGTTTGTTTAAATAACTTTGATCTAGTAAAGCTGGCTACTTATACTAATAACTTTGCCGTCATATCTTTCAATGTTCTTCATTCATAGATTTTTTGTCTATCAGTGCTGTATCATTTAATTACAAATCATCTTGACAAATTTATTTGCTTTTGGTTGAATTTAATCAAATTTATGTTTGACTTCGCCATGATTGCCTTGAATCAGTGGCAGATCACCGTAACACCGTCCGAGAAGCAAGGTGAGTAATTTTCTGGCTTACGCGCGGTTGGGGCATCCGATCCGGTCGGATCGGGCTTGCTGGCAAATTGAGCTTTCGTATGGGCGGCTTCTTTACGGACCGGTGGGTTCTTTTTTGGCGGCCCGTCGTAGTCGCGCCCGAACAGTTGGCAGGTCGCTTCCCTGCCTGCGCCTTGCGTACTGCCGGACTGCGCCTTCTCCGAACTTCTTCGCGCCGCGCCGGTTCACGGCGCGCGCATCCGCTTGCGTTACCAAGGGGGGTCTGAATGCTGGTGTGCCCGATCGAGGGGACCGGGCTGGTTCCCTACGTTATTGCGGCGCAGTTGCTATGGGTCGGCGCCGCGCCGGAGGCGCCGCCTTCTCGGGTTTGAGTGCTGCGTGTCAGTTCCCGCGCGCATCGCCGCGAGGACACCAACCAATCCTTCGGACCCCCGACTTTATTACAGCCCGGGTTTTTGAACAGCGGGACCTTGGTCCTGACTGGCAGGTGTCGCTCCGCGTCTAAATCTAGTTGTTTTAGTTTTATTACTAACTGTGGGAGATGCACTGTGCCGGCGCAGATTACGCGCCACCGCACGACCCTACAGGAGGTCAATCGATGCTTCGGGCTGTTAAGAATTGGGTAGTGGCGGCGCTTTGCATCGCCGCCGCGTTGTTATGCGCATCCGCCGCGGCGGCTGCTTCGGTTGCCATAAGTTCTCCGCAGAATGGAGATTTGGTAGCCGGTTTGACGAAGATCACGCTGCAGATGGCGTCGCCGGTTTCCAGCATCAAGGTATCAATCGACGGCGTCCTGCTGGCAACGGCACCGCCATTGACAGTCAACTGGAACACCTTCCAGGTTCCAAGTGGCGGTCACTCCATTGCCGCTGACGGGTACGACGCCGAGGGCAACTTTGTCGCTCACGTCGGTATTAATGTGACCGTGGCCAACGGCGTTACCGGCGCCACTGGACCTACTGGACCCACCGGGGCAACCGGTCTAACCGGTCCCAGGGGCGCGACTGGAGTACAGGGAGCGACCGTTCCGCAAGGGCCAAGCGGTGCATCTGGCGCTAGGGGACTGACAGGCCCCTCCGGCGCGCAGGGACCAGGCGGCGCTACCGGCGCGACCGGACCTAAGGGCGCAGGCGCAACCGGAGCCACTGGGCCACAAGGTCTAACTGGCGCCAACGGACCCACAGGCGCTAGCGGAGCAACCGGTCCGCGAGGACTGACCGGCCTGACGGGCGCTTCTGGCGCGCAGGGTCCAAGCGGTGCGAGCGGCGCGACCGGGCCTAAAGGCGCAGGTGCAACCGGAGCCACTGGGCCACAAGGTCCAAGCGGCGCTACCGGCGCGACCGGACCTAAGGGTGCAGGCGCAACCGGAGCCACCGGACCACAAGGTCTAAGCGGCGCCAACGGATCCACAGGCGCCAGTGGAGCAACCGGTCCGCGAGGACTGACCGGGCTGACCGGCGCTTCTGGCGCGCAGGGTCCAAGCGGCGCGAGCGGCGCGACCGGGCCTACGGGCGCAGGCGCAACCGGAGCTACCGGACCGCAAGGTCCAAGCGGCGCCAAGGGCATCAACGGATTGCCAGGTGCCACCGGCGCAACCGGCCCGCGAGGACTGACCGGGCTGACCGGCGCTTCCGGCGCGCAGGGTCCAAGCGGCGCGACTGGACCCAAGGGTGCGGGCTCAACCGGAGCCACCGGACCGCAAGGGCCGAGTGGTGCCAAGGGCCTGAACTTCCGCGGGCCGTGGGACACGAGCGTCGAATACGCTGTGGATGACGTGGTGACGGAAAACGGCTCGACCTTCGTCGTCGTGACCGCCAACATCGGACACAATCCGGCAACGGATTCGGGTGCGAACTGGAAACTGCTGGCAGCCGCGGGCGGCATCGGCGCGACCGGCCCCCGAGGTGCGACGGGCGCGAACGGATCACAAGGGCCAGCGGGAGCGAGTGGAGCGACCGGAGCCAATGGAGTTGGCGCTACCGGCGCGACAGGCCCGCAAGGTCCAAGTGGCGCAAAGGGTGCCAATGGCGCCAACGGACTAGCAGGTGCTACGGGCGCAACCGGCCCGCGAGGTCTGACCGGACTCAACGGTGCAACCGGCGCACAGGGTCCAAGCGGTGCGACGGGTGCGACGGGACCCAAAGGCACGGGCGCCAGTGGTGCAACCGGACCGCAAGGACCGAGCGGGGCGACGGGCGCCAAGGGTCTGAACTTCCGCGGAGCGTGGGGCGGAACAACGCAGTACTCCGTTAATGATGTGGTGACTGAAAACGGTTCCACGTTTGTTGCGGTAACCGGCAACATCGGTCACGACCCTGGAAGCGATTCGGGTGCGAACTGGAAGGTGCTTGCCGAAGTAGGCGCAACTGGTCCACGCGGCGCTTCTGGTCCGAGCGGATCGCAGGGGCCAGCCGGTGTGACCGGTGCGGCCGGACCTACAGGTGCGGGCGCAACCGGAGCCACCGGGCCGCAGGGACCGGGAGGCGCGGGCGGACCGCAAGGCGCTACCGGCGCAACCGGTGCGAGAGGTCTGACCGGGCTAACAGGCGCTACCGGACCGCTGGGACCGGCTGGCGCAACGGGAGCGGCTGGTCCCACGGGCGTGGGCGCTACCGGCGCGACCGGGCCGTTGGGGAAAACCGGGGCCACCGGCGCAACCGGTGTCGGGGCAACGGGTCCCTCGGGTCCTTCGGGACCATCCGGACCTACCGGACCGGCGGCTACGTACTTCACCGGCGGCAGTCTGGTTAGCGCCCTGAGTCTCAGCAGCTTGCTGCCTTCCTACATGGGACCGAGCGACGGCATCGCGCTCAGCATCGCGAGCGACACGCTTGGAACCAACGAGGCGGGCGTACCAGTGCCGCTGGGGACAGTCAGTAACCTGAGGGTGCAGTTCTTCGGCAGCCTCAACCTGCTGACTGATGACATCACGGTAACGGTCTGCAACGGTAATTCGTGCGGTGGTCCGTTGTCGTGCACGTTTGACGCGCACTCCAAACTGAGCTGCGAGGATGACGTTCATACCCAGGCCATCACCGGCTTTGGCGGCTCCGCGGATACGGGGCTACTGACGGTGAAAGTCAGCACGGCAGGGTTGCTGTCGGTCAACCTGTTCCCGAAATGGTCGGTGAAGTTCACGCCGTCTGTACCGTGAACTAACCAATCAGACGGGCGGACGCACTCAGCATGATGAGCCGCGTCTGAAAAACATTGGGGGCGCGGGCCTCGCGCCCGCGCCCCCGGTGTCATCCCCAGGCCTATTCGATGAAATTGAATTTGACATCACCTACGGCTGTAACACAGATCTCGATTGCGCGAAGGCTTCGTGCCGAGTTGCCCGGACTGGTGCTGCTGGCGGCGGTTATCGCCTTCAATGCCGTCCTGCTCGCACCTGAAATCAGAATCGAACGCGTGGCGGTCAATGATCTGCCATTTCATCTGGCCGCTGCGCAGCGTCTTGGCGCGAGCCTCGTGCATGGCGAGCCTTTCCTGGATCCGTGGGTTTCGCAATGGTCGCTTGGCTATCCGCTCTGGCGCAGCTATCAGCCGCTGCCCCATCTGTTGGCCGCCGGATGGCTTGGGCTGTTCGGACCGCTGATGGCGCCGGCAACCGCCTTCGCATTGCTGTATTACCTGCTGCTGGTTCTCAGTCCGGCTGCCCTCTACCTGGGCGCGCGTCTGTTTGGGATGCGCCCGCTCGCCTGTGGAATTGCAGCCCTGTTGTTCTTCGCCCCAAGCGAGGCGGGCGACTTCGGCCGCTACGGAATATCGTACGGAGCGTATGTATGGCGCGGGTCGGGGCTCTACACGCAGCTCGTGGCGATAGACCTGCTGGCGCTCGCTCTGGGCCTGGCGGCACGCGCGATTGACACCGGGCGATGGCGGATCGCGGCTGCGATTGCGATTGCCGCAACTGCCATGAGCCATCTGATCTTCGGCTACGTGGCGATCCTGACCGTGATCGTGTTGGCGGTCGCCGCATCCGAGCAGGTGCGCGCGCGCCAGGTGGCCAGGGCTGCCTTCATCATTGGTATCGCGCTGGCCTTGATCGCATGGTTTGTGGTGCCGCTGCTGCTGGTCAGCCCCGAAGTCAACCGCTGTCATTGGGACGATATCTGGAAATTCGATTCGTGGGGCGCTCCGGTCATCCTGCATCAATTGTTCAGCGGTCACCTCCTCGATGACGGCCGAGTGCCGGTGCTCTCGCTTGCATTGGGGGCGAGCGTGATTCTCGCCGCGATCAGTCTGCGCGATCTGACGGCGCGCCGCCTGCTGACGTTGACGGCCCTGTGGCTGGCGATCTTCTTCGGGCGCGAAACCTGGGGTTACCTGCTGCTGCCGTTGGGGATCGCGCGCCAGTTTCACCTGCATCGGCTGCAATCGGCATTCGAATTGTTTGCGCTGATGCTGACCGCATGGGCTCTCGGCGAGGCCCTTGGCACGGCGATGCGCTCGCGCGGGGTCGTCGCGCTGACGGCTGGAATCGCGGTCGGCGCCGGGATGTTGATAATCGGCGTCGAGCGCGCCGGGTTCTTACGCCTGAATGCTGAATGGGGAGAATCCAACTTGGCCAGGTACCAGGCTCAGCATCGCGACCTTGACGCGGCGATGGCTGACATAGCCGCAATTTTGAAGCAGCGCCCGGGGCGCGTGAGTGCGGGCAAGGCTGCGGAGTGGGGCGGTTCGTTTATGCTCGGTTCGGCGCCGGTGTATTCATTCCTGACCAAGGCGCATTTCGATCAGGCCAGCTTCCTCTATCACTCCCTCAGCTCCGACATCATGGTGATGCGCGCTGAGAACGACCCGTTTGATGATGCTCTGTTCGGCATACGGGCGGTGGTCGCGCCGGCCACGATTCCTGCGCCAAAGGCGTGGGCGCCGCGATCGCGACGAGGCAATTTTCGCGTGTACGAGGCCTCGCCCGAAGGATACTTCAGCCTGGTTGACATCGGCGCGCGCTACGACGGTCCGGTAGCGCTCGCGCTCAATCCCGACGCCGACTGGCTGCGCAGCCCGATGCTGCGTGCCGGTGCGATGGTGGCGCTGGATAAAAGCGTGCACGGCGTTCCCGTATTTTCCGGATTCGATCAGATGCCTGGTCCGCCGCACAATCTGACGCCGCGCGGTTCGGTGGTCTCGGAAACCGAGGATGGTGAGATTTACCGCGCCAGGGTCCACGCGTTGCGTCCCTGCTACGCGCTGATCAAAATCACTTACTTCCCCGGCCTGCGAGCCACCGTCGGATCGCAGACTGCGCCCGTGGTGCGTGTATTTCCCGACTTTTGTGCCGTGAAGGTACCGCCCGGCGACCATACTATCGTGCTTCGCTATCAACCCGGACCGCTCAAACCCGCGCTGTTCGCTCTCGCGGTTGTTTTGGTTCTGCTGGCCGCGATAGCGATTCGCGGTCGCGCGCTGGCCCCGGTCGAAGAGTGGGCAACGCGGCGCCTTGACGCGGTCGGCGCGATGCTACGGGACCCGCATGTCGGTGCGGCGCTGGCGCTGTGCGTTCTGGTCGTGATGCTGGCCCGTCCATTGTTTCGCGGCATGTTACTCGACGGCGACGATGCGACCGAGTACCCACCGCGTGTGGCCGAGCTGGCGCGGGTGCTGCACGACCATCAGCTCCCGCCGCTGTGGGCTCCCGATCTCGGCTCTGGTCACGGCCAGCCGTTGTTCGAGTTTGCGCCGCCGCTGCTGTACGCGTGCGCGCTACCTTTCTTCGCGCTGGGATTTCGGCTGGCCGACTGCGTGCAGTTTGCGCTTATCGTTCTGGTTGCCGCAGGCGCGGCGGCGATGTATCGGGTCGCCCGAAGAATGGGCGGCAGCCGGTGGGCCTCGGTTGCTGTAACCGGGATGTGGCTGTTCGCGCCTTACCTGGCTCTGGATCTTTATGTGCGCGCGGCCTTTGCCGAGTCTGCGGCAGTCGCGGTCGCCCCGGTTGCGCTGCTGGGCACGCTGTACGCTCTCGACTGTCCGGGGCTGATACCCGCGGCGCTGGCCGCGGCAGCGATCGCGCTGGTCGTTCTGGCACATAACGCGGTCGCTTTGCTTTTCATTCCGGTGCTCGCACTGCTGACGGTCGTGCGCGCGCTCGCTTCGCGCTCGCTCCGAACTCTGTGCGCCGGCGGCGCGGTCATTGCCGGCGGGCTTGGACTAAGCGCGGTTTTCTGGCTCCCGGCGTTGATCGAAAAGGACTTTGTAAAGACCGAGCTGCTGCGCACCGACTTTCTCAATTGGACCAATCACATCATCTCGCCGTTCCAGCTGCTGTGGTCGCCTTGGGGATTTGGCTACTCGGTCCCCGGTCCGAATGACGGAATGTCTTTCGCGCTGGGACTGGGTCATCTGCTGCTGGCGCTTGCGGGAGTGGCGATTGCGATTCGGTCCGCGAACCGGCGCAGGATCGCTGATACGGCAGTTTTCGCGGCGGTAGCGCTGGCTGGCGCGTGGCTCGCCACGCAGTGGTCCTCACCGGTGTGGGCTCACGTGCGGACGCTGCAGTACATGGCATATCCGTGGCGCACGCTTTTTTTACCTGCGCTCGCGATGCCGCTGCTGGCGCTGTATGCATTCCAATGGATGGGCGCGCGCGCAACAGCATTGGCGCTGCTGGCGCTGGTGCTGATTAACCTTGGCCACACCGAGCCGAAGCGTTACCTGGCCTTCGACGACGAATATTTCTATCCCGTATCTATCGCCCGCAAGGGGCTTAACACCACCACTCGCGAGGAATACGAGCCGCGCTGGGTCGCAGAGCGGCCCGCCTACAGCGGGCGCCTGCTGTGGTCCGATGACGCATCCGTAGCGGTGCGTCCGCGCGAGCAGAGCACGGGCACGCAGTCATTCGAGGTCAGCACGGCCAAGCCCGCGCGCCTGTATGACGCGCTGTTTTACTTCCCGGGATGGACCGCGACGGTGGACGGCCGCGAAGTTGCTATTGCGCCGCAGCCGGTGACAGGTCTGATCACGTTCGCCGTTGGCGCCGGCACGCACGTTGTAGCGTTGCACCTGCGGCCGACTCCGCTGCGCGCCGCGGCGCGCGACATCTCACTGGGCGCGGCTGCGGTTGTGATTGGGATGTTGCTGGCCGGTGTAGCGCTGCGGTATGGCGTGGCGCGAGATCGGCAGCCCGTGCGCGCAGCGCGATGGCTCGCGGTGGGCGCGGCGTTTTCAAAACGCGGCGCATAGGGAGGCCAAGCCGCCTACCACGGCTCATGCGCCTGCTGGCCCAGCGCCTGGGCTACGGCTGGATGCACGAAGCGTCCCGCGTAAACGTTTAGCCCCTGGCGCAGAGCGCGATTGTTGCGGCATGCCTGTGCGACGCCGTAATCGGCGATTTCCAGCGCGTATGAGAGCGTCGCGTTGGTGAGCGCATAGGTGGAAGTGTGCGGTACCGCGGCCGGCATATTGGTTACGCAGTAATGCACCACGTGGGCGTCGACGTAAGTGGGGCGCTCATGCGTCGTGGGGCGCGAGGTTTCGAACGTACCGCCCTGATCTATCGACAGATCGACGACCGCGGCGCCGGTCTTCATCCGCGCGACCATTGCGCGTGTGACCAAACGCGGGGTGCGCGCTCCCGGTAGCAGCACTGCGCCGATTACCAGATCGGCCTGTTTGATTTCCTCTTCGATCGCCGCATGGTTGGACATCAGCGTGTTGACGTGACCCGATAAAATGTCGTGCAGATAGCGCATCCGCACCGCGCTGACATCCATGATCGTCACCTCGGCACCAGTTCCCACCGCGATTTGACACGCGTTGGCGCCGGCGATGCCCGCGCCAAGAATCAGGATACGAGCCGGCCTGACGCCGGAGGCGCCGCTGAGCAAAATGCCGCGTCCGCCATTCTGCGCCTGCAGGCACCATGCGCCCGCCTGCACCGCAAGTCTTCCCGCGACCTCGCTCATCGGCGCCAGCAGCGGCAAGCTGCCATCCTCGAGTTGCACCGTTTCGTAGCCGAGCGCGGCGACCTGCCGGCGGATCAACTCACGCGCCAGCTGCGGACTGGCTGCCAAATGCAGGTAGGTGAAAACGATCAATCCCGGCCGCAGGAAGCGGAACTCGGCGCGCAGCGGCTCTTTGACTTTCAGCACCATGTCGGCCTTGTTCCAGGTCATCGCCGCCGACGGCATGATTCGGGCGCCGGCGGCGCGAAAGTGGCGATCCTCAAAACCGCTGCCCAACCCGGCGTCGTGCTCAACCAACACGGTGTGTCCGCGCCCGCGCAGCGCACCCACGCCCGCCGGTGTGAGCGCCACACGATTTTCATCGGTCTTGATTTCACGAGGGATTCCTACAATCATTTTGGCTCACTGCCCGTGACGCCGCGGGGCGCGCGGCGTCGAGTTGCACGCTGAGTTGAATCGGAGCTGGGGCGCTTTCGACGGCATTGACAAGCGGATAGAGTTCAGTGCTGGTGGATCGAAGGCTTTTGGTTGGTTTAACGCGATTCGCCGCGACAAGCGAGAGTATCGCGCGTTAAAACTTGACAAGTTCGTTCGGGCTGCGCTTGATGGGGCATGGATCGTTTCGAATGCTTGGCCGTCCGGGCAGCGCGTTGGATATGGGCCTGGCATGTCGGAGGAGGTTATGGAGATCCCTGCGGGATTGAGATACTCGAAGGAGCACGAGTGGGTGGCGACCGAAGAAGAGGTTGCGACCATCGGTATCACCGATTACGCCCAGGAACAGTTGGGTGAGATCGTGTACGTGGAACTGCCCGCCGTGGGGGACAAGATCAGCAAGGACGACGCGTTCGGCGTGGTCGAATCCGTCAAGGCGGTGTCCGACATCTACGCACCCGTCAGCGGTACGGTGGTCGAGGTGAATCAGGAACTCCCTGAAAGCCCGGAGATGATCAACGAAGATCCCTACGGCGACGGCTGGCTGGTCAAGGTGAAAGTCAGCGACACCTCCGAACTCGACGACCTGCTGGATAACGACGAATACGAGGAGATGGTCGCGGCCGAAAAAGAATAGCGCTGTCTCCTGCTACATCAGGGCGGCCGCCACCGCCTCACCGCTAGCCGGCTCCGCCTTCAAGACGGAGACCTGGAAGTTGGCAGCCTTGGGCGGCGGATCGATGAACATCACGAAGAACGGAGACGAATCTCCGCTTTTGAGCGCGAAGTTCTTGGGCGGCGCCAGCTTTTGAAAAAACTGGAGCTCGTGCGGCGTCATCTGGCTGACGATCTTCGGCGAGACCAGGTCGCCGCAGAACACTGACTGTGAAACCATTGGATGCTGCTGGTTGTCCACCAGGCTGACGCCGACCTCGATCGTGTGCAGCGGTTCGGCGCCGCGATTTTCCGCCCGGCCGCTCACAATCAGCGCGCGGCGATGGCCGTCCAGGACGCGATACTCGGCATGGACGTCGGCGAGCGACACCGCATTCTGGCGGGCCGGCGCGGAGGTAAACTCGCCGCCGATGACGGGAAGCTGGGTCAGTAATTCACGGCTGAGCGAGGGTGAAACGCCGAGCAAAAACGTGAAGATTCCAAACCCGATCACAATCAGCACGAACAGTCCGAGAAAGAAACCGCTGGAGCGCATCCGGCCGTGCTCGGGCGGCTCTGCCGATGTGACAAAAGAACGGTCCATGCGCCGGCTGGTCTGCGCAATCGCCGCGCGCCGTGCCTGGTAGCGGCTCATCTCCGGTGTCGGCGGCGGCGGCGCGGCGTGCTCCTCTTCCGCGTCGCCAACCCGCCATCGATCGTAACGATCCTCCGGTTGCGCGGCCTCGGGAGCATCGCCCAGGTGATGTTCCTCGGCGGAGTCGTCGCCGAAATCGAAGCTCAAATTCTCGGGCGTTTTCGATTCCTCCTCGGCAAACGACCGCGCCAGGGGATTGTCAGCATGGCCTTCGCTTGGACGGCGCTCTTCAGGCTGGGGCGGCGGTGCCGGCGCAACAGGCCGTGGCGGCGGCGCAGCAGGAGAGGGCGGCGGCGAATAGCTGGCGCCCGGCGCCGCGGCCGCATTTGCTTGTCGGGGTTGTGATGGCCGCGGAAATCCGCCTTGGAATTCCCCCAAGGGTGCGCGGCGCGGCGGCAGCGGCGTCACTGGGCGCGGCGGCGGTTGCAGATTCGACGACGGACTTGCGCCTTGCATCGGTGGTTCCGGATCAACCGCGGGATCCGTGGGGCGCTGTGAAGCCGGACGAACCTGTGGCTCCGCCGGCGGCGGCGCAGCCGGGGGAGCGGGAGGATCGGGCGGCAGCGTTGAAGGTTGCGCCGCCGGTTGCACTGGCCGCGGCTTGGGGGCGGCGGGAGGTTTTTTTATCAACCGCGGGTCGCCGCTGAAAACGTGCCCGCATCGCGAACACTTGAACGTCGGGCTATCCTGAGGCAGGACGCCCTCATCAATTCGATAACGGGTCTGACAACTAGGACATTGAACTTCGATCATCACCTCGCCACCTCACCGCAATGCCTTCTTTATAGCATATTGCGGAAAACACTTGCACCAGCTTGCTTCTTGAGTCGCCCGGGGGCCTGATGCGCATAGGGATGCTGGTCAGGCGGTTTGACCCGGCTGGAGGCGGCACCGAACGCGACTTTGCCTCCTCTGCCCGATGCCTCTCGCGTGTCGGCCACGAAGTGCGAATCTACGCCGCCCGCGCGCACGCCGAGTCATGGCAGGATATGACTGTGCGCCGGTTGCCGGTTCCTGTTTTTCCCCGCAGCCTGCAAGTGCTCGGCTTTGGCCTGCTGGCCGACCGCTTCGCTCGGCGCGACGGCGCGGAGTTGACCATCAGTTTCGGCAGGACCGTGGACAGTGATCTGATCCGATGCGAGGGCGGTGCTCATGCGGCCTACCTGGAGGCGGCGCGCCAATGGGAGAGCAGGGCAACGTTGGCAGCGCGGTCGCTGAGCCCCTATCACGCCGCACAATGCCGAATGGAAGCGAGCGGCTTTCGTTCCTCCAGGCTTAAGATGGTGATCGCGATTTCGCGCCTGGTCGGAGACGATCTGGAGCGCCGCTTTGCGATTCCTCACTCAAAAATTAAGGTGCTTTACAATGGTGTAGATTGTGAACGATTTCAGAATGCGGCAAATCCAACCGTGCGTGAAGAGGTCAGGGGTCGTTTCGGCATCGGCCCGTCAGACCGCATGGTGCTGTTCATCGGGCACGGCTTTGGCCGCAAGGGATTGGGGAAACTGATCGAGGCATGGCCGATGGCAGACGCGAATGCGTACCTGATAGTGGCGGGCGAAGATCACGGATCGGCGTTCTATCGGCGGATGGCGCAGCGGCTCGGCATCGAAGGCCGCGTTATATTCCTGGGTAAGCGCAACGATATATCCAATCTGCTGGCCGCGGCCGACGTGGCCGCCCTGCCATCGTTGTTCGAAGCCTTTGGCAACGTTGTGCTCGAAGGAATGGCCGCCGGGCTGCCGGTGCTGACCAGCGCTCGATGCGGCGCGGCCGAGGTCCTGCCCGCGCAAATGAAGCCGTTCGTGGTGCAAAATCCCATGGACCCGGCCGACATCGCCCGCTGCCTCAATGCGCTGCTGGCTGCGCCGCGCGAATTGGGGGCGATCATGCGCGCCGCCGCCCAACAATATACCTGGGAACATTTTGGAGATCGTATGGCCGCTTTGATTGCGCAGATTGCGGGCTCAAGGCGGGATTCAACTTGAAGCCTGCGAGCGCTTCCCGCGATTCACAATCGCCCCTGGAACAATATTGTCCGTGGCGATCTTGTTAGATCAGCGTCCAGACCATCGAGACCGTATGATCGGCTGTGCGGCGCTATTAGGCCTGTTGGCAATCCGCGCTATCAATATTCCACTTCACTTCGCGGTTTCGTGCTGCACGCGCACTATCTCGCCGTGATGATCGCGTTCGCGATCCTTGCCGCGTTCCTTGCTCGATCTAGCGCTACTTTTGCGTCACCTTCATCAGAGTGAGCCGGTCGCGCTCGGTCTCGCCTGCGCGCAGAGATACGGATCGGTCGAGGGTTTGAACCGCGCCAAACTGAGCCAGCGTCGATTGCGCCGATTGCGGGGCGAGGATGTAAATCGGCCGGCCGCCGCCGATAGAATCGATGCGATGCTCCAGCGAGCCGGAATCTCCGGCCGCTATGACCGGCACGGTCAAATAAAACACCATCTGGTTGTGCGGGGGTCCGAGCAGGTAAAGTGTCGTCCCCGCCGGGACTTCCAGATTGACTCTCCGCGCCAATTGGGTTTGGCCCAGGTAGCTCTGGAAACGTGGCGTTACAATAAGCTGTGCGGCAACGGACACGATCCAAACCGTGGCGAAAACGGCTGTCGAGGGCGCCGTTTCACTTAAGCCGCGCCACTGCAGGTACAGTGCAATCGATAGACCGGCAGCGGTGAGAATTACCAGCACCGAGATCGCACCCGCTTGCGGCTTGATGAAGTAATAGACGACGGGAATCGCCAGCAGGCTTGCCGCAATCCCAAGCATCCGCGTCGCGTAGCGCGGATGCGCGGCGTGGAGGAAGCGCTCCAGGCCCAGGGCGCCGAGTATCGAAAGAGGAGGGAGCACCGGGACCATGTAGTGCCAATGCTTGAAGGGGCTGAGCGACAGGAACACGGTGCCCAAAACAAACCACAGACCCATCAGCCGGCAGATCGGCCGCGTCCACCAGTGTTCGATCGCCGCCGCCACCGCGCCGCTCAGGACCAAAGGCGTCCATGGCAGCATCAGCAACAGCGGCATGTAGAGATAAAAAAACCAGTTCTGCGTTCCCCACGCTCCGCTCAGTCTCAGCGTGTGTTCCGCCCACAGCGAGTTCAGCCCGGCCGGATAATGGAGGTAGAGCGCGGCCGGCCACGCGAGCACCACGAGCAAAAAAATACAGATGCCGGCAGGGTTCATCAAAAATTTCCGCGAAGCGCGATCGCGCAGCGCAAACCACACGCACGGCATCAGCGCCAACGCCGGCCCGACCGGTCCCTTAGGCAGAAACGAAAGACCCGCGGCGGCATAAAAGATCATCGGCAAGGATTGGCGCGACGGTCGCACCGCTGCGCTTTGGATCGTGCCAAACGCGAAGATTCCCAGTGCTGCCGAAACCAATGCGCACAGCATCATATCGGGCTCTGCCCGGCGTCCCTGCGCCTGAACGTACATGCTGGTCAGTTCGATGAGCCCGCTGTACAGGCCGATCCGATCGCCGAACCATCGCGCGCCGATCGCGGCGATCACCCATGCGCTTGCGATCGCTGAGAAAACGCTCGGAAGGCGGGTAACCCATTCAGCCCGGCTATGAAACAGAGCCATCTCGGCGGCGATCGACCAATTGATCAGCGGAGGTTTTTCGACAAACGGCTGGCCGCCAAAACGCGTCATCAGCCATCCGGCGCCGCGCAGCATCTCCCGTGCCGGTTCCGAATAGTTCACCTCGTGATAGGTCATCACCAGTCCGCCCAGGCCGATCAGTAGGAGACTGGCGCCGTACACTACGAGCAAAACGGCGGACGCCAGGGAAAGGCGCCGCGATGCGGTTGCGCTTTCACTCGCATCGATATGGGCCGCGGCATTCGTCCTGATTACGCCGGTTATGGGGACGGGATCCATGAGCGCAGAAACTTTCCGCCAGAGAGCAATCATCGCGCTTTAACAGGCTTGCAGAATCGATCGCAACTTGGAACGCTTACCACATCGGAGCGCGAGCATAAGGGCCGCGCAAATGATGCGCCAGGAGCGCAATTCCTCACTAGCAGGAGCACAAGCTTTGGATCCGAAGGGAAAGGTGGCGTTAATCACCGGCGGCGCGCGAATCGGACAGGTCGTGTCGGCGGCGCTGGCGGCGCGTGGATGCTCCCTGGCGCTGACCTATCGAAAATCGGTGGAAGCAGCGGAGTCCACTGCCCAAGCCGCGCGGGCGGCGGGAGTGGCAGCGGCGGTAATTCGCGCCGACGCTGCCCATGAGGAGCAAATTACAGCTGCTGTTGACGAGACCGCGCGTGCGTTGGGGAGGCTCGACATCCTGGTCAATCTCGCGGGCAGCTATCAGCGCACGCCCAATCCTAGCGCGGCGGACTGGTCAAGCGAGATGGACGCCAACGTGCGTAGCGCCTTTTTCTTCGCGATCCATGCCGCGCCGATGATGAAAAAGAGCGGGGGAGGGCGGATCGTGAACTTCAGCGACTGGCTGCCGGTAAGCGGACGGCCGCATTATAAGGATTACGTTCCCTATTACACTTCCAAGGCGGCGGTTGTGGGACTGACTCAAAGTCTGGCGCTGGATTTGGCGCCTGACATCCTCGTGAACGCAATCGCGCCCGGCCCGATTCTGGCGCCGCCCGATCTATCGCCGGAAGATAACGCGCAGGTGATAGGAGCGACGCCGCTGGCCCGATGGGGCGGCGCGGAAGAAATCGCCAAGACGGTTCTGTTCCTGATCGAGACCGACTTCGTCACCGGCGAATGCATCCGTGTGGATGGCGGCCGCCATTTGTATTAGTTGCATGTCTCCAGCCGATCGAATTGGCTGTGCTCTCAACAGGATTTTAAATGCAGCCGCGAGTCCTTATTTCACGGGTCTTCGATACCGCGTCGGATCTTTGACACCGGCCAGGCGGAAGCCCTCGACGCGTTCGGCGCATTTGGTGCACGTGCCGCAATGGACGGCGCCGCGCGGCTTGAGACACGACACCGAAAGTTGCAACGGCAGACCGCGGCCCAACACGATCACTTGCGGCTTGGACCGGCCGATCAATGGCGTAGAGATCCTGAGCCGTAGACCCACGCCGAGGTCCACGGCTTTGGAAAGCGCATCGAAAAAAACCGGACGCGCGTCCGGAAACGGATTCTCCTCCAGTATCGCCATCGCGACCTCGCCGATCCGGTTGCGCGCGCAGAACACCGCGGCCTTGGAGAGCAGCGTAAGGTTGCGTCCCGGGATGTAGTTGGAGGAAAGCGCCGCCCCGTATCCAGGCACCTTTTTGCCGGACATACTCCAGTGACCCGCCGCAACGTCGTCCATCGGTACCTTGAGCACCGCCACTGGCCGGATGGATTTAATGTTGATCGCCTTGATGAAGCGGCGCAGCACCGCAAGCTCGTCCTTTTCCCAAACCAGCCCGGTGCGAATATAGACGGGAAAGACCTCGCGGCGCTTTTGCGCAATCCGAGCCAGAATCACGGAGCTGTCCAGGCCGCCGCTCGCAAGCACGGCGATACGTCCGGGCACCGCCTCGATACGGTACTCACGCATTACGAAGCTGGAGTTGCGGGAGGAAGGCGGGGCCATGCCTACGCGATTAGCCGGCCGCCGTCGAGCACCAGGGTCGCGCCGGTGGCGAAGTTATTCTCGCACAAGAACAGTACGCCGCTGGCTACGTCTTCAGGCGTCCCCAACCGCTTAGACAGCGTGCTGCGCGCCAGTCCTTCGATTTGTCCGGCGCTGTAATCTTCCGGCGCCAGTACTGGTCCGATCGCCAGACAATTCACCTGAACCTGCGGGGCGAGAGCCCTAGCCAGGGCTTGCGTGAGTCCGATGAGCCCCGACTTGGAAACCGTGTAGGGCAGGTAGTTGTTGTAGGGACGAATTCCCGCGGAGTCGCCGATATTGACGATCGCGCCCGCGCCTTGGCGGCGCATTATTGCGCCGGCGAACTTGGCGGCGAAAAACGGCGCCTTCAGGTTGGTGTCGAGGTTCACGTCCCAATCGCGCTCGGTCAACTCTTCCAACGGCTTGCGATAAAACACCGACGCCGAGTTGATCAAAATATCGATGCTGCCAAAGGCGGCGGCCACGCTGTTGATCATCGCCTCGATCTCGTCAACCCGTTCCAGGTCAGCATGGAACGCGCGCGCCCGGCCTCCGCCCGCCTCTATTGCGGCGACAGTCTGTGCGGCCTGCGCCACGGAATTGCGGTAATGAACGGCGAGGGTTGCGCCGCGCCCCGCAAACCCAAGCGCAATCGTGCGGCCGACGCGGCGGGCCGCGCCGGTTACCAGCGCGACCTTGCCGTTTATTTCCATCAGGAACCCGAATTGACGAGGCCGCAACGCAAGCGTGCGAGCCTGGAGCTTTGCCCCGTTGTCTCAGTCCGCCTGCAGCAAGCGCCGGACCAGGGCGAGGTTGTCCGAATGGCCTGTCTTGGACGCTGCAATGTGTCCGATTATCGGTCTTCCCAGCAGATATAGGTCGCCGAGCAGATCGAGAATCTTGTGCCGCGCAAACTCGTCGGGGAAACGCAGCTTGGTGTTCACGACCTTTTCATCGTCAACCAGGATGACATTGTCCAGACGCCCGCCGTTGGCCAGTCCCATCTCCGACAGCTTGCGCATCTCGGCAAGGAATCCGAAGGTACGCGCGGGCGCGATTTCGCGGACATAATCTTCCGGCCTGGTCAGCTCGAAATGCACGTGCTGGACGCCGATCGGCGGAGGATAGATCAGCGTGTAGTCGACAATCAGATGGTCGGCCGGCTCAGCGCGAATATACTCGCCGCCTTCCTTCTCCTGCCCGATCACGATCGGACGCTTGACGTACAGCGGCTGGACTCGCGCCGCCTGCTGCTGCACCCCGGCGTCCACCAGCAGGCGGCAAAACTCCAGCGCCGAGCCGTCAAGCGCCGGCACTTCACCCTGGGTTTTGACCAGCAGATTGGTGATGCCGAATCCGTGCAGCGCCGACATCAAGTGCTCAACCGTGCGAACCACGTATGCGCCGTTGGCGAGCGTGGTGTTGTAGCCCGTGTCGGTCACGCTTTCCACTCGCGCCGGCGCGGTTACGTCGCCCGAAAGCGGTGTGAACGAGATGCCGGAGCCGGGTGGCGCCGGAAACAGAATCACGCCAGTCTTGAGTCCGGTATGAAGCCCCTGGCCGCCAATGACGATGGATTTTTTGATCGTGCGCTGCGGCACCGTCGCGCGCGCGGCCGCGGCGCCGATATGAGTTTCGCCATTGGCCTTCGCGCCGCCGTTTTCCGGATGGCTGCCGGCGGTGTCGGGCTCCGGCGTCAGCGCCCGCTCTATCGAACCGAGCAAGCCGTCAACGGAAAAGGGCTTTTCGATAAAGTCGGCGGCGCCCAGCTTGGTCGCGGCCACGGCGCTGTTGATGTTGCCGTGACCCGAGATCATGATGACCTCGGTCTGGGGCAAGCTTTCCTTGATACGGCGCAGCAGCTCGATACCGTCGATATCCGGCATCCAGACGTCCAGCAGTACCAAACGGGGCCGTTCCTTCAGGACAATGTCCATCACCGCCGGCGCACGGCCCGTATCCAGTACCCTGAACCCTTCGTCGCTTAGAATTCCCTTGAGCGAGGACCGTATGCGCTCCTCATCATCCACCACCAGTACGGTTTCTCCCACGTGCCAGCCCTCAGTGTGCGGTCCGAAGCCCCGGCCAACCTTCCAGCCGGACCTCAGTTTAACATTCTCGCAAACTGTTGATCTCTTACAGGAAACTCAAGGACGAATCTACTTCCGCGCGGCTCGTTATCCCGAACCCGGACGAACCCATGATGGTCGGACACGATGGTCGAGACGATGGCCAGGCCAAGCCCTGAACCGTGCTCTTTGGTGGAGAAATAAGGCTCGAAAATCCTCGACTTTAGGGCTGGATCGATTCCCGGGCCATTGTCGGAGACTTCCAGCGTTACGACGCCGCTGGCACGGTCCAGACGCGTGCGAGTCTCGATTCGGGGTGGACCCCCGCCGTTGCGCTCCTCACCTTTGATTGCGGCTACAGCATTTTCGAGCAGATTAACCAGCGCTCGCTTAAGCGCTTCCCGATCGATCGCGATAGCCGGCAGCGACGGGTCGAGGTCGGTCACGAACTCGATGCCGGGATTTGCGGTGCGGAAATTTGCCACAGTCTCTTCGGTCAGCCCGTTAAGGTCGCCCGGCACGGGGTTCAAATGCGGCATTCTGGCAAACATCGAAAACTCATCCACCAAGTGCTTCAAGTCTTCGACTTCGCTGATGATGATGCGGGTGCATTCGTCGATCAGTGCGGGGCCGGCGCCGGGCGGCTGGCGGCGGATGCGCTCTGCCGAAAGCTGGATCGGGGTCAGCGGATTTTTGATCTCATGGGCGATACGGCGGGCCACCTCGCGCCACGCCTCCATCCGCTCGATCTTTGCGATTTGGCTGACGTCTTCAAAAAACAGCACAGTGCCCAGTTGATTGCGGCCCTCTTCACTGAGCGGGCTGGCAGTCACCATCAGTTCGGTGCCGCTGCGTTCATCCAATGTTACGGAGCGGATTGCGCCCTCCCGAGGCAGACCGCCATCGAACATGCGACCCAGTTCCGCGGCCAGCGGCCCCGGGAAAGCCACCACATAATGACGTCCGAGTACGTCGGGCGCGCCCAGCGCCAGCAACCGCTCCGCGCATGGGTTGATCGTCGTGATACGGCCCGCGCGGTCGAGCGCGACCACGCCGGCGGATACGTTGCGCAACAGGGTTTCGGTGTATTGCCGGCGCCGCTCCAACTCGGTATTCGAGGTGCGCAAGTCGGCGGTCATCTGGTTGAAGGACGTGACCAGATGCCCGATCTCATCGTCGCGCACGGCGGGAATCTCATGATCCAGGTCGCCGGCCGCGACCGCGTGCGTGCCCTCGGCCAGCAGCTTGATCGGCCCCGTTATGCCGCGCGCCAAAAACAGCCCGAACCAGCTTGCCAGCAACACGACCACCAGCCCGATCATCAGCAGGGCAAGCAGGTAGTTGCGCATGATGGGCTGCTTGAGGGCGCGCAACTGCACGTAATCTTCGAAGCTTTCGGAAACCTTGGCGGCGCGTTTGGCCAGGCTGCGCGGGACGAAGTAGTCAACCACCACCGCGCCCAGCACCTTGTCGGACTCAGGTGAGACGAAAATCGGCGCGGTGCCGCGAATCACGTCGGAGCGGCCGAAAGAATCGGTGCGGCTGGTGGCGTGTCCCGCCAGGGTGCGGATCAGCAGCAGCGAATGGGGCGATACGCCAATACCGGTGGGGATTTGCGGGCTGAGCGCCAGAACAAGCAGCTTGCGGTCCGGCGAGAACACTTCGATTGTG
This sequence comes from Binataceae bacterium (SeqCode), assembly GCA_035262365.1. Taxonomy (GTDB): domain Bacteria; phylum Desulfobacterota; class Binatia; order Binatales; family Binataceae; genus JAJPJA01. Next base: position 41,778 of record DATFSZ010000047.1, read on the forward strand.
CCCAGTCGGTATTCCTGCTGCTTGTGCTCGACGAACTTTTGCAGGTCGGCGCGCCGCTCCGGGACCATCAGATCGCGTCCCGCGATATTTTCCGCCAGCACACGGGCGAAATGCAGCGCGTCGTTGGCCGAATCGAGGTAATAACTCTTGGCGATATCGAGCGAGTCGTCCAGCACCTTTTTGTATTCGGGATTGAACCAGCTATCGATATCGGCGCGCAAAAAGGACTCCGAGACGTAGAGCAGAAATCCGCTCGGGAGCAGCGCGACGGCGACAAATCCGATCACCAGGCGGGCCTGAAGCTTGGATCCGATAAGCCCGCGGCGGCGCTCGAAGATGACCTTGGCGATGTTGCGGCCGACCAGGAACAGCAGCAGTCCGAGCAGCAGGAAGCTCAGGTCAAACAGCAGGATTACGGCTAGGTTGGAGAGCAGGGAGGTATGCTTGGTCAGCGGCGGCAGGGTAGTCTGTGCGAGCGCGAAGGCGGCCAGCAAAAAGGCCGCCACGGCGACCGCAATCAGCTCACGCCGCCGGCGCTTTTGATCGGAAAGGCGCTGAAGTTGCGAGTCGTCGTCCTGCATCTGATTCCCGGCCGCGGCTTGACACCAGTTTCCTGCGACTGACAGGGCGCTTGCGCAAACAGCAGGCCTACCGCCTGAACATCATCAGGAACAGCGAAATGATAACACTGAGCAGGATACAGGTCGCGAGGGGGAAATAGAATGTCATATTGCCGCGGCGAACGTAGATGTCCCCCGGCAGACGGCCAAACCATCCCAGGCCGCCAAACCCCCACATCGCCAGTCCCGCCAACACCAGAAGCAGGCCGATCACGACCAGCAACTTGCCCATCGGTGCGAGCATCGATCAAACCACGCGCTCAGGCGTGAGCGCCCTTGGCGGCCTCCTTGGCCTCTTTGGCGTCCTTGATGACCTTCTCCGCGATGTGCGCCGGGGCCTCTTCGTAGTGCGAGAATTGCGACTCGAACCCGCCGCGGCCCGAGGTGATTGAGCGCAGATCGGGCGCGTACTTCAGGATCTCAGCCATCGGCACCAGCGCTTTGATCAACTGGCCGTTGCCTTTGCGGTCCACACCGAGCACCTTGCCGCGGCGCGAGTTCAGATCGCCGATTACGTCGCCCATACATTCGTCGGGGCAGGAGACCTCCACAGACATGATTGGCTCGAGCAAAATCGGACGAGCTTTTTCCACCGCCGCCTTCAGCCCCATCGAAGCGGCAATCTGGAATGACATATCCGATGAGTCGACCGGATGGGACGAGCCATCATAAAGTGTTACTTTAAGGTCAACCAGCGGATAGCCGGCCAGGTAACCCTCCGGCAGCGTGTTGCGCACGCCTTTTTCAACCGACGGGATGAACTGGCGCGGCACCGACCCGCCGACTACCGCGTCGACAAACTCGAAGCCGGTGCCGCGTTGCATCGGCTCAATCCGCAACCAGCAATCGCCATATTGGCCGCGCCCGCCGGACTGGCGTTTGTATTTGCCCTGCGACTCGGATTTGCCCTTGATGGTTTCCTTGTAGGGCACCTTGGGAGCCTGAAGCTCAACTTCTACATTATATTTTCGTTTGAGCCGCTCGACCGCCACCTCGATATGGAGCTGGCCGGTGCCGGACAGGATGATGTCGTGAGCCTGGGGGTCGCGATGCATTTCCAGCGAAGGATCTTCTTCAATCATGCGCGCCAGCGCCTGGCTTGCCTTTTCCTCGTCACCCTTGCTCTTGGGGCGAATGGCAAACGAGATGACCGGGTTCGACTTGGGCAGTGGCGCCAGGATGATCGGCGCCTTTTCGTCGCATAGCGTGTCACCGGTGGCGGTGTCCTTGAGCTTGGCTACCGCTACGATTTCGCCGGGCAACGCCGCGTCCAGCGGAGCCTGTTTCTTGCCCTCCAGCCGGAGCAACTGGCCGAAGCGTTCCTTGGATTGACGGGTGGCGTTCAACACGGCGGTATCGCTCGCGGCTTTTCCCGAGACGACGCGGAAGATTGAGAGCTTACCGGCAAACGGATCGACTACGGTCTTGAAAACCAGCGCGGAGAAGGGCACCGCCGGGTCAGGTTTGCGCTCGATCTCTTCGCCCGAGGCGGGGTTGTGGCCCTTGCGGGGCGTGGTCTCCGCAGGTGACGGCAACAGCTCGAGTATCGCATCCAGCAATGGGCCGGCGCCGATATTTCTGCTGCCCGACCCGCACAGCACGGGGGTGACCTTGCGCTCCAGCACGGCTTTGCGCAGCGCGGTGCGCAGTTCGTCGTTTTCCAGCTTGCCCTGGTCCAGGTATTTCTCCAGCAGCGCGTCGTCGGACTCCGCCACTGCTTCGCACAGCTTGGTGCGAGCGTCCTCGGCCGCGGCCAGCAAGTCTCCGCTCAGGTCCTCTTCCCTGGCCTTGCCGCCGGTGTCGGTGTAGCGAACGGCCCTCATGTTGACCAGGTCGATGACGCCGGCCAGCGCGTTATCGGTTCCGATCGGCAGCGTCAGCGGCGCGGGCCTGGCGCCCAGCGCGGTGAGGTCGGCGAGCGCGTTGTCGAACTTGGTGTTCTCACGGTCAAGGCGCGACACAAAGGCCACCGCCGGCAGATTCGCCGCTTGCGCCGCTTCCCATATCTTTTCAGTCTCAACCTTCATGTCCGCGCCCGGACTGACCACCAGTACCAGACCATCGACCGCGTGCAGGGTGTTGAAGGCGTCGGGCAGGAAGGCAGCATACCCGGGGGTGTCGGCGAGAATCACCGTGTTGCGCTTCCATTCCAGATGATGAAACGCGGAACTGATCGATTCGTGCCGGGAGAGTTCCTCGGGCTCGAAATCCATCACGGCCGTGCCGTCGTCCGGACGCCCCAGCCGGGTGACGGCGCCAGCGGTGAACAGCACCGCTTCGGCCAGCTGGGTCTTGCCGGTACCGCCTTGTCCAACCAATGCAACGCTTCTCAAGCGGCTGATGTCCGCCACAGCCATAAGCTTCACCTCAAATTCATTGTAATGAGGTCGATACTACACCCAAAGCCGATGTGCCAGAGCCTGAAGCCGTTAGAGCAGGGGGCCGCAGGGCGCCTAACGCTCGATCCTCTCAAGGGTAACATCGCCGGCCACAACGCGCCGCACATTTCCGCCCCCGGCCAGCAGCAGGGCGCCGTTCTGATCGATCCCTTTGACTGTTCCGGTATACCGGACCAGGCCGTCGAAGACAGTGACCTGCTTGCCCGTCAGAACCGAGTAACGCTCCCATAGGGGCGCTATTGCGCCGAAGCCGGAGTGCTGGGTCTGGCCGATCCACTTGTCCAGGTGCTCGAAAAGCGCGGCGGCGAATTGCACCCGATCGCACGGCTCGCCGGTTTCGACCAGGAGCGAGGTGGCGATGTCACGTAGCTCTTCCGGCATCTGCTGGAGCGTCAGGTTCACGTTGACCCCGATTCCAAGCAAGACGCAGAGCGGTGCGCCGGCCAGCAGTTGAGCCAGGATTCCGCCCGCCTTTTTTCCGCGTAGCCACAGGTCGTTGGGCCATTTCAAACCCGGCAGTCCGGGGGCGATCGCCTGAACCGCCTCGGCCAGTGCGACCCCGGCGACCAATCCCAGAACCGCAACCGCGCCCGGAGCGATTGCCGGCTTTAGAATGATGGTCGTATGCAGGTTGACGCCAGGGGGCGAAAACCAATCGCGTCCCAGCCGCCCGCGGCCCGCCGTCTGCGATTCGGCAATCACGACCGTGCCGTGCGGCGCGCCCTCGAGGGCAAGTTGCTGGGCGATGTCCTGGGTCGATCCGATTTCTTCGTAATGATGAATCCGGCAGCCGATCTTTCCGGGCTTGCCATGTCCAATCGCGCGGTATGGATTTGCAGCCATCGACCAACCTGCCCGCGACAATGGGCTCAATACGCTTCGATCCGCATGCTGAGATCGGCGGCGCGCGCGGAATGAGTCAGCTCACCGACCGAGATCAGGTCCACTCCGGTCCGCGCGATTTCGCCCACTGTCGCCAGCGTGATGTTGCCCGAAACCTCGATTTGCACCCGGCCGGCGGCTATCTGGCACGCGCGGCGGATGTCCTCCAACGTCATGTTGTCGAGCAGGACCACGTCGGCGCGCGCCGCAATCGCCGCTTCGAGCTGAGCCAGGTTTTCACATTCGATCTCGATTCGCAGTGTATGTGGCACCGCCTCGCGCGCCAGCATTATCGCGGCGCTCAGCGAGCCTGCCGCGGCGATATGGTTGTCCTTGATCAGCACGCCGCTATCCAGGCCGAAGCGATGGTTGAATCCGCCCCCCATCCGCACGGCGTATTTCTCCACTGCGCGCAGTCCCGGATGGGTTTTGCGTGTATCGACGATCCGCGCCCGCGTACCGGCCACGGCGCGCACGAACTGGGCGGTCTTGGTCGCGATCCCCGACATGAGTTGCATGAAGTTGAGCGCCGTCCGCTCGCCGATCAGAAGTCCCGTCAGCAGACCTTCGATCTCAGCCGCGATGTCGCCGCGATGCAGAATCGCACCGTCTGCGGCCAAGCTGGCGACCCGCGCCTGCGCGCCGCATCGCTCCATGATCGGAGCGATGAGCGGCCCGCCGCACAAGACCATCTCATCTTCCTTTACGGCAATGCGCGCCCGTCCGCGTGCGTCAGGCCGAACCGTCGCCGCGGTGGTAACATCGCCCAGCCCGACGTCTTCGGCCAATGCGCGTTCGATCAATCCGCCAAGGGCTAACTGATCAGCCAGGTTCACAATTCTTGTTTTTCGGTTGCGAGCGGATTTTCCACCGCTCACAGCCGCTTCTCCCGTTTGTCATCCGGAGCCCTAGGCGACCGCTACGCCTAATTGGCCAAGTTGCTTCTCAAGCAGGCCAACCTGGCTGGTCAAGTCTGCCGTGCGCTCCTCCATCTCGGCACGAGTGTCCGGCGACGCCTTCTGAACAAATTCCGCATTATTAAGTCGGGCCTGGTGTTTATCCAGATGTCCCTGCAACTCGATCAGCTTTTTGCGCAGCGAAGTGCGCGTCTTCTCTATGTCGAAGGCCGCAGGCGGCTCGATCAGGACTTCACCCCAGGTGATCGTGGACGGAACCTTTCCCTGGCGCGACGCGCCGTCCTCGCCGATTACCACGGTGATATCCGCTTTGGCCATCACCGATGCGTATGACTTCCAGGCCTCGAACTCGCGCGTGAACTGGACCACCTGATCTTTAGCCACCACCGGCTTGACAAACGCCGGCACACGCTGGCCCGGGTGCACACCGACCAGCGCGCGCAGGCTGTTGATTGCGTCGGTTGCCTCGATGCAGTGGGCCATCGCCAGGCGTTCTGCTTCGGTCAGCGAATCGTCATCTTCGGCCTTGGGAAAACGCGCAATCGCCAGATGTTCACTCAGTCCCTGCTCGTCGATGTAAGGGCGCAGCGCCTGCCACAGCTCCTCGGAAATGAAGGGCATGAACGGATGAAGCAGGCGCAGCAGTTGATCGAAGCAATGCACCAGCACAAAGCGCGCGGCGTGTTGATCCTCGCCGCCGCGGCGCAGCGGTTCCTTGGACAGCTCGATGTACCAGTCACAGAACTCGTGCCAGATGAAATGGTACAAGCGGGCGGCCGCGGTGTTGAATTCGTAGGCGTCGATAGCGCTGCTGACGCCGCTTACCGCATCGCGCAGCCGGCTCAGAATCCAGCGCTCGGCAAGTCCGAGATTTTGCACCGGCGGCGCTGCAATTGGCTGCGGCGCTTCCGCCAGGTTCATCATCACAAAGCGCGCCGCGTTCCAGATCTTATTGGCGAACGCGCGGGCGGCGGCCAGCCGATCATTGCTCAGGATCAGATCGCGTCCCTGCACGGCAAGCTGGGCCAAAGTAAAGCGGACCGCGTCGGTCCCGTAGGTCTCCATGATCTCCAGGGGATCGACCACGTTGCCGCGCGACTTGGTCATCTTTTTGCCGAACTGATCGCGCACCAGCGGCGTGATATACACGTCGCGGAAGGGCACCCGCCCGGTGAACTCCAGCCCGAGCATCATCATCCGCGCCACCCAAAAGAAAATAATGTCGAAGCCGGTCACCAGCAGCGAGGTCGGATAATAAGTGCGCAGGTCGGGCGTGTCGTCGGGCCATCCCAACGTTGAGAACGGCCACAGCGCCGAACTGAACCACGTGTCGAGCACGTCCTCTTCCTGGACCAGTTGGGTCGATTCGCAGCGGTTGCAGGCGGCTGGCTTGCGCGCCACCACCATCGTGTTGCCGCATTCGCCGCAATGATACGCGGGGATGCGATGGCCCCACCACAATTGGCGCGAAATGCACCAGTCGTGGACGTTCTCCATCCAGTTGAAGTACGTGTTTTCCCAGAATCGCGGATGAAATGTCGTGCGTCCATCGCGGACCGCCGCCATCGCCTTGTCCGCCAACGGTTTGATACGCACGAACCACTGCGTGGACAGCATCGGCTCGAGCACGGTGTCGCATCGCGAACAGACGGCCAGGGCGTGTCGATGAGGCTCGGTCTTTTCCAGCAGGCCCTGTGCTTCAAGGTCCCGCAGCACCGCCTTGCGGCAATCGTCGCGGTCCATCCCGGCGTAATCGCCGGCCGCCACAGTCATCCGCGCGCGCCCGTCCATCGTGGCGATCTGTTCCAGTCCGTGCGCCTTGCCAATCGCGAAGTCGTTGAAGTCGTGCGCCGGCGTGATTTTGACCGCACCCGTGCCGAATGTGCTATCGACCGACTCGTCGGTGATGATCGGGATCAGCCGCCCAATCAGGGGAAGGCGCAAGGTCTTGCCATGCACGTCCTTATAGCGCGGGTCATTGGGATTCACGGCGACCGCGGTGTCACCCAGCATCGTCTCGGGCCGGGTGGTGGCGACGGTGATGCTGCCCGAGCCATCCTCCAGGGGATAACGAATGTAGTACAGCCGCCCGTCAATTTCCTTGTGGGAGACTTCGAGGTCCGACAGCGCAGTCTCGCAGCGCGGGCACCAGTTGATCAGCGTTCGTTCGCGGTAAATCAGCCCCTGTTCGTGGAGGCGGACGAAGACTTCGATCACCGCGCGCGACAAGCCCTGGTCCAGCGTGAAGCGCTCGCGCGTCCAGTCGCAAGAGGCACCCAGGCGGCGCAGCTGATTCAGAATTCGTCCACCGTAATTTTCCCGCCATTGCCATACGCGCCGCTCAAATGCCTCGCGGCCCAGCTGATGCCGGTTGGTGCCCTCGCGGGCGATTTCGCGCTCCACCACGTTCTGCGTTGCGATACCGGCATGGTCGGTGCCCGGCACCCACAGCGTGTTGAAGCCTTGCATCCGGCGCGCGCGCACGATGACGTCCTGCAAGGTTACATTTAGCGCGTGGCCCAGGTGCAATTGGCCAGTGACGTTGGGCGGCGGAATCACGATCGAGAAGACCGGGCCGGGCAGGGCCGGATCGGCCGTAAAATACCCCTTTTCCACCCAGCGCTCGTACCAGCGCTCGGCGATCTTCGGATCAAATGTCTTGCTCAGTTCCAACTGGAATCAGCCCGTAAGTTGAAGATTCGCGGCCCTATTTTCTGCCGCTGATGGCGCAATCATATTGAGATGCGCGCGCGGGATTCAACCGGCCCCGCAGCGGGCGTTCGGCCCACCGGCAAGGAATATAAAACCCGGGCCGGGATATGCATCCGCGGCGGTCACAGGTCTAAACTCCGCTCGAGACGGACCTACAAAGGCTGATTTGACATCGCTTAGCCTGACGAACCCTAATTAGCGTTTGCTTGACATGGCTAGACCGGTCATGAAACGTTCTATTTGGCTACAAAATGTTATAGCGCCGGCGGGCGAACGCACATCGATCCGAGCGACGTTTAAGTGAATTCCTCACGCGTCACACACGGGTCCCGCACGGCTCCAGCACTACGCAGCTCCGTGTCTGGTTGCGCGGGGCTCATTTTCCAAGGTGGGGCAGGAGTGAAAATGAAACAGCCATCGATCAGGCGGTACGGCGCTCAGATAATTGCCGCCCAATCAGCCGCCCGGCACATCTCGGCGGCCGCGGCGGTGATTCTACTGGCATGCCTCAGCAGCGGCTGCAACCAGGTTTTGGGCCTCGACCCAACCCATGAGATTTCGCCCAATGCCTATGTCTGTACCTGTCAGTGCAGCAACATTGGCGCGCCTTTTGTCGGCGTGAGTGAGGCGGTCTGTCTGCCCGATAATCTTAACCCCAACAAGAATACGATTACTCTCACGCAAGTTGATCTCGACCACGATTGCGAGGGACGCGTCAACGAAAACGTTGCCGGGATAGTCCAACAGTGCGTTTCAAAGATTCTGAACTGTGGCTGCATCGCGGCTCCTATTGCCACTATGCTTACTGCCGCGGAGTGTGATGTGGGCTGTACGCCAGAAGATCTCGACCCAAGTTGCAGCAATTTCGATACCCACGTGAATCCGGCGGTCAAAACCGCCACCAACATTCCCGGTCAGCCGCCAGTCTGCCTGATAGCGTCCTCCGATCCACCCAATCCGGTTCCGGACCCGCTGGTTGCCGGCCTGTTTGGGCATAACAGCAAATGTGACGTTTCAGGCGACGTAACCGTCATGCGCGGCGGCGACACCGAGACTCAGCCCGCCTCCGGCGTAGTGAACCTTACCGGAAGTCCATGCCCCGGCGGGAGCTGCAAAGTCGGGATGTCCTATCGGATCGACCACGTCAACAACTTCAGCTTCGACTCATTTGCCGGCTTCGAGAGCGTCGAGTTCCAGCACCTCTTTGCCTCCGGCAACAGCATCCCCGAGGGAGCCACGCTGGATTCGGCCGGCAATGGGACCTTCGCCGTCAGCTCGACGCAGAATTACGGAACGGGCAGGCGCAGCAACCAGATCGCGGGCATCGAGGTTAGCAGTGACGAGTCTGCCTTTACCGGGACCAACAGCCAGCCGCTCGACATGGGTGTCGATTGGATCAATCACAAATGTCACCTGAGCGGTGCGCTGTTTGGCCAGCTCGAAGATGCAGACACGCTGGTGACCGCGGATGTGTCGGGAGACATCGAGAATGAGCCGCCGGCAGCGAATGCCGGCCCCGCTCAGACGGTTGAATGCACGTCGGCTGCGGGCGCCGGAATCAGCCTCGACGGCAGCGCGAGTTCAGACCCGGAAAATAACATCGCACTGTACGTGTGGCGCCAGGGATCGCGCAGTGGCGAAGAGATAGGCAACAATCCGGTGCTTCATGTAAGTCAGGGGATCGGTGGGAACCAAACCTACTTCCTGAGGGTGGTGGATACGTTCGGACAGTCCTCCGAGGACTCGACTTCAGTCAAGGTGGTGGATTCAACGCCGCCTGCGATTAGCAACGTTACGGCTTCGCCCAACGTGCTGTGGCCGCCCAACCAAAAGCTGGTAGGGGTGACTCTCTCCGTTTCGGACTCCGATCAATGCGACCCCAATCCGGTGTGCAAGATCGCACAGATCACCAGCAATGAGCCGATCGCGCCTTCGGACGCACAGATCACCGGCACGCTCACCGCCCAGCTGTCGGCGGCACGCCTTGGGTCAGGTAGCGGACGCATCTACACGCTCGCGGTGCAGTGCACCGATGCCGCCGGTGACGTTTCCACGGCGAATACGACCGTTCTGGTGCCCCACGACAAAGCAGGCTAATCGTTGCGGACCGAATCGAGCCCGATGATACGTAGTAGGCGGGCACGCTTGATGAGATCACATCGTGGTGCGAGAGGGGGGACTTGAACCCCCACGAGGTTGCCCTCACAAGGTCCTGAGCCTTGCGCGTCTGCCATTCCGCCACTCTCGCGCGCAGATTGGGAGGTCAGCGGATGGATTCTACACAGCAGCGGCCACCCGAAGCCAGATGGTCTGCAACACCGTCGGCTATTTCAAGAAGTGGCCGAAGCGGTGGCTCAAAGCGGCGCGTGGCCTGGAAGCACAGAAAAAGAACCGGCACGCAGATGCTGCGGGAAATTCAAAGGCCCGCCGAGGGTGGCGGGGCTTGAAAAATCACCGGCAGCCGTTTCGTGGCGCCGGCCGCCGATTCTTTTACGGCGAATTCACCGCCCGCGACTCGCATGCGCATTCCGCGCATGGTAGTTCTATGCCGCACTCCATTCAGGCAACGGGACGGATTTAGCAATGACCGACGGACCATTGGCAGGTTTTCGCATCCTGGACTTGAGCTCGGTAATCTCCGGGCCGTTTTGCACGATGCTGCTCGGCGACCTGGGCGCCGACGTAATCAAAATCGAAGCGCCCGAGGGCGATACGCTGCGCACCTTCAGCCGGCCGCAGAAGAACGGGATGTCGGTCGGTTTCCTGTCGTTTAACCGCAACAAACGCAGCATCGTAATCGACCTGCAAAAGGACGGCGGCCGCGACCTGGTGCGCCGTCTGGCCGCGAAGGCCGACGCTTTGATCGAGAACAACCGTCCCGGTGTCGCCGACCGCCTCGGCGTCGGTTACGCGGATATCCGCCGCGTCAATCCCAAGATTGTTTACTGTTCCATCTCCGGCTTCGGACCCGACGGCCCCAATGCCAACGCCCCCGCCTACGATCCGCTGATCCAGGGCTACTCGGGTCTGAGCAATCTGCAAGGCGCGCGCATCGGCCGCCCGATGGGCGTGCAGATGGCGATGGCGGACAAGATAACGGGCATTACCGCCGCGTTGTGCATGGTCAGCGCGCTGCACGCCGCGCGCAACCGCGGCGTCGGACAATACGTCAGGGTGCCGATGCTTGAGGCGCTCATCGCTTTTAACTTCAACGACACCGGCTTTCCCCACGTTCTGCAACCGCCCGAGGAATTCAAAAACCAGATGCCCAAGAGCGTCACGGTGGAGCCATTCAAAACGCGCGACGGTCACATCTCGGTGGGCCCCTTTACCGACGAGCAGTACCGTGGAATCGCCGTCGCGCTGAAACATCCGGAATGGTGGGACGAGAGCGTGCCGCGGATGGAGCGGGTGCGAAACATCCTGCGCAACAGCGCCCAGGCCTACCAGGAAAAGGACAGCGCCGAACTGCTCGCCGCACTCCGCGCCCAAGACGTGCCCTGCGCGCCGGTGCACACTTACGAAACGCTTTTCGAAGATCCCGACGCGATCGCCAACCAGATCTTCTTCATGTACGACTATCCCGACGTGGGCAAGGTGCGGACCAACCGGTGCTCGGCGCGGTTTTCGGAAACGCCGATGCAGATGCGGCGGATTCCGCCGCGCCTGGGCGAGCATACCGACGAGGTGCTGCGTGAATGCGGCCTGGAGCGCAAGGACATCGAAGAACTGCGCGCCGCGGCCGTGATTAAGTAGCAGGGCAGCCCTTGGAATAGACCTCGGCTGCGCAACCGACATCTTCACGAGCACCAACGGCAGGGATTTCTGAACGCGGCCGGGCAATGTGACTGCGTCAGTGCGCCGGCGGCGTGTTCGCCAGCAGCACCGCCAGAACCAACACTCCGGCCATCAGGCAGCACTCTATTCGAACCGACCGCATCAGGTGACTGCGCGCGGACGCGGCGCTGAACTGGGGCATGAGCCAGTAACGGTTGTAACCTCCCAGCGCAGCTATAACCGCGAAAACGGTGACCTTGGCGACGAGCGTTCGTCCGTAGGCCGAATACAGCAAGTGGTCGAGGCTTAATCCCAGGCAGCAGTAGGCGATGTAAACGCCGCTGGCCACCAGCAGCGCAACACACCATCCGGCCAGCCGCGACACGCGCTGCACGACCAGCGCCGCGGCCGGGCGCTCGAGCTCTCCGCGCCTGGCCACGAAGAGCAGGCCGAGCAGCGCACCGCCCCAAAGCGCGGCGCCGCCTTCATGAACGACGTAAAGGACGATCGCGGGTGTTCCAAAATCAACCGCATGGCTCGCGAACGCGCGCAGCATCAGCAGCGCGGCACCGATGAGCGCGATCAGCCATGCGCGCGAGCGGGAGCGCCTCGGTATCCATGTTGCTGCGGCCATCGCCAGGAGCAGCGGCGCGCTGGCAACCCACACTTTGCCGAAATGCGTTTGCCGCAAAACTTCAGCCGCCAGCGGCAACGCGTCAACCAGCGTAGTTCCGGCCATCGAGGCCACGCCGGTCAGGACTTGTAGCGGCGCCATCATCAACGCAACCATCGCCAGCACACGCATCGCGGTCAAGATCTGGGCCGCCGCGGATTCCAACTCCGACTGCGGCGGCAGGATCATCAGCGCGAACGCGGCGAGGCCAAAGACGAGCAGCAGAGCGGTCAGAAACGGCATTTCGCACCAGGCTCTGATGCCGAACGGGTCTGCCATCCCGCCCGCGTGCGACATTGTTCCCATCATCAGCCGCCGCTCCGCGCGATCGAGAAAGTGTAGGAGCCCTGCGTACGATGGGTATCGGCGCCGACCACCGCCCATTTAACCGTGTAGTCTCCGGGCTTCAGCGGCGAGACCTTGATTGAAAGCGTGGCGCCATCGGAGCCGTAAATCGGCTGGCCCAAGGCCTGATTCCCGCCATTGGCGTCGAGCACCTGCAGGCTGGCGAACAGTTTTTCGATCGGCGCGTCGTATTTGATAGTTATCTCGGCCGGAGACGCCATCAGGTTTGTCCGGCCGCGGGGCTTTCGTTCTCGGGAAACGAATGCGCGCATGCCACAGACGCAAGGCTGACCGATAAGGACAACATCAGAGCGCCCATCAACAGCAGCTTGGCGGTATTCATCCAGGGAATCCTCGATTGACAGTCCAGTTGCCTGGTCTGGGTATGACCGAATCATAAAAAATGTCCAACAGGCCCGGCACCGCGGCCGATTATCGGGACCGGTTGCGCTGTTCAGGGCGAATTGAGTCGCGACCGGCACTTCGAAATGATAGCTCACGTAAGCGGTTCCAGGCGTTGCGAGAAGGCCGGGGAAAGTCTCACCTGACGGTCCGGTGATCAACTGCTCGTAGTTGATCCCGTTGAAAAGAAAAAGATTCCGAAGGGGCCATTTTAACCCTTGCTAATTCACATGCGCCGCCAATTGCGGCAAAGCGATCGCCGCGACGTGCCGGCTTTTTTCCATGCGCTTGCTGCCTGAATGCTGGAGGATTCGCCCGACAAAGTTCGAATCGCGTCATGATCGCGAAATCTTCCGGTCATAATTCAGCGCGATAATTCACCTCGCGCAAGCGTCCAGGGAAAGCGAGGAGGCCGGGAACGGAGTGGACAAGACAATGCCTGATGCGAGCTACGAGCTGGTGGTGATCGGATCCGGACCGGCGGGCCATCATGCGGCGATCCAGGCTGCCAAGCTGCGGAGGCGCACGCTGCTGCTCGAGCGCAAGTCTGTAGTGGGCGGCACCTGTATCAATATCGGCACGATTCCCAGCAAGACCATGCGCGAGGCCGTGATCTACCTGTCCGGCTACCGTGAACATTCGATCTACGGACAGTCGTACAAGGTCAAGGACAGGATCACGCTCCAGGACCTGCTGTTCCGCGTCGACGCGGTGGTGCGAAACGAAATCGACGTGAGCCGCCATCAACTGATGCGCAACGGGGTTGAGGTGCTGAATGCCGAGGCTTCGTTCGTGGACGACCATACAATCCGGCTCCGCTTCCCCGACGGACGCAGCGAGAGCACGGTGCGGGCCGATAATGTGGTGATTGCGGTGGGGACGGAGCCGGTCGCCGACGCCAAGATCCCGCTCGACGGCGGCGCCGTCTTGTGCAGCGACGATATCCACAAGCTGGAGACTCTGCCGCATACGCTGGTCGTGATCGGTGGCGGTGTGATCGGATGCGAATACGCCAGCATGTTCGCGGCGCTCGACGTGCGGGTCACCCTGATTGACATGCGCCCGCGCCTGCTTCCCTTCATCGACGCCGAAGTCGCCGAGGCGCTTACCTATCAGCTTCGCAACCGGCGGGTCACGCTCAGGCTCGGCGAAAAGGTCAGTCGCGTCGAAATCGAGGGCAACAACGGCACGCACCAGGTCCGCGTGATGCTGGAAAGCGGCAAGCAGATTGTCGCGGACCAGGCGCTGTCGTGCATGGGACGGGCCGGAGCGGTATCAAAGTTGAACCTGGAAGTAACCGGCATCAAGTACGACAGCCGGGGCAAGATCAAAGTCAATCACTTCTACCAGACCGAGGTTCCCCATATCTACGCCACCGGCGACGTGATCGGGTTTCCCAGCCTGGCTTCCACTTCAAAAGAGCAGGGGCGTCTGGCGGTGTGTCATGCCTTCGGCATCGAGGCGCGCTATGCGCCGGAACTGTTTCCCTACGGCATCTACACGATTCCCGAAATTTCCTTCGTGGGCCAGAACGAAGAGGAGTTGACCGACCAAGGCATCCCCTACGAGATCGGCAAGGCGCATTACCGGGAAATCGCGCGCGGGCAGATCCTCGGTGACAGCAGTGGGATGCTCAAACTGATCTTCCATCGCGAAACGCAAAACCTGCTCGGCGTGCACATCATCGGCGACGGCGCCGCCGAGCTGGTCCATATCGGACAGGCCGTGCTGGCGGCGCGCGGCACGATTCAGTACTTTATCGACACCGTTTTCAATTATCCGACTCTGGCCGAATGCTACAAAAACGCCGCGTTCGACGGCGTCAACCGGTTGCATTCCTGAAGCTCGAGTCTCCCGCACCGGCGTGAAGGTCATGCCGCGCGCGGATGCCGCTCTTGCGTCCGGGTGTCACTCGGGGCATTGGATCAGCGATGGACCAGTTGCGGCGGGTCAGCATCGTATTCGCCCTGGTTGCCTTCGTGCTCGCGTTGGCGACGGGAGGAATCCTGTTCTTTGTGATCGAACCGCCTTTTCTGGTCAGGGTCTTCGTCGCGCTGAGCGCGATTGCGATCGGATGCTTCGCGCTGGCCGCGATCGCAGCGTATTTCGAGGAATAACAAAGCACTCAGCGCTTCTTAAGCGCTTCGAGTTCGTCCAGCGTGCGCGGCCAGTCTTCGTGCATCAGGCGGGACAGGGCGCGGTCGGCGAGTAGGCGGCCGTTGGTCTGACATTGCGCGCAGTAGTTGGTCTCGTTGGCCGCGTAACGGATGCGCTGCACCTTGGCGCCGCATCGCGGACACGGCTGGCCATAGCGGCCGTGGACCGTCATCTCGGGGCGGAACGCGGTGACCCCTTCGGGAAATTCACCACCGGCCTCCGCGCGCAGCCGATCGGTCCATCCGACCAGGATGGCGCGGGTGGCGGTGTAAAGCCGCTCCATCTCTTCGTCGGCAAGCCTCTGCGTCATCGCGATGGGGGAGAGCTGCGCGCGATGCAAGATCTCATCCGAATAGGCATTGCCGATACCACTTAGGATGTGGGGATCGGTAAGCGCACGCTTGAGCGTATGGTTGGAATAACGCAAAGCTGCCGCAAAGCCACGGAGGTCCACGTCGAGCGGCTCTATTCCCCCGGCGTTAAGTGATTGCAGCCCCTCCTCGCCTTCGACCACGTACAGCCCGGCGCGGCGCTGCGTGCCGGCCTCGGTCAGCCACAGCCACCCGCCTTCGAACTCGAACGCGGCGAGCATGTTCCTGCCGCTCATTTTGGGGGCGGAGCTTTGCCAGTGCAGCCGCCCGGCGATTTTCAGATGCAGCACCAGCCACAATCCGCCCTCAACGCCGACCGCGATCTGCTTGCCGATGCGCCGGATGTCGTGAACGGTTCGCCCGAACGCCGCGGACAGGGGCGGGGTGGCAGAACGCAGTAGAAAAGGACTCTTCGTGATCACCCGAATCAGCTTGCGGCCGATAATACGCGCGCGCAAAGCCTCTATGTACACGGTGACGTCGGGCAGTTCAGGCATGGTGATCTATCCTGGCGCCGGCCACGTTTGGGCCGCGACGTGTGTTAGATTTACCGCATACGATAGCCAAAAGGGACGAGCGGCGTATGAACTATTTTCTCGCCAAGACCGATCCGGAGACTTATTCGATTGACAACCTGGAGCGCGATGGTCGCACGGCCTGGGACGGTGTGACCAATGCGCAGGCGGTTCGCGCCATTCGTGAAATGCGTCCGGGCGACCGCGTGTTCATCTACCATAGCGGGGGCGCTTCAGCGATCGTGGGAATGGCGGACGTGCGCTCGCAGCCGCGCGACGATCCAAAAAATCCCAAGTCCGCAGTGGTGGACCTTGAGTTCGCCGAACGCCTGGAGCCGCCGGTAACGCTGGGGGAAATCAAGCAGTCCGGGCTGTTCAACGATTGGGCGCTGGTGCGCCAGGGCCGTCTTTCGACCATGGCGGTACCGGAGAAGTTCGCCGCCTGGATGCGCGAGCGCTACCCAAAGTCAAAGATCTGATTTCGCTGAAACGACCCAGCCTGCCTATGGTGCCCGCCAAGCCGGTCAGTTCTGCAAACCACGTATACTCGGCACCGACGCGGCGGCGTAGGCCGTGCTGCACGGAGGTCCGGGAGCGAAATAATGCTCGACGCGGCCGGCGAGGTCCACAAAAATCAGGCTTGATTCCCTGGTGCCGTAATCGCCCAGATGCAGGCACAAAGAGTTGGGGCGGCCATTACGGGGATCAAGCTGCGTCGAATGGTCGGACAGCAACGCCGCCAGACGCTGGCGCATCAGCGGCTGATCGTCCGCAACCGCCGGTTGCGTGCCCATCGCCGCGAAGCGGTTGAACGACCGGCTGATCCGCGGGCACTCGAAGTCGTTTACATCGAGGTTGGTCAGCAGATGCGTACCCGGGGCCAGCGTGGTGGTTTCAATCCTGCCCGCGCGATTGTGCGCGACGGCGGCCGCCTCGCGCGAGGCGAGCAACAGGTTAAACGGATTGTAGTGATCCGGGTGCTGTGCAGCGACAAAACGTAGCGCCTCGTCAACGGTGCGATGCTTGAGAGCGTCCAGGCAGAGCAGGCCGCGCGAGCGGCGATCAGGATCGTTGGGCAAGTCGGAGCGGCGGTTAAGCAATCCGGCGATCATGCCGAATTCGTTGATCGCGAGCCAGGTGCCGCCGGCGCGCAGGTCCTTGCCGCCGATCACCAGCGGTTGCTCGCAGAGCATCGTCGGTGCTGCGGCGGGGCGCGCCAGGTACTCGTCGCGATTGGCGGCGACCACCACGGGGAACTGTGGAAAAACTCGCAGATAAATTGCCAGCGTACACATTGTCTGCATCGCCGGTCCCCTAACAGGACCGCAGTGATCGTAAATTGGCAGCACTGGGGCGCGCGGGCAAGGGGGGGAGTGAAGCGCCGTCTTCGGCTAAACCTCGCCGCATTTGATAGAATTGCAGGGTGGAAAATAACGGGCACGGCGGGCGCTGCGAAGTGGCAATCGTGGGCGCGGGGATTGTCGGCAGCTCCCTGGCGATGGCGCTGGGCGAGCGTGGGGTACACTCTGTCGTCGTTGACATCGACTTGTCGGGACGGCTCAGCTCCAGCGAGCGCAACGCGGGCGGCGTACGTGCCACATGGTGGCAGCCGGTCAATATCGCGCTGTGCCGTGCGTCAATCGAGTATTACGAAAAAATCGCCGCCGAAGTCGGGTTTCGCCAGAAGGGCTACTTGTGGCTTTACGACCAGCAGACCTGGGCCGGCGCGCTGGACCATCTGGAGGTACAGCGCCAGTCGGGCCATCCGATTGAGGAATTGACGCCGTCCGAGGTTGCCCGGCGGGTTCCCGAGATCGACCGGCTTGAGGGGATAGGAGGCGCGACCTTCGCGCCGCGCGACGGGCTTATCAATCCCAATCTGCTCAAGCAGCATTATCGGGAGCGTTCTAAAGAATTCGGCGCGCGCTACCTGGATCGAATATTTATTAACGCGCTCGATCCGCAATCGGACGAAACTGTTTTGAGCTGTTGGGAAGCTGACGAGAACCTCCCCGAGGACGGCTTGATGCGCCTGATGGCGCAGGACGCGCGCGAGGCTGAGGCGGAGACTGGCCGCCTGTTCGAGTTGCGCGCCGGCGCGGTGGCGATTTGTTCGGGCGCATGGTCGCCCAACCTGGTCAGGCTGATCGGAATCGACACGCCGAGCGACGCGGTGCGCCGCCAGATTTGCCTGGTGGACAGCCGCGTTACCAACCTGGCCGCATACGGCATGATAGTCGACACGTCGGGCCTGTATTTCCACAACGATGGGCCGCACATCCTGGCGGGTTACTCGCCTCCCGATACGCCCCCGGGTTATTCCTTCAAGTACGACGGCGAGGAGTTCTTCGAAAGCGAAATATGGCCGCGGCTGTACGCGCGGATGAGCTGTTTCGAACGCCTGCGGCATGTAACAGGATGGGCCGGCTTGTATGCGGTTACTCCCGACCGCAGCGCAATCGTCGGACGGTTGGGACCGCGGCTGTTCGAAGCTCATTCGTTTAGCGGGCGCGGTGTTATGCAATCCTACGGCGCCGGGCAGGCGCTCGCCGATTTGATCGTCAAAGGTGGTTATGAAAAGCTGGACGCCAGCGCGCTGGACCGCGAGCGTTTTGCCACCGGCAAGCTAATACACGAGGAACTGCATATCTGAAGAACCGCGTATCCGAGGGACGCATAGCTAACGATGAGGGTGTACTGCAGGCGGTCCCCGGTTATCGCCAGACTTCCGGCAAAGCAACCGGATTTATTGCCGGTTTTGCTGGCTTCGATTCGTCGTACAAGGTATTGAAAAGAGGGGCAAAGTAGTCAGGGTAGCCCGGTTGCCCGACCCCAGGAAGCCTGTAAAGGCAGGCGGGAATAACCAGGAGGGTAGATGTTCTCAAGTATCGAGGACGTAATCGAGCAGTTCGCCAAGTTCAACTATATCGCCAGCCGCCGTATCGCGACGGTCATTTACCTCGCCAGCGCATTGAAGAAGCCGGTGCTGGTGGAAGGCCCGGCAGGAGTCGGCAAGACCGATCTCGGCAAGGTTTTGGCCGACGTGGTGTCCAATCCGCTGATCCGGCTCCAGTGCTATGAGGGTCTGGACGAAAGCAAGGCGCTGTACGAATGGGAGTACGCCAAGCAACTGCTCTACACGCAGATTCTCAAGGACAAGATTGGCGAAGTGCTGCACGGCGCGCGCGGGCTCGCCCAGGCGGTGGAACGGATCGCCAGTGAGGACGAGGTGTTCTTCTCGGACAAGTTCATCCTGCCGCGTCCGCTGCTGCGCGCGATCCGCAGCGAGCAGCCCTGTGTCCTGCTGATCGACGAGATCGACAAGGCCGACGCCGAGTTCGAGGCCTTTCTGCTCGAGCTCTTGTCCGACTTCCAGGTGACCGTGCCGGAACTCGGCACCCTCAAGGCGCATCATCTTCCGCTGGTGATCCTGACCTCTAATAACGCGCGCGAAATGTCCGACGCGCTCAAGCGCCGCTGCCTGCACCTCTACATCGATTTTCCCGACAAGGAGCAGGAGTTGAGGATCATCAGGACCAAGATTCCCGACGTCAGCGACAAGCTGGCCGAACAGGTGGTCAACGTAATCCATGCCCTGCGCAAGCTCGATCTCAAGAAGATCCCGGGCATCAGCGAAAGTCTGGACTGGGTCAAGGCGCTGACCTTGCTCAACGTCAAGACCCTGGATGAAACGCTGGTCAATGAAACGCTCGACACCATCATGAAGTACGAGGGTGACGTGCGCAAAGCCCAGGAAGAACTCAAGGACTACGTGGAAAAGAGCCGGGCGCGGCGCGGCGGCGGCACGGCCACTCCGGGCGGCAGCAGCGACAAGGATTTCCTGAACTAAGCCCGGCGCCGAGTGGGGGCGCTTGCGCGGGAGCACTCAATGGAAGAGAAACTGGTCGAGTTTGCCAACCTGCTGCGCCAAAACGGCCTGCGCGTTTCGGTCGCCGAAGTGCTGGACGCCTTTGCCGCCAGCGACCTGACCGGCCTGGGAGAGCGTGACATCTTCCGCTCTGCCCTCCGTTCCACAATGGTCAAGCGGGCCAACGAGGTCCCGATCTTCGACGAACTGTTCGACCTGTATTTCTCCGGGCTCGGCGAGGTCATCAAGCAGGCGGGGCAGGGCGTTCAGGACGCGCTGTCCATGTCCGATGAAGAATTCCAGCAGTTCCTGGAGCAAATGAAGGAAATGCTGGAGAAGCACGGCAAGGAGCTTTCAGAGCTGGCCAAGGCTCTGCTCAATAACAACAACGGGCAGTTGGAGAAGATGCTCCAGCAGGCGGCGCGCGACGCGCGCCTGGGCAATATCGAGCGCACTATCGAGGAGAGCTACTTTGCCCGCGCGCTGGCCCGCGAGCTGGGGCTGGACCGCCTCGAACGTGAGCTGGAGGAATTCCGCGATCAGCTCGACAAGTCCCAACACGGCGCGCGTGCGCGGATGGAGGAATTTCTGCAGCGCCGCTTGCAGGCGCTCCAGGACATCATCCGGCGCTACGTGCGGATCGAACGCGAGAAGCGCGACCTTAAGACGCGCGAGAGCGATCGCCTGCAGCAACTCAGCGAAAAAAGCTTCCTGTACCTGACGCCGCAGGAAATCGAAAAAATGAACGAGGCGATCGCGCGCCTGGCGCAGCGTCTGAAAAATATCATCTCGGTGCGCAAGCGCCTGGCCAAGAAGGGGCGTTTCGATATCAAGAAGACCCTGCGTACCAACCTGGTTTATGGGGGCGTGCCGTTCAAGCTGCGATTTGACCGGCGCAAGAAGGAAAAGCCGCAGGTCGTGATCCTGTGCGACGTATCCGACTCGGTGCGCAACGTGTCGCGCTTCATGCTGCAGTTTGTGTACTCGCTTCAGGACCTGTACTCCAAGGTGCGCAGCTTCATCTTCGTCGCGGAAATCGGCGAGATCACGGAGCACTTCCGCGACAACGATATCAAGGACGCGCTGGATATCGCGCTGCGTGGCGACCTGATCAACGTCTATGCCCATTCCAATTTCGGCTATGCCTTTCGTACTTTTGTCCAGGACTTCATCGGCGCGGTGAACAAGAAGACCACGGTGATCGTGCTGGGCGATGGGCGCAACAATTACAACCTGCCGCACGACTGGTGTCTCCGCGAGATAAAAGGGCGCGCCAAGCAGCTCATCTGGCTCAATCCCGAGAGCAAGAACACCTGGGGCTTTGGCGACAGCGAGATGGAGCGCTACGGTCCGCATTGCGACATGGTGGAGGAGTGCCGCAACCTTAATCAGCTTTACCACGTGATCGATCGGCTGGTTCCGCGCTGAATCGAAACGGGAGCCTGGATGCCTTGGTTGACCATCGGCGCCCCTTTGGTCCACAATGGCGTTTAGAGAGTCAAACCCAATGTTCTGACGGGACGACGACGCGTAGGGAGCGAATCCTCACGGGAAGCCCATGGCCGGTCACAGAGAAGATTTCATATTAATGACGGTTGGCACGTTGACGCTCGACCCAAGCACCAAGACGCCGATCGTTGTGCTTAAGGACCCCGACAACAAAATCAATCTGCCGATCTGGATTGGGCTGCTTGAAGCCACTTCGATGGCCACCGAACTGGAAGGCATCAAGCCGCAGCGCCCAATGACCCATGACCTGCTGCGCAACGTGCTGGGGGAGCTGGGCGGCACGGTTGAAGCGATCGAGGTCACAGAACTGCGCGACAACACCTACTTCGCTCATATCCAAGTCAAGACCCGCGAGGGCCGGATTGTGCAGATCGATTCGCGCCCCAGCGACGCAATCTCGCTGGCCTTGCGCACCAAGTCGCCGATCTACGTCGCCAAGAAGGTGTTGGAGGTTTCCAGCGAACTCCAGCAGTCGGCCGAAGCCGATTCCAAGGAACAGAACCTGGCAGGAGTTTCGCGCGATAAATGGTCTGAAATCCTCGAAAAGATGTCGCCCGAGGATTTCAAATACAAGATGTAACCGCCCGCAATCGACGCATTTACTGATGCCGGCTGCCTGCCGCATAGCAGGGCAGCCGCTTTTTTATGCCGACGACCCATCGACCCAAAATCCGCCGCAAGGATCTCAAACAGCCCGATGAATTCATGACCGCGGCGGTCTGGATCGAAGACTTCGTCGAGCATCATCTCAGCAAGGTGATCACCGGGGCGCTTGCGGTTGCGGCTGCCGCGTTGATTTTTTTTCTGATTTATCAGCACGTAACGAGCGTCCACCAACGCGCGGCCCAGCAGTTTTACGAGGGTTTTTCCGCGCTCAACTCCAAGAATTACAAGGGCGCCGAGCAAAAGTTCCAGGCGCTCATAGCTGAGCATTCCTCAAGCAACGCCGCGAGCCTGGCGCGCTTCTATCTGGGGGTGGCTTATTTCCATTCCGGCGAACTGGCAAATGCCCGCCGGGCGTTGGAGGAATATACGCAGGGCGCCGCCCCAGCCTCACTGCGCGAACTGGCGCTGATGGATTTGGGCGTCGTGTACGAGCAGATGGGCGAATATCCCAAGGCGGCGGAGGCTTACCGCCAGGCCGGCGCGCTGAATGGCCCGGAAAGCAATAACGCACGTGTCGCCGGCGCGCGTGTCTTGCAACTCGAAGGCAAGCGCGACGCGGCAATCACCGCCTACCAGGATTTTCTCAGAGCCAATCCATACGCGCCGCAGCGCGAGACCGTGGTGCAAGCGCTGGCCGATCTCGGCGCAAGCGCACCCGCCGCCGGCGGTCCGGCCGCCGCACCGTAGGCTCTTCGACGCGCGGGGCCGGCGTCCCTCCTGTGAGCCCAACTTTACAAATCCATCAATGCAGAACCAGCATGCTGGCGGGGCCGACCTGCGAACTGGTCGATGAAGTGTAGGGTGGGTTGAGCGCCTGGACGTAAGCGGTTCCGGTCGCGTTCGGAGGCTTGGTGAACGTAAGCCGGTTCTCGGCGACCGAAGTGGTCGGTATAACGGGCGCCCATCCTGACCGGAAGCCTCCAAGGTTGACGATTTGACCATCGCGCGAGGTAAACAGACTGATCACGGTAAGCAGCGAAAATCCTCTGCCGTCGACCGTTATGTTTGTTCCGTTTTGGCTCACCGAAGTTATTGATATGCCTTGCCCGAAACCGGGTGGCTTCCCGTGAGTGTCACGGAATGACGAGCCGTGACTCGGCAGACGATAAAGCAGAACATCTTCAGCTTCCACCGGGTTGATGCCGAGCGGTGCGAAGAACCGGATCGCGTCACGGTTGAAACGGGTTGCAAAAAAGTCGGTATCTCGGCCGAAATCGCGCGCGTGATGCGCCACGATTATTACGTTGACCTGGTGGTAGGCTAGGAACCCTTCGAGTTGCTGTTTGAGATTAGGCAATTCATGCAGCACGAAGAGGCTCTGAAAAACCGGCCAGTACTTGTATTCCTCCGGCGTCCACGAGACATAAGCTCCGGCCATCCGGAAATACATGTTCGTCTCTGCCTGCCAGAGCATACTGTTCCCGCGCAATGCGTACGGAATGACGAGCGCGGTTTCATTCTTTAAGATGTAGCGCTTGTAAGCGCCATCGGTGAAAAACCGCGGCGTATCGGCCTGCGACCACCAAACGCGAAACCCCAGGTTGGGCAGTACCGAAATGACCCCGAGCCCCACGCATAGCCATTTCACGGTTTGCCATCCCGGCGACGCCAACCACAGGGCAACAATGATGGCGGCCGTCAGGAACATGTACATCGAGAACCTGGCGGGTAGCGCCTGACTTATCAACGGCAGAGGTGTTGCCAACGACCACGGCAAGCGGATGCTTTCAGCCCCGCCGATGAGAAGCGTGGGCCCCAGCGACAGAATCATACTGACAGCGACCATCGCGACGAGCAGCATCGCCGCCCGATTGCGGTAATTTGATGCCGCGAAGGCGACCACCGCTGCAATCAGCGGCAGTCCGAGGTAAGAGTTGCCCTCGATGACGCCCGCGCTGAATCGCCGTGAAATAGGCAAAAGCGCCGATATCTTCCCCGCGAGGAGAAGCGGCGTTGGGACCACGAAAGCGAGCAAATCCGAAGAAAATAACTGCGCCGATTGAATCGCCGCATGCGGATAGTCAACGGCGATCGCGTAATACCAAAACGGCGCCGACATCAGCACGGAAATACCGAGAGCGAGAACACCGAGGCCGCAGATCGCTATCAGCCTCGATCGCTGCGCCGGCGGGGCGAGCGCCACCGCCGCAAGCATCGCCAGCGATCCAAACATAACCGAGCTGGCAAATATTTCCTGGGCGCACAGGAATTGGAGCAACAAGACGAGAGCGAGCAGGAGGGTGAACCGTATGGGCGGGATCTGATCCTCGAAGCGGGCGATTATCAGGTATCCGGCAAGCGGAACCGGAAATATCATGATGAGCGACAAGTGCCCCAGTAACTGACCGAGCACATACGGGGAGAACCCGAACAAGAATCCACCAACGAATGCGGCAGCGGATGAACGGCAGAGGCGCCGGCATAGCAGAAAGCCGCTCCATGCGTTCAGTGCCAGGGCCGCCAGGCAGAGAACGTTATACGAGAAGACCGGACCGAAGATGCGCGTGAGCGGCCATGCAGCCATCGATGGCGCGAAAATAAAATGAGCCCAGATGACGTTGGTTCCGTCGGGAACCCAAATCAGGTGCGTAAAGAAAGGGTTGATGCGATAAGACAGTGCATACGGCCACCACACCAGAAACCACATGAAGAAAGACGGGTCCGCCGCCGCGCTCCCGATGTAGCGCTCGCGAAGATGATCCAATAGCGGAGCGCCGAAGAGGATTAGCGCGACGATCTCATAAGCGGCGAAGGCGATCAGCCCGGAGGTCCATCGAGGCAGGGAACGGCTGTCCGGGTGTCGCCGCGATACCGTGCGACAATCTGTTGAGATAGCTTCAGCGTCGCGCAGGGCAAGCTCTCGCTAACCGGCTTTCTTTTTCAATTCGGCGGTGATGACCGAATCCAGAACCTCCGGTTCCGCGCCTAGCACCGGGATTCCGTCGATGAATAGTGTTGGGGTGGAGATGACGTGGGCCTTCTCGCCATCCTGGATATCCTGCGCGACGAACTGATCGGCCGCCTGGCCCATCTCGCAGGCATGCAAAGCTTCAGCGTCGAGCTGATTGCGCTTGGCGAAGTCGTCAATTCGCTGCGCCAAGGTGTCAGGCGTGATAAAGGCCTGGGCGCGGTAAATTTCGCGGGCAAAGTCCCAAAATGTGCTGGGGTTCTGCAAGTAAACGCATTGGGCGGCAACCGCAGCCGCATGGGCCCATTGATGGCCCTGGAGGGGAAAATTCTTAAACACCAGCCGCAGCTTGCCGTTGTATTTGCTCTCGACCGCGGTTTCGACAACACCCATCGCGTGCGCGCAATGCGGACATTCGAAATCCGCGAACTCCACGATCGTAATGGGTGCGTTGGCCGGGCCCATCGTCGGCCGGTCGCTTAGATGCATCGATTGCAGGCTGACCCGCCCCCACGGGTCTGAACTCAGATCGAGCAACTCTCCCATGATCACATCGTTGACCCCGGGCTCGGTAAAGAGCATCGCCTTGAACGTGCCGCCGTGGTCGTCGGTAACAGTCACGGTGCGGCTTTTCACTCGGGAAAATGCTGTTTTG
Organism: Binataceae bacterium (SeqCode); assembly: GCA_035262365.1. Taxonomy (GTDB): domain Bacteria; phylum Desulfobacterota; class Binatia; order Binatales; family Binataceae; genus JAJPJA01. The sequence goes on from DATFSZ010000047.1 coordinate 67,154, forward strand.
GTTGGGGCCCCCAGGGCGATATTTCCTGTACTGGGGAGGCGATAGCGCTTCTGCAAAAAGGTGATGAGCTGCTCGTCAGTGAAGGTGGTGGCGGCGTTCAGGACCGGCCGGCGTACCACCAGGACCACCGCACAAACCACAATCGCCGCCGCGCACACGGCAGCGGCCAAACGCATCTTGTTCATAGTTCCCCGATTATCGGTAATGGCGCCGGGTGTGGCGCGCTGTTCACGTCGACCGTCGGATCGTTGCGGCATAACCGAACTTTAACGTTCGCTCGCGGCAAAAAGAAGGCCCCCGGCCCGGCGGCTGGTCTTGCTCACTGCCGCCGGCGCGTGAACTAATGTTTGTCGATGCACGCCGACGGGAGGAAAAGCGCTGCCGCGATTATGATTCGGTTCGATAAGCTGGGTAAATCGACTACCGGCGCCCTTTGTGCCTTGTTCGCCGCCTGGGCGATCTTGTGGCTGTCCGGTCCGGCTTGGGCCGCGGCGGCGCCGCTGACCAACGACGGCCGGGCGGTAGGCGTTTTTTGCGGCGTGATACTGCTTGCCCTCGTCATCTATTCGCTTTTCCTCTATTGCAAGCCACTGTTCGAGGATGAGGGAGGGGGGCTTATCTGGGCCCTGCTTCTGTTGCTGGGCTTGCTGCTCGTCAAGGTGGCGCTGCTGCCCGTGCTTCCAGGCTTAGGTATCGACGTCGGCAGCTACCAGGCGTGGGCGCTGCGAATGGCCGAGGTTGGTCCGGCGCGCATGTACGAACCTGGCTATTTCCTCGACTATCCGCCCGGTTATCTGTACGCGCTGTGGGCGGCGGGCTCGGCCGCGCATGCGCTTGGCCTTACCGGTGACATGCTGCGCGTGATGATCGAGAGCCCGGCGATCATCGGCGACCTGCTGTTGGGTGGGCTCGTCTTTGCTATGGTCAGAAGGACAGCGCCCGCCTACCTCGCCTATGCTGCGATGGCGCTGTTCGCGCTCAATCCCGCGCTGCTTTACGACACGCTATTCTGGGGCCAGAGCGACTCTATCCCGGCGCTGCTGATGCTGCTGTCGATGCTCATGCTGCTGGACCAGGAGTATGAGCTGGGATGGGGGCTGGCGGCGCTGGCGGTGCTCACCAAGCCGCAGGCGCTGGCGCTGGTACCGGTGCTCGGCCTATGGACGCTCATCAAGGGAGAGCGCCCGGAGTGGCTGCGCTCGGGGCTTGCCTTCCTGGCCTTTGGACTGGTGACAATCGCGCCGTTCCAGATGGGACACGCCTGGAGCTGGCTGTTCGATCTCTATTCCGCCACCGCAGGCTACTACCATGAGAGTGCGGTCAACGCCTTTAACCTGATGGCGCTGATCTTCGGTCTGCGGCGCGACGACACGACGGCGATCCTCGGCGTGTCATGCTTCACGATCGGGATGGCGCTGGTAGCGGTGCTTTACGCGGTCATCGCATACCTGCTCTGGGCACGGCCCGACCGCAAGGGACTGTTCCTGGCGTCCTTCCTGGCGATCACCGGATTTTTCGTCCTCGCGCCGCGGATGCATGAACGTTACCTCTATCCGGCGCTGGTGGTCCTGATTCCGTTGGCGGTGGAATCACCGGCCGCGCTGGGGATCTTCGCCGGCCTGACAGTGACCTTTCTGTTCAACCTCATTTATGTCAAGAAGGTGCTCGACACCAACTCGTTCCTGGACGCGCGCGATTCCTGGGCAATGGCTGCTTCGGCAGCCAACGTGGTCCTGTTCGGCGCCAGCCTCTGGTATGGATGGCAAGCAATTTCAGATTCACAACCGGTAATGAAGTTTTCCGAACTGTGGCGGCGCGTGGAGCGCCTGGCTACCCCGCCCGCGGCTGCGCAACCCGTTGCTGCTGGCGCCGAAGGGGTTCAATGTCCGCCGTGGGAGCGGCTCGATACGCTCATCGTAGTCGCACTGCTGGTGGTCGCGGTGTTCCTGCGGTTTTACCGCATCGGGCATCCCAATGAGATCGTGTTCGACGAGGTGCACTTCGTCGGTCAGGCCCGGCACTATCTGCATGCCGAAGACTTCCTCGATCCACATCCGCCGCTGGCCAAACTGCTGATCGCGCTGTCTATCGCATTGTTCGGCGATCATGCCTGGGCCTGGCGCCTACCCAATGCCGCGATCGGCACTGCGCTGGTTGCGATTACTTACCTGCTGGCCCGGCGGATGTTCAATTCGCGCCTGGTTGCGGGGCTGGCCGGCATGTTGGTGCTGTGCGACGGCATGTTCGTGGTCGACTCCAGGATCGCGGTGCTGGACATCGTTTACGTTACCTTCGGCGCCTGGGCGTATCTGCTGCTGTTCCGCTTTATTCAAACTCCCGACGGTCCACGCCGCCGCAATACTCTGCTTTGGATGGCGATCGCGCTCGGTCTATGCCTGAGCGCGAAATTGTATGTTCCGGCCGTCACGTTCCTGTTGGTGACGGGGTTCATGGTCTGGGTGCTGATCCGTGAGCGGATGCCGCAACCCGAGCCGGCTCCGGCGCAGTCCGTTTTAGAGCCGCAAAAGCGGCGCAATCGGCGCAAGCGGAACCAGCCCGTCAAGCCGGTGGCCGTGGCGGCTCCGTCGCCGAAGCCCGCACGCAATTGGGATCCGATGCTCGAGCGGCGGGTCGGCGGCGCGCTGGCGCTGGTCGGCGGGGTCGCCGCCCTGGTGTACCTGTTGGCGTTCCTGCCGCATTTCCTGCTCGGATGGTGGGGCGGAATCGCCGACCTGGTTGCCTATTACGGCAAAGTAGTCTGGTACGAGCAAAGCGTTTCCACCGCCACCCATCCGTATGCCGCACCATGGTGGAGTTGGCCGCTGATGCTGCGTCCAATCGCCTATTGGCAGGACTTCCCGCCTAACGGAGAGATCGTGGCGACGATCTGGGGCGGCGGCAATCCCGCGGCATGGTGGGGCGCATTGACCGCGATCATTATCGTCGGCTTCCAGGCATATGAGCGCCGCAGCCTGCCTCGCACCTTCATCGTGGTTGGATACGCGGCGTACCTCGGGATGTGGATTCCGATTGGCCGCACTCTGTTTCTGTACCATTACATGCCGGCCGTGTACCTCGGATACCTCGCGCTGGCGGCGGTTCTGGCCGAATGCTGGGAGGGCCGGGCGCTGCTGGTCGAGAAGGCCGCGCTGCTGGCGACGCTGACTCCGGTGGCGATGCTGGGGCTCGGCATGGGCGTTGGCGTGGTGATCATTGTGGCGATGCTGCTCACGTTTTTGGCGCTGCTCGGCAACGAAGGCTACGACGGCAAATTCATATGCGGCCTGTTTGTCGGCGCGGTGCTGATCCTGTTTTTTTATTACGCTCCGATATGGCTCGCACTGCCAATCCAGCGCAGCGGTTACTATGCGCGTATGTGGCTCCAGGGACCGGGGCTGAGAAGCTGGATCTGACGATGAACCGCGTACCGGCGGGCATATTGATGACTGTTGTGCTGTGTCTTGTAGGCACAGCCTTATCCTCCGCTGCCGGACCCGCCGCACAGGTGTCCAACCTGCTGGCCAATCCCAAACTGAGCAAAGGCGCGGGCAACTCGCCCGACGACTGGCAGACCCAAGCCTGGCAGGAAGGGTCCGAATACTCGACCTATCAATGGACGCACGAAGAGGGCAGGCCGGGTGAGTTGTCGGTTACCAACATCAAGGCCAACGACGCGCGGTGGGCGCAATCGCTGAACCTGACCAGCGGATGGTACCACTTCAGCGCCGACGTGCGCGCTCAGAACGTAGGCAAGGACGCCACCGGCGCCAACCTCAGTATCATGGAGGACGGCATCAGCTCGCTCGATCTCAAGGGCACCACGGACTGGCAATCGGTAGGCTTCTATCTGAAGGTTGGGACGAAGGGAGCCGATTTGGAATTGGCGTGCCGCGTGGGAGGATTCGGCAGCCTCAATACCGGCACGGTCTTCTGCCGCAATATCCTGATGGAAAAGGTTGCGGCCCCGCCCGCCGGAGCGCAGGCGCTCTATGACCTCGACAAGATTCGCAAGGATTCGGCAGAGGTGCCGATCGGCAGCCCATGGACCGTGGTGGCAGCCTTTCTCTTGCTGATAGCGTTGTCGGTATTCGGCTGGCGTACGTTCGGCCAGACGATGTCGCCGCGCAAGTCAGAGGAACCGCCCGCCCGCCGCGCCTCAACGCGGTAGATGACTGCAACCGCATTAGCGCCAAAGCGTTGCCACTGGACGAGGACCCACGCATCAAAAGTCCGAGTAACTCTCCGTCACCTTGATACGCATTCCGCTCAATGCCAACGATGTTTCACAAGCCCGCGAACGAGCGATACTCTGGACGCCACTGCGGCGCACGGCCAATCGCGTCGAGTACGTCGGCCGGCCTGTTGACCACACTCCACATGGCGGCGTGTCTCGGATCCATGAATCGATCCTCGATACATCGTTTGAGCAGATCGATGCAGGACGCGAAGAAGTCCAGCGTGTTCACCATCACGATCGGTCCCGAATAAAGCCCCAGGCGTTTCCAGGTTATCGCTTCGAACAGCTCCTCCAACGTGCCGCATCCTCCGGGCAGCGCGATTACCGCGTCAACGTCGGAGATCATCAGGCGTTTGCGTTCATGAATGTCGTTGACGATCACCAACTCGGTCAGGCTGGTGTGACCCCATTCCAGTTCATGCATGAACTGCGGCAGGATTCCGATTACCCTGCCGCCCTGCGCCAGCGCGGCATTGGCCAGCGCGCCCATCGAACCAACCAAACCGCCGCCGTAAACAATCGTTACGCCGTTGGCGGCCAATTCCTCTCCGAGTTCACGCGCCGCCTGGTGATAGGCGGGGTTGCACTGCCGGCTCGAGGCGCAGTAAACGCAAACCTTCTTCACGTTCATACATCCAGCCTAGCGAACAGCACTGCCGGCGGCGAGGCGCGCCTTTATTGGCCTTGCACGGGCTTGTAGATCGGGCGGCGTTGCTCGGCGGAGGCTTCCTTGATCTGCTTGAGTAAAAGAGCCTCATAGCGGCCCTTGGATACGCAGTTCAGATTGGTCGTGGGATGGAACGGGGCGTTTCCCGGCGTGGAAAAGGTTGCCTGGATCGATACGCTGGTGGCTTCGGGGCCATCGGGCTTGAGGTAGAAATTGAACACCGTGGTGGCCTCGTCGGTCGGCTCGGCCGGGACTTTGCCCAGCGGCGTGCCGACGATCCCGCAATCGGCGTCTTTCAGCGTGAAATGGCGGCCCTGCGCCTCCAGGATACCGTGCACCGGATCCTGTGCCTGGACCTTCAATTCATTTTTCTTTACGACATCCAGAGTGGCGTCCCACACTTCGTCGTAAGGAACCGGAATACTGTTTTTTACCGGCTCAACATCGTGCCGGACAACCGCCTCATGGAAGCATCCGGCAGCGGTCAGCGCCAACAGGGTAAGGAATGTCGATATCTCGAATTTCATTCTTTTCCACATAACGGGTCTCTGTTGATGCCCACCTGGCGGACCGCCCCGCTCGCTCCCGCCGAGCCGGGGGTTATGGTATCGTAAAAACGTTTCAATTTCTCAAAGGCTGATTCGATCATGTCAGGCCATTCCAAGTGGAGCTCAATAAAGCACAAGAAGGCGGCTACCGACGCCAAGCGCGGCAAGATGTTCACCAAGCTGATCAAGGAGATCACGATTGCCGCCAAGCTTGGCGGCGGCGATGTGAAGGCGAATCCGCGCCTGCGCACGGCGGTTGCCGCCGCCAAGGCCCAGTCGATGCCAAACGACAATATCGATCGGGCTATCAAGAAAGGGACCGGGGAACTGGGCGGCGCCCAGCTCGAAACGGTGATCTACGAGGGCTATGGACCCGGCGGCGTAGCGATTATCGCCGAGGCCCTTACCGACAACCGCAACCGCACGGTCGCCGAGATCCGCTTCCTGTTTGGCCGCCATGGCGGAAACCTGGGTGAAAGCGGATGCGTCGGCTGGATGTTCAAGAAGAAGGGCATCCTCAGCGTCGAGAAGGGTGCGGTGGACGAAGACAAGTTATTCGAACTGGCAATTGAGGCGGGCGCGGAGGACCTGTCCGCGGACGATCCGGAAAGTTTTCAGATCACGGCGGCGCCTGAGAGCTACCAGGCGGTGCGGGACGCCGTGGAAAAAGCTGGCATACCGATCGCCCACGGCGAGGTTGCCCTGGCGCCGGAAAATGTCGTGCGGGTATCGGGGCACGCCGCCGAGCAGGTGATCAAGCTGGTCGAGGATTTGGAGGATCACGACGACGTGCAGAGCGTGTCCGCCAATTTCGATATCGACGCCGAAGAGTTGGCCCATATCTCGGCGGCCTGAAGGCCGCCGGCCAGGTTTGTTGCCCGCGCAACTGATGTGCGCGCGGCGGGAGGTGGTGGATGCGGGTGATCGGAGTTGACCCGGGAAGCGCCGTCACCGGGTTCGGAGTGATTCAGCGGCGGGGCGGCGGCTTCGAGCATATCGTGGCGGGCGTCATTCGCCCTAGTTCCCGCGCGTCATACCCGGACAAACTGCGAACCATTTACGAGCGCCTGTGCGATCTCATCGGGCAATACGGGCCCGACGCGATGAGCCTGGAGCGCAGCTTTGTCGCCGTCAATGTTCAGAGCGCGTTTCGTTTGGGCGAGGCGCGCGCGATGGCGCTGCTGGCCGCCGCCGCCCATGGTCTGGAACTGTTCGAGTACGCGCCTGCCCACGTGAAGCTCACCGTGGCCGGTCATGGGCGCGCCGACAAGAGCCAGGTAAAGTTCATGGTGCGGCGCACGCTGGCGATGAATGAGACGCTTGCACTGGCCGATGACGCCGCCGACGCGTTGGCGATCGCGCTGTGCCATTTGAACATTGCACGATTTCCTCCATCGGAGCCGCGTGGCCGCCGCCCGGGAGTAAATGCACCACTATGATCGCGACCCTTAACGGCAAGCTGCAGGTGCGTGAACCGGGCCGTGTGATAATCGAAACCGCCGGGGTCGGCTACGAGGTTTCAATCCCGCTCAGCACTTATTACCGGCTGCCGCCGGCGGGCAGTCCGGTTTTACTCGAAGTTCGCCAGGTCATACGCGAAGATTCGTGGCAGCTTTACGGCTTCATGTGCGTGGCGGAGAAGCGCGCCTTCGACCTTCTGATGCAGGTCCAGCATGTTGGCCCCAAACTGGCCCTGGGGGTCCTGTCGAACCTGTCACCCGACGAACTGGTCGCAGCGATCGGCCGCGAAGACGTCGCGCGCCTCGACGCGGTGCCTGGAATCGGCACCAGGGTGGCGGAACGGATCGTGAGGGAATTGCGCGACAAGGCGGCGGACTTGAAGCTGATTGCACCGATCGCCGACGCGCCCGCGTTGCCGGCCGGCGGTGTGCTTGACGACGCAGTCTCGGCATTGGTCAATCTGGGCTACAAGCCCGCTGAGGCCAAGCGCGCGGTGGATTCAGTCATGCCCGAGAACGGAGCGCAGGAGACGGGGCTCGAGAACGTGATCCGCAGGGCCCTGGCGGTGCTGGCCAGTGAAAGATGAGAAGGCGTCGGCGCCGAAGCCCAGGTGTCCGGGTCTGACTGCTCCCGCCGAGCTGGAAGAGGAGCAGAAGCTCGACCTTTCCTTGCGGCCGCGCACGCTGCGCGATTTCGTCGGTCAGGAACGTCTGAAGAAGATCCTGGGGATGTCCATCAAGGCCACCCGCGCGCGCGGCGACGTGCTGGATCATGTGCTGCTGTCGGGTCCGCCGGGGCTGGGCAAGACCTCACTGGCTCATATCATCGCTCGCGAACTGGCCGTCAACTTCCGTCAGACCTCGGGACCCGCGATCGAACGCGCAGGCGATCTCGCCGCGCTGGTGGTGGACCTGCAGCAGGGCGACGTGTTGTTTATCGATGAGATTCACCGCTTGGCGCGGCCGGTGGAGGAAATCCTGTACCCGGCGATGGAGGACTTTCAGCTCAACATTGTGGTTGGAAAGGGACCAGGCGCGCGCGCGATGCCGCTGGCGGTCAAGCCGTTTACGCTGATCGGCGCGACGACGCGATCGGGCATGCTGAGTTCGCCGCTGCGCGACCGCTTCGGCCAGCATTTTCATCTGGAATTCTACAACCGCTCCGAGCTGACCGAGATCATCAGGCGCTCTGCCCATCTGCTCAAGATCGAGGTTGACTCCGAAGCGGCGGCCGAGATGGCGGCGCGTACGCGCGGCACACCACGAATCGCCAACCGGATGCTGCGGCGGGTGCGCGATTTTGCCCAGGTAACAGGCGCCTCCAATGTGACGCGCCAGGTCGCGCTCGAATGCCTGGAGCTGCTCGATATCGACGCCTGCGGCTTCGATCAAATGGATCGCGCGATCCTGTCCGCAATCATGGACAAGTTCGACGGTGGGCCGGTAGGTGTCGAAAGCCTGGCCGCAGCGATCGGTGAAGAGCGCGACACGATCGAGGAAGTGTACGAGCCATACCTGCTCCAGGAGGGCTTCATTGCGCGCACCGCCAAGGGCCGCATTGCGACCGCGCGCGCCTACCACCACATGGGCCGCAATCGTCAGGGTTCGCTGTTGTAGGGAAGCGGGGTTGCCATAGTCGCCAAGTGCGGGCCGGCCGTGCCCGCGCCGCGATCTCCCCTCTCACAGCTTCGACATAACCTCATCATGGAACCGATGTAGTCCGTGTATGTAATCGCGCGGGATCTCGCCCGCCTTGAGGACGCTCCCCATGATTCGATCGACACCCAAATCCGTCAGCCGCTTGACGGAATCCAGCGTCACCGCGCCGATTCCGACCGTTATCTCCAACGGGGTGGCCCGCTCATAGCGCTTTTCAACTTCGCGCAGTTGTTTGAGCAGTTCGGTTGCATGTTCGAGGCCGTGGGTGACCCCGTACCATCCGTCGCCCAGACGCGCCGCGCGTTTCATTGCCGCCTCCGTATTACCGCCAAAAATAAATGGCGGATGGGGCTGCTGTTTAGTCTTGGGCTCGAACTTGAACCCCTCGGTCTGGACCGTCTTGCCCTTGTAAGCCGGGTCCTTCTGCGTCCACAGCGCCGTCATCAGCTTGAGATATTCGTTGGTTCGCAGCGCGCGATCTTCCCACGGCATCCCGACCCATTCGAACTCTTCCTTGAGCCATCCGATTCCGACTCCGAACAGGAATCGCCCGTTGGAGAGCTGATCCAGTGTGGCGATCTGTTTGGCCAGCGCGAACGGATTGCGCAAGGGCAGGATGAACACCCCGGTGGCGAATTTGATCTTGGTGGTGAGGCCGGCCAGGAATGCAAAGGCGGTGATCGGATCGACGATCGGCGCGTCCATTCGCACCGGCGGGCGGCCGCTCGGATCATAGGGGTAGGTCGACTTGAGTTCGGCTGGAAAGGATATGTGCTCGCCCATCCAGACCGACTCGTAACCCAAATCCTCCGCGGCACGGGCCGCGGCAGCCAGCGACGGTCCGCGATGTTGAAACAGGAAAGCTCCGAACTTCATCGTTATGGTCCTCCTCTGCGCGCTTTGTCGGGAGCCGAACTATAGCCTGTTGGAGGCGTCCATGGCTAAGACTCACTGACGACCGGATAGGCGCCGCCCTTTCCATGAGCAGGGGAGTTGGAGTGAGGGAAGGCTGAGACTGATGGGCATGCGCGATCAATGTGTGCCATATTCAACTGGTTCCGAACCACCAAGCAAAACCGGGCGCGCGCGGCGGTAGTCGGATTCCAACGCGTCGAAGAACTCCGCAGTCAGACGCCGTTGCTCTTCCCTCACTTGCGTGCCGTACTGCGGTGCGAACGTCGCTGCCATCCGGGTGAGCATCGCGAGTGCGGGAGCATTGCGCAGTTCAGCACCGACGGACCAAGCCAGCATTGTGCCGCCCCGCGGTGCGGGGAGGGCGGCGAATGATGTGGCCACGCCGAGTCCGTCGTTGCCGTAGGCAATCGTGTCGAGGAACTCGCCTGCCAGTAGCATCGTCAGCGGATGAATTACCGGCGGCGCGACAAGACGCGGAGCGCCGATCATGTGTCCGTCAAAGCTGATCGAGCCCCGCTTGTTGCTGTATATGATGAGGAATTTGATTCCGCTCATTCCGAACCGCATCCCGAAGCGCTGCGCCGACACCGTGCTCTGGATGTAAAAGCGCCCGTCCCGGATCTGTTCGATGGGCAGGGGAGGACCGGCGGGTTGCAGAGCGGAATTCATCGGCGCGAGCATTCCCTCGCGCAGCATAAAGGCGGTGGCGATGCGGCCGCGATGGAAACCCGTCAAAAACCATAGGCGCCCGGACTCATCGCGGATTTCCCACTGTGCGTCCACGCGTCCGGCTACTTCGCGCCAGAATTTATGCAAATGAGGAAATGGCTCAAGGGCGGCTAGGCGAACCTCGGCGTCAAGGTTGAACAGCACGCGCGGACCTGAGGGGCCGCTGAATTCGTCCAGCAAGTTGCGAATCTTGAGATAGTGATCGAGCCGCTCCGACGTCGCCGGCAGGTCACGCCGCAGCCGAGCGAGAGCGGTCTTGTCGTGTTGATTGAATATACCGGGTTTTTTGTCCCAGGGCGGCTCCAACGTGCCGTAAATCTCGCGCTGAAAGCCAACCGAAGCGTCCATCCCACGGGCCGCGGTCAGAACTTCTGAGATATAAAGCAATACCTTAAGTTCCGCGATGACACTATCGGACCGGTATCTGGCTGGCGGGCGCGGAGTAATCCTGAGTACGGCGCCCAGTTGGCCCGGCTGCTCGGGCGGGTCCGCCTGCTTGGCCAGTCCGTAAGTGAACTCGCGGCCATCGGGATGGCCGCCCACGGCGATGTAATGAATGTCGGGTGGCTCGACCGCCCACGGGATGTCCGGGCTGGCGTACAGCGTGGGCATTTCGATGGGAATCACCTCCGGCGCGGGAAGGCGGTCGAAGAAGCGTTGTAGCTCCGGCGAAAGCGCCGGATGCAGTATTAGTTTGCGGTCCAAAGAGTGGATTTGCTCGAAAATTTCGAGCGCCTGGCGTGGATCCTGCGGGGGTGCAAGGCCCAAAAGAGGCGCGAGCAGATTCTGATCGGCGGGGGCAAATCCTTTCCATTTGGCGGTTTGCCGCGGTGCGCCAAACGCGAAGAGAATCCCGGCCAAAAAAAGAACCGCCAGGAAGGGCGGCGCTGCCCACAAGAGAGCGGCAGGAAGCCGCCCCAGACCGGATTTGCCGACGAATCGGGTGATTGTTCGACGGCGCTGGGGCTGGTACCTTGTAAGATTACGTTTAGCGCTTAAATTGGGATTATGAAACCGGGAATCCATCCACAATATCGGCGTTGCGTGGTGACCTGCGCCTGCGGCAACACGTTCGAAACGCGCTCTACGGTCAACTCGCTGCACGTTGAAGTCTGCTCCAAGTGCCATCCCTTTTATACCGGGCAACAGCGCCTGGTTGATACTGCGGGACGGGTGGAACGTTTCAAGCGTAAGTACGGACTGCAGTAAGCGGCGGTCCGCGGGATGCCGCCCCTGCGCTCAATCGCACAACCTGCACGCGGCGGCTTTGAAAGCCGCCGTGGTCGCCTCAATGCGAACCGCGCGGGGAGCTGATTGCCGCGATGCTGGATAAGGTCAAGGGAATCGAGGAACGCTACTCGGAGCTGGAGCGCCAGTTGAGCGATCCGGCTGCGATGGCGAACAACCGCGAGTACGCCCGTCTGGCCAAGGAGCGCTCCCAGCTCCAGGAACTGGTGGAGTGTATCCGCGAGTACCGCCGCGCTTCGGATGAAACCGCGGACTACAAAGCCGCGCTGGAGTCCAACGACGCCGAGTTGCGCGAACTGGCCAAGGAGGAGCTGCCCCGCTTGCGCGAACAACTCACCAGCGCCGAAGTGCGGCTCAAGCAGCTTTTGACCCCCCGCGACCCCAACGACGAAAAGGACGTTATCCTTGAAATTCGCGCCGGGACCGGCGGCGAGGAGGCGTCGCTGTTTGCCGCCGACCTGTTCCGCATGTACACGCGATATGCCGAGGAGCGCGGCTGGAAGGTTGAAGTGCTGAGCATCAGCAGCACCGGGCTGGGGGGCATCAAGGAAGTGATCGCGTCGGTCGGCGGGCGCGGCGCCTGGAGCCGTTTCAAGTTCGAGGGCGGAGTGCATCGCGTGCAGCGCGTACCCGCCACTGAGGCATCCGGACGCATTCATACCTCGGCCGTCACCGTCGCCGTGCTGCCTGAAGCCGACGAGGTGGAGATCAACATCAACGAGGAGAAGGATTTGCGCATCGACGTGATGCGCGCCTCCGGGCCCGGCGGTCAAAGCGTCAACACCACCGACTCGGCGGTGCGGATTACGCATCTGCCGAGCGGGATGGTAATCATCTGCCGCGACGAGAAGTCGCAGCACAAGAACAAGGCGCGGGCGCTCAAGATCTTGCGCGCCCGCCTGCTGGACAAGGCGCGCGAGGAACAGGACGCCAAGATCGCCGAAAGCCGCCGTTCGATGGTCGGTACCGGCGATCGCTCGGAGCGAATCCGCACCTACAACTTTCCTCAATCGCGCGTCACCGACCATCGGATCAATCTCACCCTGCATCAGCTCGAACGCGTGCTCGACGGCGGGCTGGATCCGCTAATCGACGCGCTCTCCACCCAGGAACAGACCCAGGCACTCAGCGCCTGAGTGCGATGGAGCCTGATCGGCCCAACTTCCGCAAGCTGGCTGCCGGCCTGCTTGCCGAGGCATCGGAGAGGATGCGGCAGGCGGGGGTAGAGAGCCCCGCGCTGGATGCGGAGCTGCTGCTCGCGGCGGCCGCCGGCGTGGATCGGACCAGGCTGTTGAGTGGTTCGCTTGCGCTCGACGATCGATCCATCGGCCGCTTCGATCAATTTGTTTCGCGCCGGGCTGCGCGCGAACCTCTGGCCTACATCATGGGCAATAAGGAGTTCCATGGCATTGAATTCGAGGTGAACCGCGAAGTACTTATCCCGCGTCCGGAAACTGAGTTGGTCGTCGACGCCGCCGCGGCATTTCTGTCCAACTGGCCTTCCAGCCGCGTCCTTGATCTTGGCTCTGGCTCTGGCGCGATCGCGATTGCGATTGCCGTGGAGTTGCCTACCGCAATTGTGACGGCGACCGATATTTCAGCCTCCGCGTTGGAGGTGGCGCGTCGCAACGCGAAACGCCACGGCTGCTCCCACCGCATCGAATTCCTGTTAGGCGACTGTTTCGCGGCTATCCCCTGTTCGCATCCGAAATTCGATTTGATACTCTCCAACCCACCTTATGTGCGCGATCTCGAGATCGATGGCTTGCAGCCCGAAGTTGCGTGCTATGAACCTGAGATCGCGTTGCGGGGAGGACAGGACGGGTTGGACTTTTACCGGCGGATAGCTGCGGAAGTTGGGGCATACCTTTCAAGCGGCGGCGAAGTGATCGTCGAAGTCGGTGCGGGGCAGGCCGTCCAAGTGGCCCGCATCCTGGAGGGCGGCGGCTGCCGCGTAGCTGAAAAAATCCGGGACCTGAGCGGCCACCAGCGCGTCGTGCGTGCGCGCAGGCCGGCCTGAGCAGGGCGGGCGCTTTCCCATGGACAAAATCGTCATTGCGGGCGGCGTACCCCTGGCCGGCGAGGTTTCGGTAAGCGGGAGCAAGAATGCCGCGCTGCCGATCATGATGGCGTCGCTGCTGAGTGCCGAACCGGTTGTAATTCGCAATGTGCCGCGGCTGCGCGATATCACAACCGCGCTCAGTCTGCTGGATCACCTGGGCGTTGAGGGACGTTGGCTGGACGAGCATACGCTGGAATTATGCGCGGCGCAGATCAACTCGTACGAAGCGCCTTACGATTTGGTCAAGACCATGCGCGCCTCGTTCTTCGTGCTGGGGCCGCTGCTGGCCCGCACCGGACGGGCGCGGGTCTCGACTCCCGGCGGATGCGCGATCGGGTCGCGGCCGGTCAATTTACACATTCGTGGTATTCGCGCACTGGGTGCGCGCGTTCAACTGCGCCACGGATACGTTGAGGCGCATGCCGAGCGACTCAGTGGCACGCGTGTGTGGCTGGACACGCCGTCGGTGGGGGCCACGGAAAACATCATCATGGCGGCCACGGTGGCGCGCGGCCGCACCGCTTTGGAGAACGCCGCCCGCGAGCCCGAGGTGCAGGACCTGGCGCGCATGCTCAACGCGATGGGCGCGAAGATCAGCGGCGCGGGCAATCATGTAATCGAGATCGAAGGCGTCGAGCGCCTGCACGGCGCGGACCATACGATCATCAACGATCGCATCGAAGCCGGCACTCTGATGGTAGCCGCGGCAATAACCGGCGGTAATGTGCTGGTTCGCGGCGCGCGTGCGGATGACCTCAAGGCGACCGTCGCCAAGCTTCTGGAAAGCGGAGTCGAGGTCGCCCCCGAAGGCGACGGGCTGCGCGTTGGGCGCCGCGAGGCGCTTCGCCCGGTTGAGCTGCGCACGCTGCCGTATCCGGGCTTTCCAACCGATCTGCAAGCGCAGATGATGGCGTTGCTGGCGGGAGCCGAGGGCACCTCCGTGATCACCGAGACCATCTTTGAGAACCGCTTCATGCACGCCCTGGAACTGCTGCGGATGGGGGCCGATATCGCGATGAAAGGCCCAACCGCGGTCGTGCGCGGCGTGCCCAGGCTGAGCGGAGCGCCCGTGATGGCGACCGATCTGCGCGCCAGCAGCAGTCTGGTGCTGGCCGGCCTGGCGGCGGAAAATACTACCGAAGTCCAGCGCGTGTACCATCTTGACCGGGGCTACGAGGCGCTTGACAGTAAGCTCCGGAGCCTCGGCGCGCGGATCGAACGCGTACCCGACCGGGGAGCATGATGAGCCTGCCCATCTTTTCCTCCCACACTCCCGCCTTCAAGCAATGGTTGAAGGATCTGCTGGAGCATCGCAGCACCATGGGCGACGGTGTGGAAGGAGCGGTTGCCTCGATAATAGAGGCGGTGCGCGAGCGCGGCGACCAGGCACTAATCGAGTTCACCGAACGCTACGACCATGCCACGCTTACCAAATCGGCGCTGCGCGTCAGCCCAAAGGAAATCTCGCGGGCGCTGGCAACCCTGGCGAGCGACGAGCGCAAGGCGCTGGAGACAGCCGCGCGCCGCATCCGCGAGTTTCATCGCCGTACCGTCAATCGGTCCTTCACGTACAAGGATCAATTTGGGATGCGCCTGGGGCAGTTAGTGCAGCCGCTCGGGCGCGTGGGAATCTATGTGCCCGGCGGCGCGGCGGCCTATCCGTCAACGGTTCTAATGAATGCAATTCCTGCGCGTGTGGCCGGCGTCAACGAAATCGTGATGATGTGCCCGGCAACCGACGACGTGCATCCGCAGGTGGTGCTGGCCGCGGCGGCGATCGCGGAAGTTGACGAGATTTACCGCGTCGGCGGCGCGCAGGCGATCGCCGCACTGGCATACGGCACCGAAACGATTCGCGCGGTGGACAAAATTGTCGGTCCTGGCAACGCGTACGTGCAGAGCGCCAAGCGCATGGTTTACGGCGTGGTCGATATCGACAAGACCGCCGGACCCAGCGAGGTTCTGATTATCGCCGACGACAGCGCCAAGCCGGCTTGGGTCGCTGCCGACCTGATTGCGCAGGCGGAGCATGGTTCGGGCGGCGAATCGGCAATCGTGCTGACCACCTCGCGCGCTGTCGCAATGGATGTGTCGCAAGCGCTGGAGGACGCGCTGGTCGATCTGCCGCGCGCTGAGGCGGTCAGGGCGGTTCTGGAGCGGCGGGGCGCGGTGGTGCTGGTAAAGAGCCTCGCGCAAGCTTGCGAGATCGCCAATCAGATTGCACCCGAACATCTCGAGATCGACGTTCGCCGGCCGGATCAATTGCTCAAATCGGTGCGCGCCGCGGGCGCGGTGTTTCTCGGCTCGCTAAGTCCCGCCCCGCTGGGAGATTACCTCGCGGGGCCAAATCATATCCTGCCCACCGGAGGCACCGCGCGCTTCGCCTCACCGCTGGGGGCGTACGATTTCGTCAAACGAACCAGTATAATCCAGGCGACGCCTGCCGCGATGGCCACTCTGGGTCCGGTGGTCGCACAATTGGCGCGGATGGAAGGCTTTGAGGGCCACGCGCGCGCAATCGAGCGGCGCCTCAATCGGCCGGTGACCAAGCGGAGGATTCGGCGCAATGGGCGGTAAGCTGAGCGTAAAAAATGGTTCGCGAAAGAAGCTGGCCAAGGGGCGGCCGCGTCCCACCTTGCAGATAGCCGCCGGCCATCCGGAACGCTGCGCCGGGGTCGAGCGGAAGACCCGTGAGACGCAGATCAAAGTCGAACTGGCGCTCGACGGCAGCGGACGGGGCGAAATTTCCACCGGCGTGCCGTTTCTCGACCATATGCTGGACAGCTTCGCGCGCCATGGATTCTTCGACCTTAGGGTTGAAGCTCGCGGCGATATCGAGATTGACGACCATCACACGGTCGAGGATGTCGGTATCGTCATGGGCCGCGCGTTCAGCCAGGCGCTCGGCGACCGCACCGGTATCAAGCGCTTCGGCAACGCGGTGGTGCCGCTGGACGAGGCATTGTGCACTTCGGTGGTCGATCTGAGCGGCCGCTCTTATCTCGCCTACAACGTGAAGATCAAGCAGGAGCGCGTGGGCCACTTTCAGACCGAACTGGTGCACGACTTCCTCAAGGCGCTGAGCGACGAAGCGCGGATGAATCTCCATGTGATCATGCACAGCGGCCGCAATCCGCATCACATGATCGAAACCATCTTCAAATCGCTGGCGAAGGCGATGGATCAGGCGACCGCCGTCGAACCCAGGATCCATGGCGTGCTGTCGACCAAGGGGACGCTGTCCTGAGCAAAGCGGTTTCCATCACGCAGCGGCCTGGCGAAGCAGTTGCGCCGTTTGATTGCTTCGAGTTGATTCCGGCGATCGATCTGAAAGAGGGCAGGGTGGTGCGCCTGCTGCAAGGCGATATGGATCGGGCCACCGTTTATGGCGACGACCCCGCCGCCGTAGCGCGCAGCTTCGAGGATGGCGGAGCGCGGATGATCCACGTCGTTGACCTGGACGGCGCGGTGGCGGGCGAGCCCCGCAACCTCGACGCCGTGCGCCGCATCCGCGCGGCCACGCGATGCGCAATCGACGTAAGCGGCGGCTTGCGCTCGGTTGCTTCCGCGCAGGCTGTGTTTGCCGCCGGCGCCGATCGGATAGCGCTTGGCTCCGTTGCGTTTTTGGACCAGCCATTGCTTTTGGAGTTGTGCCGGCTTTTCCCCGGGCGCGTGTTCGGATCATTGGACGTGCGCGCCGGGTGCCTCGCGATCAAGGGATGGGTCGAGACCAGCCCGATGGAAATCGGCGACGCCGCGGCGCTGTTCAAGCGCGCCGCCGTGGCCGCGATCATCTACACGGACATAGCGCGGGACGGCACCGAATCGGGTATCGATTGCGAGCAGCATGCACGCCTCGCGCGCCAAAGCGGAGTTCCCGTCATCGCTTCGGGCGGTATCGCGACGCTGGACGATATCCGGAATCTGCGCGCACGATTCAAACATGGCGTGGTTGGCGCTATCACCGGGCGCGCCCTTTATGAAGGCCGCTTCACCCTTGCCGATGGCCTCGCCGCCGCCCGATAAGCCTCGGCCGCGAGAGGCACTTCCATCCGAGTTATCCGTGGAGCGGGCGTCTCTGCCCGCCTCCCCGTCGATCACGCCGTTGTCCGCCGCACCGCGCGAGTTCACCGCCCGCGGGCTTATGCT
The DNA here is from genome assembly GCA_035262365.1 of Binataceae bacterium (SeqCode). Lineage (GTDB taxonomy): Bacteria > Desulfobacterota > Binatia > Binatales > Binataceae > JAJPJA01. The sequence continues at coordinate 84,828 of DATFSZ010000047.1, forward strand.
GGGCCTTTTCCTGGCGGTGATTCTCGGCGCGGCGAACGCGTACCTGGGCCTGTACGCGGGCATGACGGTGTCGGCCAGTATCCCTGCCGCAGTCATCTCGATGGCCGTTTTGCGCGTGTTGGGCGGCGCGACCGAATTGGAAAATAATGTTGTTCAGACTATTGCCTCGGCGGGCGAAGCCGTTGCCGCTGGCGCAATCTTCACGTTTCCCGCGCTGGTCATCCTCGGACGCGCGAGCGACCTTTCCTACCGCGATGTGACTTTGCTGTGCGCGGTCGGCGGCGTGATGGGCAGCCTGCTAATCATCGTGTTGCGGCGCGCCTACATTGTGGAGGAACGGCTGCCATATCCCGAAGGAGTGGCATGCGCACGGGTTTTGCGCAGCGGCGGCGCGGAAAGCGCGGCGGTGCGGCCGCTAATTGCGGGCGGCGCCGTAGCGGCATTGATTAAACTGGCGCAAACAGTCGGCGGCCTGATTCCGGAAGCGCTGAGCGGCGCCCGATGGCTCAGAGGGGCCGCGCTGGCCGGCTCGCTTGACCTGTCCGCCGCACTGCTGGGAATTGGCTACATCGTCGGCATTCAAATCGCGTCGATGGTGCTGGCGGGCGGCGCGATTGCGTGGTTGGTCGCGGTGCCAATCCTGAGTCTTTTGCATCCTGAATTGCGCCAACAATCGGCCGCAGCGGCCGCATCCGGCCTGTGGCATACCCAAATCAGGTTCCTTGGCGTCGGCGCGATGCTGACCGGAGGGCTAACGACGCTGTGGCGAATGCGCCGTCCGATCATTCGGGCATTGGCGGAAACGAGCCGCGCCGGATCAGCGTCCGATTCGGCCGCGCGCTCGCGCGAGGAAACTGACATCGCGCCGGCCCAGGTAGTGATCGCCTTGGCGCTGTGCGTGATCGTAATGTTCGTGCTCTATGGCCGCGTATCGGGAAACTGGACCATGGCCCTGGTGCTGGCTGTCTCCCTGGCGGTAATAGGTTTATTTGCAACTGCTGTGGCCGGCTATATCACCGGACTGGTGGGCGCCTCCAACAACCGCGTGTCAGGCGTCACCCTGATCGTGCTGTTGACGCTCGCGTTGCTGCTCAAGGTGGCCGGCGTCGGCATCGCGGTCGGCCCACGAATAGCGATCCTGGCGGGCGCGGTGGTATGCGTGGCCGCGGCGATGGCAGGCGATTCGCTGCACGATCTCGCCACCGGGTATCATCTCGGCGCCACGCCGCGCGCGCTGGAGTACGGCGTCCTGATCGGCGCGCTGGTGTCGGCGTTGGTCGTCGCGCCGATTTTGAAACTGCTCATCGGCAGTTACGGAATCGCCGGTATGCCGAACGCACCGGCCGGAGCGCTGGCCGCGCCACAGGCCTTTCTGATGGCGCAGGTCGTACACGGCGTCTTTGTGGGCGGCCTACCCTGGACGATGGTCGCAATCGGCGCGTTGCTGGCTCTAATTCTTTATCTGGTGGACGTACGGCTTGAACGCGGCGGCAGCGGATGGCGCACACCGCCGATGCCGCTGGCGATTGGACTGTACCTGCCGTTGGGGCTGAGCGTTGCAATTACGCTGGGCGCGTTGGTTCGCGTTGTAATCGGCCGGAGCGAGCGGTCGGAAACCGATACCGGACTGCTATTCTCGGCGGGGCTGGTAGCAGGCGAAGCCCTGGCCGGAATTCTCAGTGCGGCGCTGGTCACCGCAGGCGTCAGACTGCCTCTGTCGTAAGAATCACGTCACCGAAGGCTGGGCACCCACCACCAGGTGGATTCAAGCAACACAGTCCGAGCCCTGTACGCCTGTTCTCCGAGGGTGTCACGCAAAACGGAATCTGCTATATCCGCTCGCATGGATACAGCAGCTACCGACCGGATCATACAGGCGGCGCGGGCGGAGAATCGCAGCGCTCTTTCGGAAATCGAATCCAAGGAACTCCTTGAGGCTTGCGGAATCCCGACCGCGATGCCGCGCAGCGCGGCTTCGGCCACGCGGGCGGCCGCGATTGCGAAGCAGATCGGTTTTCCGGTTGTGCTCAAGGTCCTCTCTCCGGACGTTACCCACAAAAGCGACGTCGGCGGCGTGGTCCTGGGGTTGAACTCCCAAGCCCAGGTTGAGGCGGCCTTCAAGCAAATCAAGAACAACCTCGCGCAAAAGGCCCCGTCAGCCCGCTTCGAGGGCGTCGCCGTGCAGGCGATGGCCAAACCGGGCGTTGAGATGCTGGCCGGTATCACTTACGACGCGGCATTTGGTGCGATGGTGGTGGCTGGGTTGGGCGGCGTACTGGTCGAGGTGCTCAAGGACGTTGTGATGCGGCCCGCGCCGATCGATGCCCAGACCGGCCGTGAAATGATCGAAGAACTCAGGGGCGGGGCGATCCTGCGCGGCGTGCGCGGCATGCCGCCGGCGGACGTCGATGGGTTCGTCGATCTGCTGGTCAAGGTGAGTCAAGTGGCCGCGGCGCGGCCCGACATCCGCGAAATGGATCTGAATCCGGTCATCGTGTATTCGCAGGGCCTGACGGCGGCCGACGCGCGGATAGCGCTGAACGAATCGGCGGCGGACGGATCGCCGGCCAACGGCGATCGCAGGGTCGCGCGGCGGCGCAACCTGGAGCAAGCGCTGTCGCCCGGCACGATCGTGGTAATCGGGGACAAGCAGGCCGGCGGCTATATCTGGCTGCGCGCCCAATCCAAGTTCAAGGGCAAACTTTATTCGGTTCAGATCGATCCCAAGGAAATCCCAAATATCGAGAAGATGGGAATCACCAACTACCTCAACCTGTCGGAGGTTCCGGGTCCGGTCGACCTGGCAATCACCGCGGTGCCGCGCCAGGTCGCGCCGATGATTCTCAAGAACTGCCTGGAGACCGGAGTGCGTGGCGTACAATTTTTCACCTCCGGCTTTTCCGAAACCGGCGAGGAGTTGGGAATCAAGCTGGAGCGCCAACTCAAGGCAATGGCCGAGGAGTCGGATATCGCGCTGGTCGGCCCCAACTGCATGGGCCTGTACAATCCCGCGGTTGGAGTCTGCAATTTTCCCGGCCAACCGACGGGAGAAGCGGGCGACGTCTGCTTTATTTCGCAGAGCGGCACCCACATGGTGAACATGGGCTTTCAGGGCCCGATGCGCGGCATCAAGATCAACAAGGGCGCCTCGATCGGCAACGCGATCGTGCTCAACCCTGCCGATTACCTCGAGATGATGGCCGAGGATCCGAACACGCGCGTGATCGGAATGTACGTCGAAGGTATCCGCGATGGCCGCCGCTTTCTGGACGTCTTGAAGCGCGCCACCACGCGTATTCCGGTGGTGATCTGGAAAGGCGGAATAACCGAAGCGGGCGCGCGCGCGACCTTCTCCCATACCGCGTCGCTGGCTACGCCCGGCGCGGTGTGGAGAGCGGCAGTGCGCGCGGGTGGAGCGGTTGAGGCGCGTTCATGGGACGCACTGCTCGACGCGCTCGCGATGTTCTCGCGCAGCCTGCCGATCAAGGGACGCCGCGTCGGCCTGGTGGCGATGACCGGCGGCCAGTCGGTGTTTATTACCGATACGTTTGCAAGCGCCGGGATGGAGGTTCCCGCCCTGTCGCAGGCCTCGTACGATGAGTTCAAGACCTTCTTCAACATAATCGGCGGCAGCTACCGCAACCCGCTCGACGCGGCCGGCACTATCATGGGTCCCGGAGAGGGCAACCTGGTGCGGATCCTTAACATCCTGGATCGCGATCCGATGCTCGATCTGATTGTGCTTGAAGTCGGCACCGGCACGGCGGCCGCGCGTTGGGCCAATCACGAGAACGACGTCATTTCGATGCTCGACAAGCTGGCGGACTTCAACCGGCGCACCACCAAGCCGTTCTCGCTGGTCATGCATCACGCCCACCTGGAGGACGTCGTGGCGAACGCCAGAAAGCTGGCCGTGGAGCGCGGGATGCTTGTGTTTGAAAGCTTCGAGCGCGCCGCGCAAACGTTAAATCTAGGCGCGGAGTACTGGAGCATGCACTGATTTGTTCCGCTCTCGTTCCCACATCCAGCCGTGGCAGAGGATGGGTGGCTGACACACTGGAAACATCCGAGCCGCGTTCCAACTCATCGCGCTGGCGTCCCTGAACTCGGCAGTTTCAAACCCTCGGTCATTGTGGCGCCGCGACGATTGCCAGCGTCGGATGGTCGGGCAGGCCTGCCAGAACGGCGAGCCTGCTCCCGTCCGGTGACCAGCTCAAAAGCATCGTTCCCATCTTGCCTGTGCCCAGAACTCCGCCGCTGTGCGCAACGGCTGAAATCCACATCAGCACGGAGAACTCGCCCTTCGGATTGGGCGTCTGAAAAGCGGTGGCCAGCAATCCTTTGGCCGCCGAATAAACCAGGTGAGCATGCAGCAGTTCCGTTGCCGAGCTGGCAAATCCGGTCGGCACGATATTGAGTTCGGATTGACCGGGATCGACCCACGCGATCTGAGCCGGGAACAGCGCGTCCGGATTGGCCGCCATCGCGGCGGCATTCAGCCGCTGGCTGCCCAGCGCCACGATCCTGCCGCCCCCGACGTAGGCCGCCGCGGTCGCGGGCGAGGCAATCAACCGCGCCTTGTGCGCCGCCAGGCTGTACTCCATTACCCCGACGTGACCGGGGTCCGGGAAACGCGCCGGCGTGGCCGTGAACAGGAACCGCTGCGCTTTATCACCCCAATCTATGAATTTGGCCGGGACAATGTTCGGCAGTTTAATCTCCGCACAAGTGGCTTTGGCGCGATCGATCAGCATCCACTTTCCCTGCTCTTCGCTCACAGCGACCGCATGGCTACCCTCGGGGCTCCAGGTCAGCGTGGTCGGATCGACATGTCCCAGGCATTCGAGGTCTATCCGGGCGGGACTCTTTTGCTGCCCTAATTGCGCGATGTAGAGATTGTTTGACGGTTGCGGCGCTGCTGCCGGCTGCTGCGGCTGGCCAGGCATAATGATCGGAGATTGAGCAGGCGGCGGCGGAGCGCTTTGCTCCATTTGCGCGCCAACCGCAACCGTGTTCGCGTCCAGCCATGCGATTCCGGCCTTGTCGCAGCGGCCATCAATTGTGGCCACGATTGAAGCCTGCGCGTCGCTTTGCGTATCGCGGAGCCAGACCTGCAGGTTATCACCGGCGGCGGCGGCGATCGCCACGCGCTTGCCGTCGCGGCTCATCGCCATATCCAGAATCGCACCGCCGTGGATTGTCGATGGATCCACCACCACGCGCGGACTGACGAGACGCTCGCTATCCCAGGCCAGCAGCGTGACCTGTCCGCGACGAGTCCCCAGCAAGGCGACCGATTTTGTACCCAGCCACAGCGGTGCATACGGCCCCAGCAGCTTGAAGTCTTTGTCGATCTTGAGCTTTGCCAGGACCGGAACATTGCGCACCGGCGCGAATGGGACGTTCGGAATTATCGGCGGCGGTGCCGGTTTGGCCGGTCCGCCGGCAACCTCGGGTGGAATGGCCTCCCAGTAGTTGTTGCCGGTTATCTGTGCCGCGGCGGTGGCCGCCATGAGGCAGACCAATCCAACCGAGCTAAGAACAGACCTGATCATGAAAAAAAGGCTAATCTAAACCAAGGTGCTGTAAAACGTGCCGAATATCCCGGCACGCGATGTTCGCAAAGGGTGAGGAGCAAAACTGTGACACGACGGGTCCGCGTAATCATCATCATTGCTGCGCTCGCGCTGCTCAGCGCGGTTGCGTTTTGGCTCGGCTGGCACGTGATCTGCGCCGCCCTCGCCGTGGCGGCCCTCGCCACGGCCGCCGCTTACTTTTTCCTGATTTTAAAACCCGCTCGAATTCCGTCCAACTCAATTCTGCGGCTGCGTGTTTCCGGCCGGGTGACGGAGCACTCGGTCGGTTCACTGGTGGATCGGCTAATGGGCCGCGAGTTCGTCACGATGCATCATCTGCGCGACGCCCTGGCCCACGCCGCCAACGATCCCGCACTGGAAGCTGTGATGATGGAAGTGGCCGGGGCGGCGTGCGGGATGGCGTCTGCCCAGGAATTGCACGATTTGCTGGCGGCGGTGGGACGCGCCGGCAAGCGCACGGTTGCCGTGCTCGATTCCGAGGGCGTCGAGCTTCATGACTACCTGATCGCAGCCGGGGCGCGCGAGATCGTCGCCAATCCCGACACTCCACTGATGATGCTGGGAGTGAGCGCCGGCGCCTTTTTCGTCAAGCGCGCGCTCTCAAGCCTGCATGTCGGCGCCCAGAGCCTGCAGTGGAAGGAGTATAAGGGCGCCGGTGAAATCACCAGCCGCGAGCACATGTCGCCCGAGGTTCGCGAAAGCCTGGAGGCCGTGATTAATGACTGGCAGCGCGTGCTGGTCGATTACATTTCGCGCTCGCGCAGGCTGGACGCCGCGCGCGCCCGGGAGCTGATCAATGGCGGTTTTCTGTCCGCGCGGATGGCGCAGGAAGCAGGGTTGATCGATCGGCTGGGCTACGCGCAGGACCTGCTCGCCGAATTCGAACCCGAGCAGCAGGGCGAGGAGCAGCCGCGGCTGAGCGTACGGCTCCTGCGCCGCGTGCAGCAGCGGGAAAAACCGCGCCGGCGCGGCAACCGGATTGTCGATCTGAATCGATACTTGCGGCGCACCGGCTACCTGGACGACAAAGGCCGGCGGCCGCGGATCGGACTGGTTTACGGGCTTGGGCCGGTTATTGCCGGCGAGGCGCCGCGCGCCGGCGAGTTCATCAGCGGGCAGCAGACCGCCGCCGAGCTGGTACAGGCGGCGCGGGACCCGCGCGTGCGCGCGGTGGTTTTTCGCGTCAATTCGCCGGGCGGGTCCGCGGTGGGCTCGGAGCTGGTTTGGCGTGCGGTTACCGACGTGCGGCGCCGCGGCAAGCCGGTAGTGGTTTCGATGGGCGACGTTGCCGGTTCCGGCGGGTATTACGTGTCGATGGCGGCGGACGCGATCGTCGCGCAACCCTCCACGCTGAGCGGTTCGATTGGAGTGGTGTACACCAAGCTCAACGTCGCAGACCTGCTGGAGCGGATCGGGGTCAACGTGGACTACGCCAAGAGTTCTCCGATGGGCGACGCGCTTTCGATTACGCGGGCACTGACGCAGAGCGAACTTGAACAGCTCGACCGCGTGATGGGTGAGCTGTACGCGAATTTCTGCGCCAAGGTCAGTGAGGGCCGCAAGCTGGACGCGGCGCAAACCGAGTCGGTTGCGCGAGGGAGGGTCTGGAGCGGCGCCGCCGCCGCGGGCAACGGCCTGGTTGACGAGCTGGGCGGATTGGCCCGCGCGGTGGAATTGGCGCGCGAGAAGGCAAATCTGCCTCCCGGCCAGGAGCATGAGTTGGCGCTGTATTCGGGGATGCGCGGCCTGATGCCGCTGCGGCTGGCGCTGATGCCGTCAGCAGCGAAATCCTACTGGTGGACAGACACCCTGGAGCGGGTAACCGGGGTTCCGCAACAATGGGTGCCCGCGCTGGCGCAGCTGCTGTCGCGCGCCGGGGCGTCGTTGCTCTGCCCTTGGGTCTGGTGGTCTGGAGGCGGAATATGAATTCCGTTTTGAGGCTCGGGCTAGTCGCGGGACAGAAAGAGCAAAGAACCTATGTGCCGACATCCTGCTTGCGCGAAGCTATTTTCAGCTTACAGTTTGGCCTCTGCACAGACGTTATACTTTAAGCTCATACAGCGCGGCGAAGGGATGGTCGATTGGGAGGCGGCGGAAATGGCCAAAGCCCGCGCTCTTAGCCAGTTCCCGCGCCTTGGCTTCGCCCATCGCGGCGCCCAGTCCCGCGCCGCCCTCCGCCAGCGAGGTGGTCATACAATATAAGGTGCTTGCCGAATACAGCATCCGGCCCATCGGACTGATGTTGTCCTCCACCCGCGATGACGCGTTGACCTCGGCCATCATGTAGGTGCCGCCCGGCCGCAGCGAGTTGCGAATCGACGTCACCAGCGCCAGCGGGTCAACGGCGTCGTGCACCACTTCGAAAGTGGTAACGAAGTCGAAGGTGGAATGGGGCAGCTTGTTGCAGTCGGCGACGTCGAACCGGATATGCTTTTCGCCCAAACCCGCGGAGCGCGCGTTGGCACGCGCCCGCTCAATGGAGCCGGCATGGCGGTCGAAGCCGAACACCCTGGCCTGCGGAAAGGCCTGGGCGATTTTGATCGCAGCCATCCCGCTGCCGCATCCCACATCCAGCGCCGCGCCTCCGACCTGGAGCTTTGACACGACTTCGGGCAGGGCGGGAAGCCATTGCTGGATCAGGTAATGCTTGTACATGGGCGCTGTCATCCGCTCCATCGCGGCGAACAATTCCTGCGGGTATTCGCTTTGTGCGACGCCGCCCCCGGTGCGGAAGGCCTCTGCCACTCTGGGCGCGACGATCAGATGGGGCAGCAGCCCTGCGAACATACTGGCCAGGAAAACCGGCGAATCCTCATCGGCGAGCGGCGCGACGTGCTCGGGCGGCAGCGTGTAGCGGGCGGTTGCCGGATCGTAGGTGACATATTGCGCGGCTACCATTGAGCCGAGCCATTCCCGCAGATACCGCTCCTGCAGTCCGGTGCGCTGTGCAAGTTCCTGCACCGTGACGGGGCCGGCCGCGGCTATCGCCTTGAAAATTCCGAGGCGGTCGCCGATATAGGTCATCGCGGAATGGAAGGAGGCCGCTACGTCCTTCATCAACTGCTGCAGGAATCTTTGGGCTTTTTCCTTGTTGAACTCGGCATGCTCCGCCATCTTGCGTCTCCCTTGGTTAATTCTTTCCGCCCGGCATCACCCAAACTGTACTTTGCGCGGACCGAAATCAACAAGAAGTTTGTTGCGGCGGCACTTGGGGGCTAAAAAACGTCGCCTACGACACAAATCGCGGGCGCGACGCGAGAGCAAAGGTCTCGCGCAGGCTGGAGCCGCGATCTACTGGGACAGTTCCTCGCGAATCGAATAGATCTTTTGGCGAGCTTCGGAAATATAGGCATCAAGATTGCGTCGACTGTTGGCAAAGATGCCGTCCGGCGAGCCGTCCAAAACGATCAGCGGTTTCATCATTGCGGCCTTGCCCAGCGGATCCAGCGCTTCGTCAAACAACCTTGCCAGCACCGGCTTGGTGCGCAGCGGAACGTAATATTCGCGCTTGACGGCCTGCATCATGTAATACATCACGTGGGCGTAGCCCTGGGCCTCATAGAAATAGTTGTCAACGGTCCATGGACGGACCGGATCGCCGTTGTCGCTGCGCGTACGATAAAGGTTGGCATGAGCGTCGCCCAGCAGGTCGCTCCAGGCCTGCATCAGCCGCACCAGTTCTATATTGCGCTGGTTGAGTTCTCGTGAGATGGGCGGATTCCTATGGAGCCCCGCCACATAGGCGCGCAGACGTCTTACGCCGCTGCGGTACTTGGTTTCGGCCGCGGGCAGCATCCATCGATAAGGGTCGTTGCGGAAGTCGGAATCGGCCAGCACCAGGTTCTGATCGTATTCATTGGAAGAAATTTTGGTCAGATGATCCTTGAACACCCGGCAGGTCTCGCGCAGCGCGATCAGGATTCCAATCTGGCGGTTGGAGTTATTGTCCGCCATCAGGGTCGGGCCCCAAAGGAAAATGTCATTGGGCCGCCATCCAAAGCCGCCCTTCAGTTCATGGTCCATTATTTCCGCCATCGTCGTGGCGTAGATCTCGCCGGGTGCGAACGGCTTGCCGGGCGGAAAGGTCTGGTCGATATCGAAGCCGAGACGGTCGTGGCTTGTCTGGCCGAAGTGCAGGCCAAGGATGATCGCGGCCCATACCACCAGCGCTGCCACGATGATCAGGCTGGTTTTCGAACGCGGCAGGTAATGATGGATGCGCTTCGGCGCAGGCGGTGGGGCAGCCGAGGCCGATTCGGGGCTAGGCGATGACATATTGGGGTTGAGGGTATCTCAGCCGACGAAGAGTTGCGACCGGCGGGTCAGTTAGGTGGGGGATGAACGCCGGCAGGGAAGCCGGCGCTGCTATGGGAAAGGTAGCCGCTCAACTCGAAGAAGGCGGTCAGAGCCGGCCAATCAAACGCGAAATGATCCCGCCCTGCGGAATGTCTGCCGGCGCGACGAGCGGGGCGCTGCCGCCCGGCTGCCCGGCGATCGTCACGACGCCTTTGCCCACGCCTTGTCCGGCCTTGATTGGAGCCTGAAGTTTCGGCGGCATATCGAAGGCCACCTTGATTGCGCTCTTTTCCTCCCCGTGCTTCATGAAAACGTTGAGGTCCGAGCCCCATACCGGTTTGAAGTACGATGACGCGCCACCGCCAACCGCCACATCCTGACCGATCGGAGCGCCCTTTTTGCCCACCGGATAGAGGTAATAGTTCATGAAACCCTGGGAGAGCAGGGTGGTGGCGGAGGAGAAATTCTCCTGCTTGCGCGGCGAACCCATCACCACGGCGATCAGCCGCAAACCTTGACGCCGGGCGGTGGCAGCGACATTGAAGCCCGCCAGCGCATAAAAACCGGTTTTCAACCCGTCGCAGCCTTTGTAGGTTCTCACCAGGTGATTGGTGTTGCGCAGTTCAAAAGTCCCGTTGCGAAAACCGCAGGTATCGATCGCCGACCAACGCAGGATGTCAGGATATTGAACCAACTGCCGGGCGAGGATCGCCGAGTCGTAGGCGCTGCTGATATCGGGTTGTTGGCCGGGCGCCGGCGGCAGTCCGTGCGGCGAGTAGTAGTGCGTGTCGTTCATTCCCAACTCGTGCGCCCGCTTGTTCATCATCACCACGAACGCCTCTCCGGAGCCGGCGACATATTCCGCCATCGCGAGCGAAGCGTCATTGGCCGAATGCACCACGACCGCCTTCATCATGTCATCGATTGAAAACGACTCACCTTCTCTGAGATACACCTGTGAGCCGCCCATCTTCGAAGCCAGCGCCGAGGCCGTAACCTGGTCGGTAAGCTTGAGGCTGCCGTCCTGCAGCTTCTCCGCCACGATCAGCATTAGCATCATCTTGGTCATGGACGCGAGCGGCCAGGGTTTGTGCATCTCCTGGTCGAAGATCACCTGGCCCGTCGTAGGCTCCATCACGCAGGCGCTCACGTAAGGCGCGGTGAGCTTGACGGAGGCTGACTCTGCTCCCTCCTCCGAAATGGCTTTGATCGATCGGGTTCGCGCGTGACGGCGCGCCATGACCGCGGCTGGAGCGGCGAGCAGCGCCGCCGCCGAAATCATCAAAAAGGCCACCACCACACCCGCTCGCCACTGCCGCCTCATCGTCGTTTCGCCTCCAGCGCGTCGTTTGGAGCCGCCATCCGCGGCCTAAAAATCGGGTTCGAGATACAAATTGCGCAGGAAAATTATCGGCGCGATTCGGGCTCCGCCGCAATAGGATTGACGTAATTTCAATCAACAGAAGCGAAAATTTCTGGCGAGATCTCTAACGGAGACGGGGATCGTCACTGGATTTGATAACTGAGGTCCACCGGACGGCCGTGGCGCATGATGGTGATCTGCAGCGAACTGGAGTTGCGCAGGCTGTTGAGCAGGGCAATCGCCTGGGTCGGGTCGTTGAGGTCCTGGCCTCCGATCGAACTCACCACGTCGCCGTTGCGCAACCCCATCTGCGAAAACAGGGAACCGGGTATGACTTCAGAGAGCCTGAAGCCGTCGGTCTTGCCGTCCTGCATGTTGGGTATTGCCCGCATCTGAGTGAAAAGCTGGCCCATGTTCTGGAGATTGCGATCCACAGAGGCACGCTGAATCACGTACTGATTTGGGCCCACGCGCTGGACGTCACGGCCCATCAGCGGCGGCATCGCCGGCACCATCGGGATGGGCTCGGGCATCGGCGGCTGAGGCGACGCCGCACCTGTGTCCTCCGTGGGCATTTCCAGCGTCACCTGGGCGCCGTTGTGAAGGATGACGGCCTTGGTCTTGGCGACCGAAAGCAGTTCTCCGGCGTCGGGAATCTGATCGCCTTGTCGATAAATAGCCTGGTCGTGGGTGTTCTGGTCCTCGAAGACGGCGAAAGGCTTGGTCCAGGTGAGGTGCGAAGTTCCAACCAGCTTGATATGGAGATCGGCGGCAGGGGCCTGCGGCGGAGGCGGCGGAGCCGCCGCTTGCTGTTTGACCGCGTTGAAGATGTCGCGATTGACGATAATGTCGTAGGCGGTGCGCGTGAGTTCCGGCGGTCTGCGCGCGGCCGCCGCGATTCTGGGTGCGGGCGGCACGGTAATCAGGCGTCGGGCTACGATGTCGTTGAGCGAGCGCGCTGCAAAATAGGCACAAGCGGCGATCAGCAGGAAATTAAGCGCCACCACGTAGCGTTCTGAAAGGTTAAGCTGCATCTAGATGACGCCTTCGGCCTCGTACGAGATAGCTGCTATTAAACGGCGGATATCGTAGTTCCAGGCCCCTTTCCAGCGCGATACCACCAGATTGGCATGATTATACCCGCCACGCACCTGATCGAACAGCCGGGCAAGGTATATTCCCTCATCCTCACCGCGTTCGTTCAACGCCCGCTGGCGCGCCAATCCGCTCATCGCAATCTGCATCAGTTCGACCGCAAGGTCCTTGAGCTTAAGGCGCCCCACGGGAGCTTCCAGTCCAATCTTGCTGGCCAGGTCGCCCAGCTTCAGCCGCTCCGGATAGCTCCATCGCTTCACCAGGTCCCATGCGGCCAGGCTGCAGTCGGAGTCATACAGAATGCCTTTGCACAGGGCAGGCAGCGCCAGCATCATCGCCGGCGGTTGGCTGTCGGCGGAGCGGATCTCGACATACTTCTTGAGCCGGACCTCGGTAAAAATCGTAGTGAGATGGTTGCTCCAATCCTCCAGCGTGGCGCGCTCCCTGCCGTGGCCGCGCTCCATGTACTGGCGGAAGCTGAGTCCCGGCGGTTGGGTCAAATCGATGTAGTGATGGTCGCGGATCAGGAAATACATTGGGACGTCGAGGGCATAATCCATGTAGTCCTCGAATCCGGCGCCTTCGTTGAAAATGAATGGCGGAATTCCGCAGCGGTCGGGGTCGGTGTCGGTCCAGATATGGGCGCGATAGGTCAGGTAGCCCTTGAGGTCGCCGTCGGTCAGCGGTGAATTGCCGAAGATCGCATATATGAGCGGCGTCAGCGCGAAGCTCAACCTGAGCTTGTGCATCGCATCCGCTTCGTCGCTGTAGTCGAGATTGGCCTGTACGCCCGCGGTCTGCTTCATCATCCGCTGGCCCAGCCGACCTTTGCGCGCCATGTAGGGGAACATGATGTGGTAGCGCGCCTTGGGCAGCAATTCGATATCCGCCAGCTTGCTGACCGGCTGCATTCCCAAGGCCAGAATCGCCACTCCCAAGTCGCGCGACACTTCGAGCAGTTCTTCGACATGGCGCGTGAATTCGCGATGGGCGCAGTGGATGTCAGGACATTGCTCACCGGACAGTTCGATCTGTCCGCCCGGTTCCAGAGTGATCGACGAGGCGGGGCCCTTAAGGGCGATTATTCGCCCTTCTTCATCATCCGGTTCGTAACCATAGCGGTCAGCCAGGCGCTTGAGAATTTCCTCTACGCCGCGCGGGCCGGAGAACGGAATCGCGCGGCCGGAGCGCGCGTCAACCACGACCTTTTCGTATTCGGTGCCGATCCGCCATTGCTCGCGCGGTTTGGAACCACCTTGAAAGTATTCGAGCAGTTCCTCTTTGCTCCGGATTTCATCACTCATGCGTCACTTCTCGCATACCCGGCGTCCGATCCGGCCTATCATGGCCACGGTCCGATGCCCAAGGCAAGCCAGTGTTTGGGATGGGCAAATTCCTGAAAATGACGCCATATTATTCCCCTATCCCTGAGTAAGGGTGAGGGTTCATCAGGAGACCGCGATGGCTGAATTGGTGGTCGCAATCGATCAGGGTACGACCGGAACGACGGTGCTGATAATCGACCGCGAGGGGCGGATTCGCGGGCGCGCCTATGGTGAGATACGTCAATTCTTTCCCCGCCCCGGATGGGTCGAGCATGACCCCGAGGAAATTTTCCGCTCCACAATTGCACTGAGTAAAAGCGCCATCCGTGCCGCGCGAGCGCGCGATTCGGAGCTCGCCACTATTGCAATAGCCAACCAACGCGAGACGTTCGTGGTTTGGGAGCGCGCCAGCGGCCGCCCGGTGGGCCGGGCGATCGTCTGGCAATGCCGGCGCAGCGCGGACATTTGCGAAGCGATCCGCGAGCGCGAAGAGGACATCGCCAAGCGTACCGGTTTGGTGGTCGATCCATATTTTTCAGCGTCCAAGCTCAAATGGATGCTCGATCGGGAGCCCAGCCTGCGCCGGCGCGCCGGGCGCGGCGAGCTGTGCTTTGGCACGATCGATAGCTGGCTCATCTTCCGGCTCTCACGCGGACAGGCGCACGTTACGGACTTCACCAATGCGTCGCGCACGATGCTGTTCAATCTACGCCAGCGGAGATGGGATCCGGCGATGCTGGATCTGTTTGGCGTCGCGCCGGAAATGCTGCCGCAAGCCGTCGCCTCGCGCGGTCCGCTGGCCGAAGCTGCGACGGGAACGATCGCGTCGCGGCCGATTCCTATTGGCGCCGCGATCGGGGATCAACAATCTGCCCTCTTTGGCCAGGGTGCGGTGCGATCCGGCCTGGCCAAGTGTACTTACGGGACAGGCGCATTTCTGCTGATGCATACCGGGGAAAAGGCTGTGCGCTCACGCAACCGGCTGTTGAGCACGGCGGCGCTCGGACCCGCCGGCGAGCCGGCCTACGCGCTGGAGGGCGCGATTTTCGTCGCTGGCGCTGTGGTGCAATGGCTGCGCGACGGGCTGGGAATCATTCGCCGGGCGTCCGACTCATTGGAACTGGCGCGCGCCGGCGTCCCGCGCAGCGGTATCTACATGGTGCCGGCCTTTGTGGGTTTGGGTGCGCCGTGGTGGGACGCGTCCGCGCGCGGCGCAATCGTGGGGATTACTCGAGGCACTTCGGCGGCGGATATCGCCCGCGCCGCGCTGGACAGCATCGCCTACCAGGTGGGCGACGTGTGCCGCGCGATGGAACGCGACGGTGGCCAGCCGATCGCAGAGATCAGGGCCGATGGGGGCGCCGCCGCCAACGACTACCTGATGCAGTTCCAGACCGATATCCTGTCGCGGCCGGTGCGGCGCGCAGCGATGCTCGAAGCGACTGCGTTGGGTGCGGCGATGCTGGCGGGGCTGGCTTGCGCAGTGTGGTCCTCACCGGCGGAATTGGCGCGATTGCGCGGCGCGGGGCAGATTTTCAAGCCGCGAATGGCGCCGAAGGCGCGCGAGGAATTGATGCGCGGATGGCACGATGCGGTCGCCCGCGTGCTTACTCGCCCGCTGCGCCGCGGCAGCTCGCGCTCATAGCGGCTTGATCTTGGTGACCGCCAGGCCCTTGGAACTCCAACCCACATCGAAGCCAATGTGGTCCCCGACTCGCAACATTTCCATCCCGGGTGCGAGGCCGCCGATCGCCGCACCGACCACGGCCACATGAGGGAATTGAAAAGGTATCTCGCGACCGCTGTCCGAGCGCACCTTTCCCTTAAGCGTGGCCCGGTTGAGGTTGATTATAACCCCGCGATAGAAGTTGTCCGGAAAGCGCTCGTCGAATATGTCGCCGCTCATTTCGATTCCAGGCCGCTGTCGAGTCGGATCACCCTACTAGCTGAACCTTTTAGCATTCCGCGAGGCGCAGCCAAAGGTCCCAAAGCTTTCATAGGGGCAGGGCGGTGCGAAACAGGATGAAGCGGCCCATCAACTCACCCACCAGTACCGACATGACGGCGATATAGAGCAGTCCCGTTGCCGCCATCGTCTGGGGGATTTTCAGCGTCTGCCAGGTCATCCAGGCCAGGATTATCGAGACCACCGGGCCCAGCACCATGCGCATGCCCAGCAGCACGGCATCGGCGTCGAACAGATTCACGACCGCCTGGCTTGAGGCATGCCCGCCGAACAGACCCATTGTCACCACCACCGCCAGCAGCACGATCAACTCGGCCACCAGCGCAATTCCGAGCAGCCGCACGATCGTACGCAGGTAATCCACCGGCAGATTGGGATCGATCAGGTACCAATGGCCAAACAGCATCCCGCCGCTGGCCAGACCCAGCACCGCCGAGGAAAAAATGGCGCTAAGAGCGTATCCGGTGACAGCAATCGGACCGAAGCCGGGCGGCTTGAGAGTAAGCGCGGCCGTTATCACACCGGCCAGGCCGATTGCGAGGCTGGCCAGATACGAGCGCGCCCTGAGCCGGCCCAGGTCGGTCCACAGTGTAAACATGTAAACGGAAACCGCGGCGCAGAAAAGAAGCCACACGCCGGCATCGATCCAAAGCGCGATCGCGCCCGGCGCCTGCGGCTCCGGCGGGCGCATCGCCAGCAGCGCAAAGCCAACGGTGGGAAGCAGACCCGCGCCCATGTACACGGCCGCACTGGACTTGTAAAAACCGCGCTCGACTTTAAAAAAAGGCGGCACCGCGATCGCGGCCATGCCGCCAAACCCCAGTTCAGCAAAAACCAGGAGAAAACAACTCGCGAATCTCGTCACCTGCCAATCTTATCGGCAGTGCCGCTACCGGCCAACGGGGGACAGGCGATGCTCAGGCGGCGATGGGTCTGTGAGAGTTCACACGGAAACCCTCTCTTCAAAAGGCGCCGCGGACACAATATCAGCGGATCCGCGGTTTTCTCAGGGCGGCTTCGAGAGCCTCTATCGTAAGCGGTTTCGCCATCAGCAGGTCAAACCCTGCCGCTTTGGCTCTGGCTGTATATTCGGGTCCGCTATATCCGGAGATTGCAATCAGGCGAGCTTCACGCAGACTGGCTTCCGCGCGGCACGCACGCGCCACCTGGTAGCCATCCATTCCGCCGGGCAGTCCCACATCGCATATGATGCTTGCCGGGGGACTTGCGATCGCGTGTTCCATCGCTGATTCTCCGTCGTACGCCACCTCGACGTCGAAGCCGGCCAGTTCCAATAGTTCGACGAGAGAATCGGCGACGTCGCGATTATCCTCCACCAGCAAGACAGACGCGTCTTTTTTCGACTCGTGACGATCAACCGCAACGGCAGCAGCCATGGAAGACTCGTCCGAAAGCGGCAGCCTCAGCATGAACACGGCACCGCGCCCCGGACGGGGGCTCTCACCCGACAGGGAGCCGCTCTGCAGCTCTGCGAGCCTGCTGCTGATCGCCAGGCCCAGCCCCAGGCCGCCACCCGGGTGACCGAGGCCCTGCTCTTGCTGGGTGAACGGCGCGAACAACTTCGCTGCCAACTTGGCGTCAAAACCAATGCCCGTGTCCTGGACCGTGAGAATCGCATGGTCCGGTTCAGACCGCAGGTGAACAGCGATGCGCCCGGGAGGGGGTGTAAACCTGACCGCGTTGGTCAGGAGATTTTCGATCACCTGTTGCAGCCGAATGCGATCCCCTCTGATGTGATAGTCGCCCGGCGCGATGATGTATTCGAACTCAAGGCCCGCCTTTCTGATGTCCTCTTCGTGAGCGCTGGCGATCTTATGAACAAAGTCGCGGAAATCTATCTGCTCCAGCTGGACCGATACTTTGCCAAGCGTGATGCGCGAGGCGTCGAAAAGGTCGTCGAGCATCCGCGTCATCGCCGCGGCTTGCCGATCCAGCCGCTCACGAATGACCCCGATTTTCTTATCGGTCAGATTGAGAAGGCCAAGGGTATCCGTAGCCACCCGGATCGCTGCCAATGGGTTGCGTAGCTCATGCGCCAAGACAGCGATAAACTGGTCCTTTTGCCGATCCTTTTCCTCCAGCGCCGCCTTCGCCTTTTTTAATTCCTCCCGTTCGTGCAGCTCACGGAGCGCCTTGAGCTCATCAAGCAGCCTCCCGCCCATATCGCAGCGATCGGCTTCGGGGTCCTCAAGCAAGAGCCGCGCGAGTTCCTCGTGTTGCCGAAGCAGAGCGTTGACATCCTCCTCGGTTTCGATCTCCGGATGGAGCATGGTCCAATAATGGGCCACCCGAATGAAAGCAAGATAGCCAAACAAAAGCTCCAGGGCGCGCGCGCCCACGACCCGCAGGAGTGCACCACGGGCCGGCTCGCTGAAAGCCGGTTCGGTGAATACCAGCGCCGCACAGGCAAACATCAAATCTTCGACTTCGGTCCCAGAGTTGGGCCAATTATCCTGGGACTGCGGCAATTCCTCGAGACGTGCATACACTGCCGGCATGTCACGCGCCCATGGCGTGGGTCTCTTAAGGAGCGCAATGACCTCATCACGAGTTTGAGCACGAGCGTAGGCGTCGCCTGAGGACCGGCCGAGGCCGAGAAGAAAGCCTACGTGGCGTACGATGCAGTAGCGTGCCCGGCAGAATCGGGACAACCAGACGAATAATCGCTCCTTGAACAGGGAAGGAATCGGGCTATCGAGATAGGCCGCTTTTGCGAACCCCCAAAGCTCCTCTATCAGTTCGGGTGCGGCCAGTGAGGAACGGAAAAAATTGGGAAGCAGTCCAAAACGCCCCTCAACCTCGGCTTCAAACGCTGCGCGGCTATCAAAAACCTCGACCATCTCATGTCCTCTTCATTTTTCAGGTTCAGCCTGTTTTGGACACTGGCTTTTAGGACAGGCCTTGAGTGGCCGCTTGGTTGAAATTCACTACCTCGCGTTCGGTTGCGCTCTTCGGGGACATCGTGCCTGAGAGCCTAAGATACCACCTCCTGATCGTTATGGGCCATCAATCAGTTCGCGCCGTGGCATACCGCGCCATGGTGTCGCAGTCGGTCAGCCCGAATGATTGAACCTCAGCGGTAGATCGCAACGGTTTTGCAAATCACAACAGGTTGCTTAGCTAGTTGGGCGGAGATTTGCCTGAAGGCGCAAGTCCACCTTCATCTCAAGCAACCAGGCGGAAGCTCTATTTTGGAAGACGGCGAAGCGCCAACTTCAGCCGGTGCGCTGGCTCGCTTTGAAGACGTCGACCTTGCCGGCGAAATCGTCCGGTTCGACCTCGGTGCTTTCCAGCAGCCGGGCAAGACCCCCGTAAAAGCCGCATACCATGATGAGCTCAACCAGCACCGACGGTCCCAGCTTTTTGTTGAGCGCCACCACCGCCTCGCGGCTGCCCTTTACGTTTTTGGCCATCTCGCCCGCCAGCCGGACGATCAGCCCTTCGGTCTCGTCAAAGCATTTCGCGCCGGGATTTTCGATGCTGTCGATCTGCTCCTGCGTGACACCCACGCCCTTGCCAACCACCACATGATGGAGCCATTCGTAGTTGGAGCCGGCCGCTTTGGCGGTGCGCAGGATCGCCAGTTCGCGGAGCTTCGGATCGAGATCACCTCTCATTATCATTTCGCCAAAGCCAGCCATTGCCTTTTGTGCCTTTTGCGAATTGGCGATCATCCGGGTCACGTTCAGCGTGATTGGAGCGCGTTTGAGAGCGTCGAGCAGGGACTGGGATGGGTTGTTTTTGGGGTCATCGGCGAAAGGGATCAAAGCCATGATTAATCCTCCCGATTAAGCTGGATGTTCGGCAATTGCGCGGCGCTTTATTCGTCGTGCGCCATTCCCCAGTTCCAGGCGTCGTGTCCAGGGTCGTAGCGCATGATGTTCTGGTTTGGATCGCGGTTAACCAACGGCCGCATGAACATGGGCGAGGTCATGCTGCGCACTTCATGCTCAATCGTGAACAGGTGCTTGCCGCTTTCCGGATCGACGATCTCCTTGAATCGATATTGCCAGCGGTTGCTTTCCTCGAAGATAAGCCCGCGCTCCAGCAGGCGTCGATACGGTCCCGAGAAGTCCGCGACGTAAATCGCAACATGATGCCCGTCGTATTCGGGCAGCGCGCGGTCGGTTTCGCGGAACACCAGGTTCTGGCCTACTCCTACGCGCACGCGCGTATGGCGTCCGGTATCATCCTCCGCAACCGCGGCGGGGCATCCCATTATGTCGGTGTAAAAGCGGGCAATCCCCGCGGCGGTGCCGGGTGCGATGTCGAACTCGACGTATGGCATTCCCAGCGAGACCGGGCCGAAGAGTGGTGAAGGCTCGTGACAGCGGATGCGGTTGCCCCACGGGCAGGTCGTCTCGACGAAAGTCTCGTCCTCATGGAAGTCAAACGCGGTGCCGTCGAGATTCTTTTTCACTCTACCCAGGCGTTTCAGCAGGGAATCGCGGTCGGGTATCACCAGCCCGGTGATTCCGCGCAGCACCTGGGGCTTGTTGGTCGGCAGATGGAATTGGCTGCGGCCAACGTTGACCCACATGTTGCGGGGCCCGGTCATCAGGTAGGGATCGCGCGTCAGGCCCAGACCGGTTACGTAAAAGGTCGTGGCCTGATTGGGATCGGGCACGGTGACGTTGACATGCTCCAACGCGACGATGTTGCCGACATCCTCGGCGCCGCGATCGTAGGAAGATTCCATAGCGACCTCCGTTTCGAAGTCATGGAGATGGACCACCCGTACACTCGGAAACCTAGCAGGGTCGGGGGAAGGAGAACAGCGTATTGCGATGCAGACCTTGGGGCGTGGTTGTCCTGGCGGGGACGGCGTACCGCCGGTTTGAGTGAGCCAGAAGTCAGAGTTCGAGGTAAGGAACGGTTTGCTCGCTGCGTACCCGCACCCTTCGCGGGAGAGCGATTTTGTTGGCCAACGCGCTCTCCGGCCTCTTCCAGCCCGCGCCTGCGGACATGTCCAATGATTCAGCTACACCGTGATTCCCGTCTTGAGCAGTTCGGCGATCTTGTCTGGCGAATAGCCCAGCAACGTGCTCAGCGCGTGGTCAGTATCCTGGCCCAGGCAGGGCGCGGCGCGGCGCACCCTGCACGGCGTCAGCGACATCGAATAGGGAACGCCCGCATGCGGGCGCTTGCCGACCTCGGGATGCGCAAGCTCCACGAAGTAGCCGCGCTCCTTCAGGTGAGGGTCACCCAGCAGGTCGGAATCGAGGAACGTAGGAATGGCCGCGACGCCGGCGCGCTGGAGTATTACGGTAATTTCCCAACGATCGCGCGTGCTCGTCCACTGAGTAACGATCCCATCCAACACCTCTTCGTTGCGCTTGCGCGCCTCGAGCGTGCGAAAGCGTGGATCATCGGCCAGCGCCGGCAGGCCGATCGCCACGCACATGGAGCGCCATTGCGCCTCACTACCTACCGCAATCGCAACCCATTGCTCGGCGTCTCCCGCGGCCTTATAGCAATTGTGCGGTGCCATCCACGGATCGCGATTGGCCATCGGGGCGGGCTCGCGTCCGGCGATCGCATATTCCAGCATCGGTTCGGCCAGCATCGCTTCCATGACTTCGTACATCGATAGGTCGATATGCTGTCCTTGACCGGTGCGTTTGCGATGCAGCAGCGCGGCCGTCACGAAGAACGCGCCCCACACTCCCGCCGTGGGATCGGCGTAGGTGATACCCACTTCGCGGGTCTTGTCGCCCGGATAGCCCGTTACCGTGAACAGGCCCGACTGGGCGCCAATCAACCCGCCGTAGGCCATGTCTTTACTGTAGGGGCCGGCCTGGCCATAGCCGGTTAGCGATATCATCACCAGGCCGGGTCTGATCGCACTGAGCGCCGCATAACCCAGCCCCAGGCGCTCCATCACCCCCGGGCTGAAGTTTTCGATCACAACATCGCAATGCCGCACCAGGTCGCGCGCGATCTCTGCTCCCTGCGGGGTGGCGTAATCCAGCGCAAGGCTGAGCTTGCTCTGGTTCCATTGATTGTAGTGCCCAGCGCGGTTAAGCCCGATTTGGTTGTCGGCATATGGATGGATGCATCGGTTGAGACAGGGCCGCTTGGCGGTCTCCACTCTGATCACCTCGGCGCCCAGGTGGGCCAACTGCAAGCCGCAATACGGTCCGGCCCACACCCACGAGAAATCGGCGACGCGCACGCCCGCCAAAGGTCCGACGGCGGCAGGCTCAGCTTGGTGCGAAGCGACAGTATCGGCTCGCCCTTGCGAGGTCGGAGCGCCGAGGACTTGATGCTGATGTTCGCCCAAGCGCGGCGCGGGATTGCCGCGACGCGGGGTCATCGCGCTGGACTTCATCGGCATTCCGGGAACCGCGACCGCAGCTCCGTTGCGATCCAATCCGGGCAGCGGAACGAAGAAGTTGCGCGCCTTGAGTTGCTCGTCGGCGTTAACGTCAGCCATCGCGTTGACCGGGGCCGCGGGGATGCGGTGCCGTTGCGATTCGCGCCACAATTCGCGTGTGCGTTGCGTTTTCGTCCACTCATTGAGCAGCGCATAAAGCGCGTCCTGGTTTTGGTAGCGCGACTCGCGGTCCTTGAAGAGTTCGTTATGACCCCATTCGGGATCGCCCATCAGCTTCACCAGGCGCATCCACTGCTCGTCGTCGCCGCAGATCAGGAAAATCTGTCCGTCGGCGCAATCGCAGACGGCCCACGGTACGACATTGGTTCCCCCACCCAGGCGCGTAATGCGCAGCCCCTCGTAAGGCAGAAAGGACAGGCTGAGCATCGCCGCGATACATTCCTGCTGCGACACGTCTATGGCCTGGCCCCGACCGGTTTTGAGCCGATACCACCATGCTCCCAGCGTTGCGATCGCGGCGTGCACTCCGCCCTGTATTTCCGCCTGATGGCCGGCAAACTTAAGCGGCGGAAGATCGGGGAAGGGCGAGAACCGGGGCGTCAACGACGCCATTCCGCTGGCATGCGCGGCGTTCAGTTCGTAAGCGTGATAGTTGGCGTGCGGACCGAAACCGCCGTAGGCGGAAACGGCCGTCACGACAAGTCCGGCAAAGCGGCTGCATAACTGCGCGCTTTCAAGCCCGCACACGGCGCGTCGCGCGGGCGGCACGTTGTGGATCAGGATGTCGGCGCTGGCGAGCAGGCGGTCGAGGGAGCGGCGGTCGTTATGGTCTTCCAAATCGAGCACAACGCCGCGCTTACCGGCATTGAGGTACAGGAACAAGCCGCTGCTTTCGGAATCCGCGATGTCGTTTACAAACGGGCCGCGGCGGCGGGCTACATCGCCCTCAGGCGGTTCAACTTTTATAACGCTCGCGCCAAAGTCCGAAAGAAGCCGCGCCGCGAAAGCGGCGGCAACTCCTTCACCGCATTCCACGACCGTGACATCGTCCAACGGCAGGGGAGCGGAAGTATGAGAGGACTCCACTGATTGATTAGTTAGCTTTTGGTGAACTTCAATCGCGATTCGCGAGCAGCGGATCCAGCTCGTCGGCGTCGTCCAGGGCTTTCAGTTCGTCGTAGCCGCCGATGATGCGGCCATTGATGAAAATCTCGGGAACGGTGCGCCGGCCACCGGCGCGTTCAATCATCTTTTCGCGCAATTCGGGGTCATCGCCAACATCAATTTCTTCGAACGCGACGCCCTTATGTTTGAGCAGCGACTTCGCTCTCACACAGAACGGGCAGAATTGGGTGGTGTAAATCTCAACCTTGGCCAAGAGCGAACTCCTTTTCTACATCGATCCCGCTCCAACAAGTATAAGGCGGCTGGCGGTTTCCGGAAAGGCGTCAGGCGCTACCGGAGGTCGGCGTACCATTGCCGCAGCCGGGCCGGTGAGACGCCTGCCAGGTACGAGAGACGGATCGCCCACATGCGGCCGACGGTGCGAACCAAGCCCGCACGCTGCCATCGGCGCGCGGAAGTGACGACCCGACTGCGCAGGCACGCCATCGTTCCAGCGCGCTTGAGGCGGCGGGTGAAGTCGAGATCCTCGCAAATCTCGATCGGCGGAAAACCGCCCAGACGCTGAAAGACGCTGCGCCGGACAAAGATCGCCTGATCCCCGGTGCCGGTTCTGCTAAACCGCGAGCGCAAACTGATCAGCAGGCCAATGAGCCGGTAGGCAACACCAGGGGCATCCAGCGCAACGTCGAACCGGCCCCCGACGACGGCTGGGTTGCGCATCGCGGCTTCGATATCGTCGGCAAAGGTTGCAGGCACGACGGTGTCCGCATGAACAAAAGCCAGTAGCTCGCCGCGCGCGCGGGCGGCGCCCGCGTTCAGCTGGCCGGCACGCCCGCGAGGCGCCTGTATCAGGACGTCGCACAGGCTCCGCGCGGCGTCCTGGCTGCCGTCATCGCTGCCGCCGTCAACCGCGATTATTTCCGCGCAAGGTGCGCCGGCACGCAGCGCGCGCAGAGTCGCCGCGATTGAAGCATGCTCATTGAGCATCGGAACTATGATTGAGAGTCGGGCTGAGTCCTCGGCCATCGGGATCGTTTGCCTTTGCATTCATGTATAAGATTGACCTGGTAGAAGGGGTGAAGCTGTAATCTCTCTCTCACTGGATAAGGACCAAAAGGCCTTGGTTGCCAGTGTGTTCGTGCTTCACGCTCCAAATCAAAGTTCGCTTTGACGCCCGGATCACCGCGTCTTGCGTGGGGGCACGCGATTTACTTTTTTCGGACCTTTCGTGCGCGTTTCCTCTGTTACGCGGATTCCGTGGCGCGAGAGCAAAGCTGCGAAGACACCCTGGCCGGACTGCAACGCGCCGTCGCGGTAAACGCGCGTCACACCGCAAGACGGGCTGCTTTCCTTGAGGATGGCCTCGCGGGCGCCGGCCGCCAGCGCGTGTTCCAAAGCGGCCGTTGCGCCGCTTAAGAAGGCCTGGGTCCGATCGATACCGTCCACGCTGATAACGCGCGCGTTGCCCTCGAGCACGTCCGTACCATCGCCGTTCTGCAGTTGGCAGGCCGCGCGGGGAGTGCCAAGACCGCCAAGCTCTTCGGGGCACACCGCGGTCACGTTGCGGCCTTCGAGTAAAAAAGCGAGCTCGGGGGTGAACTTGTCCTTGCCGTCGAAGCGGCAAGGCCGGCCCAACAGGCAGGCCGATACCACGATTGGGCCGCGTTCCGATTTGCGGCCGCTCACTAATCCGTCTCCGCCAGCGGGGGGTTGATCATCGCGGGTGCGCCGTGCGGCGCACTTAGTCCCTTCACCAGCACGCGGCGTCCGCTCACTTCAAGCCGGCCCTGCTGGAACAGATCGATCGCGCGCGGATAGATACGATGCTCCTGCGCCAGAATGCGCGCGGCGAGCGTTTCTTCGCTGTCATCCGGATAAACCGGCACCGCGGCCTGAATGATGATAGGACCGTCATCGACTCCCTCGGTGACGAAGAACACCGTGCACCCCGCGAACCGCACGCCGTGCTCGACCGCCGCCTTCTGCACGTGGAGCCCGGGAAACGACGGCAAGAGCGCCGGATGAATGTTCATGATGCGATTGGAAAACGCCCGCAGCATCACGGTGGAAAGCAGGCGCATGAAACCGGCCAGCACCACCAGCTCGACGCCGGCGCCGGTCAGGTGCGCTACCAATTCGTGGTCGAACGCTTCGCGCGAAGGGAACCGCCTGTGGTCGATGACCATCGTGCGGATACCGGCGCTGCGGGCGCGCTCCAGCCCGTGAGCATCGGCGCGGTTGGAAATCACGACGCGGATGTCAGCCTTGAGTTCGCCCCGTCCGATCGCGTCGATTATGGCCTGAAGGTTGGTTCCGGAACCTGAGATTAGAACGCCCAACCTAAGCGGATTCGCGGGTTGCTTATCTGGCATGCCGAAGCCGCTCCGCTTGCCTACCCGAGGCTGACTCCGCGAGCGCCGTCGCGCAACTCGCCGATCACGTAGGCGGGCACACGGCTGCGCCGCAGATGGTCGAGGGCGCTCTCGACGTCCCCGGGCGAGAAGATCGCCACCATTCCGATTCCATTGTTGAAAGTACGGTCCATCTCCGATTGGCTCACGTCTCCCATCCGCGCAATCAGGTCGAAGATCGGCGGGACTGGCCAGCTTCCGCGCCTGATGCGAGCGGCCAACGAGGTGGGCAAGACGCGCGGCAAGTTTTCAATCACACCGCCGCCGGTGATATTCGCCAGCGCCTTGAGGCCGAACCTGCGAAACAGCTCCAGCGCGATTTTGGCGTAAATGCGGGTCGGCCGCAGCAATTCCTCGCCCAGGGCAGATTTAAGGCCGGGCGGGCGGCGCGACAGTTTGAGGCCGCCGCGCTCCAGCAGCACCTGGCGAGCCAGAGAGAAGCCGTTGGAATGCAGCCCGCTGGAGGCAAGTCCCACCAGCACGTCGCCCGCGCGCAGGTTGCGCGGATCGGGCACATGATCGCGATCGACGATTCCCACCGCGAAGCCAACCAGGTCGTACTCCCCCTCGCCATACAGTCCGGGCATTTGCGCGGTCTCGCCGCCCACCAGGCTGGCGCCGGCCTGCGCGCATCCGGCGGCGATTCCCTTAACCAGGTCCAGCGCAATCTTGCGGTTTAGTTTTCCAATCCCGATGTAGTCGAGAAAGAACAGCGGGCGCGCGCCGCAGCAGATGATGTCGTTGATGCACATCGCGACGCAGTCGATTCCAACCGTGTCGTGCCGGCGCGCCATCACGGCAACCTTCACTTTGGTGCCAACACTGTCCGTACCGGCAACCAACACCGGCTCGCGCATCCCATAGCCGTCCAGCCCGATCAAGGCGCCAAATCCCCCCACGCCCGCCAGCACGTTCGCTCCGGAAGTCCTTGCTGCCAGGCGCCGGAATAGCGGTACGAGGCTTTCCTTGAGATTGATATCGACGCCGGCGGCTTTGTATGTCGATCGGACAGCCATCCGCGATCAACTCCGCCTGAATGCCACCGCGCCTGCGCGCCAGGCGTTGTTGCCGCTCGGATAGACCGTAATCCCTTCGCGATAGCGCGAGATCTCAAGTCCGCTCAGCAGCGAGCGCAATTCGTAATGGTTCAGCATGAAGGCAGGATTGCGCGGATGGCCGGTTTCGGCCTGGTCGATTAGGAAAGTATCGAACAGAAACGCTCCGCCAATCTTGAGCGCGTCCTTGAGCGCCGGAATCAGCTCGCGGTCCAGGTAAGTAGTGTTGAGGATCGCGTCGTAGCGCTGCGAGGGCAGCGGATAGGTCTCCAGGTCGGCCACCAGCGGATAGACGGGCAAATTTTCCGCGGCCGCCGCCGCACCCAGGTTGAACATCGCGGGCATCGAGAAGTCGATCGCGTGAACGTGAAATCCGGAGCGGGCCAACAGCAGCGAATGCCGTCCCGTACCCGCGGCGATATCCAGCGCGACGCCGCGCGGCAGCAGCGGAAGCATCTCCGCGACGAACGGCTCCGGCGCGCCCATGCGCTGTACGCGATGGCGCACTTCCCAGGACGCACGCAAATTCTCGCTCATAACGCCCTTGCAACAGTCAACACGTCAACAATGTGGGCACCCGCCGCCCGCAGCACTCGCGCACATTCGTTTGCGGTCGCCCCGGTCGTAAACACGTCATCGATCAATAGCACCTTCAACCCCGCGACACGCTCAGGATACCTGACCGCGAAGGCGTTGTGGACATTGCGGCGGCGGCTGTCCAGGTCTTGAGCGGTCTGGGGTGGAGTTGCTATCACCCGGATCAGGGTAGCAACGTCCGGCCGGCATCGCAGCCTGCCGGTCACGGCCGCCGCCAGCAGGGCGGAGTGATTGAAGCCGCGGCGCAGCAGGCGCCGGCGATGCAGCGGCACGGGCATTACGACGTCGTAGTCGGTGTCAACCGGCATCCTGTCGGCGAGCAGTTCGGCGAGCACCGCGCCCAGGGTCTGGTCAGGTCCATACTTGTGGCGGCGAATCACGGAACCGAGGATATCTGGCCCGGCGCCCGCGGAAGGGCCGTAGGCGAAGAGCGCCCGCGCCTTGCCGAAGCTTGGCGGAGCTTTCGCGCATCGCGGACATAGGTCCGGACCGGCGGCAGCTGACGTCAACGGTAACCCACAGGCCTGGCAGTACGGTTCCTGGACTGGTTGAAGGCCGGTCAGGCAGACGCCGCATAGCCTACGCGCCGACTGCGGGGGCAGGAAGGCGCCGCATCCGGCGCATCGACCGGGCAGCAGGAAGGCGAGCACTTCCCGGGCGATTGTGGTAAATAGATCGCGAGTTTTGGGGTTGAGTCCCAGGTTCAAGGGTGCTAATCCCCCCGCCGTACTTAGCACTACGCTGCCGCCCGCCGGGCGCAGCCGACGCGACGGGCAAACAGTTGGTATAGAATTTAAACGGTCTCCAATCAAAGTGCCACGGGGTTCAAATGAAAGCAGCACTGGAAGGAATCAGGGTAGTCGACTGGACGATTTGGCAGCAGGGTCCGTATTCGACGGCGCTACTGGCCGACCTTGGCGCGGAAGTGATCAAGGTCGAGGAGCGGGACAACGGTGACCCGGGGCGCGGGCTGGCGTCGGCGGCAGGCAGTGCGACCAAGTCGGGAGGCCGCAATTTCTACCTCGAATCCAACAACCGGCACAAAAAAAGCGTCGCGATCAACCTGAAGAGCGCCGAAGGGCGGGAGATCGTCTACAAGCTGGTCGAAAAGAGCGACGTCTTCGTGCAGAACTTTCGCAAAGGCGTGGCGGCCCGGATGGGCCTGGACTATGAAACCCTGCGCAAGCGCAATCCGAAGCTGATTTACGGCAGCGCCACCGGGTACGGACCCGAGGGACCGGACAGCGGCGAGCCGTCCTTCGATTACCTGGGGCAATCGCGTTCCGGCCTGTTGTATGCGGCTTGCGGTCCGCGCGAAATGCCGCCGACGTACATCGTGGGCGGTCTGGCCGATCAGATGGGGGCGATCATGCTGTCGCACGGGATCCTGACCGCGCTTTTTGCGCGTGAGCGCACCGGCGTCGGACAGGCAGTGGACGCGTCGCACCTGGGCTCGATGATGTCGCTGATGGGACTTAACATCAGTTCACGGCTGATTAACGGCAAGGAGATGATGCGCTACCCGCGCGAGAGTTCCTTCAATCCGCTGTGGAACCACTATAAGTGCAAGGACGACAAGTGGATCTGCCTGGGCATGATCCAGGGCGACAAGGTGTGGGACGATTTCATGAAGGCGATGGGCTTGTCGCACTTGATCAAGGACCCGAAGTTCGCCGAGATGGGCACGCGCGGCAAGAACGCCAGAGAGCTGATCAAAATCCTCGATGAAACCTTCCTTACCAGGACGCGCGATGAGTGGATGAAGATCCTGCACGAGGGCGGAGATTTCATCTTTACCGTAGTCAATTCAATCGCGGACCTGGAGACCGACTCACAGGTGCTCGCCAACGACTACATCGTGGACTACGACCACGAGATTCACGGCAAGATGAAACTGCTGGGCGCCACGGTGAAACTGAGCGAAACGCCGTCCAATCCGTACGGACGCGCGCCCGAGCATGGCGAGCACACCGAAACGGTGCTGACCGAAATCCTTGGCTATAGCTGGGAAGACGTTGATCGCCTGCGCCAAAGCGGCGCGATTTAGGTGTAAGTGAAAAAAACTTCCAGACGGGGTAGAGCGGGGTAAAGGGGTCTTGGCGCGCGGCGTATTTTCCACCGCCGCGCGCCAAATTTTTTGACTGGTAAATTTAGAACCGTGCGTACCAGGGGCGCACGTTGGGGTTGGTCGGTACAAACTCGACGTTGAACGCACGCAGCAGCGTACCCTCGGAATGCTTCACCTGGAGCTTTGAGATCTCGAAGTTCACCTCGGCATTGACCTGATTGCCCTCGGCTGCCACCAGGCTGTCGATGAACTGCAGCAGCTCGTGAGTGGTCGCCATCCCGACGCGGAAGCGCTCGCGCTCGTCATGCAGTGAAGCGGCGGCAAACTCGGTGGCCGTCCTGGCCGCTTGCGCCGACTTGAAGTTGGACTTGAGTCCGTCCAGCGAAGACTGTACGTCAACCACCACCGAAGAAATCAGATCGCGATAGCGCATGCGCTGCTGCTCGTACCCGATTTTGGCCTGGGCCAGCGCCGCCTTTGCGGCGTCGTTGGTCAGCGGCCGCTCGACGTTGAAGACGACCGCATAGTTGTAAAAGCTGAAGGTCCACAAGCGATCGAGCGACTCCGGGTAACGTCCCTTGAAGGGCAACTCGATGCCCTGAGTGGCGACCGGAGAGGGGACCGTACAGTTGGAGGCGACGCCCAGTGAAGCGGCGCCGAACAACGGGTTGCAAAGGATGGCGCCGGCGGTGCCGGTGAGGCCGAATTGGGCGCCGAGATTGAATTGCGGCAATGTCTGATTCTCGGCAAACTTCACTTGCAGGAGGAGGGCGCGAATCGACTCGCGCATCGACGCCAGTTCGGGCCGATACATCATCGCTCGCTCCAGCGTTTCCTCATCGTTGATTCCCAGTTGTTCCGGATTGGGACGCTCAATTGGTTCGAGCATCACCGGCAGAAAGGTACGCTCGGGATTGAACATGACGTCCTGGCGCAGCACTGCGCGTGACGTGTCGAGTGTTCCTTCAGCCTGGTAAACGTTGGACAGGTCAGTGGCCGCCTCCGACTGTGCTTCTTTCAGCGACAGCGGCGCCAGCACTCCAACCTTGACGCTGATGGCATTCTGGCGCACCAGATCCTCGGCCACGGCCAAAGCCTTGTTGGCGACCTGCAGATTTTCCTCGGCGCGCACTACGTTCCAATAATCGCTGCCAACCTTCAGCACGAAATCGTTGAGCACCTGCTCGTAGTTGAACTGGGCCTGCTTTTGATTGGATTCGGCGATGCGTACATTAATGGTGGCGAACTGGTTGCCGAAGTTGCGCAAAAGCGGCTGATTAAGTGAGAGCGTGATCGCGGGCGTATAGGCCGGGTTGACCGACGCGAACGCCGAGTTAGTAGAGAAATAGCTGTTGGTAAAGGTTGCGCCCAATGTTCCGTTGGTGCTCGCCAACGTTTTGTTGATCGCGAAGTCCCAAACGTATTCCTTTTGCACGAAGGCTTTGGAACCGCCAGTCTGCAAACTCGAAGTAGTGGGGGTTACGGTCTTTTGCTCGCCAAGCTGACTGGTCAGATCCGGATCGAATACCGCCCAGCTCCCGCGCACGCCCTGCAGCGACAGCACCGGATCAAAGCTTGCCGCGGCCACCGCGGGGTTGTTGCGCAGCGCGATATACAATGCCTCCTTCAGGCTGATACTGCGCGTGTTCTCATCCCGGGTCTGCATGTAGGCCTGGCTGAACAGGCTCTCCTCCGGCAGTTCGCGCGTCAGGCTCCATTGATGAAGTACGACGTTCGGGGCAGGGGGGGTGTACTCCAGCGTGTTGGTTTCCGACGGCGATACCACCACGTCCGGTGACTGCTGCCTGCCGATCGGCGAGGCCTTCAACTTGACCGAGGGATTGGACTGGTTGGTAACCAGCGGGTTGGAGCTGTACGAAACGTGCGGACCGCTCGCTTCGGGAGCTATCGGCGCCATGCCGCCCGACACCGGCGGCGCGCCGGGGGGATAAGCCGGAGTGCCCGGGACCGTCATGGTGCTGCCGGACGTCGCCTGGGCGTGAACTTTGGCATGCAGCCCGAGCAGCGCCAGCACGACGGCCGCGCCGCCAAGGGCAGCGGCATTGGCGGCCCGCTTGAAAAGCAAGTTCCATCTTTTATCGCAATTGGCAACGGCGCGGGCACCCGCGCGCCTGGAAGCGATATGCGCTTTGCGGTCGCTTTTGGAGCCTTTATTCATAATCATGGCATTTCTGCTCCTTATCCCCTTTACAAATTCTACAGTCAGGCGCGGGGCCGAATGCGGAAATCTGTGGCGGTTTCGGCATGGCCCGACGTTTCGGATTAGACGACGGACCAGGCTTTGGAACTTCACGCGGCACGCCTGCGTAGCGCGGCCCTTGCGCGGACCGGTTTTGCTTCGCGACGATCGATCACGGCGATGCACTTTTAAACCGGATACCAGGCTCAGGCAAGGGAGCATCCCGGCACTCAGTGACTCATCTGTCTTATGCAAGCCTGCAGATCGTCGGGCAGGGGTGCAACCACTTCCAGCAGTTGACTGGCGGATTCCCCTTGGACTGCCGGCGCATCACCGGGTTTGATCCCACGCGGTATACAGAGCTCCGACAGATGTAGAAAAAAGCGCCCGGGCGCGAGCGCCGTGGCCGCGGGGCCGCCATAAAGCTCGTCGCCAGCAATCGGAAATCCGGCATCCGCCAGGTGTACGCGAATCTGATGACGGCTACCGGTTGCCGGTACGACTTCGAGCAACGTGAAGCCGTTTATCCTGCGAATCGGCGCAGCAGCGGTCGAAGCGGGACGCGCGCGCAATTTATCGGCCAGGCTGGACTCGTGAACCGCGATCATCTTGCGGCGGTTGCGCGGATGATGCGCGATCGGAGCGGTGAGTTGAAGCGAATTTTTCACGTCGCCCTGCGCGAGCGCCACATAACGCCGCAAGATCCCGCCTCTTTTCAGCGCCGTGCGCAGGCGGGTGAAACTCTCGGCGTTCAACGCCACCATGATCGCGCCCGACGTCCCGTTATCCAGGCGATGCACCAGCCCTCCCTCCAATTCCTTGTTGCCCACGCCCGCAGCCTGCGGAAAGCGCGCGACGACGGAGTTCATCAACGTAAGACGATCTTGCAGGCGGAGCGGATGACACGGAAGCAGCCCCGGTTTGTTCACCACCGCGATATCCTCGTCATAGTAGAGGACATCCAGGGGTTGGTCGAAATCGGGAGTAAGCGCGGCGGCGGCTGGCGGCGTGGAGACTTCAACCACATCGCCGGCGCGCAGGATGCGCCCCTTGGCGCATCGATAACCGTTGACGCGGACGTGGCCGG
Source organism: Binataceae bacterium (SeqCode) (assembly GCA_035262365.1). Lineage (GTDB taxonomy): Bacteria > Desulfobacterota > Binatia > Binatales > Binataceae > JAJPJA01. Next base: position 117,371 of record DATFSZ010000047.1, read on the forward strand.
CAGCGATCAGGCTGCGTGCTTCGCGCCGCGAGGCCGCCAAGGCTTGGCGTACCAGGTAGGAATCGAGGCGTTCTCCGTCCGCCGGTTTTGTGGAATCCGCCAACTCGTGCGAGAGACCTTGGCCGGCTGCCGATGTGGTTGCGGCCGCCTTTAGTTCGACGAAATCCCGTTGCGGATCAGCGACTCGAGTTGTTTGAAAACCCCGGCGAACGGGTTGGCGCCGGGCGCCGGCGCAAAGTAGCATTTGCGCATATAGTCGAGCGCGTTGGCGTAGGTTTCGAATCCTTTACTCAGTTCCTCGAACAGCAGAAAGCCGGGGCGATAAAGTGACACGTCCAGCTTGGACACCGCCTTGTAAGAGCGCTTTCCTTCCTCCAGATAAAATTCGAAGAAGCCGCGCTTCTGCACGAAGCCGCGGAAGAGTCCCGACATGAAGAGCGTGTAGTCGCCCACATACTTGCGCACCGCGCGCTCTCCTATCACCCGCGATTGCCCGTCAGTCCCCATCGCGGAGATCAGCATCTCCACCACGCTTTGCAACCTGGTGCCCTGGGCGTCGCGCAGCATCAACCATTTGTCGCTGTGGCTGAAATCAGCCAGCATGGTCGCGACGTAGTCAGCAATCTGATTGTCGCCCATGTGAAGTTGATCAAAGCTCTGCCGAACGAGTTGTAGGAAGAACGGTTTCAACCTGTCAACTGAGGTTCGTTCGATCCGCATTGCACAACACGCCTCGCTTTTCAGCTGACAGCATGATAACTAAGCGCCCGAAATTATGAAATGAAAGCGCTCCGGTTATGCACAGAAACTGCTCTGCCCCAAGGACATCCGCTATCGCACGACCACGCGCCAACTTGGCACTCGGCGGGTGCGAGTGCCAAACATTTGAAGGCAATTGATTCAGGTCAAATGATTTCGTGCTTAATGGGCAGCGGCCGATGAGACGTGTTGAGCGCTGCCTGCGGGAGAGTACGCGGGGAACTGTTTCCACGCCGCGTATAGCAGCAAGCCGAGCAGGGCCAGGGCAACGATAATATCGCCCAAGCGCAGATTGGTTGCGCTAGCCTGGCTGCGTATCCATCGCGATGTCGCCATGCATTTCCTCGTGCAGTTAGAATCCCGCTGCCTTACGCAGCGCCGTGCGAACTTTATCCGAGCGCGCGTTGACCGGCAATCCGAACAAGCGGCGCAATTCACGTCCGGTATGCGACGCTTCGCAGGCAGCCACCTCCAGCGGCGTGCCGCTTATCACGACGCGCCCGCCGTCAGCGCCGCCCTCCGGGCCGAGGTCGATCACGAAGTCGGCGTTGGCGATAAGTTCCAGGTTGTGCTCGATAACCAGCAGCGTGTGGCCCTCGCCAATCAGGCGGTTGAATACCCGCAGGAGATTCCTGATATCGCTGCCGGCAAGCCCGGTGGTGGGTTCGTCCAGGATAAACATGCGCCGCCCGGCCGCGGACGCGCGGGAGGAACCGGCGCTGTCCGTACCTTCGAGCAGAAAAGCGCTGAGCCGCAGGCGCTGTGCTTCGCCGCCGGACAAGGTTGAGGTCGGCTGGCCGAGTTGCAAGTAGCCGAGCCCGACCGCGCAAAGGGTGTTCAACCGCTCGACGATCTGGTTCTGGCGGGCAAAAAAACCGCGCGCCTCCTCGACGGTCAGCGCCAGGACTTCGTTGATGTTCAGCCCGCGATACTTGACGCCGAGTACGTGGCTTTGAAAACGACGCCCGTCGCAGGCGTCGCATTCCACTTCCAGGTCGGCCATGAAATGCATCTCGATCGTGACCACGCCCATCCCGTGGCACCGCTCGCATCGTCCGCCTGCAACGTTGAAGGAGAAATGCTTGGCTTCGATCCCGGCGCGGCGCGCGTCCTGTGTGGCGGCAAACAGTTTGCGTATCGAATCGTACAGCTTGATGTAGGTGGCGGGATTGGAGCGGGTCGAACGCGCCAGTCCCTCCTGTCCCATGTGCACGATGCGATCGAGCCGCTCCAGCCCTTCGATACGCTTGCAGGCTCCGATCTCGCTGACAGGCGCGCCGGTGCGGGCGAGGTAATTGTTGTATAGCACTTCCTCGACCAAGGTTGATTTGCCCGATCCGGAGACGCCGGTGATGCATACCATCCGCCCCAGCGGAATCGATACCGTGATGTCCTTCAGGTTATGCTCGGCCGCGCCGATGATTCGCAGCGCCGGGTCGCTTTTGCCAAGGCGGCGTTCGCGCGCGATAGCACGCATCATGAGAACGCGCCCGCTGGGTTCGTCGCCGGCGCGCTTGGACCTGTCCGCAGGTGGTCCGCCAAACACAAGGTTGCCGCCATCGCGTCCGCCGCCGGGTCCGAGTTCGACCAGGTAGTCGGCTTCCCGCACCATCAGGGGGTCATGCTCGACGACGATCACGGTATTGCCGATGTCGCGCAGGTTGCGCAGCACTCCGAGCAGGCGGCGCGAATCCCGCGCGTGCAATCCGACCGTGGGTTCGTCCAGGGCATAAAGCGTGCGGGTCAGACGGCTGCCCAATGCGCTGGCCAAGTGGATACGTTGGGCTTCACCGCCGGAAAGCGTGCGCGCGGCACGGTCCAGGGTGAGGTAGCCCAGCCCGACCGCGGTGAGGTAGCCGAGGCGGTTGCGCAACTCGCGCATCACTGCGGCCGAGCGCTCGCCCTCATCGCGGCCCACCGGGAGTTGGTCGATCCATTGGGCCAGCGTCGAAATCGGCATCCGCCCGAGGTCGCCGATATTGCGCCCCTGGATCCTGACGTTGAGCGCCTGCGGCCGCAGCCTGGCGCCGGCGCACGCGGCGCAGGACACGAACTTCCGGTATCTGGCCAGCAGAATCCTGACGTGAGTCTTATAGCGGCGGCGCTCCATCCATTTGAAGAAACCGCGTATCCCCGGCCATCGCTCCTCGCCCGCGTGGCGCTCGCCGCCTTCGCCGTCAAGCAGCCACGTGCGCTCGTCCGCGGTAAACTCCCGGTAAGGAGCGGTCAGACGGATCCGCCGCCGGCGCGCGCATTCGAGCATCCAGGCTTGCATTTCCTTGTAGGCCGGGGTGCGCCACGGCGCCACCAGTCCCTGCCGCAGCGAGAGGTTGCCATTGGGGATGACTTTGCGCAGGTCCAGTTCGACAGTGCGGCCGAATCCCTGGCATTCCGGACATGCGCCCATCGGGCTGTTGGCCGACAGCAGGGCAGGGGTGGGCTCCGGAAAGGTGGTGCCGCAGTGCGAGCAGTTGAAGCGCCGATCAAAGAACATCGTAGCGATCGGTTGCAGGCGCCCGTCAACTCGCTCCATGCGAATCGCTCGGGCCTGGTCCGCCCCCAGGTAGAAGGCCTTTTCCATCGCCTCGCGCACGCGCTGCGCAGTGGCTTCGCCCTCGACCACGACGCGGTCGATTACGACCGCCAGCGTGCCGTCTGCGGCGGAAGCTTCGCCGGCGCTTTGAGCGTCAACCACGGAGCCGTCGAGGAACAGGCGATGGTATCCATTGGCGGCCAGATAGGAGAGCGCGTGCGCAAGCGGCCGCGAGCCGATTTTGAACGGCGCGGTGAACACGTAAGGAGCGGGTGCGGCTACGATTCGGGCGCACGCATCCGCCACGGTGTCGCGCGCCACTTCTCCGCCGCATTGCGGACAGATGGTACGCCCGATCGCGCAGAACAGCAGCCTTAAGTAGTCGTTGATTTCGGTGATGCTGCCGACCGTCGAGCGGGCGTTGCTGATGGCGTTTTTTTGGCGCAGGGCGAGCGCCGGCGGGATGTCCGAGATCGTGTCAACGTCGGGCCGCTGCATCCGATCCAGGAACAGGCGCGCGTAGGTGGAAAGGCTCTGCACATAGCGCCGCTGTCCCTCCGCGTATACAGTGTCGAAAACGAGGCTGGACTTACCCGAGCCCGAAACTCCCGTGACCACGGTGAAGCGCCCCAGCGGCAGGTCCAGGTCGAGGTCTTGCAGGTTGTTGGTGCGTGCCCCCCGGATGACGATTGAACGTTCCAAGCCGCGATCGATTCAGCGAGGATCGGAAATGGCCCTGGCTTTGATGCGACGTTCGCCGGGATACTCCTGTGCGACCTCCGCGTACAGCGCGGCCAACTGGCGGTCGAATTCAGACTGCAGCTTGGTCGTCTTGGCTCGACGCTCGATATCGGGAAGGTGGCGAATTTTGGCCAGTTCGTCCTCCAGCTTGTACATCAGCCGATTTCGCTCGATCATGAAGCGGTAGCCGTCCATACGTGTCTCCTATGCAACCAACCCGAAATCGAGATCTTACGTCAGGCTCTTGCGAGCAGGCAACGGGCAATGCCAAGGAGCGAGCGACTCTGAGCCCGACGCTGAATGATCACGCGATCCCGGCGTGGCTGGGACGTAATTTATGGCACGGTTTTCTGGGCCGACGCGGCGGTGTCAGCCGGGGATCATTCGAGTCGCTCAACTTCTCTTACCTGGCCGGCGACGCTCCCGCCAATGTGCGAACCAATTGGCGCCGGCTGCAGGAATGCTTTGCGCCCGGAACGGAATTCGTCCAGGTCCACCAGGTGCATGGCAACCGCGTCCATCTTGTGGACCGGCACTGCCGCGGTGTGACCGCCGTGGCCGACGGTATGGTGTCGGGCGCGCGCGGCGCGATACTGGGGATACTGACCGCGGATTGCGTGCCGGTCCTGCTCATCGACGAGAAGGCGGCAGTCGCCGGCGCACTGCATGCCGGATGGCGCGGCGTGATCGGCGCTATCGCCCCGGCCGGTGTCAACGCGATGGCCGCGATTGGTGCCCGGCCCGACCGTATCGAAGCCGCCCTGGGTCCGGCGATTGGCGCATGCTGCTTTGAGGTGGACATCGATCTGGCCCGCCGCTTCGAAGCCGAGATTCCCGGCGCGTCGCGCCACCTGTGGCCCGGCGGTCAAGGCAAGGCATTCATCGACCTGAAGGGAGTGCTGCGCGATCAGCTTGAGCGCGCGGGCCTTTGCAGCAGCGCTTTGATTGACGTGCCGGTATGCACGCGATGCTCCAGCGGCCGGTTCTTTTCGCGCCGCGCCGCCGGCGGAGGAACCACCGGCCTGCAGCTAAGCTTTATTGGGCTGAAAGAGTAAAATCAGGCGGGAGATTGAATTGCTGCAGGACTGCGATGGCGAAAGTTAGGACACCGCCGAAGGAGATCGGTACCAGGGGGTTGCTGAAGAAGATTCGCAAGCCGCCCGCGCCGCCTTCTCGCGTTCACACCGACCAGAAAAAGTACAAGCGCAAACGTGTGCGCATAGGCGAAGACGATGATACCTGAGCACGCCGGCCCGCCGCATACACTGGACCAAGCGAAATGATCAGCTTCGAATTGACCGAAGAACAACGAATGATTCTCGATACCGTCGAGGCCTTTGCCCGCGACGAAATCCGGCCCGCGGCGCGCGCGGCCGACGAGGATGGACAAGTCCCCGTCGAGCTGGTGCAGAAAATCTGGGACCTGGGCCTGGTGTGCGGCGGTCTGCCCGAGGAGTTCGGCGGCGACGGCGGCCAGCGCTCGGCGGTCACGGGAGCAGTGGCCGGCGAAGCGCTCGCCTATGGAGACCTTTCGATCGCAATTCATGCACTTGCGCCGCGGCTGGTGGCTTATCCAATCCTGGAAATGGGCACCGACGAGCAGCGCGCACGCTACCTGCCGGGCTTCGCCGCAGCCGGGTTCTGCGCCGGGGCGGCGGCCCTCATGGAGCCGCGATGGGACTTCGACGTGCTGTCGCTCGCCACGAGCGCGGTGAAGAGCGGCACCGGCTACGTACTTAATGGCAGTAAATGCTACGTTCCGTTAGCAGCAGAGTCGGAGTTCGTGATTGTCTATGCGCTGTCCGCCCCGGCCCGCGGTGTCTCCGACGTTGACGCCTTCATCCTCCCGCGCGGATGCTCCGGAATGACGCTCGGGGAGCGCGAAAAGAACATGGGACTCAAAGGGTTGCCTACCTACGGACTAAGCCTCAAGGATTGCGCGGTGGGAAGCGACGCCCGGCTGGGCGGCGAGCGCGGGATCAACTTTCCGCGCCTGATGAGCGAGGCCAAGGTCGCGCTCGCCTCGATGGCGGTCGGGGTGGCGCGGGCCGCTTTCGACTATGCGCGCGACTACGCCCTGCAGCGCCGCGCCTTCGGAGCGCCGATCGCGACCAAGCAGGCGATTGCCTTCATGCTCGCGGAGATGGCGCTGGAGGTCGATGCTTCGCGGCTGCTGGCCTGGGAGGCTGCCAGCCGCCTGGATAAAGGCGAAGACGCCTTCAAAGAGAGCTGCCAGGCCAAGAGCTACGCGGCCGCAGCGGTGCTCAAGATCGCCGACAACGCCGTGCAGATATTGGGCGGCCATGGCTATATCCGGGAGCATCCGGTTGAGATGTGGCTGCGCAACGCGCGCGGGTTTGCCGCGCTGGAAGGGATCACCACCGTTTAATACGGGAGACAGCGATGATTGATTTTGAAATCGACTCCGAATTGCAGCGGCGCCTGGATATGTACCAGATGGTTGCGCGGCAGGTTATGCGGCCGATCACGCGTGAATATGACGAAAACGAGCACGCACGGCCAACCGCCTTTTACGAGACGATGTGGGCCGGCAGTCGCCAGGGCGGAGGAATCGAGGTCGGCGCGGACGCCAGCGGCCGGAATCAAGCGCGCAGGCTCTTCACAATCCTGGCCGCGGAGGAGTTGAGTTGGGGCGACGTGGGGCTTTTCCTCCAGATTCCCAATCCGGGTCTGGGCGGTGCCGCGGTGATGGCGGCCGGAACGGCCGAGCAGAAACAGCGCTTCCTGAAGCGCTTCGCCGAGGGCAAGCCCAAATGGGCGGCGATGGCAATCACGGAGCCCGGATGCGGGTCCGACAGCGCCGCTATCAGCACCACCGCGCGTCGCGAAGGCGACAATTGGGTGATCAACGGAACCAAGATCTTCTGCACCGGCGGCCAGATGGCGGCGGAGTTGTCCGAGGGTTTTGTGGTGGTGTGGGCTACCGTGGACAAAAGCGCCGGAAGAGCGGGAATCAAACCCTTCGTGGTCGATCATCATACGCCCGGGATGTCCGTGGTGCGGGTCGAAAACAAACTCGGCATCAGGGTTTCCGACACCGCGGCCCTGATCTTCGAGGACTGCCGTGTGCCGCTGGATAACGTGCTGGGCAGCGCCGAAGTGAAGCCCGAAGGCGGATTCAAAGACGTGATGGCGACATTTGACGCGACCCGTCCGATTGTCGCCGCGATGGCGATTGGGGTGGGCCGCGCGGCACTGGACTTCATCCGCGATTTCCTCAAGGAGCACAATATCGAGGTCCGCTATGGGGTTTCGCCGCAGCGGCTCAGTGTGATCGAGCGCGATTTCATGGAGATGGAGGTTCAGCTCAAAGCGGCGCGGCTCCTCGCCTGGCGCGCGGCGTGGCTGCTGGACCACGGGCAGCGCAACAGTCTCGAAGCCTCGATGGCCAAGGCCAAAGCGGGCCTGGTGGTGACGCAGATTACGCAGAAGGCGGTTGAGCTGTTGGGACCGCTGGGCTACTCGCGCGCCTGCCTGCTTGAGAAATGGATGCGCGACGCCAAGATCAACGACATCTTCGAGGGCACCCAGCAGATCAACCTGCTAATCATAGCCCGGCGGATTTTGGGCTACAGCAGCAAGGAGCTGAACTAATCTTTGGGAACCCCGCTGGGGGCTCTGGCTGCAGCTGAAAAGGGGCGTCAACGACTGGGTGCAAGCAATGGTCAGCGCCTAGCGGCCGTCGTCCCACTTGGTGCGATCCCAGCGGAAGATTTCCGTGGTGTTGGTAATGCCCACCGGCTTGGGAGCCGCGTGGCGCGCTTCTTCGACCGTGCGTCCGGTCAGGTAGTATTCGGTCTCTTGATAGGTAAGCTCGCCGATCGGCACACCGCCCGTGGAGTGCTTGCAATTGCAGGTCTTGATTGGGCTGTAGGCCAGATACGTGCCGGTTTTCCAACCGTTCTGGTCCTTCCACGTTATGTTTTCCAGATTGTTGAGCTCCCGGTCGTGGAGTCTGCGCTGCCAATCCTTGCAGAACGAGGGAAACAATTCAGCGGCGTGGTCGAATGCACTGTCACCGGTCCGCGGCGGCGTATCGAAGCTCTTCAGAGCAGCATGCATTTCGTACGCGCCGTTGGAAGGTGAATCCGACTTCGCCGCTGCACCGGCATCAGTGGAGGGAGATGAATCCGCGGGTGCTGTCGCCGCGGCAGTCCCGGCCGGCTGACTATCCGCGTCGCCGCCATTGGATGTCACGCTGTCCGTCGAGTCGGCGGACTGGGCATAGGCGCCATAAGAGCACAGCGCCACAAGAGCCAATGCGACAATGCCTGCCGCCGTCAAGCGCCAAAAGAAACCAAGCAAAGTGGCCATGGTTTCACCACTCCTCCAAATGAAAATCTGACAATCCGACGAACAAATATCACCCATAAGGTGATCAAGCGCAAGTACGGACGGTGGGAGTTTAAGGAGCCGCAGCCCATCACGAGCTGCGGCCCCGTGTTTCAGGCGATCAGGAGCCGACTGGTACCAGTTCGACTCGGCGGTTCTGTGCACGACCCTCCGAGGTGCGGTTGGTCGCGACGAAGTGGGTCTTGCCGTATCCGTGCGTGACGAGGCGGCTGCGGGCGATTCCCTTGCCTTCCAGGTAGCGCGCTACGGAGGCGGCACGGCGATCCGACAGCCTGATGTTGTAGCGGTAGCTGCCAATCGCGTCGCAGTATCCGTTGACGTCGACCGTCACGTCGGAATGCTTACTGAGAATTTCGGCGGCCTCGTCAAGAATCGGCACCGCGTCCGGCCTGATGTTGTACCTGTTGAAGTCGAAGTGCACACCGCGCAGAACGATCCGCTCCTGCGGTGCAGGGGGCGGAGGAGGAGGCGGCGGCGGCGGCGCTTCGGCCACAACCGGTGCCGGCGGCGGCGGTGGAATTATCGGGTCACAGATATAGTGTCCTGCCACGGCGCCCAGTCCACCACCGATAATCGTGAAGATTGGGACGTACACCGCTTTCACGGTACTGCGGTCGGTATCGCCCCCGGTCTGGTCGGCCACGAAATAGGAGGAGACGCCGCCGACTGCGGCCCCGATTAGGGCACCGCCCAACGCGCATCCGTCCCATTCGCGGGGTTGCTGCAGCGTGTCCTCCCACTGCGAGATTTGCATGCATCCGGCCAGTAGAAAGACGACCGCGGCCAGCGCTGCAGTTTTCCAAAACAATCGGTGTTTAGTGCCCATTAACCTCCTCCATCTGGTTCCTATTAGCCAGGCTCCCACCCAATGCCCTTTCATGCTTCGGGGCAATTCTACTGACGGTTCATTCGCTTTCAAGCAAAGCGCCGCATCTTAAATACAAAATTTTTGAGATTTTTCAAGCCCTCCGGCCGCCTCATAACACGGTTTAGCTGACAAATCAAAACATCCATACCCTCTTCGCGAGCCGTTTTCCCGCTCCAAATCCGCCTTTTCGGCCCGCCGGAGCGATCGGTCAGCCATCTTCGGGCGAATACATACCCGAAGCGCGCGCAAATGCCAAACGCTTTTAACATCCCCGAAACACCGACGGAACCCGCCGCAATCGCGTCTGTGCACAACTATGACCTCAGGCATTGCCCCGCTTTAGCCTCGACACAGCAGGCTGCTAGGATATCCAGTGCGATGTTATCTCTGGCGCGCGGCAAGGAAGGTTCTTTCAAACTGGTGTCGAATTATAAGCCGGAGGGCGATCAACCTGCGGCAATCGACGCCTTGACCCATAACGTGTTGGAGGGAATTCCGAGCCAGGTGCTGCTCGGAGTAACCGGCTCCGGCAAGACCTTCACCATGGCCAACGTGATCGCGCGGGTAAATCGGCCGACCCTGGTGATGGCCCCCAACAAAACCCTGGCAGCGCAACTCTACAACGAGTTCAAGGGGCTCTTTCCAGAAAACGCGGTACGCTATTTCGTTTCCTACTACGACTATTACCAGCCCGAAGCCTACGTACCCTCGACCGATACCTATATAGAGAAAGACTCCAGCATCAACGACGAGATCGACAAGCTGCGTCACTCCGCAACCAAGGCTCTGCTGGAGCGCAATGACGTCCTGATCGTGGCGTCGGTCTCATGCATCTACGGCCTGGGCGAACCGGAGGTTTACTTCGAGATGCTGGTCTTCCTGGAGGAAGGTCAGCGCGTCGAGCGCGACCGCGTGCTGCGCAAGCTTGTGGATATCCAGTACCAGCGCAACGACTACGACTTCCATCGCGGCACATTCCGGGTGCGCGGCGACACCGTCGAGGTCTTCCCCGCATATGAAGAAAGCCGTGCGGTGCGGATCGAGTTCTTCGGCGACGAGGTTGAAGGGCTGTATGAAATCGATCCGCTTCGCGGAGTGGTGATCCGCAAGCTGGCCAGCGTCGCCATCTACCCGGCCTCCCATTACGTGACGACCTCGGATCGGATGGAGGTGGCGGTTCACAACATCCGCCAGGAACTGCGCGATCGCTTGGAGGAGTTTCGCGGCCAGGACAAACTGCTTGAGGCCCAGCGCCTGGAGCAGCGCACGATGTACGACCTGGAGCTGCTCTCCGAGATGGGTATCTGTCCGGGGATCGAGAACTACTCGCGCCATTTGACCGGACGGCAGCCGGGACAGCCGCCGCCCGTGCTGCTCGATTATTTCCCCAGGAACTTCCTGCTCTTCATCGACGAGAGCCATGTCACCGTGCCGCAAATCGGCGGCATGTACCGCGGCGACCGCTCGCGCAAGCAGACCCTGGTGGATTTCGGCTTTCGCCTGCCTTCCGCGCTGGATAACCGTCCGCTTAACTTCGAGGAGTTCGAGAGCTTCGTCAACCAGGTGATCCATGTCTCGGCGACGCCGGGCGACTACGAGTTGCACAAGTCCGAAGGCCTGGTGGTGGAGCAACTGATTCGGCCCACAGGTCTGGTCGATCCCGGAATCGAAGTGCGTAAGGCCGGCACCCAGGTGGACGACCTGCTCGAGGAGATTCGCAAGCGGGTCGAACGCACCGAGCGCGTGCTGGTCACCTGTCTGACCAAGAAGATGGCCGAGGATCTGACCGATTATTACCAGGACCTCGGCGTGCGCGTGCGCTACCTGCATTCGGATATCGATACGATAGAGCGGGTGGAGATCATCCGCAGCCTGCGCAAAGGCGACTTCGACGTTCTGGTCGGAATCAACCTGCTGCGTGAGGGGCTGGACCTGCCGGAAGTATCGCTGGTGGCGATTCTGGACGCCGACAAGGAAGGCTACCTGCGCTCGGCCCGCTCGCTGATTCAGACCATCGGTCGCGCCGCGCGCAACTTGAACGGCGCCGTTATCATGTACGCCGACCAGGTCACTGACTCGATGCGCAGGGCGATCGGCGAAACCGACCGCCGCCGCGCCAAGCAACTGGAGTACAACCGCGAACACGGCATCACGCCCCAGACGATCGTCAAGGCGATCGACGCTTCGCTGGTCGAAATGTACTCGCCCGAATGGGCGGTCGTGCCGGATATCACACCTTCGGCCCACGAGGCCGAGGAATATGTCCCGCCGCACGAGTTGTCCAAGCGCATCAGCGAACTGCGCCGCGAGATGATGGTCGCGGCAGAGGCGCTGGAGTATGAGCGAGCCGCCCAGTTGCGCGATCAGATCAAGCACCTGGAGATGCTCGCGCTGGGAATCGAGCCCAAGGGCAGCGGTGCGATGATGCGGCCCGGCCCGAACGGCGGTTCGTCGCCCTCCTGGGGCGGCACAGAGCGCGGCAAATCAGGTCCGGGGCTTAAGGGCAGGAAGGGCAGGGCGTCCAGCGCCGGACGCCAAAGCGGATCGCGTCCGAGCCGGCTGAAGTTGATTCCGGATGACCCGGATTAATCAGCTCGAAGCCGGAGGCGCCAAATCCGGGTGCTGGCGGCAAGGCTGAAAGGGCGGGATTGCGGGCAGCGCGCGACGGGGAGCATCCCGGCGGGAGCAGCCAAGTCAATCCGCCAACGGCCTGGAGCAGCGCTCTACAAGCTCCTGAACGATGCGCGCAGATGCGATGCCGCATCTTCGATTGCTTTGCGGCCCTTGTCGACAATTGACGCCATGCTCAAGAAGCCGTGCGTCACCCCCTCGTAGCGCTTGAGGGTCAGCGGCACATAGGCCTCTTCCAGCCGCTTGGCGTAGGCTTCGCCCTCATCACGCAGCGGATCGAATTGCGCCGTGATGATCATCGCGGGCGGCAATCCGTTTAAATCCTTGGCCTGCGACGGGCAGGCGTATGGGTTCGACCGGTCCGCCTCTCCCTTCAGGTAATGACCCCAGAACCACACCATGTCGGCGCGGGTCAACAGGTAACCATCGGCGAATTCGGTCATCGACTTCGTTTGAAGCGAGGCGTCGAGCGCCGGATACATCAGCAGTTGGTAGCCGACTTGCAAATCTCCCCGATCGCGCGCCATCAGGCTGACCGCGGCGCTCAGATTGCCGCCGGCGCTGTCGCCGCCAACCGCAAGGCGGGCTGGGTTGGCGCCAATCGACGCAGCGTTGTGGACGACCCACTGCGAGGCCGCGTAACAGTCCTCGACCGCAGCCGGAAACTTGTGTTCCGGGGCAAGGCGGTAATCCACCGCGACTGTGATGCAGTGGGCCGCATTGGTCAGCGCGCGGCACAACGGATCATGAGTGTCCAGATCTCCGACTACCCATCCACCGCCGTGAAAGAACATCAAGGCATGAAACGGTCCCTTGCCTTCGGGCGTATAGATGCGCAATCCGATCTCGCCGGCAGGACCTGGAATAGTCCGGTCCTCGCTTTTCGCGACCGGCGCGGGACGGCCGCCGAAGGCCTCGAACATGGTGCGAAAAGCGGCGCGCGCATGGTGCGGCGACAGGCTGCTTAGCGGCGGCGCTCCGGCGGACGCCGCCTGATCGATGATCGGCTTGATTTGAGGGTCCAGTGGCATTTCTCTCCTCCTGTCGGCGCCTGTCCTTGCGGATTGGCCGGAGAACCTCCACTCGCATTAGTGTATAATCGCGCTAGTGGCGATCGAAGATAAGAACCGTCCTTTGGACGAGGGCGGCGCCGCATCCCGCGCCGATTCCGATGCATCCCGCGCCGATTCCGATAATGATGTGGATGGGCCCGTCGGGCAAACCGAGTCCTCCACCGGCGCGGAAGCTGCGCGTTCCGAGGCTATCGGCAGGAACTACGACTCGCTGGTCACCTACGCCGCGGATAACGGCCCGGCGCAGGACGATACGCGCCGGCGCGCCCCGCTGAGCGACGACGAGATTCAGCGCAAGCTCGAACTGATACCGCCCGATCCCGGCGTGTACCTGCTGCGCGACAAGGCCGGCAAGGTGCTCTACGTAGGCAAGGCCAAGTCGCTGCGCGCGCGGGTGCGCGCCTATTTCCGCGACGGCGGCGACACGCGCTTCCAGGTGCGGTTCCTGATGAGCCGCGTCAAAGACTTCGAGACCCTGGTTACGGCCAGCGAAAAGGAAGCGCTGATCCTCGAGAATAATCTGATCAAGCAGTACCGGCCCCGCTACAACATCCGTCTCAAGGACGACAAATCCTACTTGAGCGCCAAAGTCACCAGGCACGCCTGGCCGCGCATCATGGTAACGCGCAAGATCGTAAAAGACGGCGGACGCTACTACGGACCCTTCGGGTCCGCTGACGGCTTGCGCGAAACCATTGACGTAATCCGCAAGGTTTTTCCCCTGCGCACCTGCTCCGACGCGGTGTTTCGCAATCGCGCGCGGCCTTGCCTGGAGTATCAGATCAAGCGCTGCCTGGGGCCCTGCTGCCTGCCGGTTGACCGCGTCGAGTACCAGCGCCATCTCGACGCCGCAATCATGCTGCTGGAGGGACGCGACCTGGAATTGCTCAAGGCGATGCGCGAGCGGATGAAGGAGTACGCCGGACGTTTGGAGTTCGAAGAGGCGGCCAAGCTGCGCGACCGCGTGCGCGCAATTGAAAAGACGGTGGAAAAGCAAACCGTCCTGCATCACTGGGGAATCGATCAGGACATCTTCGGACTCTATCGCGAAGGTGGTTTTATCGAGGCGATTGTCCTCATGGTGCGCAGGGGCAAGCTCACCTCCACGCAGAGCTGGAGCTTCGAGGACCTGGAGTTCTCCGACGAGGACGTGCTCGCCGATCTGCTCACTCAGTTCTACGCCGGAGGCCGCTACCTGCCCGACGAGGTGCTGCTGCCAGTGGAGCTGGAGGACGCCGACGTGCGCGCTGAACTGCTCACGGAGCGGCGCGGGAAGAAAGTTGCGATGTTCCTCCCGCAGCGCGGCGAGAAGGCGCATCTGCTTCAGATGGCCAACGAAAACGCGCGCCAGAGCTTTGCCGCCCGCCGCGACAGCGAGAAGACCCGCGAGCGCATGCTCGAGGAGCTGCGCAGCAAGCTGCGCCTGCGCAACACGCCCAAGCGAATCGAATGCTACGACATTTCCAATTTGCAGGGCTCGATGGTGGTTGCGTCACAGGTGGCGTTCGACGAGGGACAGCCGCGCAAGGATCTTTACCGCCGCTACCGCATCCGCAGCGTGGAGGGGCAGGACGACTTCGCCAGCATGTCCGAGGTGCTGGGCCGGCGCCTGGCGCGCGCGGTCAAAGAACAGCAGTATCCCGACCTGATCGTGGTTGATGGCGGCAAGGGACAGCTCAACATGGCCACCGCCGTGCTGAACCAGGTTGGACTGTCGGAGCAAATCGACGTGATCAGCCTGGCCAAGCAGCACGTTCTAAACAGTCCGCGCGCCCGGCAGGTGGTCAAATCCGAGGAGCGCGTCTTTCTCCCCAACCGCAAGGACCCGATCGTCTTGAAGCAGAACTCCAATGCGCTGTTCCTGCTGGTGCGTATCCGTGACGAGGCGCATCGCTTCGCGATCACCTACAACCGCGAACTGCGCCGGCGCGCCCGGCTGCGCACGATCCTGGCCGATATCGAGGGCATCGGGCCGGTCAAGGCACGCGCCCTGCTACGCCATTTCGGCAGTCTCAAGCGGATTCGCGCCGCGAGCGCCGAAGAACTGGCGCAAGTGCGGGGCATCAACGCCGCCCTGGCGGCGGCAATTCGCCGCGACCTCGATGCGATGACCCCGGTGCTGGACTCCGAGGAAAAGGCGGAGGAGACCGCACGCGAAGAGGCTGACGCCGGCGAGATGGCCGCCGCTTCGGAAACGCCTGAGGAAATGGCTGAAGCCGATCAAATCGCGCAGGAAGACAACCATCCGGAAGAGCACGAGAGCTAGAGCGGTGCCGGCGATGGATTGCAATCGGACCGCCCCGGCACTTGAGATTCGCGCCGGCCGGAACTGCGTCACTTGACCTCGCGGCTCTCCAGGTGTTTAAGGCGGTCCTCGAAGTCCTGAACAATTTTCCTGATGTCGGTGCGCAGCAGCCCGAGTTCGACCATTGCATCTTCCTCGGCGATTCCCAAAAACGCCTTGACCGTGGAACTCATCATCACGCCCAGTGCGAACGCGATCGCCAGCGCGACAATCTCTATCAGAGCCGTCAACATGGTCCTCTATTATGTGCAAGTCGGCCGCGATTGCCATAACCACAGCGTTGCGGCCGTGCAACGGACGCTTTGATTGCCGGGTGCGCCCGGCGTTATTCTACTGTCTCAGGTCCGGTCCCGGCGGGCTATGCGACGGTTCTTGGCGCGTCCGCGCAGCGCCTGGCGCGGTCCGTGAAAGGAGCAGCGATGGCGTTCGTCCTCCACATCGACCGATTCTTCGAGACGATAGGCAACCGCTCGGCGGAAAGCCGCCGCATGAAAACCCTGGCCGATCTGCTGATCGCGCAAAGCGGACCGGACGCGATGGACGCCTTGTCCGACGCAATTGCCGCCGGCGCGGTCCGGGAACTCCGCCGGGTGCGGCCCTCCGCCGATTTGGCGCGCCCCGCCGCCTTTACCCTGGACCGGTTCGAGGTGCTGGAAACGCTGACCGCGGAGAATGTGCATGACACCGCGCAGCGGGCCAGTATCGAAATGGATGTAGCCACGCCGACCGTCATCAAGCACCTCGCCCTGTTGACCTTTTCCAAAGCTGCGAAGGCCCTGGCCGAACCGGGCGGTGAGGAAACCCTGGTGCTGAGCGAGACCGAGCGGCTCGACGACGCCGTCGACGCCTTGAACGACTCGGACATTATTCAGGCCACACAGGCGCTGGCCGCCTTGGTCGCGGGGGTGGCTTCGATGATAATGATAACCGGAGGGCGACCCTGAGGAGCAGCGACAGGCGATGCGTTTGGCCGCGGTCAATATCCGCAACCTGATGCTGACCACCGATTTCTCCGACAGTTCAGCGCAGGCGGTGCCCTACGCGCGCCTGATGGCGGAGCGCTTTCGCGCCGTCCTTTACGTGCTGCACGTAATCAGCAATCCCCTGCTGCGGCGCTACGGACCGGTGGCCAATGACTACAGCTCCATCGTGAACAATGCGCGCGCCAAGGCCCGTGAGCTGATGGCCACTTACGACGCCGAGCTGGGCGGTATCGAGCATCACGCCCTGATTCGCGAAGGCGACGTGTTGCACGAAATTCTGGGCGTCGCGCGCGAAAAGAAAATCGACACCATCGTCATCGCCAGCCACGGCGAGGGCCGCCTGCGCCATCTCCTGCTCGGCAGCACGGCGCGCAACGTGTTGCTCAGCGCCAGTTGCCCGGTTTACATCATTCGCCACGTTGACGATCATCAGTTGGCTGCGCTCAGGCGCGGTTAGGCTGCGCCGACAGGCGAGCAGTTAGAGCGCCCGGTTGGCTTCACAGACGGTCGGAAATTATCCGGCCGTCGCGGTTCGAAAAGGGGGGGAATGCAAGGCTCTGCCGCTATTGCCGCCGCGGGCAGCCGTATCGAGGCATCGCCGCAGACGCAGCCGGCACAAATCGCCGCTTCCGAAATCCCGGCGCTTTACCTGGTTGCGCTCGCCGTTGTGGTGGGGGATTCGGCCGGACAGCTGCAGATTGGACTGCCGGTATGGGTCGCGATGATGCTGTGCGTTTGCGCCACGACGGCCTTCCTGATGGCGCGGCGCAAATGGGCGATGGTCCTGGCGCTGGGCGCGCTAACCACCGCTTCGGCCACCGCCGCCCATCGGATTTATGAACCTCCTTCCCGCGCTGCAACGATCAGATCTGCCCGAAGATCGGCCGGTGGTCTTCGAGGGCGGTCTCGATCGCGAACCCGAGCCGATTAGGGACATCGTTCGACTCTACCTGAAGGTTCAGCGGGCGGGCCTCGACGCGGCGCATCTTGCGCCCGCCACGGGCCGTGTGCGCATCACCGTTGTCGATCCAGGGAACTATCGAATCGGCGAGATGCTGCGCGTCGGTGCGCGCCTCCGCGTTCCCCGCAATTACGGCGACCCGGGCGAATTTGATTACGAATCCTACATGGCGCGCGAAAGTGTATCGGTCACGGCGCTGGTCTCTCACGCGGACCAAATCGAATCGATCGGTTACCGGCCGATCCCGCTGTGGAGCACCGTTGAAACCATCCGCAGGCGTATCGGAGCGTTCATCGACGCCGACCTGGCGTATCCGGAGCGGGCCGAGATGCGCGCGCTGATCATCGGCGATCGCGGCGCGATCGACCGCCGTCTGCGCGACACCTTCGCACGGACCGGTATGGCCCATCTGCTGGTCATCTCCGGCCTGCACCTGGGCTTCGTGGCGTCGGTCGCCTTTGTGCTGGTCCGACTCGCCTGCATCCCTTTCCCCCGGCTGATGATCCTCGGCCATGCCAACAAGCTCGCCGCGATCGGTTCGAGCCTGGCCGCAGCGGCGTATGCCACGATCGCGGGAACGCACGTCTCCACGATGCGCGCGCTGATCATGGTCTTATGCTACGCCGGCGCCGTGCTCGCCAATCGCGCCCGCGAGGTGCTGGCCAGCCTGGCATTGGCCGCCCTGATTATATGTTTGGTGATGCCCGGCTCCAGCGCCGATATCGGCTTCCAGCTCTCCTTCGCTGCGGTGCTCGGTATTGTGCTGGGGATGCGCCGTTACGCAGCGTGGTGGTCGCGCGTCCGCGAAGAGGTGACCGGCAGACGCGCGGAATTCCTTTACGTGGCCGCCGGCGCGCTCGGCGGCTATGTGGCGGTTTCCTTCTTTGCCCTGATTGCGACCGCACCCCTGACCGCTTTTTACTTCAACCAGTTCTCGCTGGTGGGGCTAATCGCCAACGCCGTGGTCGTGCCCGTGATGGCGCTGGGCGGGATGGTGGTTGGGTTGTTCGCGGCCGCCGTGAGTTTTGTGTGGATGCCGGCTGCCGCGGTGCTGCTGCACGTGGCGGGCGAGGCGGTCGCGCTGGGTAATCGCCTCGCTGAAATGTTCGTTAGACTGCCTGGCGCCTGGGTGAGGATTTTTACTCCGAACCTGCTCGAACTGGCATTGGTCTATAGCCTGTTAGGATTGTGGCTGTGCGCCCCGGCAAGACCTTCGGATCCGATCAACCTCTCGGGTGGCGCCGGCTTCGGTGCCGGCGTCAACGAGCATCCGCAAACCGCGCCGCGATTCGGAGTGGGATGGAAAAAGCTGCTGGCCATCGCGCTCGTCGGCACCCTGGTCATCGACGCCGCGTGGTGGACGCGCGAACGCTACTTCGACCCGCGCCTTCGCGTCACGTTCCTGTCGGTGGGGCAGGGCGACGGCGCAGTCGTGCAGTTTCCGGGCGGGACGGTGATGCTGATCGACGCCGGCGCGGCCTTTAAGAGCGGCTCCGACATGGGCGAGGAAGTGGTGGCGCCATTTTTGTGGTCACGCAAGATCATGCGCGTCGATTACCTGGCGATGAGTCATCCGGAACTCGATCATTTCGGGGGCTTTCTCTTCATCGCGGACAATTTCCATCCGGTGGAGTTCTGGACCACCGGCGCCACGAGCCCGGACGTCACGTACCGAAAGCTGCTCGCGCGGCTCGCCGCAGCGGGCGCTCAAATCGATACCGTTGACGCGTCATCGCCGCCGCGCACGGTCGGCGGCGTGGTCATACGAATCCTCAGTCCGCAGCCGGGCTCAGTGGCCAGCCGCAACAACAATTCGATGGTGCTCGAACTGAAATCGGGCCGCTGGAGCTTCCTGTTCACGGGCGATTTGGAAGCCTCGGGCGAGCATTCGCTGATCGACCGCGATCAATCCCTGCGCGCCACGGTACTCAAAGCGCCGCATCACGGCAGTATCACTTCGTCCACGGCACAGTTCGTGGAAGCCGTCCATCCGCAATTCGTAGTGATCTCCGATGGTTACCAAAACCGTTACCATTTTCCCGCGCCTGCCGTGCTGGAGCGTTACGTGCACGCAGGCGTGACCGTGCTGCGTACCGATCAGGAAGGAGCAGTCGGCTTCGAGGCCGATCGCGATCGGATGCGCCTGTGGACGGGTGCGTTGTGCACACCGTTCGGCGGCGATCCGGGATGAAAAAAACCTGGGCACAAGAATAGGAGCAGTCGATTCCTACCTCTCTTCCCCATTTCTCCGACCTTGACCGGGCGACTCCGGCTGATGGTATTGTGAGGCGTCAGACGCCGGAGGAAGTATGGCTGAGCAAGCCAAGGTGCAGGATGCCAAAGCGGCTGATTCGGGCCCGCGCCCGATCGTGCCGTTTCTCAAGCTTGAACCCAAGCCCCATCTGGTGGGTAAGAAATGCGGCAAGTGCGGCGCCACTTACCTGAGCCCGACGCGCATCGCATGCGCCCAATGTCTGTCCAAGGGTCCGTTCAGCGACGCGACGCTGCCGGACCACGGCAAGGTACATGTCTTTTCCGTAATCCATCAGTCGTTCCCCGGCATCAAGACCCCATACATAACCGCCATAATCGATCTCGCCGACGGCGTCAGCGTGCGCGCCAACGTAATCGATTTCTCGCCGGAGGCCGCGGAGAAAGATCCCCATTCGCTGTTCGACCTGCCCGTGGAGATGGTCACCGAAGTAGTCGGGAAGGATCGCGAAGGGCACGACGTGGTGCGCTTTTGCTACCGGCCGAAAAAGTAATTCGCTGCGAGATAATGTTGTACGGCGCCGGCCAATGCGCCGGTTCCTGGCACCTGGAGGAAATCCGATGAGAAACGTTTACGTCCTCGGCACCGGCATGATCAAATTCGGCCGCTATCCGGAGAAGACCGTCCCCGAACTGGGCGGCGACGCGGTGCTGACCGCGCTGGGCGACGCGGGAATCGGGATGGACAAGGTCGAGTTTCTGGCCTGCGGCAATTTCGGCCAGGCCAACGCTTCCTACGCCCAGCGCATCCTCCAGACCGTGGGCCAGACCGGAATCCCCGCGATCAACGTGGCCAACGCCTGCGCTACCGGTTCGACCGCCTTTCGCGAAGCCTACCTGTCTGTGGCGGCCGGCCTTTACGATATCGCGGTTGCGGTCGGCGTCGAGCAGATGGGCAAGCAGGGACTGCTCGGCGGGGGAGGAGGCGGCAGCGACCCGGCCTATTCACCCGAGGGCAAATTGGGCTCGGGCCTGATGCCCGCCGTGTTCGGCCAGGCCGGGATGGAGCACATGCGCAAGTACGGCACCACGCTGGCGCACATGGCCAAGATCGCCGTCAAGAGCCATAAGCACGCGACCAAGAACCCCTTCGCCCAATATCGCACCGAGGTCAGCCTGGAGGACGTGGTCAACGCCCGGATGGTAGCTTATCCAAACACCTTGTTCATGTGTTGTCCCACCGGAGACGGGGCGGCCGCCGCCGTGCTGGTTTCCGAAGAGAAGATGAAGCAACTGGCAGGCGGGCGCAAGCGCGCC
Source organism: Binataceae bacterium (SeqCode) (assembly GCA_035262365.1). Taxonomy (GTDB): domain Bacteria; phylum Desulfobacterota; class Binatia; order Binatales; family Binataceae; genus JAJPJA01. The sequence continues at coordinate 138,127 of DATFSZ010000047.1, forward strand.
CGTGTCGCTGCGTCTGTGCTCACCACCGATCCGTACACCGCGCGCGACGCCGCCCTGCCCGACGTGTCCACGCTTACACGGACTGCTGCCAAGCAGGCTTATGAAGCCGCCGGTATTGGCCCCGAAGACCTTTCACTGACCGAGCTGCACGACTGCTTCGCCAGCGCCGAGCTGGTTCATTACGAGAACCTCTACCTGTGCAAGGAAGGCGAAGCCGGGAAATTCATCGATGAGGGCGGCGGGCAGCATCCGGGCCTCGGCGGCAAGGTGCCGGTAAATGTGTCCGGAGGCCTGCTCTCCAAGGGCCATCCAATCGGCGCCACTGGCGTAGCCAACATCTGCGAGGTGGTCTGGCATCTGACCCAGGATGAACGCGCCAGGGAGCGCCAGGTGCCCAACGCCAAAGTTGGTTTGGCGCATGTGATCGGCCTGGCATCGGCTTGCACGATCAACATCCTGACGGTCTGACGACTTAAACCGAACTGGTTTTGGATCAGTGGGGCGGGCGTCCCTGCCCGCCATCGCCGCGGGAGGATACTGCGATGGCAAGTCCGCAGTTGCAGATGGCGATCGATGCGATGAAACAATTGGCGGGCAAGGTCGGCGCAAGCGTCGAAGAGATGCGGACAGCGTACGAAGACATCGCGGTCCAGGTTGAGCCCGACGTCAAGGTTGAGCCGCTGCGGGCCAATGGCGTCGATGCCGAATGGATCATCGCGCCGGGCGCCGCGGGCGACCGCGCCGTTTTGTATCTGCATGGCGGGGGCTATGTGATGGGTTCGTTGAAAACCCATCGCGACCTGATGGGGCGCATCTCCCGCGCCGCGCGGGCGCGCGTGCTCGGACTCAATTACCGCCTCGCCCCCGAGCATCCATTCCCGGCCGCAGTTGACGACGCCGTGGCGGGCTATCGATTCCTGCTCAGTCAGGGGCTGCGAACCGCACGGATGGCGGTGGTGGGGGACTCCGCGGGCGGCGCTTTGACGCTGGCTACGCTGGTCTCGGTGCGCGACGCCGGGCTTGCTTTGCCGGCCGCAGCGGTATGCCTTTCGCCGTGGGTTGACCTGGAAGGCACCGGCGAATCGATGAAGACGCGGCTGCACGTAGATCCGATCGCCTCTCCGCAGGGAACCCACCTGCTGGCGCAGGCCTATCTGGCGGGCAAGTCTCCGCGCACTCCGCTCGCCGCGCCGCTGTATGCCGATCTGAAAGGATTGCCGCCGCTGCTGATCCAGGTTGGCGATCACGAGACCCTGCTGGACGATTCAACGCGTGTCACAGAGAACGCGCGCGCGGCTGGAGTTAAAGTAACACTTGAGATTTGGCCGGAGATGATCCACGTCTGGCAGGCCTTCGCCAGTTTCCTGCCCGAGGGTCAGCAAGCGGTGGATGGTATTGGCAAGTTCATTTTGGAGCACACCGCATAGTGGCCGGGGCTGAAGCCGACGCCACAGCGGAATCTTCAAGGAGCGGGAGGGAAATTTCGATGGCAAGTCCGCAATTGCAAATGGCGATCGATGCAATGAAAGCGTTGGCGACCAATCCCTCGCCAACGTTGCCCGAAATGCGCGCTGCGTTCGAGCAGAACGCGATACCCGCGCAGCCGGACGTCAAGGCCGAGCGTATCAGTGCGGGCGGCGTTGACGCCGAATGGATCACTGCACCCGGCGCCGCGGCGGACCGGGTGGTGCTCTACCTGCATGGCGGCGGCTATGTTCTGGGCTCCGTCAAAACGCATCGCGATCTGATTGGGCGCATCTCGCGCGCGGCGCAGGCGCGTGTGCTGGCGCTGAATTACCGGCTCGGACCCGAGCATCCGTTTCCTGCCGCTGTGGATGATGCCCTGGCCGGTTATCGGTATCTGCTGGAAAACAAGGTTCAACCCTCGCGTATCGTCGTTGCGGGTGATTCGGCCGGCGGCGGTCTGACGATTGCGGCGCTGATCGCGATTCGCGACGCCGGACTTCGGGTCCCCGCGGCCGGAGTGTGCCTCTCTCCCTGGGTCGATATGGAAGGCAAGGGTGAGTCGATGACCACTCGCGCCAAAGCCGACCCGGTTGTGCAACGCGAAGGGCTGGTCGGGATGGCGCAGGCGTACCTTGGCGGCAAGGATCCGCGCACGCCGCTGGCTTCGCCCATTCATGCCGATCTCAAGGGACTGCCGCCGCTGCTGATCCAGGTCGGCGACGCGGAGACGCTGCTGGACGACTCGACCCGGATTGCGGACAAAGCGCGCGCCGCCGGCGTACAAGTAAAGCTGGAAGTCTGGCCCGAGATGATTCACGTTTGGCAGATGTTCGCGAGCTTTCTGCCCGAAGGCCAGGAGGCGGTGGACGGAATCGGCAAGTAAATCCGCGAGCGCGTCGCTTAAATCGCGAAATCACAACCTGGCCCCGCTGGCGTGCAGTCAACAGGCTCCACCAGTCGCGCAGCGTCAAAGTGTTCGTGCACCGGCTGGCAGACTGGTGGAGCCACTTCATAAAACCTACCGCCAGGACGCAACTTCCGTTTGCCGCCGCTCCAGCGCAGAAAGGCGTCTTTCGAAAGCGTCTCGCTGTGCTCCCAGCTCACTTTGGGCCGAGGCTTGAACTTCTGCCACGGTCTCGATCAATCCGTTAATCTGCTCGGATTGGCGCTGGTTAATCCGTGCCTGCTTCTGCAGTTCGTTGAGCAGCATCGCGCTGAGAGTCGAATAGCGCACCGTTACCAGCTTGCCGTCGGGACCGTAAACGACCAGTTCCGGATAAACCCTTGCCACCTCCTCGGCCACCAACCCGTACTGCAGCGTACCCGCCGGGTCGTTGTTATAGCGGAAGGTGACAGGCCGCAGTTTCAGCAGTTTGTCACTCGCCTCACCCATGTTGCGGATGTCGTGCTTGTAGCGCGCGGATGACATCACCACGCCCAAGCGCCCGCTGGGGCTGATTACCACGTCGCTGCCGGTAACCTGCGCTCCGCTGATACCGGCGATAAAGGTCTGGGTCTGAGTCCCCTGCTTGCCAATCCGGATAGCGTTGGTTTCCGCCGCCACACCTGTGTTGCCGATTTCGATGTTGTTGTTTCCGACCGTCAGATTTGTACCGGCGGAGTCCCCCAGCGCGATATTGTTGCTGCCGGTTGTGTTGTTCTGTAGCGCGTTGACCCCGATCGCCGCATTGCTCTGACCGGTGGCGTTCTTGAGCAGCGCATTGACCCCGGCGCCGGTGTTGCGCGAGCCGGTGGTATTGGCCGCCAGGGCACTGTATCCGACGCTGGTATTGACGTTGCCGGTGGTGTCGTGCTGCAACGCCATCGTGCCTACCGCAGTCTGGTCGAATCCGGAGGTGTTGTTGCTCAGCGCGAGTTGCCCGACGGCGGTATTGTTATTGCCGATGGTGTTGTGCAAGAGGGCTTCGAAGCCGTCGGCGGTGTTGTTGTTGCCGATAGTGTTGCTGTTCAGAGCGTCAAATCCGGTGGCGGTGTTCTCGTGACCCGTGGTGTTGAAATCCAGCGCGTTCACGCCGGTGGCCGTGTTGGCGAAACCTGTAGTGTTGGAGAACAGCGCGTCGGCGCCGGTAGCGGTGTTCTGTACGCCGGTGGTGTTGGTGAACAGGGCGTCCGCGCCGGTCGCCGTGTTGTCGAAGCCTTGTGTATTGTTTTCGAGGGCCTCCGCTCCGGCGGCGGTATTAAAGATACCGGTGGTGTTGAAGAGGAGGGCGTCCATTCCGGTGGCGGTGTTGTCATTGCCGGTGGTGTTGTTCTTCAGGGCTTCCTCCCCCGTGGCGGTATTACTGTTGCCGGTGGAATTGGCCAGCAGGGCGAATCGTCCAGTCGCCGTATTCAGACTTCCGGTGGTGTTTCCCCCAAGTGCGAAACGCCCGGTGGCGGTATTCTCGCTTCCGGAGCTGTTAACGAACAGCGCAAACTCTCCCACCGCGGTATTTTCGTCCCCAATGGTGTTGTTCAGGAGGGAATCCCGTCCCATGGCAGTGTTGCCGACCCCCGTGGTGTTGCCTGCCAGCGCCGACTCTCCGTCGGCGGTGTTGCCGTTACCGCTGGTGTTGCTCCTGAGAGCCTCTTCCCCCGTGGCGGTATTGCTGCTGCCCGAGGTGTTCCCCAGCAGCGCTTGAAATCCGGTTGCGGTATTCGACTCGCCCGTATCGTTGCTCTTGAGTGCGTCGCGTCCGAAGGCGCTGTTGAAATCCCCGGCGCTGCTCGGCAGCGCGTCTGTTCCAAAGGCAGTGTTGTTCAATGGATCGGCCAGCGCTGTGCCTCTGCCGAGCAGAGCGGAAAACACCAATGCCGCAATGAAAACGCAGAACATCCTTTTCATCGATTCCATGCTCCTTCAAATCTCGTGACTAATCGCGTGGCGCTCGCTTGCCCGTGCGAAAAACTTCCTTGCGCCTGGCAACCAGGCGGAGCGCCCCGCCCGGGACGCAACTCCGCCATCGCGGCGGGGGCGGTTAAACCCTGCCCCCGCGCGCGGTTCCGATGCCCAAGTCAAAGCGTGTTGCGCTGAGATGGCATGGGTGCAGTCCCTGTAAACAACACTTGCGGGCTTGAGAAGGTTCCCGCGCGAGCCGCGGCAATCAAGTGCTGCTCTCCTGACCTCAAAACCGGGGATGCAGATGCGGCAGCCTGGCGGCCTCGATCGCCGCCAGGACGCCGCCGTGTGCTCAGGCCGCGGGCTTGCCGGCCGCGAGCGCCTTGACCGCACCGGTGGTCATGGCCTTTCCGCCGATACCCCAATCGCCGCTCCTGACCTCCTCGATGGTGACCCAGGTCACTTCGCGCAGCGCCTCTCCCTCAATCGAGACCATCGCGTCGGTCAGTTTCTTGATCATCTCGGTCTTCTGTTGGGGCGTGAACACGTCCTCGATTAAACGAACTTGAATCAGTGGCATCTTCTTCTCCTTTCCCGCCGGTTTATTCGGTTGCCGCTCGCGCCGATCGTGGCGGCCGCTCGATCTAAAATCGGTTTCGCCGGCTTGCGGGGTCGGCGCGCTGCTGATCAACCACCGCCATTGTAGGCAGCGTCAGGCGGCGCTGCTGCGCCGATTGATGAGAAATTTATGAGGATTGCGAGTGAGCGCGGTGAACGATGGGGCGCGCACGGCCGATCTTTCGATCGCGAATCACGGGCGGCGCGGCCGCATCCGCGGCTTCCAAAGAAGTAGGATTTCTATACAGATAGCCATGCCCATGTACGGTTTCGATCACGTGGCTGAGGTTTCCGAGTTTCTTTCTCAGCGATACGATGATTGCGTCAACCACGTTGCCGCCGCTGTCATACTTCAGGCCCCATACGTCGTTGAGCAATTCGATTCTTGAGACCGCTTCGTTCTGCCGCAGCGACAAGTAGCGCATCACGTCGAACTCTTTGCGGGTCAACTCGGTCCTCTGCCCGTGCACAACCAATGCCCTGCGGCGCTCGTCCAGCAGGCCATCCTGCTCCGCGCCCAGTTCCGCGGATACCAGGCGCGCCAGCCATCCATCCACCGAGCGGGCTCCCATGTCGAGCTCGAGGCTGACGAAGCTCTTGTCCCCGATGCCGACCGCGGGATCGTCGAGCAGGCGGATCCCGAGGCTGGCGGCAGCCTCCGCATAGGGCGCGAAATCCGTCAGCGGGAGATATACGCGCTGCAACAAAGGGCGCCGTTCCATGTAATGCCGTTTAACGTCCAGCCACGCGGCGGCTTGGACCGCGGACGGCGCCTCGCCATGATCGCGGCTCAGCCAGCGGCGCAAAAACAGCGCGGTCTGTCCCTTGGCCAGCGGATTTTTTCGCAGACGCTTCATCCACGCCGATGCGAGCAGGTCGTTGTCAACCACGCTGGGCACGGCCTCGCGGGGATCGAAGAGATAGTAGAAACCTGCCACTCGTGCGGGCGCATCGCGGATCACATAGAAGGCGCGCGGCAGATGCCGCCACCAGCGCTCGACGATCCTGGCCCCTGGTTCGCCGTCATGAGCCGCGGCGATCTCCAGGACTTGCGCGGCGTCGCCAGCCACGGCGGGTTCGACGTAAAATTTGGCGGCGTCATTGGGAAAGAACGCCTCGCGAACGACGGGATTGCGGATGAGGAAAATCAGGTCAGCCGTATAACGCCACAAATCGGGCAGCGCTGCCGACTTCGCTTCGTAGGTCAGTTGCTGCCATGCGGCGCGGCAATATCGCTGGAACGCCTTGGGATCGATCGCCTCGAGATCGGCCCGAATCGCCTCGCGCACCGCCTCATGGATCATAAGCCCGTCGGGCGCCGGCTCGATGAACGGGACTGCGGCAAGTCGATCGAACAAAGCGTCCCCGGGCGATTCAGGCATCAGCGCCCGCAACAAGCTGCGCGTGATACGGCGGCCCACGGACGCGGCGCGCAGAGCTTCTCTTAACTGGGGATCCTCGACTTCAGCCAGGAATCTCTGCGCCAGAGCGCTGATGACGCTGTGCGGTGCGCGATTTGCCGCCGGCGGAAACTGGCTCGCCGCGCTGCCGCCGACAACCAGCGCCAGGGGATGGCCGCGGGCAGACTTCGCCACCTCCCGCGCGGTCTGCGGATTGGCGCCCAAGCTGGCCAGCACCTCCAGCGCCGCGCTCTCGTCTAGCGGCTGCAATTGGATCGCGCGAAAGTCGCCGCGCCACTGCGGCGACTCCGTCCACTGCGGCGCCGGCGGAAAGCGGCTCCCCAGGATAAGGCGCACATCGCCCTTGAGGCGCCCCATGAAGACCTGGCGCAGCCAGGCGTCCAGCAAACCCAGTTGCTCGTAGGAGTCGAGAAGAATAATGGCCGGTTTTGGTCCTGTGGAAAGGACTCGCGAAATTGCGGCAAAGGTGGGTCGCCCGATTCGCAGCATGCGCCCGAGTTCCTGAAGGAAGCCGCGCTCGGTCGGCTCCATGGCGCGGCCGTCGAGCAGACAAATCAGGCGCTTTTTGTTTCGCGCACCGTCGGCAAACGCTCGAATCAGGGTGGACTTGCCGATCCCGGACATACCATGAATGTGAATGACGCGCGGCCCGCCCGCACCTACCGCATCGGACAAAAATTGCAGTTCCTCCCCACGGCCGAAGATCAGCCGCGAGCCGGACCGGCGCCTTCCGGTGCTTGCCGACGTACCTGTTCCTTCCCGGGCCATTGACCTACTTAACTGCCCACGCCTTGGCTAGACCATTATTGCCTTTGTAGCACAGCCTTTGTAGCACATAATGCAGAGGTTGTATCCAAATGCTCACGCTCGATTTTGGCGGAGAGGATTTCAGGCGGTGTGGAGTGATCCTGAACCAAAGAGCCTTGCGCAGGTAAGAGTCGCGGGATCAGTATCGAGGTTCCTGCGCAGCGGCCTGCCTTACTCCGAATCACAACCGGACTTCAACTTTAGTTGAACACCGACAGGTACTTACTCACGAGCAAGAACTCACGTCGACAATCATAGCCGCATCGACGCTTTAAACGGCGGGCTTGCAGTTTGGGCGCAGCGGGAGGACCGGAACATGAACAGACTGGCGATAAGTCTAGTTGTTGCCGGATTGTTGGTATTGATGCCGCGCGTTGTTTGGGGTCAGCCCCCAGATCCCACCGCCAGCGATGGCAGGGGCAATACTGCCGGCGGAAGCAATGTGCTGGCCAATCTCACAACCGGCGATGCCAACACCGGCTTTGGCATCAATGCGCTGCGCGCTGACAGCACCGGGTCAAATAATACTGCCGTCGGCGGAGTGGCTCTGACCTTCAACACGACGGGCGCTGGAAATAGCGCCTTGGGAGAAGGTGCGCTATTCGGCAATACAACCGGCACGTTTAACACCGGCGTCGGGATAAGCGCGCTTTTGGAGAATGATAGCGGAAGCTCCAACACCGCAGTCGGATACGCGAGCCTGGCCGGCGACACTACCGGCGGCAATAATACCGCCATCGGGGTAAGTGCGCTGAACTTCAACACCCCCGGCTTTGATAATACCGCCGCCGGCTACGGCGCGCTGTTTAGCAATACAACCGCTACCGGCAACACGGCCACCGGCCATGCCGCTCTGTACCACAACACCGGCGACGGCAATACGGCCACCGGTTCGGACGCGTTGTTCAGCAACAGCAGCGGGCACCAACACCACCACGGGAGCCTACTCGCTGCAGAATAACACCATCGGCAACGCCAACACCGCGACCGGATTCTCCGCGCTCTTTAGCAACACCACGGGCAGTAACAATATCGATATCGGCAGCGCAGGCGCCGCCGCCGAGTCCAACACAATTCGCATTGGTACAGTGGGAAAGCAGACCCGGATAATCATCGCAGGCATCGCCGGCGTCCCGGCAACTGGAGACGCGGTGGTCGTGAGCAAGACCGGGCAACTCGGCATCGTGGTGTCGTCGGCGCGCTACAAGCATGACATCAGCGATATCGGGGACAGAAGCAGCCGGCTTTTGAAGCTCCGCCCGGTGAGCTTCCGCTACAAGAACAAAGCCGCCGGTACGCTGCAGTACGGGCTCATCGCGGAGGAAGTGGCCAAAATCTACCCGGAACTGGTGACATTCAGTCCCGACGGAAAGGCTGAAACCGTTCCCTATCTGACGATGATCGCGATGCTCCTCAACGAGTTGCAGAAGCATGGCAACCAATTGCACCAGCAGATGATCCGCAACGACTCGCAGGCCCGGCAGATCAATCTGCTGAACCCCAGGATCACCGAAGTCGAAGCCTCGGACCAACGTGAACTTCAAGCCCGGTTGGCTCTTGAAAACCGCCTTTCAATGCTGGAGCGGACTCCGAAAGTGCAGGAACAAAAGCGCATTCCGGCCAACAAGTAGGTATCCGCCCCAATAAGTACATACCGCGGTCGCCCGCGGGATACGCTGCCCTCGATCAGAGCCTTCTGCCCTAGCGGCTGCACCCCAAGCGAAGTCACCAAAGCCGCTGCGGAGGCGGCGGCTAACTTATCGCGCGGCCCCCTGACTAATTCGACCGGAACGACGCCATTCTGCCTTCTGCAAGAAGACGTTGGGGATCCAGGCGCCCCAGAATCTCCAACAGGCCTCCGATCAGCCCGGTCCATCCGGTCTGATGGCTTGCCCCGATGCCGGCGCCGTTGTCACCGTGGAAGTACTCGTAGAACAAAATGTTATCGCGCCAGTACGGGTCGGTCTGGAACTTTTCCTGGCCGCCGTAAACCGGCCGGCGACCATCCTTGCCGCGCTCAAAGATCCGGGCGAGCCGTGCGATTATCTCCTGGGCCACCTCGAACAGGTTCATCATCCGGCCCGAACCGGTGGGGCATTCCACCTTGAAGTTGTCGCCGTAATAGCCGTAGAAGGAGAGCAGCGCGCGCAGCAGGACCGCGTTGACCGGGAACCATATCGGCCCGCGCCAGTTCGAATTGCCGCCAAAAAGACTGGTGGTGGATTCCGCCGGCATATAGTCCACGCGGTATTCCTGACCGCCGGCGTTGAAGACATAGGGATGGTTCTCGTGATACTTGGACAGTGACCGGATGCCGTAGGGGCTGAGGAATTCGTTTTCATCCAGCATGCGCGCCAGGACGCGCCGCAGCTTGTCCGGGTTGAGCAGGGCGATAATGCCTCGGCCGGCGACGCCGGTATGGCCGGTTCCCGTGGGGTGAATCGATTTCATGATGCCGGGCATCTGGTTGGCGCGAGCTTGCAGGAACCGCACGGTGCGTGGGATGCGATCGCGCTGCCACGGCTCGATCGTGGTGGTGGCGGCCAGCGGCAGCAGCCCGACCATCGAGCGCACCTTAAGGCGCGTCGCGCTGCCGTCGGGCAAGCGTAACAAGTCGTAGTAAAATCCGTCTTCTTCGTCCCACATCCCCTCGCTGCCCGGCCGGTTCATCGCCGCCGCAATCCACAGGATATGGTCGATGAACTTGGTGACCAGGTCCTCGTACATTGGGTCGTAGCTCGCGATCTCAATCGCCAGCTCCGCCATGTTCTGCGCGAACAAGCACATCCACGCGGTGCCGTCGGCCTGCTCCAGGTAGCCGCCGGTCGGCAGCGGCGCGCTGCGGTCGAACACGCTGATATTGTCCAGTCCCAGAAAGCCGCCTTCGAACACATTCTTGCCGAAGCGGTCCTTGCGGTTGACCCACCAGGTGAAGTTGACCAGCAGCCTTGCGAATGCGGACTTGAGGAATTCGAGATCGACCTCGCCGCGGCGCGCCAGCTCGGAGCGATGGAGAAACAGTGTCGCCCACGCATGCACCGGGGGATTGACGTCGCTGAAGTTCCATTCGTAGGCGGGCACCTGTCCGTTGGGATGGAGGTAGCGGCCGCTCAGCACGATTTCCAGTTGTTGTTTGGCGAAGTCGATATCCACCACCGACAGCGCGATGGTGTGGAAGGCGAGGTCCCACGCCGCGTACCACGGATACTCCCACTTGTCGGGCATCGACAGGATATCGTCGTTGACCATGTGGAACCATTCGTGGTTGCGATATGCGCGCCGGGCCTGGAGCAGGGGATGGTCCTGATGGCCCTCCAGCCACCGGAAGGCATCGAAATGGTAATACTGCTTGGTCCACAGCATCCCCGCCATCGCCTGGCGCAGGATGTTCGCCTGATCGGGATCGGCCTTAACCTTGGGCGGCATGATCGCGTCATAGAATTCGTTCGCCTCGGCGACGCGAGCGGTGAAAACGCCGTCGAAGTCCGCTAAGGCGTCGGGAAGCGCGGCCGGAGCCGCGGTGGTAAGCCGCAAGCGTATGACCCGCGTTTGGCCGGCGGCAACGGTCAGTTCGTAATGGGGGGAAACCTTGGTGCCGGTGAGGGCGGGATTGACCGCGTCACGTTTACCGTGGACGACGTATTCGTTAATCGCGTCCTTCACCCAGGGTGCTTGGTTGGTACCGGCGAACAGCCGCTGGTTGTTGGTTTCGTTCTCGGTGAACAAAAGCGCCGCAGGCCCCTCGCAATACAGGAAATAGCGGGTCAGTGATTCCTCGAACAGAGGATCGGTGTGGCACGCCTCGACCGCGCAGCCGCGGCTGGAATCAAGCGCTTTCAAGACCGGCTTGCTGCCGCCGCCGGGCCACGACCAGGTGTTGCGAAACCACAAGGTTGGCAGGACGTGCAGCGCCGCCGGCTGCGGTCCCCGATTGCAGACGCTGATCTTGATCAGCATGTCCTCGGGGCCGGCCTTGGCGTATTCCACGAAGACGTCGAAATACCGATCGCCCTCGAACACACCGGTATCAAGCAGCTCGTACTCCAGTTCTTTGCGCGAGCGCGCGCGATTGGTTTTGATCAGGTCCTCGTAGGGATAGGCGCGCTGCGGATATTTATAGAGATACTTCATGTACGAGTGCGTCGGCGTGCTGTCGAGGTAAAAATAATATTCCTTGACGTCTTCGCCGTGATTGCCCTCGTTGTTGGTCAACCCGTACAAGCGCTCCTTGAGGATCGGATCGGCGCCGTTCCACAGCGCCAGCGCGAAGCACAGCACGCCGTGATCATCGGAAATTCCCGCCAGCCCATCTTCGCCCCAACGGTAAGCGCGCGAGCGCGCCTGGTCGTGAGTAAAGTAATTCCACGCGTCGCCGGTGTCGCTGTAGTCCTCGCGCACGGTGCCCCATTGCCGCTCGCTGAGGTAGGGCCCCCATTTGCGCCACGGCACCGCGGCCTGGCGGCATTCCTTGAGCCGTTGCTCCTCGGCTCCGGCCGTGGGACCCCCTTCCGAAGCCTTGCCAATGGTTCGTTGCATCGCGGTTTTCATGCTTCAAATGCGCCTTTTAAAATGATCGTTGCTTCGGCCCTTCTACGATAATCACGCGGCATCTGGCAATCGCTGCAAAGTCAAAGGTTCCCGCCGCTGAGCAATTGAATTAAGGGCAGAGCAGAACGGCGCCGATGCCAAGACGCAAACTTCACGGGGATAAGGAAGAGGGCGGCTTTAAACCGCCGGGCCTATTTCACCCGCGGCACGAATTCCGGCATGTCGCGCACCGTGGATTTCCAGTTCGGCTTGCGCTTTTCGAGGAACGCGGTGATTCCCTCTCCGGCGTCGGGCTGAGTGCCGATCCACCAGAAGATCCGGTCTTCCACATCCTGGGCTTTTTCCGCTTCCGGCTCGGTCAGGAAGTTATGGATCAAGCGCTTGGTAATCGCGACCGACATCGGCGAGGTATTGACGGCGATCTCCGCGGCCAGCTCGCGCGTTCGCGCCGTGAACTCGGCGTCCGGCCATACGTGGCTGACCAGCCCGAATTCAAGCGCTTCCCGCGCGTTGAGGATACGGCCGGAAAGCAGCAGTTCACTGGCGCGCGCCACGCCGACCAGGCGCGGCAGGGTCCAGGCCGCCAGCCCCTCCGGAATGATTCCGCGACGCACGTAAACCAGGCCGATACGGGCGCTTTCGGCCGCCACCCTGATGTCGTATTGCAGCGTCAAGGACGCTCCGGCTCCCACCGCGGGCCCGTTGATTGCCGCAATGATCGGTTTGCGGATATTCCACGGGCGCAGCCTGGGACCGTCGCCGGTACTGAAGTTCTGGCGCCCTTCGTCATCGAAAGTCTTGCCGCCCGAAGAAAGATCCGCGCCGGCGCAGAACGCCCGTCCGGCACCGGTGACTATGATCACCCGCACCGCGTCGTCGTTATCCAGGTCGCGATATGCCGCCTCGAGCTCCTCACCCATCTGACCAGTCATCGCGTTGAGCTTCTCGGGCCGGTTAAGAGTCAGGGTCGCAATCGAATCATGGATCTCTATTCGAATATGCTCGAACGCCATGGCGTTGGTCCTCCTTTTTCGCGAGCGATTTCCAGGCTGAGCAGCAAACTTCCTGTCGCAGAGGGCTTTTCTGTCCCTCTCCGTATCCTGAGAGACGGTGAGGGAGAGGGGGCGGGCTCCGCGCCTCGATACAATCGGCGGCTCAGGCTCAATTACGCGGCAGCGACACCAGCCGGCGCAATGCCATAAAGCGCGGCCACGTTGTCATGGGTGATGGCGCGGCGCTGATCGGGCGGCACGTCGTAAAGTATTTCATCCAGGATCTGATGGGAGCAGGGCCAGGTGGAGTCCAGATGCGGGTAGTCATTGGCCCACATCAGGCTGCCCACCCCCACCATTTCACGCGTCAGCACTCCGGCGCGGTCGTCTTCAAAGGTGGCAAGGAACTGGCGTTTCCAATACTCGCTGGGCAGCAGGTCGAGCCCCTGGGCGGCAACTTCCGGGGTGCGGCGCATCGCCTGGTCAAGCCGATCCAGCCAATGTCCAATCCATCCAGTGTTGAACTCCGCCACCACGAATTTAAGCCGCGGATGGCGATGCGCGACGCCTTGGCAAATCAACTCGACCAGCGTCTGTTGGATTGAAACCGCTACGCCGGCATAGGCAATAAGATAATCGAAGCCGGGACCCATCGCGATCGGACGCCGGCGCGGGCCGTTGGTGCCCGCATGCATGCTGAGGGGGAAGCCCGCTTCCTCGGCCGCCGCCCACACGCGGTCGTAGGCGCGGTCGCGATAGGGCCGGTCCACCGGCGCGGTGCAGGGTATGCATCCACCGCGAAAACCCATCCGCAAGGCCCGCTCGATTTCTCTCGCGCCGGCCGCCGGATCGTGCAGCGGGATGAGCGCCAGACCGACCAGCCGGTCGCCGGCGCCGCGGCAATAATCGGCCAGCCAGTCGTTGTAGTTGCGGAAACAGGCGACCACCAGGTCGGTGTTATCCAGCCCGAAGACGGAAAAGTAGAAGCTCGGATACAGGACCTCGGCGCGAACGCCGTCCTGTTGTTGATCCGATTCGCGGGCGGCGCCTCGGACCAACCCCTCGCGCAGGCCCCCGAACCCGCGGTCCAGAATTTCCTTGATCCGAGGATCCGCCTTATCTTCGGGAAACGGTTTGTGGCCCGGGCGCCGCTCGATGCGCCGGCCGGGATCCAATCGGCGGCCCGCGATGCCCAGCTCCGCCGCCGGCACCGCGCGCACGCCTCGCGCCGGGATCACCATCGCATCGATGTGGCCCTCAACGTTGGCGATGCGCGGCGCTTCGTCGCCGAAGCGCTGCGCCAGACCCGCGAACACCTCCGGCGCCTCGACGACATGGGAGTCTGCGGAGATAAAAAGTCCCTCACTAGCCGGTTGGGTAGATACAGCCATGCCGGATCCTCGAATTGATGCCGCCGCGATTCATGCTGGCGCATTGTTTATGCCCGCTTTCTGTCTACAGAGGGCGGGCGAGGGCGGCTGCGTTATCGCAGGCTCAGAACTCAAGCATCACCTTGCACTGCTCGTTGGGATGCGACAATGCGGCAAAGGCCCGCGGAAATTCTTCGATCCCGACCGTATGCGTGATCATCGGATCGGTGGAAACCCGTCCCGACGCCAGCAGCGCCATCGCGGTGTCGAACTCGCGCGCGTCGGAGCCGTTGGAGAAGATAAGATCGACTTCGCGGCGCAGCGCCCGAATCGGGGTGAACTTGTCGGGCTCCCCGCAGGCGCCGATCACCACCACGCGGCCGCCCTTGCGGGCGAAGCGGATCGCTTCGTCGATCGTGCCGGGAACGCCGATACATTCGAAAACCACGTCAGGTCCGGCACCGGTCATCTTGACCAGTTCCTGGACCGGACTCCGCTCCTTGGGATTAACCACCAGGTCGGCGCCCATCTTGAGCGCCATCGCGCGGCGACCCTCGGCCATCTCCGAGACCACGACGGCGCGGGCGCCGGCAAACCGCGCCCACATCGTCGTCACCAGTCCGATTGGCCCGGCGCCCATCACCACGCAGGTTTCGCCGACCATCAGCTTGGAGCGATGTATCCCGTGCAGGCCGACGACGGTCGGCTCGACCGTGGCGGCGGCGCGATGGCTCAGCCCGGGCGGCATCTTCAGCAGCGAGCCCGGCCGCGTTTTGACCTTCTCGGCGTATGCGCCGGGAGCCTCAAACCCGATTCCGGTGTGCTTGGTGCACAACAGCGCCTGGCCGGTGCGGCAAAAATCGCATTCGCCGCAGGGAATCATCGGTACGACCATCACCGGATCGCCGGGCTGAAAGCCGCTCACTCCGGCGCCCAGCTCATCGACGACGGCGGAGAACTCGTGTCCCATGACAGTGCCCGCCGGCAGCACGCCCCATTGGACTGCGTGCAGGTCGGAGCCGCAGATGCCGCAGTTCTTGACCCGGACCACGACCTCGCCCGGCCCGGCCTTCGGATCGGGTAATTCGGTGACCTCCAGCGGCGCGCCCGGCGCCTTGAACACGCATGCTTTCATCTCGGCTCCCCTGTGCCGCCCCCGTTTTGGCGGGCGCGTCATCTGCTGAAGAAATTTTTGCGCAGCCCCGAATGACCTCACCCTATATCTCCCGCGGAGGCACGGGAAATCAACCGAGTCAGCGATTTTTTTGTGTATGGCTATCCCATCGAAGCTTTGACATCGCAGGCAAAGGCAGCGCTTCGCGCACCGCCGCTGCTGCAGCGATGCGGCGAGGCGCCCCTCAGGAACCGCGGCGCAGCTTTTCCCGCAAGACTTCCACCGCGGTCGCGGCGGGTCCGGACTCCGCCTCGACCTCCGCGCGTCCGATCGAAATCAGCGGGCCGGCGAATCCGAGCACGATCGTGTCGCGATGCACCACCGCGACCGATCGGCCCACGCCGACGGTGCGGGGGCCCGAATCCCTGCCGCGCTCCATCCCACGGCGCAGACGCGCGCCCAGTGGCGCCGGCAGTTGGCCGATATCGCGCCGGCGCATCGTATGGAGTTCCGGTTCCCGCGCTGCCGATACCGCCGGCTGTCCCGGCAGTTCGATCACGCCAATCCCGTCCCGATCGGCCACGTAGAGAACGCCGTCAAGGAACGCAAGCGGCGTAACTCCCGGCGCGGCCGGCACCGAGGTCCAGGGCACGATCCATCGCTGCGCGATATCAGGGGGCGGGACCGTGACCGGGCCGCGGGTCTTGAGTTGCAGCGTCTCGTCCGCGTCCGTGATTGCCTGGCCGAAGACCGCGCCGTGCGTAACAGTCAGGGCGGGCAGGGCGCGCTCGCCGTTGGGGCCGATCGCAGTCAGGTCGATCTGGCCGATGCCGGCCAGGTCGCTGGCTGAAATCGTCCATTCGCGCAGCGGCCGCGCGTGCAGATCAAGGCCGGGCGGATCCACCAGCCATCCCAGGTTCATAATGCCCATGCCCCATCGGTCGCTGATCGCCATGCACTCCGAGACCATCAGCAGCGTTATCTTGACCGCGTCGCCGGGGGGATCCGGGCGCGGCGGCACCGGTCCGAGATCGACCCAGCGCACACCGAAATTGGTATCGAGGTAGGCCGCCGATCTTTCACCCGAGGGGCGCAGGCCAAACGGCGGAATCTCGAAAGCGATATGCGCTGCCTGGTTGCCCGGTCCAAAGCCGGACCACGTGACACTGGGCGTCCAGAAGCCCGGCGGGTCAACTGCGGGCGCGGAACGAAACTGCAGTCGATAAAGCGGTCGATGCCGAAGATGCTGACTACGGCGGGGTGAAACTCCGCGGTCCAGCGGCGTGAGTGGCAGTCCGCTCCGGTCTTCCAGTGCTGATCCTCGAGCGTGAAGAAGGCGGTGGGCGGCGGATAAACCGTTACGGCGCCGGTCGCGATCAGCCCGTCGCTTCCGATCGAGGCTTGGCTCACGGTGGCCTTGAACAGCGCGGTTGAAAGCTGCGCCAGGTCGCGGGTGTTCTGATACACGACGTGATCGTCGCCGCGCTCCAGTTCCACCTGTCCGGGCGGCGGCTTGAGCTTCTCCAGGATTTTCTCCGATACCTTGTCCTCGACCACGCCGATCGCGCCGGCCGAGATGGTGGTGATGAAATCATGCGCGGACCACGTGATGCGCGTCTGCAATATGAGCTGCTCGAGCAGAACATTGGCCTGTATCCCGGTCGCCGCATAAATCGCCACCGGCACGTCGGCATCGATAACGTCGATTGCATCGACCGCCACGATGTCCACCGAGGCGTAGGCGGCCAGTGGACTCGCGCCCCAATGACCCACGGCGTGCGAGGTGACCTCGATAACCGGGTCCGATGAGTCCGCCACCGCGTCGTCAACCGCCGCGTTCATCTGATCGGCAAGCGAGTCGGCAAAGACCTGTCCTTCGACGAACTGTCCCCAATCCGCGCCGCCGATTCGGTTGGTGACCGCGCCTTGCAGCGAGTCCTGCTCCTGGGTGCCCAGCCGGACGGCCACCACGCCGTCGCCCGCCGCCATCCCCAGGACGGCCGCGGTAACTCCGAGGTTGCCCAGCGGGATGCTCCCCTGGGACAGGGCAGGGCGGAAAGTGCCCGATACCTCCAGGCGGGCCAGTCGCCACACGATCTGCGTCGCCGGCTGGCCGCCGGACAAGCCCAGCCACAGCATGCACGGCAGCGCCTGCGTGACCGGCGGCTGCAGCGAGCCGGCCGCCCGGGCGTCGGCAAAGCTGGTGTGAACGATGGAGAAGGGGATTTTGAACAGCAGCTCGCCGGGAAGGGCCAGCACCGGATCGCCGGCCGGTGGAAAGCTGGCCGGGCCGGCGTCGATGCGCTCGATCAGGCGGTCGGGCCCGAGCTCCGGAAAGAAAGCGCGCGGGAAGCTGGAGCGGACCACCTGCGCCGCCACGATCTGGAAGAAGACTGGATCGCTAAACTGGATCTCGATCAAAGCCATGCGCGCTCACCCCGGCTTGAATAGCTGCGAGTCGTCAAGATACTGCTGTGAGTAGAGATGTAGCAAAGACAATTAAAGATTGGTAGCGATGACGTGCCGCGACTTCAGTCAAAAGAAGTTCCGGGCGGCGGACCGCTGCGGGGCGTCAGGTCTGGCCGGGCTCGGGACAGCCCAGTGATGGAACGGCCCTGGCGCGTGTGATTTTCTGTTCGGGATGAGGATCGCGCTGATCGCGATTGCCGCCCTGATCATCCTTTATATAGGCGACGCACTGGCCGTCCGCCTGGCCAATCAGCCGTACGGCGTAGTTCAGGTCCGGCGCTATTACGCGATGCCGCTTAAGGGCAACCGGACCGAATACGGCGATGCGGGCATCGAGAAGGACACCTGCGTCCACGCAATCTTTCCGCACGCAGGCTATGCACCCTGCTGGTACGCCAGCCGCAGGAAGGAGAAGTGGGTGACGGAATAAGCGCCCAACTTTCAGGAATCTAAAGAAACGCCCGAAATTCAGCTCGTCAGCATCTTCTCGTTAAACTTCGCATAAGAAATATTATGTAAACTTTATGGCGCATGTCTTTCTAGGCACCTCCTACTAAAGTTCTCTGAATCAATCGAAATAAGGACGGCTTGTCGGGTCATCGGCGAGGCTGAGGCTTCTACCCTTTCAGGATTCGTCAATCAGGTTACGAGCCAGGAAGTCAGGCTGGTCGCTACGGACGAAAATCACGCTTACACTACGTGCGCCGTGGCCTTCCACACGAAGCCATCAATCAGAGCCAGGAGGAATGGGTACGGGGCGAGGTTCACACCAATTCCATCGAAAGCTTCTGGAGCCTGCTGAAACGGGGCGTACTCGGTTCCTTCCACAATGTCAGCAAGGGCTATCTGCCGCTCTACCTTGCAGAGTTTTCATTCCGCTTCAACCATCGCAAGCATCCTGACGTGTTTTCAGAACTGATTTCGCGTTGCTAGCAGACCGCTGAAGCGTCCACTAAAATGGAGACATGAAGTCGCCGTCGCAAAGCCCAAAAAAGACCGACGAAGAGGCGCGCGAAGAACTAAGAAATCCCGATATGGTCGCTTTCGATGAGGTCATGCGGGTATTGGTGAAAGTGCCGCATGAAAAGAAATCCGCACCAAAGACGCATGGAAAGGCCTAAAAGTGAAACTCAACTCGCTTGCGAGTTGGTCAAGGATCTTGATGGCGTATCTATAGAGTTGGCCAAAAGCGCCCTAACGCACGCGGTCATGTTGCTGTCCACGACACAAATCGTGTCAGCCAGTAGCCCGCTTTTGTTAGCTAAGACTGAGACTGATCTGGCACTAGCTCGTTGAATATTCTAAGAACGGACTCTTTTAACCACTCCGGGGTTGCGCCTCCAGTTATATCGTTCGATGCTTTACCGATCATCGTGGCGACTGTTAGTAGCGCGGTCGTATTCCGGTCCAGCGCCGCTACCAACCTATCGGTGGCTTGATTGCTAATTATTCCCAAATCCTGGACCTTAAGTGTATCCGCCATCGTTCAGCCTCGCTTTACTTTTTGGCAAGTGTCTTAGCCAGCGAATGGTCATTTGTTCTACTATTTCCGCCATGTCTTGTCGATCCATGCTGCAATCCAAGATTTTGGCTTGACATAAGGCTTTCCACGAGGGTGTTTCAAGCCTTGCCCCCCGTTCCCGTTCAAACAACTCCCGCCTAACATGCCACGCAAACAAATCGGCCGCTTGAAGAGGCATGTAAGCTTTGTCGTCTCGAAACAACGGTTCGTTCTCTATAAGACCAGCGTCTTGGGGCGGTAGTATGCGCTTTAAAGTGCCATAGGCGTCTTTCAGTTCTTGTTGTGAAACGAGGTCTTCATCAAAGAAGAACTCGACTTTTTCTCTTTGAGGTTGAAGGCGCAGCGTGCCTATTACGCCAATGAGAATCTCAGCAAGAGCGAAGTAGCTAGGCTCCTTAAATGGCCCCCGATTTTGCGCCAGTACAGCTTTAAAATCATCGAACCGAACGCACGCCTTAACAGGGGCCAACCTGTACTTATTAATAGGGCGAATAAATCGCAACTCCACCGAGCGTCCCGCTGCTCAATAGGCCACCCTTGGAATTGATTACGCCGATGGTGCGCCTCTTCACCTTTTACATAATCAAGTACAGGGCGCTCTTTTAAAAGCCGTTGCCAATCGTCAGCAAAAGATTCTAAAGGACCGACACGACCAACGTATCCGGCGAGAACGAATGCCGGTTCTTGATCGGTTCCGCTATCGTCAATCCAGACTTGCAGCATTACGAATAGCCTTCGCATTCGTTGGCTGAAGGGTAGGCCAGATACCGAACGCCTGACTTGCATGCAAGCATAATTGTCGCCGTGCCTTCTATGATCGACGGCATTATTCAACTTCGTGGGGTCAAGAGTAAACATCAACCTAATCCCCACTTTCTGGGACTGCCATGCGCCTTGCTTGGCACGGCAGATGCCGCGCCGTCAAGGCCGCTCGTAGGCACTGTCTCTGAATCGGGGCTGAGTGTCCTAAGTTGAAGTGCGGCGTGTCCTAATTACGCTGGACTCTATCGCAGCAGAAATACGGCGGCGATCAATATTCCGAGAAAGAACCCGAACACCAACAGGGTGAACCATCGTTGGCTATCGCCACGGATTCGAGGTCGTCGGAAGCCCGTCCTGAGCCCAGAGCCAATGGGAGTGTTTATAGGTTCCCGATATGGGTCGTGAGTCTTCATGGGGACCTTACCCGTTCAAGTCCGACTACTCACCCGAAACGAAAGAATGACTATATCGGCATGTCATTCGTTATCGCAAGTGCGCGTCGGCGGGCGAAGCCGAGGGGTCAACGCGAAGCGATTTGTCTGGAACCAGAGCAGACAGAATCGCTTCGCGTTGATTCCTCCACTGCCCTCGCTGACGCTCGGTTGGTCGGAATGACAAAACTGAAATACCGCGGAGAACAGGCTGCCCGGAGTCGTGGCTGGAGGCTAGAAAACCTGTGCAGCGCGGACTGCGCCCGCGCATTAGATGGCGGGCACGGCGGTCCACCTGACTCTTACCTTCTTGAATTGCCAATAGTTTGCTGATTCTTCAACGACAGACGACCCTGCGGGGCCCCGCCCACTTTTTATGATCAGCGCTTAGCCGATATTGCATTGCGGTTTTTTGTCTTTTCATTTTTATGTAGCTTTGGTTACCGGTGCCGGCCGGCGGCGACAACATAGACCTGGCGCGAATCTTACCGATGATGTACCAGCGCGTCATCCGCGCCGGAACCTATCATTTTGCCGGTGCCAAGCCCTGGGACGCAGAGCAGACAAGAATCGCTTCGCGTTGATTCCTCCACTGCCCTCGCTGACGCTCGGTTGGTCGGAATGACAAACTGAAATACCGCGGAGAACAGGCTGCCCGGAGTCGTGGCTGGAGGCTAGAAAACCTGTGCAGCGTGGGCTGCGAGCGCGCGTTAGATGGCGGGCGCGGCGGCCCGCCCCACCCGGAGCCCATGCCGAACGCTTATGTTTTGCCGAAGTGCTTTGCGCGGCGGCGGGCTGATTCTATGTAGTGTTCGACGTCTTCCCCCAGCAGCATTCGCGCTTCGCACAGTTCGCGGGCCGCGCGGGTTACCGCCTCGACGTATGCTTGGTGGCTGGCGTAGCGCTCTTCGAGCGACGGCCTGGGGTCGCCTGACGCTTGCCGCTCGGCCCGGGTCGACGCGAACGGGATATGAAAACCCAGCAGCGCCAGCTCTGGCGCGGCGAAACCCTCGCGCCGCGGATTCCATCCGGTATGGGTGCCGAGCGGAGCCGCGATCTCGGGCAAGCGCACGCCGCCAACCTCGTTGCCGTCGGCGTCAACCGCGGGCACCATCACGGCGTACCTGCGCCCGGAATCGGCGCGCGGGGGCTGAACGCTGTGGTCCACCTGGCACAGTTCGTTCAACATACCGTCGTAAGCAACGCCGGGAATCGCGGGAAAATTGAGCGAGCGGGCGGGCACCAGAGTTCCGTCGGCGCTGCGCGGATAGCTGCTCGGCGGCGGCGGGACTCCGGCGCTGACCCATCTGTCCAGCGCGACCAGCAGCGCGCGATGAGCCGGGCTCATCTCCACCGGGTTTCCCGGATGCAGAGAGAACGGGAAGACCGCGGTGGCGAAGCGCCCGCCATGCTGGGTGCCGGAGAACAGATACATGCGCACGTTGGCGGGTAGCTCGATATCGCGGCCCGCCTCGTCGGTGGTGACCAGCGACGCCCTGCCCTGCCAATATTCGCCGCTGCTGTCGGTCTGCATAATCCTGGGGCACGTGTTCGACGCGCGGCAGCGCGCCAGGATGCCGTCGGTCGCGCCGCTTATCGGATCGAAGCGGGTCGCGTAGGTGAACGGAAACTGGTCGCCCGGCGTCAGGTGATCCTCGTGCTGGCAGGAGAACCGGCCGGGTTGCGCGAAGGCAAAATTAGTGAACGTCTTGCGCGAGCCGGCCAGACTGGGGATGACGCCGTCGAACACCATCGAACCGTTGAGATCCTCGTTGAATCCATGCCACAGCCAATCGCGCAGAAAGCGGCCCGACTGTGACATGCCAAACGCGTAGGCATGAGCGATACGCGGCGCGGCGCGATCGATGCTAAGCGGATTGGGCCGTCCGTCGTCGTCGGCGCCGCGGCGGCGGAAGAACGCAACCACGTCGCGGATGGCCGCCATACCCAGACCCATCACGATCGGATCGCGCGCCGGGTAGATGAACTCGTAGATCGCGCCCGCATCGAAGTTCGCCGGCCGCGTGATTTCGATCGACTTGTTGGATCGGTAGCGCCATGCGTCCGAAGCGATCGGAGCCCGCTGGTCGCGCTCACGCTGCCTGACCGTCAACGCGGCCTGCGCCTGATCCATGCTATGAGCGGGATAGCTGAGCGGGGCGCGGGCGGGATTGCGATCGTGGTTGAAGATGAATTCGTCGCGATTGAGGGCGACGATCGGCGTGCCGTTATCGGTCGCGACCGGAAGACCGGCGAGCATCCTCCCCTCCCCCGGCGCGACGTCGCCCTGCCATGCGCTCCACAGCACGACGTATCCCTGGCGCATCAGGAAACCGTTGCCAGCGTCGGCGGCGCAGCGGGGGTCGTTGCTCGCCGGAGCGTCATTCATTGCGCTCAAGGCAAGCTTCAACCCACGGTTGAGCACATCGTAAAAGATGCGGCCGTTGTGCCGGCGCATGTCCACCGGTTTGAGCAGGTGGAAGTCCACGCAATACTCCACCATCCCGGCGGCATTGCGCGGCACGCGTTCGATATTCGCGATGCCGGCGTTGAGGCGATGGCTTGGGTCCACCGCACCGCGGATGCGCCCGGTCACCTTTTCATAAGCCCCGGCAGCGCCGAACTCGACCCCGTCGAATACCGGCTCGATGCTGGTGATCTCTACCTTCATGGCCTCGCCCTCCGCGGTTAAAGCGTCAAGTACCGGGCCGCAGGCCGCACGATAGCACAAGTTTGGGAAGTTGCGTTGAATGAAAGATTGGAGGAAATCCTTCTGTCGGTCGATCTATCAATGTGCGCAAACCCAAGACACCGGAGCCGCCGAAGCTTCTCCCGAAAATTCTCTTGACGTGATCGAAGGACGCGGCGCATGAGCTATGAGCCTTGTTTCTGTTACAGTGGGCTCATGAACGACAGCGATTGGCATCAGGCGGCGCGGCAATTCATTCAGCTGGCGGAAGTCATACGCCGGTTGCGGCGCGAATGCCCGTGGCATCGGGTGCAGACTCCCGCCACCCTCTCAAAGTATCTCATCGAAGAGAGCTACGAGACCCTGGCTGCGATCGAATCGGATGACGGCGCCGGGCTGGCTGACGAACTTGGCGACCTGACGCTGCAGGTCTTGCTGCAGACTGAAATCGCGAGTGAACAGGGCCGGTTCGATTTGGCCGCGATGTTGGCGCATGCGCATGAAAAGCTGGTCCGTCGGCATCCGCACGTCTTTGCCGAAGATCGCGCCGCTACCGCCGAGGAGGTCGCGGAGCGCTGGGAGGAGACCAAGAAAGCGGAGCGCGCCCGCGCCGGTTTGAATTCCGCACTCGACGGTGTGGCTCATCATCTGCCGGGCTTGGTACGGGCCGAGAAGTTGGGCGAGCGGGCCCGTGCGGCCGGAATGGATTGGCCGGACCTGCGCGCAGTGCTGGCCAAGGTGCGTGAAGAAGTGGACGAGACGCTGGCCGCGCTGGACGCCGGAGCCGGGAACAATGCTATCGCCGAGGAATTAGGCGACACGCTGCTGGCGCTGGCCAACGCGCCCCGATTCGTGGGATGGAGCGCCGAGGAAACCCTGCGCCGGGCCTGCGAGAAATTCATCCATCGCTTTAAGAAAGTTGAAGCGCGCGCCGCGGCCTCGCAGCGCGACCTTGCGCGCCTGAGTGCGGAGGAGATCGATGCGTTGTGGAATGAGGTGAAGGGTGGTTGAGCTCGACCGCCGCCCCGCCTATTTGTTCAAGCACTCCACTCGCAGAGAATTCGGCCAGAGCACAACTCAAGGAAGGCCGGCACGGAGGCCGGCGCTGAAAGAGTGAAAACTGTTGTGGCAGTGGGGCCGTTGACTGGGCGGGATTGCATTGTTAGCCTTCTGCACTCGATATGCCACACGTTCCAGTACATCCGTCGGCCATCAAGCGCCATCGCCGCAGCCTTAAACGCAAGCTGCGCAATCGCGCCGTTAAAACTCATGTGCATAGCGCGGTCAAAAACGCCCAGGAGGCGGTGGGCAGCGGCGACGCCGAGCGGTCGGCCCGGGCTCTGCAGGAAGCGATGAAGGTGTTGGGCAAAGCGGCCACCAAGGGCGTAATTCATCGCAATACCGCTTCACGCAAGATCTCGCGTCTGGCGCTTGCGCTCAACCGCGTCAAAGCGCAGGCCGCGTCGGGCTGACCCAAGCCGAAATCTCAGACCTTTTATCACCGGCCTGCTGGCTGAAGGCGAGCCTGCGCCCGCGGCCGGGGCCTACCTGCCGTCGACAAGAACATAGATAATTTCGCGGTTGGGCTGTGAGACAGAAAGTGTTTGTGCGGCGATATATTAGTCTGGCCGCGCAATTTCGAAAGCCGTTGCCAGCCAATTGCGGGCGCGATCAATGCTTGGGCACGTCGGGCGGGACGGCTCGTCCGTCTGTCTGGGCGGGTATTTGCGCCGGGCGGGGACCGAGGATGCGCAGCAATTGCTCGGCGCCCACCGTTTCTTCCTCCAGCAATGCGCTGACAAGTCGATCCAATCGATCGCGCACGCCGGTCAGGCGGCGAATCACGTCCTGATGGGTGTCTTCCAGCAGCTCCCGCACTTCCTCGTCGATCCGCGCGGCAGTATTCTCGCTGTAGTCGCGGCCCTGTGAAATCTCATAACCCAAAAAGGGCTGCTGCTCGTCGGTCTTGAATGCGGCCAGACCCAGCTTGCCCATCCCCCAGCGGGTGACCATCCGGCGCGCCAGGCGGGTTGCTTCGACCAGATCGTTTTCGGCTCCAGTGGTCACCTCGCCGATTGCGATTTCCTCCGCGGCGCGCCCTCCAAGCATCACTGCCAACCGCGCCCTGAGGAACGAATAGCTCAGGTTGTGGCGTTCCTCGCCGGGGATCTGTTCGGTCAGGCCGAGCGCCTGTCCATGCGGCACGATGGTAACTTTATGGACAGGGTCCGCCGCAGGCGTAAGCCACGCGACCACCGCGTGCCCGGATTCGTGGTACGCAACCACGCGGCGCTCCGACGGATCGATGAGCTGGGGATGCGCCGCGCCCAGTCTGATCTTGTCCTGCGCCTCCTCGAAGTCCGCCATTGAGACGACGGTGCGATCATGCCGCGCCGCCGCGAGTGCGGCTTCGTTGCACAGGTTGGCCAGATCCGCCCCGCTCATTCCGATCGTGGTGTTGGCGATGATTTGGATGTTGACATCGGGCGCGAGCTGCAGCTTGCGCGTATGGATTTGCAGAATACCCTCGCGGCCGCGCCGGTCGGGCAGCGGCACCACCACCTCGCGGTCGAAGCGGCCCGGGCGCAGCAGGGCCGGATCGAGCACGTCGGGCCGATTGGTGGCGGCCAGGATGATGACCTCGAATTGCGGATCGAAGCCGTCCAATTCGCCCAGCATCTGATTGAGCGTCTGCTCGCGCTCGTCGTTGACGGTGCCGAGTCCCGCGCCGCGGCGGCGGCCCACCGCGTCGAGTTCGTCGATAAATACAATGGCGGGCGCGGCCTCCTTGGCCTGGCGGAACAGGTCGCGCACCCGGCTGGCCCCTACTCCGACGAACATCTCCACGAATTCCGACGCGTTGAGGCTGAAAAAGGGAACACCGGCTTCTCCCGCCACCGCGCGCGCCAGCAGCGTCTTGCCGGTCCCGGGGGGGCCGACCAGCAGCACGCCCCTGGGGATGCGCGCGCCGAGGTCGTGGTATTTTTTCGGATGGCGCAAGAAGTCGACCTCTTCCTGCAAGTCAGCCTTGGCTTCGTCGGCTCCCGCCACGTCGTTAAAGGTGACCTTTGGCTGCTCGCTGCTGCTGTAGCGCCGCGCCTTGACGCGTCCGATGCCGAACATGCCGGACTGGCTCTGAGCGGACCGCCGCGCCATCCACCAGAAAAACCCGATCAGGAACAGCATCGGAGACCATTCCAGCAGCAGGTTAAGGAACCAGGGCGCCGAGGCCGGCGACACTTCGACCACCACCTTGCGGCTTTCCAACAGCGGCATCAGGCCGGGGTCGCCGACCGCGGTGGGAAACGTGGTGCGAAATCCACTGTAGGTGATGGGAGCGGGCTCGCTTTGCTCAGCTGAGAAGAACGGCGGAACCTTGACCGTTTCAGTCTTGGGAGATGCCGAGGGCTGCGGCTGCGCTTTGGACGCAGCCAGCGCCTTGGGCTTGGGCCACAGAATAGGCTTTTCGAACGCGCCCGTGATGCGGTCGCCGACGATATGCACCTTGGACACGTTGCCGGCACGGACCTGGTCCAGAAAGGTCGAGTATGGAATATCGGCAAGCTGCGGGCCGTGCGGCCACAACGCGAGTATGTTCCACACCATCAGCCCGGTGAGAATCAGCCACCACAGCCAGATGTTGCTGGGAAGCTGACTCTGAGGTCCGCCTTTTTTTTCTTGCGGTCCGGTTTCTCCGGCTGGCATCGTATGCTTCTTTTCAGTCAGAGCTCAAATTACGGGTGCTTATCTCCAGCATTGCGCGGCCGGTGCCAAAAGGGAAGTAGGAATTGCGGCACTCCCACGCGTCATGGTTTGCGTCGATGGCTGCGCGGCGGCGTCGGTTGGCTTACAATAGCGCAATGACCCCGGATGCCGGTCATAGCGACCGCGCTGTTCCGATCGCACGCAAGCACAGTTACATTCCAAGCCTGGACGGACTGCGCGCGGTCTGCATCGCGGCCGTCATCTTCTTCCACGTGCCCGCGCCCGCCGGCCATCCATGGCTGGAGGCGGTGCGCAGCCGATGCTGGTACGGGGTGGACATGTTCTTCATCCTGAGCGGCTTTTTGATCACCTGGATCCTGGCGGTCGAATTCGAGGAGACCGGCCGCGTTGACCTTGGTTACTTCTACCGCTCGCGCGGCTTGCGTCTGCTGCCGGCTTATTGCACCGCGCTGCTGCTTGTATTTGGCGGCTCGTACCTGTTTGGGAGCCGGACGGCGGCCAGTATCCATGCGCCCGGAAAAATCTGGCCGCTGCTGCTGACCTACACGCTCAACCTGTGGATGGCCGCGACGACGGCCTGGCCCCAGGGCTTAAGTCACTTCTGGTCGCTGTGCGTGGAGGAGCACTTCTACCTGTCGTGGTCGTTGGTATTTCGCCGATGGGGCGGTGCGCGAGCGCTGCGCATAGCGCTCGGCACGATTCTGATCGTGCTCTTCTATCGCACCGGCTGGTACACGTTCATGAACTGGGGGCATTTGGGATCGCCCTCGCAGGCGTCGTATTTCAGGATCCATTACGCGACCGACACCCGGATCGACGCGATCCTGATCGGATGCGCACTGGCGCTGCTGATGCGCGAGGGGCGGCTGCAGAGCTTCTGGCGCCGGCTGCGGGCCGCGCCGACGTTTCCGACGCTGGCGCTGATGACGGCCGTGGTGTGCATCGCATGGGTCACGCAATACAGATGGCGCCAGAGCACTTTCGGCTACACGGCGATGGCGTTGGCGTCGGGCACGCTGCTGGCGGCGATTTTTTTGCGGCCCCAATGCTGGATCGGGCGCATCCTGGCGGCGCCGCCGCTGGTGGGGATCGGACGGATCTCCTACGGCATCTATCTGTTTCACGCGCCGCTGCTGGTGGCGCTGGAATCGCGCCTGGGCTTTTACGCCGACTATATCGAATCGCGCCGCTACCTTGCGGTGCTGGCGGTGGTGTCACTCATGTCGATCGCCGTCGCCGCGATCCATTACCGGCTGGTCGAGCGCCGCTTCCTGGCGATGCGCAAGCCGCGTTCGTTTCTGGCCCCCCGCGGGCATCGCGCAACCCAAGCCGCCGGCGCCGCCTAGCCCCGCGCTGCCAGGAAGGGGATCGGATGAACGGCGAACAAGCAAAGGGATCGCCTTGGGGCGTCTTCATCCATCTGCTCGTGCTCACGGGCTTTATGATCGTGCGGCGCGCGAATCGTCCAACAGCAGCGGAGCCAGCAAACCGGACAGCGCTTGCTCGCGTTCCTTGACCATTCCATTCTTGAAGTTCGCGTCCAGTTCGATCGCCTCGCGATAGACGCGCGCCAGACGGCGCAATCCGAGGCGCCGGGCGGCGTTGGTGATGGCCGTAAGGCGCGGGCTGCGGGGCGACATCGAAATCTCCATCGCGATTTCCGCCGGCCCCTGCCCTTGCATCCCGAGCACGGCGGCAATCAGCAGCCGGCGCAGCGCCGGAATGATTTCGACCGCGAGCAGTTCAGTGGGATCGCGCCCGACCGCAACCGCGCGGTCGATCATCGCCAACGCAAGCAGCGGCAAGTCGCCGCTGAGGCTCTCCGAGATTTGGAACAAATCGCCGCCCAAATCCGCAGCGCCCGCCGCCGAGCGCAGAAAATCATCGGGCTTTTCCCGTGCAGCCGCAATTGCCGCCAGGACCAGCGCGTTGTGCATCGCGGCCAGATTGGTGCCGTAGCGTTCGGCCAGGGTCTCGGCGCTGAGGTAATTGATCTTCAAACCGAGCCGGCGCGCGAACAGCGTCGCGTATTGAGGAAGTTGGCTTTCAAAGGGCTTGTTGCAGACGATTACCAGTCCGGCTTTTTCGACCTGGCGCTGCACTTTGGCGGGCGCGCTGTCGCGTTCGTAAAGCAGGATCAGATGCGACGGTGCCTTGGCCAGCTCGATCGCGCGCGCCAGCCTCGCGTCATCGGAGCCGCGCGAGCCGCGGGTCTCGGGCACCTCGACGTCGTCGTCGGTGACGGCGCGCGCACGCAGGATCCGGCAGATCGCGATAGTCGCAGCAGAGAACAGGCCGGGCGCCGCAATCGCCTCCAGCACCGCGCCGAAATCGCCGCCCGACCCGACCTGGAACGACTGTGACTCGCGACCCGGCCCGCGCAGCGCCTCACGGCAGGCGTCGAGCGTGTATTCCTTGAGAAAGAGCTGCGGGCCGGCGATGAGAATCACAGCCGGCATCAACGCCTTGCTGGCCTCAAGTTGGGAGAGGAAGGCCAGCGTGTTCTCGGAAGGCATCGGGGCGCCGGCCTAGAACCCGCTCGCCATCCCGGCGTAAACGTTCTGCGCCACCTGGGTCATGGCTTCCTGGCGCGCGACGCCACCCTGCGTAATCTGGGTCTGCGAATCGGTCAGTTGAGAGATATCCGAGGAGCGGAAATTGTGCCGCAAGAACTGCGGCGAGGTAACCAGCACCGCCTGCGGCACCACCGCGTACTGCTGTTGCGACGTGATATTCTGCCCGTTCCACAGCACCTTGTTCGTCTTCTTATCGAATAGGGTCGCATTGACCTGCAGGTTGAGGTTGTAGATGGTCGGCTCGCCCACCGCGTTCAACGCCGCCGGAAACGGCTCCGCGCCCGCGATCGTACCAGTAAGCTCGAGGTCCGCGATGTTCGGGTCATCGACCAGGCGGAGCCGATCGTGCCGGGCGATTTCATCCTTCATGTAGCGCATGAAGACGTCCTGGATACCGGTCACGCTCGTGACATTGCCGAATTTCGCCACGTAGATGGTATGCGCGCTAGGGGGCAGGGAATCCGCGGAGGAGAACGTGTAGCCGCATCCGGCGGCCACCAGCGCAAGCATCAGCGCCGCGATTTGGAGCTTATTCCTTGGCCTCGGCAAGATCGTGATCACCCTTGTGCTTAAGCCCGGCGCGTTCAGCCAGCATGTCGAGCACGCCGTTGACAAATTGTCCCGAGTTGCGGTCGCCGTAGCGTTTGGCCAGTTCAATCGCCTCGTCCATCGTGACCCGGGCCGGAACGTCCTCGAGATACAGCAACTCCCACGCCGCCAGCCGTAGGATGTTGTGATCGATTCGAGACAAGCGTCCGATCGACCAGTTGGTTATTACCTGCGCGAGTCGTTGATCCAGATGTTCAAGATCCGCGCCGACGCCCTGCACCAGCCGCGCGGCGAACTCTCTGGCGCGCGGGTCCGCCGGCATCGCGGCCAGCAGCGAACGCAGATTGTCCGCGGAGCGGTCGCCAACCATATCCATCTGGTAGAGCGTTTTCAGCGCGAGGTCGCGCCCGGCGGTTCTAAGTCCCACATTAGCACCACAATGTTGCTTAGGCCGGGGAGGATGCGATCCTGCGGTCAGCCCAGCAGTTTGAGCTCTGACAGCAGATGCCCCAGCTTTTCCTTCTTGGTCCGCAGGTATTCGATATTGCTCGGATGCGGCGTAACCTCAAGCGGCACATGAACTACCTGGACTCCGTAGCTGGCCAGGCTCTCCAGCTTGTGCGGATTGTTGGTCAGTAGCTTGACGGTGCCGACCCCCAAATCGCGCAGGATCTGGGCGCCGATTCCGTAGTCGCGCAGATCCTCCTTGAAGCCCAGCTCGAGGTTTGCTTCAACCGTGTCGCGGCCGCGATCCTGCAGCGCGTAGGCGCGGATCTTGTTGCCCAGCCCGATCCCCCTGCCCTCCTGATGAAGATAAATCAGCACGCCGGCATCGGCGGCACAGATCTGCTTTAGTGATTTTTTGAGTTGATCACCGCAGTCACAGCGCTGGGAGGTGAACACGTCTCCGGTCAGACATTCCGAATGCAGCCGTACCAACGCCGGACGCCCCCCGCCGACGTCGCCCTTGACCAGGGTCAGATGCTCGCGGCCGTCCACGATGTTGCGATAAACGATCGCGCGCATCTCGGTCTCGACGGTCGGGAAAGGAACGTCGGCTACACGCTGCACCAGCAGTTCGTGGGTCAGGCGGTATTCCACCAACCCTTCAGTGGTAACCAAGGGCAGCGAATGGGCCTGGGCGAACTCGCGCAATTCGGGTAGTCGAGCCGAGTAGCCGTCCTCGCGCAGGACCTCGCACAGCGCGGCATACGGGCGCATCCCGGCCATCCGCACCAGGTCAACCGCGCCCTCGCCGCGTCCGATTCGCATCAGAACACCGCCGGGCAGAGCCATCAGGGGCGGCACATGCCCGGGCATGACGATGTCGTCGGGACCGCATTGGTCCGACGCTATAGTCTGGATAGTCTTGGCCCGATCGCTGACCGAAATACCGGTCGTCGTGCCTTGGCGCGCCTCCACCGACGCGCCGACGGTCTGGACCGCATCTTCGGGCGAACTGTGCGGCAGCAGCGGGATACGCAACTCACGCAGGCGGCGTTCAGGGATAGCCGCCGAAACAATTCCGCGCGCGTAGCGGGCCATGAAATTGACATGCTCGGGGATAACCTTCTCGGCGGCCATCACCACGTCGCCCTCACCGGAAGGCCCCACCAGCACCACCATCTTGCCGGCGCGGATCCGATCAAAAGCTTCTTCAAGTTCGGGCTCGATCATAGGAATCTGAATCTTATCACCACTTGAAAACCGTAACCAGCGCACCGGCGTTGCTTCCTCAGTGAGCGGGATTTCCCGCTTAACCCTGTCGATCCGCCGGCTTTGCGTTCGACTATAGATGAAAAATGCGGATAACCCCGCAGGAGGTAGGAACAATGCAATACATGCTGCTGATTTATGCGGACGAGGCGATTCGGCCCGGCAAGGCGGAGATGGAAAAGTTGATGAAGGACTACATGGCATTCACACAGGACATCGTGAAGTCGGGCAAGTTCAAGGCCGGCGACCGCCTGGAGCCCACCACCACCGCAACCACGGTACGGGTGCGTGACAACAAGACGCTGACCACCGACGGGCCGTTCGCAGAGACCCGGGAGCAATTGGGCGGATACTATCTGGTTGAAGCGAAAGACCTGGACGAGGCGATCGCGATCGCAGCGCGAATCCCGAGCGCGCGTCATGGCTCGGTTGAAGTGCGACCGGTGGGAAAGGTCGATATGTAGCCAACCGATGGAGCTATGGCGGCCCGATACGTTAGGCTCGTATTGGGCCGCCGGCCATGACTGCGCCAATGCTGGAGCAACTCTACCGCGAGGAATTCGGACGGATCGTCGCCAGCCTCATCCGCGTGCTGGGCGATTTCGATCTGGCCGAGGAAACCGCCCAGGAGGCGTTTGCAACCGCGGTCGAGCAATGGCCCCGCGAAGGCATCCCGCACAATCCCCGCGCCTGGATAATCGGTACGGCTCGGCACAAGGCCATCGACCGAATTCGGCGTCAGGCGCGTTTCGCGCAGCGGCGCGACGAGCTGATTCGCATGATTGAGGGCGACGCCGCGCCCGAGGAGAACCACCCTATGGGCGATGGCGTGCCTGATGAACGTCTGCGCCTGATTTTCACCTGCTGCCATCCCGCGCTTTCCGCGGAAGCACAGGTGGCGCTCTCACTGCGCACGTTGTGCGGACTCACCACGGAGGAGATCGCCCGCGCATTCCTGGTGCCGTCGGTCACGATGGCGCAGCGTTTGGTGCGCGCCAAACGCAAGATCCGCTCGGCCCGCATCCCCTATGAAATCCCGCCGCCCGAAGTGCTGCCCGACCGTATCGACGCCGTGATGGCGGTCATCTACCTGGTATTCAACGAAGGCTACGCGGCGACCTACGGCGACACCCTGGTGCGCGCGGACCTGTGCACTGAAGCGATCCGTCTGGGACGTATCGTGTGCGAATTGATCCCCGACAACACCGAAGCGCGCGGATTGTTGGCCCTGCTACTGCTGCAGGATTCGCGGCGTACCGCACGGGCCACCCCGCAAGGCGAAATCGTGCTGCTGGAGGATCAAGACCGCACCAAATGGAATCGCGCGCAGATTGAGGAGGGCGTGGCGCTGGTCAATTCCGCCCTTTCCGCCGGACCGGCGGGACCCTACGCGATCCAGGCCGCGATTGCTTCCGTACATGCGCGCGCCGCGCAAGCCGCGGATACGGATTGGCGCGCGATCGAGGCGCTGTATGCGTACCTGATGCGGATTCGGCCATCTCCGGTCATCGAGCTGAATCACGCGGTGGCGGTCGCGATGGCATCGGGCGTTGCCGAAGGCCTGCAGATGATCGAGTCGATCCGGGTGCGTACCGATCTCGACGGCTATCATCTGATGTGGGCGGCGCGCGCGGACCTGCTGCGGCGCCTGGAGCGATGGAACGAAGCGGCGGAGTCCTATTCCCGAGCCCTCGCTCTGGTAACGGCGGAGCCCGAACGGCGTTTCCTCACCCGCCGTCTGGCCGAGGTGGAGTCGCGCGCGGTGCGGCACTGACGAACTGCCACCGGAAGCGCGGCCGGCCTAGTGGGCGCCTGCCGCTGCCTTGCCCGGTTCGATTCGTTTGAGCAGCAAGACCAGCGGCACCAGGCATGCGGCGGCGGCCGCCATCATCCAGAAGGTGTCGATGTATGCGAGCGTTTGCGCCTGCGCCTGCAGCGCCAGGTAAACCCTTCCATAAGCCTGATGGAGCGCGTCCGGCGCGCTGAGCCCTGCATGCTGCAGCGTTTGCCCCAAGCCCTGGACAGCGGCGCGCATCTGCGGATCGTATGCGGTCGCGTTCTGAATCAACTGATGCTGATGGAACTGGCCGCGTTCGGTAACCATCGCCCCGCTGAGCGAAATACCGACGCTGCCGCCTATGTTCCGCATCAGGTTCATCAGCCCCGATACCTGGTTGTTCTTCTCAGCTCTGACACCCGCGTAGGAGATGGTATTGATCGGCACGAACAGGAAGGCCAGCCCTATGGACTGGTACACACGCAACATCATGGCGTGTTGCCAGCTCATCTCCAGATTGATGCCGGTCATGTGATAGAGCGACAATGCGATGGTGGTGAAGCCGAACGCGATCAACCATCGGGCATCGATTCGCGACAACATCATTCCCACCGCAGGCATCAATACGAGAATCACCAGGCCGCCCGGCGAAAGCATCATCCCCGCATCCTGAGCGGTATAGCCCATCAGTAATTGCACGAACTCGGGGAGCAAAACGGTGGTGCCGTAAAGCATGAATCCAAGCGCGAACATCATGAACGCGGATGCCGCGAAGCTGCGATTCTTGAACAACCGCAGGTCCACGATTGGATCCTTGTGATAAAGCTCCCAGATAACGCCGACCACGAAGGCGATCGCAGCGATCGCCGCGAAGGCCACGATAAAGTGCGATTGGAACCAGTTGTCCTCTTCACCCTTGTCCAGCACCACCTGCAGTGGACCGAAGGTCAGCGCCAGCAGCGCCAGCCCCATGAAGTCAATGCGCATCCCACGCCGGCGCGCGAGCTGGCGCTCCCGCGTCAGATGTGGCGGATCCTCAACCATCCGGTGGCTCAGCAGCAGGGAAACGATTCCAACCGGAATGTTGATGAAGAAAATCCAGCGCCAATCGTAATTGTCGGTGATCCATCCGCCCAGCGTTGGGCCGATGGCCGGTGCCAGCACAATCGCCATTCCGTAGATCGCGAACGCCATGCCGCGCTTCTCGGGCGCAAAGGTATCGGCCAGGATACTCTGCTCGCTCGGCTGCAGGCCGCCTCCGCCCGCGCCTTGCAGGATGCGGAAGATAATCAGGGTCGAGAGCGTTGGCGCCAGGCCGCACATGAAAGAGCTCAAGGTGAACAGCGCCACGCAGCTCATGTAGAAGCGCTTGCGCCCGACCATCGTGGACAGCCACGCGCTCATCGGCAGCACGATCGCGTTGGATACCAGGTATGAAGTGAGCACCCACGTGCTCTCGTCCACACTGGCCGACAGACCGCCCGCGATATGCGGCAGGGCGACGTTGGCGATGCTGGTGTCGAGGATTTCCATGAAGGTCGCCAGCGTAACCGTCAGCGCGATCAACCACGGATTGTGCCGGGACTTCCCTAGGGGCGCCGCTGCCGGCGGGTCCGATGACGCCGATGCGCCGCCGCCCTGCCGCCGATTGAGCGGAGCGCGGTTGCCCCGGGCTGCATCCGGCTTGTGTGCGTGCGGCTGTGATTTGCGCGCTAATTCAGCCATATGCTGGGCTCCACTGACATCCCGGGGCGCAGCCGCGAGAGGTTCTGGCCCGGGTCAAACACAATTCGCACGGGCAGGCGCTGTACCACTTTCACGTAATTGCCGGTCGCGTTCTCCGGCGGCAGCAGGCTGTATAGAGAGCCCGTCGCCCCCGGCATGCTTTGAACGCGGCCATCGAAGTCGCGCCCCAGCGCATCGACATGGATCGTGACCGGTTGTCCGCGATGCATCCGCGCAAGCTGTGTTTCCTTGAAATTTGCTGTTACCCACAGGTCGTTAACCTGCGTCAGCGCCATCAAGCTTTGACCCGGATCGACGCGTTGGCCGAGTTCGCCGGTGCGCTTGCCGATAATGCCGTCGGCGGGAGCGGTGATCCGCGTATAACCCAGGTTCAGGATTGCCTGGTCCAAACGGGCCTGGGCGGCTTTGAGCTGCGCCTCGCGCGATGCGATAGTTCGCCATGCACTGGCTGCATCGGCTTGGTCGGCCTGAACGTCGGCGTTCTGCACCCCGGCGTTGGCGTGGTACTGATCGTATTCAGCTTGCGAGACAACGCCCAGGCGCAGCAGGGTCGAGTAGCGCTGTTGATCGCGCTGCGCCTCGTAGTTTCGAGCGCGTGCCTGACCGATTTTGGCGAGCGCCGAAGCGTATTGCTGCCGGGCGGAATTGACATCGGCGGAGGCTTGGGCAAGTTGCGCCCGCGCCTGCTCGACTGCGACTTGGTAATCGCGCACATCGAACTGCACCAGAAGCTGGCCGGCCTTCACGCGCTGGTTGTCCTCGACGTAAACCCCGGTAATCGTCCCGCTGATGCGCGAACTAATGGGGCTGATGTGGGCGTCCACCTGCGCGTCGTCAGTGCTTTCGTACGACTCAATGTAGTTGCGGAGACGGAAGCCACCGAAGGTCAGGACAATCAGAGATACGAGCAGCATGGCCAGCAGCACCGGGCGATGCCGGAGGGCGCCGATCACTCGCGAAGGCCGGCTGGGCCCGCCTGCACCAGAGTCGGAAATCCCCTCCTCGGAAGAGCGATCCTGATCATCGTCGTAGCCGACGAATCGATCGTGATCATCAAAGAGATCGAGGGCCGGATAGGTGCGGCCGGCGTCGCGATCGAGGGTGTGATAAGTATTGTTGACTTCCATAAGCCACCTGATTGTTTGGAACCTAACAATATTCCCAAAAAAAAGCTTCTTTGTTAGGGCTTTAGCAGGGCCGGCATACTTGACCGAATCTTGCCCAACAACTCGCGCAGCTTTTTGCGATCAACCTCGCTCAGATTGGTCATCAGATCCGCGATTGCCTGGAAGTGATCGGGCAACATTCCGTCCAGAAACCGGCGCCCACCGGCAGTCAGGCTAATCGTTATTCGCCGGCGATCGTCAGGATGATCGACACGGCGGATGAGATCGTCACGTTCCAGGCCGTCAAGAAGTCCCGTCATTGTCGCGCGCGACACACCGACCGACTCGGCCAGATCCGAGCAGCACATCTCCCCGCCCGGCGTGGTGTGAAGCATAATCAGGACCACAAAGCGCCCATGGGAAAGGTCGTGCCGTGCAAAGCGCTGGTCCATGGCGGTGTGAACCTCGCCGGCCGTTCTAAGCAAAGTCAGCAACGTCTCGATCGCGCTGGGGTCGGCTTCACGATACTGCTGCGACAGCTCCCGCAGCGTTCGGTCGGAGGGAATCTCGCGCGGTATGATCCAGTCGGCGCTCATCTCAACGCATATAATAAGGTCCCTAACTATCTACGTCAAGGCCTGGGCTTCCGGTACGCGGCCAGCGCAAGGCGCCACCGGCCCTGCTTGGGGCATATGTTGTTGCGCCCGCCGTTTTCGTTGCATCGGCGCTTCGTGATTTGGATCATAATGGTAATGGCGCCAGGTCATAGAATCGCGGCGGCTGAGTCCGCCAGTTACGGTTCTTCGGTAAGACGCAGATCCATGGCCAGGAGGTGGGCTGTGCGCGCATTTGTCGTCGTTGCAGTGCTCGGCGCTTCCCTCTGGGGCCTGTTCAGTTGGTTTGAACGCCTGCAGAATCGCAACGTGAGCAGCGGGATCGCGCTTGGTCAGGCGGCGCCGGACTTTTCGCTGCCCGATCAAAGCGGGCGCGCCCGCTCGCTGCATGACGTAAGCGAACCCAAGGGAGTGCTGCTAGTATTCGTGCGCAGCGCTGACTGGTGACCTTATTGCCGCGCTCAGCTCGTCGAGCTGCAAACCGATTATGAAGCACTGAAAGCAAACGGTATCGGGCTCGCGGCCATTACCTATGATCCACCTGAGATTCTGGCGCGCTTTGCCGCCGCGCATCACATCGCGTATCCCCTGCTGTCGGATCGGGGCAGCCGCGTGATTAGCGCCTATGGGATCCTCAACACCAACATCCCCAAAAGCCTGCCCCTTTATGGCATCCCGTTTCCGGGCCAGTACCTGATCGGTCCGGATGGAAAAGTAATTGACAAACAATTCCTCAACGACTTCCGCGACCGCCCCACCGCGTCCGAACTACTGCTCAAAGATTTCGGCGTTGGCAGCGGGCGCAAGCTCATAATCCGGGCCGATGAAGTCGAAGCTGCCGTCCAGCTTTCGGCTGTTAAGGCGTTCGCGGGACAGGAACTCGGCGTCGCCGTCGACTTTTCGGTAAAGCCACCGTGGCACGTTTACGGCGAGCCGCTGCCGCAGAACTACAGCGCTACGGCATTGCGATTCGACGACGCTTCGGTGTCGCATCAAGCGCTAACATTCCCTAAGCCGCAGCCGGTCAAGATCGCGTCGCTGGGCGAAACACTTCCCGTATATACAGGCAGCTTTCGCGCCAACGGCACACTGCTGCTGAAGGGCAACTTAAAACCCGGCGATCAGCAGCTAAACGGCAAACTCATGTTCCAGGAATGCAACGACAAAATATGCAAGCTGCCCCGCACGGTCGATTTCGTCCTGCCGATAAGGATCGAGCCACTCTCAGCAGCCGCGAAAGGGTGAGTTTCTGCATGATGCGTACGCAATGAAAAACCCCGTGATAGACGTGCTCTCCTGACCAGCGAGAGGATTGGCGTGAGGCTTTTCCCAGCGACCGGGCCTCGAGACCCTGCCCACGCCGCTTATGGCTCGTGCTGGCAGTTCGCCTCGGTCATCCGATATTGCTGCACCCGCTCCGCGCCGAAACCTGGATCGAGCAATCGAATATCGAACGCCTGATCGAAAGTAAGCGCGCCGCCGCGGGGTGCCACACCGCCCAGATGATGGAGTATCACGCAAACATACTGCCGCTGGCCGGGTGCTACCGACAATTTGAGCGGCCGGTTCTTGTGACGCCACACACCGATTGCATGGTTTCCGGGATTGATATCGCAATAAAAACCCGAACCGGGGCTGACTCTTCGGATCGGAACACCATCGATCGTCACGTAGTCATCGATATGAGCGCCGAAGGAGCGAACCATGCGAAACACATAGAGCCGGCCCATTCCGCCCGATCCTGAAGTTTGTTCGCGCGCCACCGGTTTATCGGACCGCAACGCCTGCGCTAACGCGGCGCGAGACAAGCTACAAAGCATCACGACAAGGACCGCGGCCAGAACTCTTAACGGAATCTGAACACGAAAGTCCACGACCAAACTCACTAGAACAGGATCTGGAACTGCAGCCCGGGCACAAGGGCGTTGGCGCTGCTGCTGCCTCCGCTCGGGTTGAGGACGTATTGCACGTCGGGAGTTATGGCCAGCCATGGCGTCGCCCACCAGGTATAATCGACCTCCAAAACCTTTTCGCCGGTAATCGAAGGCAGCTCGTCGCTGATCTTGCCATAGTAAAAAGCGCAGGCCGCGTTGTCGTCGCTGCGCCCCGGTATCAGACCATGATAGACAGCGCCGGCCAGTACGAACACGGGCAGCTGGCTAGTACTCTGCTGCGGACTGAAAGTGACGCCTAACCACGGCGTGAAGCCGACGTCGCTGCCCGGTCCACCATACCGGTAAATCATCTGCTGTGCTTCAAAGTAGAAACCATAATTTCCTTTTCTGGTTCCCCCATCCGACAATACCGGGTAGTCCGCACCGGAATAAAACCCGCCCAGGTAATACCTACCGGGCAGCCCCGTGTCATCTCGTCCGCCGTTAAGGTTGTAAGTCAATTGACCAACTTCCATTGGACCACCGCTTCCGTCGAACGAGAAATCGATTCCGTGTTGCGAGGCGAACGGCAGCCCCGAGGGCAGGTTGGTACCGTATATTCCCACAGCGAATGCGATCGAGTCCGCCGGCACAAACGTTCCCACCGCCGCCCACTCCACTGAGGGAAGACTGGTGAAATAAATGGTATTGTTGATGAGACTGATCGGAAACGGATTATCGCCGAAGGACACATAGTCGTTGAACACCGGCAAGCTGGCGAAATTATTCCCGGTCGTCAGCCGGCCAACCTGGACCATCAATCGATCGTCGAACAGCTTTAGCTGGGCATACATCTGGCCGAGATAGTATCCGTCCTGGGCAAAGGCCGTACCTACCTGAAGGATGTTGCCGATGCTCTTGGTGGAAAGATTCTGGCCACCATTCGCCACGAATTCCGCATGAAGAAGCAGCCCGCGCAATCCCGCGATCTGCGCCATGTCCGCGTCGACCGCGAGCAGCGACGCGTCCGCCGCGGCAAAGGCTTTGCGTTCGCCGCCCGAGACGTTACCCTGAAGATCCACCACCGTCGTTCCCGAGAAGGTGAAACCGAAGTCCGCAAGCTTGTTGCGATACCCGCCCCAGTTGCCGTCAGCGGTAGACCAGGTCCACCACGGACCCTGCTCCTGTGCGCGCACCGTGCCGGAGACCACGAGGACTGCGGCGGCGCACAGCATGCCGGCTTTCAACCATCGCGCGCGTCGCCCGGTCCCGCAGCGCTTTTTTGAGGACATGCGAAGCAGATTTACGAAATCAGGAAATTCTTGATCATTGCCGAATCCTCGTGCGGCAGCACATGGCAATGATAGACGCTCTTTCCTTTCCAGGTCTTGAATCGGGTTCGCATCGTGATTGTCGAAAACGGCGCCAGCCAGACGGTGTCATGCAGGCGCCGGTACTCCGGATCCGAGGGCAGCCCGATCACCTCGAACGAATTCACGTGGATGTGAAACGGATGGATCCCGTCGGAGTTGTTGACGATCTTCCACTCCTCGGCGGTGCCGAGTTTCACTTTCGGGTCGATCGTTCCCTCCTGGTAGAGTTGGCCGTCGACCAGGTACTCGGTGCCATCGATGATTCTTTTGCTGCCCGTTTTCATTGAAAATGTGACAGTGCGCCGCGCGACAATCTCCGCGTCGCCGATCAACGGATACTCGCGGCTCGGCGTTGGCAGTGTCGCGGGGATCGCCATGCGCCGGGGAGCACCGGCAACTTCAAACTCCGCGATGTCGATGCCGGGCCGCGCCATCATTTCGCCCATTGCTTCACTGAACTGGTCGCGCGCCGCCGGCATCTGCGCGAGGGCCTGCAGCGATGCGCGAGCCGGTCTTATTGGCGCGCGAATCAGCACCTCGTTGCGATTCCCCGGTGCCATCCGGACGGCGGACTTTGGATCTTCACCGGCTCGTTGGGGTTTCAGCAGGTTGATACCGTCCTGGCCGATTACATAGACCTCGAACCCGGGCAGCGCCAGCGGAAGGAAGATTCCATCGGTGCCGTTGAGGATACGCAGGCGTATCACCTCGCCCGGGCGCATTTTATAGACCGGCAGCGGCAGTCGTTTCGCCACCGGTTTCGCGCCCCGGCGATCGATAACCATCACCGGCCTGCCGTTTGCGGTGATCAGCTCAACCTTGGTCTCAGGCGAGTAGCCGCCCGCGCTCGCCGGCTGATACGCGAGC
Organism: Binataceae bacterium (SeqCode); assembly: GCA_035262365.1. Taxonomy (GTDB): domain Bacteria; phylum Desulfobacterota; class Binatia; order Binatales; family Binataceae; genus JAJPJA01. The sequence goes on from DATFSZ010000047.1 coordinate 179,100, forward strand.
GGCTCGAAGCCCCAAATGCCGGAGGACTTATCGAGCAGCTCGATCTTGAGATTCTGGATCACGAGGAGTTCATCTCGAGCCGCTGCTATCTCCAAGACGTCATCGATCGGCCCTTTGACGAGAATCAACCCGACCATTCCGTTTACAACCTGAACACCAGCCGAGCCGTG
>DATFSZ010000048.1:0-2785 GCA_035262365.1 Binataceae bacterium (SeqCode)
GTGCTAGCCGGAAGCTATGGCGACTGCAAGGACAAGCACACACTGCTCTCGGCGCTGCTGCGCGCCGCTGGAATCCAGAGCTATCCGGTGTTGATCGGCTCCGAGCGCAAACTGGATGAAGACATTCCCTCGCCGGCGCAATTCGACCACGTGATCACCCTGGCGCAGGTCGATAAAGACCAGGTGTGGCTCGACTCCACCGCCGAGGTCGCGCCCTACGGCTTGCTGCTCTACCAGCTGCGCGACAAGCAGGCCGTGCTGGCGACCGACGCCACCAGCGGAGGCGTGCGCCGGACTCCCGCCACGGTGCCGGTCAAGAACACCTTTTCGCTCACGTTGAACGGCAGGATCGCCGAGAGCGGCACCCTGGACGCGACCATCGAGCTGCTTGCGACCGGTGACAGCGCGGTGCCGTTTCGCGCGATCTTTCGCAGCACCTCCCAGGCCGACTGGCCGAAGATCGGGGAGCGGCTCGCGGCTCTCGAGGGCTATCGCGGGAAGGTGTCAGACGTCGACGTAAGCGAGGTCGAGACCCCCGCCAAACCGCTTCGCGTTCGCTACAAACTGCATGAAGACACCTTCTTCAGCGTGCCCAGCATCGACGTTGCCTGGTACATATTTCCACCCGTGGGCGTCCGGGTGCCGAGAAAGAAGGCCGGCAAACCGCTCGATATCGGGCCCGCCATTGAAATGCATAACAAAGCGCACCTGGAGTTCGCCGGCAATTACTCAGTGAAGATTCCGCCTCAAGTCGCCATCACGCGCGACTACGGCCAGTACTCGCTCTCCTACGCCATTGCCAAGAATGTCCTCGAAGCTGAACAAACCTACATCCTCAAGGTCAACCAGCTTCCCGCCGCGCGACGCCCGGACGTGGAGTCGCTGCGCAGCGTGGCCGTGGACTATGTGCGGGAAGGCATCACGTGTGATGTGCGTCCCTCAACGAATGCCGGGACCGCCGTAAGCGCGGCCGGAGGCAATCCGCAGGAGCTGCGCAAAGCGGGACTCAAGGCTTTGAGCCTGCGCGATTACAAGAATGCATCCGATCTGCTGAGGAAAGTCGTCGAACAGAAACCGGACAGCGATGACGCGTGGGACGAACTCGGGCAGGCCTATGCCGGACTGGGCAATCACATCGATGCCATCTCTGCGTATCGCAAGCAGGTCGAAGTCAACCCGTTCAACAAGCGAGCCTACAACGACTTGGGCGCGGAGCTGCGCCTGGCCGGCAAATATGAAGATGCGCTGGCCGCGTACGGGAGGCAACTGGAGAACGTTCCTGTGGACAACGCCGCACGCAAGAACCGCGGGCTGGTGTTGCTCGCGCTCAAGCGCAATCCCGAAGCCATTGCCGATTTGGAAAAAGCGTCGGCCGGCCTGCCCGACGATCCCGAGATCGGACTGGCGCTGGCCGGGCTCTACTTCGGGAGCGGTCAGCGGGAAAAATCACGCGCCCTGATGCTGGCCGTAACCGGGAGTATCGCGCCCGCGGCCGGCGGCGACTGGTTCTCCGCCGCGCTGCGCGATGACATCGACAAGGAGCAAACCGCGAGCGATGCGCGCAAGATAGTGGACGCCATCGCCGACGAATTCGATTCCGGCGCTTACGACCAGGCGCCCCCCGAAGTCTTCTCCGCCATGTACCTGGTGGCGCTGGAGTGGGCACGGATTGGCTGGGCGGAGTGTCTGAAAGGTGATCGCCTGGAAGGGATGCGCTTTCTCGAGGCTGCCTGGAGCTTGAGCCAGTCCGGGACCGTCGCCGACAGGCTGGCGCGAGTCTACGAGAAGTCCGGCGACTCGGCGAACGCCCGCCACATGCGATTGCTGGCTGCAGCCGCCGGAGGCGCTGAAGCCGCCGCCTCACGCGCTCAGCTGGCGAAGACGAATGCTGTCCGCCTCGACGTCGATTTGGCTCGCGCCCAGGCGGAGCTATCACAGATGCGTTCGGTCAAGCTCCGGGGCCTGGCCGAGAAGAGCGGGCGGGCCGAGTTCGTGCTGATGTTTGACGGTTCCAGCCGTCCTCAGCGGGCGGATTATCGCCAGGGCGATGTGTCGCTTCGCGACGCCGGAGGGTCGCTGACCGACGCCGACTATCGGGTTTCCTTCCCCGAGAACTCGTCGCTCAAGATCGTGCGACTGGGAGAACTCTCCTGCGGTGCGCAGGGATGCACCGTGGAATTCAAGCCGCTCGAGAGCATGCAGGTTCCCCTGATTGGGCAGAAATGAGCGCCTGAGGACGCTCACCCGGCGTGGCAGTCCTTATCCGGTCTTCTTCCTGGAGCTCGGTTGGCCGGCGTAGTTTGAGGCAGATTCTGTAGATCGCGGCCTGGGCGAGTCACTGCTGAGCTCGGCGGGCTTTAAGGACTAGCGGAGTAGCTTCCTTACCCCTGCCCAACGGTGAGCCTTCGCTCGCTAGGTCTTGCTCCCGATGCCGAATGCCCCCTGTACAATCAAACGCAGCGATGTTTATCGATGAGGCAGTCATCCGTGTGAAGGCTGGCGATGGCGGCAACGGCTGCATGGCTTTTCGCCGTGAAAAATTTGTTCCTCGCGGCGGGCCTTCCGGCGGCGACGGCGGCCGCGGCGGCGATGTGATCCTGGAATCAAGCGAACGCCACAACACGCTGGTCCACTTCCGCTTCAATCCTGAATACAAGGCTGAGCGCGGGCGCCATGGCGAAGGCTCCAATTGTACGGGGCGCGACGGCGAGAGTGTGGTGTTGAAGGTCCCTGTAGGGACGATCGTTTACGACAAGGAGTCCGGCGAGAAGGTTCACGACTTCTC
>DATFSZ010000049.1:0-14372 GCA_035262365.1 Binataceae bacterium (SeqCode)
ATCCGCGATCCGGCCGCGCGCAAAGCATACATGGGCCGCAATGTTTCCACCTTTTACGAGGCGATGGAGCGGCTGGAACGCGAGCGGTTGCGCGAACTGGAGTTCGACACTTTCGTGCTCTTCGATGCGCATTGGTTCACCACCCTCGAATACGTGCTCAACGCGCATCCGCGGCTGAGCGGCATCTACACTTCCGAAGAGCTGCCCGAGATGCTCCACGAAATGCCGTACGACTATGCCGGCGATCCGGAGCTTGCGCACGCAATCGAGCTTGCAGCGCGAGAACGTGGAATGCACGCACTCGCGAGCGCCCATCGTAACCTGCCGATTCATTACCCGACCCTGACCGTGATGTCGTATTTCAATCTGCCGGCGAACGCCCGCCGGGTGCTGTCGATCGGCGTATGCCAGACCGCGTCGGTGGAAAATGATCTGAACTTCGGCGCTGCGGTGAGCGAAGCGGTGCGCGCCTCGGCGCGGCGCGTGGTATTGGTCGCGTCCGGCGGGCTGTCGCACAAGTTCTGGGACTACGATCATGCGCGCGAACATGCGTCCGCTTCTCCCGACGATATCAGCTTGCCGGCCAACCGCGCCTTTGACGAGCGCGTCATGGAATGGTTTCAGTTCGGGCGCCACGACAAAGTGATAGGCCACTCTCAGGAATACCGCGCCCAATGTTCCCCCGAGGGCCGCTTCTCGCATTACCTGATGATGGTGGGTGCGCTAGGGGCCGGCCGATGCGACTGGCCGGGCGAGCAATTCGGCCGATACGAAGCAGCTCTGGGCACCGGTCAGGCAATTTTCTTTTTTGCGCCGGCGCAAAAGATCGCGGCGTGATGCACCGCACCAGGGAGATATCATGGTGAAACTCGCGCACGGAATTATTGCGATGCTGGTAACGCCGTTTACTGCCGATTACCTGCTTAACGAGGAAGCCCTGCGAGCGGAGGTGCGATGGGCAATCGAGGCTGGCGCCGACGGCATCGTGGCAACCCCGTCGATCGGCGAATTCCTGCATCTAAGCGAAAGCGAGCGGCTGCGCGCCTGGGAAGTGACGTTGACCGAAACGCGCAAACATCCGGGAATCTGCGCCGTCGCGATGACCTCGGGTGCTACCACGCTTGAAACTCTGAGCTATGCGAGGCACGCCGCGAAAATGGGCTTCGACGCGCAGCAGGTGATCCCGCCTTACTATTGGCGATGCGGTGAGCTGGAGGTCGAGCGGCATTACCAAATGGTCGCCGCCGAGGCGGGCGAACTTGCGGTCGTGATTTACCACAATCCCGCGCTAAGCAAGTTCACCATCGGACCAAAATTCGCCGGCCGGCTTGCAGCTATCCCGAACATTGTTGCGATGAAGGAGGTGCTGACCGACTTGCAGCATCTCGAAGCGTTGTACGACGAGATCGGCGGGCGTATTGACATCTACAATACTTTTCGCGCGTTGCTGGCGGGGCTGATGCTCGGTGCGGCCGGCGGCTTTATCAATGTCTTCGCGGTACCCGCGGCGGTGGCGCTGCTCAAGTCGTTTCGAGGGGGCGACCTGCAACGCGCCCAGGAGATTCAGCGCCGGCTCAATCGATGCTTCCCGCGCGGAGGCGAAGAAACGCTGGGTCATCTGGGAACCACCAAGGTGACGGCCGCGGTGGCAACCGGCATCGAGATGGGCCCGGCGCGCCCGCCTTACATGGCGCCGGAAGGCGCCGCAGATTTGATCAAAAGCCGTCTGCCCAAGCTGATGGAGATCCTGTGATGGGCGCGCGTTCGGGCAACAACTATCTAAGCGCATTGCGCAAGCTCAAGGCCGAGGTCTGGATTGGCGGCGCCCGCGTCGAGGACCCGACCACTCATCCGGCGTTCATCCACTGCGCCAGCTCCATCGCGACATTGTATGACATGCAGGTCGAGCATCCCGAGGCAATGACCTACCGGCTTGAGGACGGTGGCCGCGCCGGGCTGTCGTTCATCCAGCCGCGCAGCGCCGAGGACCTGCGCCGGCGCAGCGCGATGTTTCGGCGCTGGGCCGAGTTCAGCGGCGGGATGCTGGGCCGCACGCCGGACTATCTCAACGCGAGTATCGCTGCGATGGCGGCGGCGTGGCAATTCTTCGCCCAAAGTGATCCGCGATTCGGCGACAACATTCGTTCCTATTATCGCCAAGCGCGCGATCAGGACTGGTGTGCTACCCATACTCTGGTAAATCCGCGTGCCAGCCGGGCGGCAGGATGGGCCGGTCAGACCGACGCCGAACTGGCGTTGCGAATCGTCGAGAAGAATGGCCACGGCGTAATCGTCAGCGGCGCACGGATGCTGGCTACGCTGGGCCCGCTGGCGGAAGAGCTGATCGTCTTTCCTTCCACCGTGCTCAAGGCGGAACCCGCCGCGGAGCAGTTCGCTCTGGCGTTTGCCATCAACTGCAACGCGAAGGGACTGAAATTCATCTGCCGCGACCCGATGGACCTGGGACGATCACACTTCGACGCCCCGCTCGCCTCGCGCTTCGAAGAGATGGACTGTGTGGTCATTTTCGATCGTGTTCTGATCCCGTGGGAACGCATCTTTTTGTGCGGCGACATCGCCCGATGCAACACCGTTTACGCCGAGACCAACGCCGTGGTGAACATGATGCATCAGGTGGTGGTCAAGAACGCTGTCAAGGCTGAGTTCCTGCTCGGCGTGGCGGCCAAGATTGCGGAGGTCAGCGACGCGATGACGCTGCCGCACGTGCGCGACCGGCTGGCCGAGATGATCATCACGGCCGAGTTGATGCGTTCATGCCTGCGCTCCGCGGAAGCCGACGCGTATGAGGATAAATGGGGCGAGTTTATGCCGGCGCGTCCGCCCCTGGACGTGGCGCGCAATCTGTTTCCACGCCTGTATCCGCGCCTGGTCGAAATAATCCAGCTCAACTCGTCTTCGAGCCTGATGGCGACGCCCTCGGAGGCCGATTTCACAAGTCCGCTGCAACCCGATCTCGAGCGCTATCTCGCCACGGCCGGCGCGCTGGCGCGCGACCGTGCCGCGCTCTATCGTCTGGCGTGGGACGTGGCGGGCAGCGCCTTCGGCGGCCGCCAGGTGCTTTACGAACGCTTCTTCTTCGGCGATCCGGTGCGGATGGCCAGTGCGCTGGTCGATGCCACCGATCTGAAGCCGCTGATTGCGCGCGTGGACGAGTTGCTCCAGCGCAAGGGATAGCGCGGCTGGCGAGAGGAGCAGGGAAACCCCCTCCTTTCGGCACAACAAAGGCAGTGCCGAGCTCGGGCAAGGCGCGAAGCTGTGTCCGGATGCGGCTTTTAGCCTGTATTAAATGTCCATCGCATGCGCTAGAGTTGGCAGCCTGTGGTCAACCGGATCCCAATATTACCCGCGCTATGGTCAACTAAACATGCGAGTACCAACCAATTCGACAAAAAGCTGCGATACCCTTCTTCAGCTGTCATTTGTAGTCGCTCTTCTCATTTCGACCACGCCCTTCATTAATGGATGCTCGCGCGGCCAGGAGGCTTCCACGGCTTCCGGCCAGCCCAGTGCGGCCGCGGCACAACCAGCGCCCCAGGGGTCAGCGGCCGCGGCAGCTGAGCCTGCCGCGCCTCCTCCGGCTGCGGCATCGGTAAATCCAGGCGCGGCGCCGCCAGGGTCCGCCGAAGCGCCTCCGGAATCTGCGCCTCCGTCGGGATCGGTCGCCGGAGGTCCGTCGGGACCTACCCCGATGCTCGCGACCGCAGATCAATTGCAGCAATTGGTGTCGCCGATTGCGCTGTACCCCGACATGCTGATCGCGCAGATCCTGGCCGCATCGACCTTCCCCACACAGGTCGTAGATGCGGCACGCTTTGTCCAACAAAATCCCAATCTGAGCGGCGATGCGCTGGCGGCCCAGGTCAACGCCAAGCCTTGGGATCCCAGCGTTCGGTCACTATGTCAGTTTCCCAGCGTGCTTCAGACCATGAGCCAGAGTCTGTCCTGGACCTCGGCGCTGGGTGAAGCGTACTACGTCCAGCCCCAGGACGTGATGACCGCAATCCAGGTAATGCGCCAACGCGCGATGCACGCAGGTACCTTGAAGTCCACGGAGCAACAGTCAGTCTCGGTCCAAAGCGCGCCTCCTCCATCAGAAGGCGGACCAGTGGTAGTCCAGGGAAGCAGTGCGCCACCGCCGCAGGTAATCGTTATTCAACCCGCGCAGCCCAACACCGTATATGTGCCGACCTATAATCCCTCCACCGTTTATGGTGCACCGGTGCCGCAACCAGCGGGTTACTCGGGATACTCGGGCGCCGCGATGCTGGCTGCGGGCGTGGTAGGGTTCGGGGCCGGAATGTTGACCAGTGCCCTGATCAACAACGGCAACAATAGCTGGGGAACCAACTGGTACGGCGGCAACGTGGTCTACAACCGCGGCGTGTACTACTCCAATTCCAATTACTTCGTCAATCGCTATCCGGGCTACCGTCCAGGATATGGACCTTACCCCGGCTACCGGCCGGGATATCCGGGATATCCTGGATACCCGAATCGGCCGGGATACCCGGGTTACCCTGCCTACCCAAATCGACCCGGCTACCCCGCGTACCCAAACCGTCCGGGATACCCAGGTTATGCGGGAAATCGTCCCGGGTATCCGGGCTACAAACCCGGCTACCCAGGTTACAAACCTGGCTATCCGGCCAATTACGCAAATCGGCCCAATAATCTTGCTGCGACCAATCCCGGCATGAGGCCCAACTTTGCCAAACCCGGCACCTATCCAAACCGCACGGGAACGGTCAACAAAACGCGTCCTGGAACCGTGGGCGGACTCCCTGCGAATACCAACTTTGGCAAAACGGCCGGCAGGCCCGGCACCTACAAGGGTCAGCCCGGGAGGCCGAATGGCGCCAACCTCGCCGCGACCAGACCGTCCAAACCAATGACGAGGCCGTCCAACAACATGATGCCCAACAGGACGGGAATGGGTGGCGGCAATCGCAGCGGGAATTTTTCTAGCCGCGGCTTTAAGCCCGGCGCATCGGGTCAAAATCGCGCCAACGCATTCAAAGGCAAGCCCGCAGGCGGAGGCCAGCAAGCTCGGCGCAACAAACGGCAGTAGGCGCACAAAGCATTTTCTCGACGGTCGAACAGGTTACGTCAGCGTTCGAAGCCGTAGCTGCGGACCTCGTGGCAGACCTGGATCGAGTAGCGGTCGTAAAACGCTTCGCGCCCGCGGCGCTGGGCTTGCTTGTGTTCGGGATGATTTCGCCACTCGGCGGCGGTTTGTTCGGATTCAAACTCGATTATCGACACCCGCTCCCAGTCAGGAGCCGCGAATGTCTTGAATGAAACGAATCCCGGCATCGCCGAGGCCAGTTCGATCATCCGTTTTGATGTCGCCTCATATTCGTCGTCATGGCCGGCGGCCAAACGCGAACGGAAGATGATCACAACCATGGCTAGTAGTCCTCTCCTGACTAAACAAAACGGGCGCGCTGAAGATCACAGCGCGCCCGTGGAAGAACTTATTCTTCTGTGGAGGGTCAGAAGGTATTTTCGGCTTCGCGCTTCTTGCGCCGCTGGATATAGCCGTCCTGCACCGCGCCGTAGAGGTCAACCGCGTAACGATCGACGTCCTCAAACAGTTGCAGATTGAGCGAGCGGTAGTTTACCGCCGACGCGACACTCGCGCCGGCTTGCGCCGGGAACGAGATATACCAAGGCAGCGTATAGCTCATCGGGTTCATCGCACCGTCAGCCGCGCGGCCCACGGCGTCGCGAATCGAAGACGGCCCGTAAAACGGCAGCACCAGGTAGGGGCCCATTGGAACGCCGTAATGGCCCATCGTCAGACCAAAATCCTCGTCATGCTCCTTGAGCCCAAACCACGGATCGGCAACGTCGAAGAATCCCACTCCGCCCAGCGTGCTGTTGATGAAGAAGCGGCCCACCTCGGTTCCGGCGCGTGCTACTTTCAGTTGAAACAGGTTGTTGGCAAAGCGCGGAATGACGCCGACATTGTCCCAGAAGTTTCCAATATGCTTGCGTACGTCCTCAGGCAGCACGTCGGCGTAACCGGTGGCTACCGGGCGCAGGATGTACTTGTCCAGCTTGAGGTTGATCCAGAACATCTTTTCGTTAAACGGCGCCAGCGGGTCGGAATAGGTTTCAGAACTGGCCATATCCGGGGGCCCTGCGGCTAGCGCTCCGGTGGCGCAGAAAGCCGAAAGGAATGCGATGCCAATCATGAGTTTCTTCACGTTAATCATCTCCCCCGGGGATTCCCGAGATCGTGCAACCACCGCATTAATCTTCTTATATTATGCATTTTTCTCAGTCAAAAGCTCGCTCGTTTTTTACCCGGCGGGCGGCCGCGGCGGTTACCCTTCAACTCCCCGTATCGATTGATTGCTGCTTTTGCTTGATCGCAGCGACCAGCTTGTCGAAACCCTTTTCGTTCATGAGCCGATTGAACTGGTTGCGATAGTTGCCGACCAGGCTTATGTGGTCAATCACAACGTCATAGACCTTCCACGTTCCTGCGGACTGCTTGAGCCGGTAATCGACTGCGATCGCCTCGCCGCCCGATGGAATGATGTTGGTGTTGACCTGGGCGTCGGAACCCTCGTTGATCTCTTTGACGTAGACGATCTTCTGGCCCTTGTAACCTTCGATCTTTCCCATGTAGGAAGCTTCCAGCAGCCCGGTGAACACACGCACGAACTCGTCGCGTTGGGGCTGGGTGAGAGTCCGCCAATGAACGCCCATCGCCGAGCGCGCCATCTCGCTAAAGTCAAATCGTGGAGCGATTATCTCGCGCAATTTCTCGCGCCGCTCCGACGTTGCTGACTTGTAGGAGGGGTCGGTGACGATGGCCAGCACCTGCCTTACGGTTTCTTTGACCGCGGCCATCGGATCGCCCTCCGCGGCGGCGGCACCGCCCAACCCAATCAGTATGACCGCCAGGGCGCCCACGGCCAGCGATGTCTTCAAGAACCCGCTATTTGGACGGCTTTGGTTTCGCGCTGCCTGGATCGGTAATGGCTGGGGTCTCGATCCCATCGCTTTCCTTCTCACCATTTTGTTTTTTGGTTCCCCCGGAACCCATGCTATTGATGAATTGACCGATCAGGTCTTCCAGAACGACCGCTGATTCGGTTTGGCGCAGAACTCCCCCGTTGGATAAATATTTTTCACCCGGACCGGGTGAGATCGCCATATATTTGTCGCCAATGATGCCGCGCGTGCGGATTGCGGCGATAGCCTCATCGTCGATTTGCACTCCGCGATTGATGCGCATGGCTACTCTGGCGCGATCGCCGCTAAGCGAAATCGAGATGACTCGGCCGACGCCAACGCCCGCAATCTCGACGTTGTCACCGCTCTTAAGTCCCGTTACGTTGTCGAAATTGGCGTAAATCATGTAACTCGGGGGCGCCAACAGCTCCAGTTTACCAAGCCGAAAAGACAGGACTACCAAGGCCGCAAGACCGGCCAGAGCAAAAATGCCAACCAAAAATTGGGTCGTACGGCTTGCGTACATTAAACTCTCGTCTCCGTCTCGCCGTCAGTTGCCGTCCCCTCCGCGTCGTCGTCAGAACCTCTGCCGGCCAGGAAGCGTTCAAAGGTCGGATCCTCTGCTTCCATAACCTGCGCGACCGTCCCGCTAAGCCACATCTTGCCCTGGTTCATAAACGCGACCCGATCGGAGATTTCGAATACCTGCGGCACGTCATGGCTGACCATCACCACGGTCAGCCCGAATTTTTCATGGGTACGGCGAATCAGCTCGTGAATCGCGCCGGTGCGGGTCGGGTCCAGGCCGGTGGTCGGCTCATCCAGGTAAAGGATTTTCGGGTTTCGTATCAACGCTCTGGCCAGAGCCGCCCGCTTCTGCATCCCGCCGCTTATCTCGGACGGATACTTATGACCCATTCCATCCAAGCCTACGGCCGCAAGTTTATCAGTTACCGCCGCCGCGATCTCACTGCGCCCGAGCCTGGTTTTCTCCACCAGTGGAAAGGCTACGTTCTCGAATACCGTCAAGGAATCGAATAGTGCCCCGCCCTGGAACAGGACGCCGAACTGCTCCCGGACAGAATCCAGCGATCGCGAGCGAAGCAGGGTGACATCGACGCCGTCGATGACGATGTGACCAGCGTCAGGCCTCATCAGGAGCGTCAGATGCTTGAGGAAAACCGTCTTGCCGCATCCGCTGGGGCCGACGATCGTGGTGATCTGACCGCGCGGACATTGCAGATCGACTCCGTCGAGCACCTGCTGCGGGCCGAACCGGCGGCGCAAACCGCTGATGCTGATTGCAATCGAGCTGGAATTGTTGGCCGTCATTTGAGCAGCAGCGAGGTCAGGAAATAGTCGAACATGAGGATGAGCACGCTGGATAGCACGACCGCTTCGGTGGTGGCGCGGCTGACGCCGGTTGCCATCCGCTGCGCGTTATAACCCTTGTAACACGACACCCAGGCTACGATCAGCCCAAAGGTCAACGCCTTGTACAAGCCGCCCATGACGTCGTCGCCGGTCATATTCTGCGCGATACCGTTAAAATAGCTGGCCGACGGAGCGCCCATCAGACCCACGCCGACGGCGTAGCCGCCCATGATCCCGATCACATCGAACATCGACGTCAGCAAAGGAAAGCTGATCACTCCGGCGATTACGCGCGGTGAGACCAGGTACTGAACCGGATTGATCGCCATCACGGTCAAAGCGTCGATTTGCTCCGTGACCTGCATCGCCCCAATTTCGGCCGCCATCGCGGAGCCGGCTCGTGCGGTTACCATCAGCGCCGTAAGGACCGGGCCCAGCTCTCTGACCAGGACCAGCGAAACTACGGTCCCCAAGGCGCCTTCCGAGCCGAACTTTCGCAGCGTGAATTCGCCCTGCAGACCCAGGACCATCCCGGTGAACATCGCAATCAGCGCGACCAGGAAAAACGACTCGGCGCCGATGGTGCGAATCTGGCGCAACACCAGGCGCACCTTGTAAGGCGGCATGAAGATCTCGGCCACCGCCGAAAGCAAAAAGAGAACGAAGCGGCCCAGCGCGTAAACGCTCTCCAGAACTGAGGCACCAAAGCGCTCAATCAGTGGGGCTATCCGAAGCGTGGCAGGGGTATCGATGCCGGTCGGGGTATTCATCCTTGCAAGCAATAGCGGTTGATTCGTAGCACAACCCGGCATCAGGTCCGGTCAGGCGCAGGTCTATGCATATATTCCAAAAGACACATTTAACCAACCGCTCAGCGGATTCCCGAGTCAAAAGACGACCGATGGACTGGAAAATTCAACCTTATCGGCTGCCCTCCGGCAACCCCATGGACAGGAACCATTGGGCCGGTCTCGAAAACCGCCACCCATTGAACCCTGTGGGCTATGACAATGCAAGTTCGAAGCGGCTTAGCTCTGCCAGCGTGTGCGTAGTCCTGGCCACGCTGATGAAGTCGCCTAAGTCCGACACCTCGTCGAGGTCCATCGCCGGTCCGGGCAGATGCAGAACCTCGCAGGGCAGCCCCAGCCGCTCGCATTCCAGGCGATGCAGCGCCAGGCTGCGCTTCCCGAAGCGGGTGGGAATGACGCCCGCCGGCCGGCGCAGGATGATGTTGGTGCCGCGCGCGTCACGCGACGGCGCGAGCACCACGCCCCGCTCCGCGCACAGCGCCGCAAACACCCGGTCAATGTCGGCGGCCGTAACCAGGGGCGTGTCTGAAAGCAGCGTGCAAAGCGTGGTCACACCGGCGTTGATAAGTTGGTTGGTCGCCATCGCTACGGCGGCGTTCAGCCCACGCGGATAGCGCTCATCTATTGCGACCGCACCGGCGCCCCGGGCCAGGTCCAGCAACTCACCATCCGAGGTCACTACCGCAACGCAATCCGCCGTCTTGAAGTTCATCGCCGCGTCGAGCACGTCGCGAAACATGGCGTGGGCCAAAAGCTCGCGCTCCCGCTCGGGCAATCTTCCCAGCCGGGTCTTGGCGAACTTCAGTTCCTTGGCCGCGATGAGAATGGCTCGCACGATCCCTTTTATAGCCGATGCGGACGGGCCTCGCGCAAGGCTTGCCGCGCCAGGACCAGGCTGGTTCGCAAAATTGTGCAGATTCGGTCTGAAACCATCGGTTGAAGCTTGCCGAAAGTATTCGCAGGGCGACACAATTTAAAGGAAGGTGCGTGTGGAGGCGGCGGCTCCTCCGCAAAGGAGATCTAAAGAAAATGTTTAACTTCTTTCTGCGCCGTGGATTGCTTGCGACAAGCTGGCTCCTGGTCCTGCCGGCGCTCCTGGCGTTCGGATGCGGCCGGAGATCGGCAAGCGATTACATCAAGGCTGGCGACCAAGCTTTGCACGACAACCAGGTCGGCAACGCGCAAGAAGATTACGAAGCGGCGGTGAAATTGGCTCCCAATGATCCCCAGGCGCACTTGAAGCTAGGCGATTTTTATATGTTCGAGCACAACTACCCGGCGGCTGAAAACGAGTACACAAAGGTCGCCTCGCTGCAGCCCCTAAACGCGCTCAGTCGCGCGTCGCTCGCGAAGCTTTATTCCGCCCGTTCGCAATGGAGTTCGGCCGAGAACCAGATGCGAGCGGCGGTGGTGCTTAACCCGGCCTCGGCGGAATACAGGCGCCAGCTTGCGCTGATCCTCAATCAGCGCCGTCAACTGGGCCAGGCCGAGATTGAACTGCGGACCGCGGTTGGATTGTCGCCGGGCGACGCCCGCCTCCACCTTGCATTGGCCAACTTCCTGATCACATTGCCCAACGAACGCAACGCCGCCGATGAGGAGTTTGCGCGCGTACGCCAGATCGATCCGAGCCTGCTGCCGGCCACCTCGGCGCCCGCGCCCGAAGCCGCCGCACCGCCCTCTGAAGCTGCCGGCGCAGCACCCGCGGCGCCGCCGCCCGCACCGTCGGTGGCTTCCGCGCCGCCTCCTGCCGCACCGATTTCAGGCACAGCCGCGTCGGCCGCGAATCCAGTTCGGCCTCTAAACCGAAAGTTTCTACTCACCCACAATTCGCCGGTGTACCAGAATGCCGACGCCGGCAGCCCCGTCCTGGCCCAGGTCCATCGCCGCAAGTACGTTCACGTAACCGGGATAGCGGGAAGCTGGCTGCAGGTAACCTTGCGCAACGGTACGGTGGGATTCATTCCGTCGAGCGCGGCTGAATAGCCTGCGCGCCTTGCGACGCCGGGGACGGTGCTGGTTCCCGGCCGCCGTCACAGGCGGCGTGCAACGTTTCGCAATGCGCCAGCACAGCCTGGATCGGCAAAAAGGGACCGTCGAGAAACAGCACGTGCCCCTCATCGGCTCTTCTCTCGCGCAACCATCGTGAAACGATCAGCATCGGTTCAAGTTCGTGCTTGGCAATCGGCTGACCGCGATAGCGATCGTAGTTATCCGCAATGAAAGCGGTCATCTCCCGCACCGCCTGGTCCGAAGTCAACACGGTTTGATGGACAAGGCGGCCGCTCAGCACGACGTACGCCCGAGCGCCTTCGATAATTACCAGGTTGTTTTCCTCGACCGCCCGGCTCAGGCGCCGCTCGCGAACGGCAAGCATTCCTAGCGCGTCAAGATCGCGCTGATAGCGATGCGCCTCCTCATAGCGCATCGCGCGGGACGCCTGGTCGCGAGCCTCCGCCAGGCTGGTCAATACCGGGGTCGTACGTCCGCGCAGGAACGCCAGCGCCCCCCGCAACTGCACCTCGTAGGCGTCCTGATCCACGCTCAGATTGCAGGGCGCGGTGCAGCGGCCCATTTGGCCATAGATGCATGGCGAAGCCGCTGCGTCGGGCGCCAGCCGTCCGCTGCATACGCGCAGGCGGGAGAGACGCGTGAGCGCATCGATCGCGCGTTGAGGACTGCGCCGCCCTATATAAGGTCCAAGCTGAATCAGACCTCGGCGGCGGCTCAGCCTGGTGCTAAGCACGAGCCGGGGGAACGGATCGGTCATGTCGATCCTGGCAAAGTAGGCTGCCGGAGAACTCTTCAGCATCCGGTTGTATGGCGGTTTCAGCTCACGAATCAATCTCGCTTCGAGCAAGGCGGCTTCGAGCGAATTTGACGTGACGCGGGTCTCGACCGACCAGACATGGCTGATCAGCTCGATCACCTTGGGCCGCAGCGTGATCCCGCCGTTGAAATAGGAAGCAACGCGGCGCTTGAGACTGCGCGCCTGGCCCACGTACAGAACGTCGCCGCGCTGATTGCGCATCAGGTAAACGCCCGGCGCAGACGGCATTGCCGCAATCACCTCGGGCGCAACATGACGCTCGATTCGACGCCCGCTCGTGCCGGCGTGCTGAAATTCAAGCAACCGGTCGAGCCGCCTGATTCCCATATGCGCGGCCATGCCGATGAAGATTGACAACAGCTCGGCAGCCATGCGCGCGTCGCCCCATCCCCGATGACGTCCCGCCGTGGAGAGCCCAAAATGCTCGGCCATCGCGTCCAGACCGAGGCGGCGCATCGAAGGCAGCAGCCGGCGCGCCAGCCGCAAAGTGCACAGGACTGGATTGCGGAGCCCGATTCCGAACAGGCGCCGGAATTCGAAATCTAGAAATGCGGAATCGAACTGCGCGTTGTGAGCCACCAGCACGGTGTCGCCGAGAAACTGCCTGAATTGCGGCAGGACCTCCTCGATTGTAGGGGCGTCATTCACCATCTCATTGGTGATGGATGTCATCGAGCTGATGAACCTGGGGATGCGGGTCCAGGGACGGACCAGGGTCTGGTAGGTTTCCTCGATGCGCGGTCCGACCATCCGGCATGCGCCGATTTCGATAATCCGGCCGCCGCCCGGCGCGCCGCCGGTGGTTTCCAGATCGACCACAACAAATAGCGCCTGCTCGGTTGTCACCCGCAGCGCAACCCCCTCACGGCAGGCCCAGCGCTGATGTTCCGGGTCGTAAACAAATGCCGGATCTGCGCCAAGCAACTGATGGACGATGCGATCGCTCAGATCAGGGTCAGAGCCATGGCCGGAGAAGATCGCGCCCATCAGGTCCGAGGTGGCGACTCCCTCCGGACGGCTTTCCAAGAGTAAGCTGAGTTTTTCCCGGATCGTCATGCCCATCACCGCACCGCCTCGCACCACATACCTTCGTCATCTGTTCGCTTTAGCAGATAATCAGGCGAGAGGAAAACAAAAGTTTCCGAGGGCGGAGTCGTCGCCTTGCGATCGAATGGCTGAAAAGCCAGCCCCACGAAGTCAAAACACCAATTGAAATTGCTGGGTGGGTGAGGTTTTCTAATTTGTCATCGCGGGGTGCCGGCCTGAATCCTATTCCAACTTCATCAGCTTGTGTTTGATAGCGTAGCGAACGATGGCCGCGGTTGATGGCAGGCGCAGCTTGGCCGCGAGGTTGCCGCGATGTACCTGAACGGTCTTCGGACTGATGCCCAATCGCTCGGCGATCGCCTTGGTACCCGTGCCTTCAGCAATAAGTGTGAGAATCTCACGCTCGCGCATGGTCAGCATTCCATCGTTCTGAACGGGTCCCCTGATATTCCGTCGCAATTTTTCAAGCACCACCGGTGCGACGGCGGGGCTAATATAGCGTTTGCCGGCCGCTACCGCGCGGATAGCGTCGAGCAACTCGGACGCGGCATCGGACTTGATCACATATCCGGCGGCGCCGGCTTCCCCCAACGCCTCGATTACGTACTCCTCATCATCGTACTGGCTCAGAATCAAAACCCTCGACCCGGGAACCTCCTTGCGCAGATGGTGGGCAGCCTCGATTCCACCCAGGCCCTGCATCCCGATGTCCAGCAAAATCACGTCCGGGCGCGTGCGGACCGCGACGCGGATGCCTTCCAAGGCGTCGCCCGCTTCGCCCGTCAAAAGAATTCCATCCTCCTTTTCCAGCATGATGCGCAGCGCGTCGCGCAACAGGCGATGGTCATCGATAACGAGGACCCGGATTGCCTTGTCCAGCTTCATAGGTCCGCCACCGGAATCCGAGCACACAGCCGCGTGTTGCCTGGCCTTGATTCGAGCTTGCAGCTACCACCCAGAATTCCGACGCGCTCCGCCAAACCGCGCAGCCCAAAACCGGCGCCACCGCCGTTATCCAGAACGGGGCCATTATCCCTAACCGCCGCCAAAGCGACGCCGTCGTGGCATTCAACCTCGATAAGCACCCGGTTGGCGTCGGCGTGACGGATTACGTTGGAGACGCCCTCTCCTATCACCCGCATGAACACCTCTCTGATTGTGGCAGGTAGCCGATGCAGACCATGGATGCTCGCACTCGCCTCGATACCGGCCTGGGCAAGCCGCCCTACCTCGGCCTCAATCGTCCGCTTGAGATTAGTGCCCCGCGATTGCGGCGGACGGAGCGCGTCCAGGCGTTTGCGCAACTCGCCTTCGAGTTTTCCGAA
>DATFSZ010000050.1:0-45861 GCA_035262365.1 Binataceae bacterium (SeqCode)
AGGTGGTTATCGCCTGCGCGGCAGATGAGATCGCGCGTCATCCGCGGTCCTATGAGCGAGAGGACTTTGTCTTCAACCCCTTGCACTACCTGGCTCTACTGGAGCGGAAAATCGGCGCGCTGGACCAGGCCGCGCCGCTGGCCGGCTGGGCACTACCCGAAGAGTTCGCGACCCTGCGCCGCCTGCTGGAGGCGCGCATGGGCAAGCCCGGCAAGCGGGAGTTCGTCCAGGTGCTGCGCTTGCTGGAGGTATTCCGCCCCGACGATGTGCTGGCCGGCGTCAGAGCTGTGTTGGAGCGTGGCGTGATCGGCTTCGATGCGGTCAAGCATCTGGTGCTGTGCCGGATCGAGCGTCGCCCGCCGCGGCTGGACCTCAAGATCTATCCGTACCTGCCGCAGGCCACGGTGGCGACCACCAAGGCCGAAAGCTACCTGAGCCTGCCGGCGGGAGGCGCGTCATGAGCGATACCCCGCAGATTTTGCTCGCGCATCATCTCAAAGCACTGCGGCTGCCAAGCTTTCTGCGTGAGTACGACAAGGTGGCCCGTCAGTGCGCCGCCGACGCGGTCGACTATCCCCGCTACCTGCTGCGCCTGACGGAGCTGGAGATGATCGACCGGGAACGACGCACTATCGAACGCCGGATCAAGGAGGCGAGATTTCCGGCGGTCAAGAGTCTGGACAGCTTCGACTTCGCCGCCATCCCCTCGCTCAACAAGACCCTGGTGCTGGAGCTGGCCCGTTCGGAGTATGTCGGCCGTCGGGAAAATATCATCGCGGTTGGCAACAGCGGCACCGGCAAGACTCACGTAGCCCTTGGATTGGGCTTGGCCGCCTGCCAGAAGGGGATCGGGGTCGGCTTCACTACTGCCGCTGCTTTGGTCAACGAACTACACGAAGCGCGAGATGAAAAGCGTCTGCTGCGTCTTCAGCGTCAGCTCGCCGGCTACAAGCTTCTGATCGTGGATGAATTAGGTTACGTCCCGCTCTCGCCCAGCGGCGCCGAGCTGCTGTTTGAGATTTTCAGCCAGCGCTACGAACGCGGCTCGATCATCGTCACCAGCAATCTGCCCTTCGATGAATGGACCAGCGTGTTTGTCTCCGAACGCCTGACCGGAGCCCTGCTTGACCGCCTCACCCACCACGTTCATATCCTCGAGATGAACCGTGACAGTTACAGACTCAAACAGAGCAAGCACCGAATCACTGACGATCAGCAACTCCCACAATCAAACTAAACACTGTTCCTGGCGGACCACGACACTACCCACTCGTTGCAGGGGCGAGGGGAGACCTCGCCCTCTTCCTGCCACAAACAATCCGCGCTGCCACTTCACTGATGCATTTTTGCTCCGGTGCACCGATGTAATTTCACTCCGCTGTTGACACTTCGTGCATTTTGAATCTGAATTGCCCACGTAGCCAGAGACCTGATATTGACACGCCGGTGTAGCTTTGAAAGTTTTGCTCTTTTCGGTTCGGAAATCTTACCCAAAGGTCTCGCGCGTAATTTGAGAACTTCGCTGCCGTGACCTGAGTGCCGGATGTTTTCCACAAACAGCTTTGCTGGGAGACCTTGAAGGATTCCATTGCCGGACACAGGACGCACAAGAGCGGCATCGGCTTGCAGCACGGCCACCAGATCTCGAAGCGCAACTCGCTTGGCAATCAGCGGCAACTGCCGATCGAATACGGAACCCGGGTGGAGGGCTCGCTCGCGACTTCCTGGCGCTCTAGCCTCAATAGATCAACGAAGCCGCGATGAATTTCGGGCCGCCGAGACGCCGAGATGCGCATCAGCGCGAGGGCGGCCCCGATTTTGTGTTCGCGCGAGCAGAGACCCGCGCGGTGGGTCACATCCGGCGACCCAAACGCCGGCCTCTGCCCATTGAGGCGGCGCCGGCCGACGTTTGACTTACTTGCCGGCGGGAAGGCGGCGACGGCCTGGTCATTTTTGAACCGAAACCGTCATTTGCTCTGGCGGGCTGATCGCCCTCGCTTCCAGGCCACTCCGTCATTCCCCGAATCCAGCGCCGCAACTCCGGCTTGACAAATCGCCACGAGCCGCCCAGCCGGAAAGCCGGAATTTGGCTGCTTTTGACCAACCGGTAAACGGTGCTCGGATGGCAATTCAAAAATTCGGATGCCTCGCGCAGGGTCAGAATCTCTCGCTCTTGATCCGCCATAAATATCTCTCCTCCCTCGAAGAACTTCCTTACAAGCCACCCCTTGCCTCTTGCGGTCCAAGTCGAATCCCAGCAACTCCGCCTATTCAGCCATCAATGCTCCGGCGCCGCGCCTAATGGCGCCAACCAGTGTGCGACACAAACGGGAATTGGAGTCGATCGGGCGACCTTATCGCTTACCTTTTATTTAAGAGTTTTGACCAGCGAGTTACAAACATTTGGCAATCGTTCGCGTTAGCAGTTCCCCCGCACTGCGGATTGGCCACATTTGAACACACCTGAAAACGTTAGATCTGCTCGGATAAATGCGCTAGGAGCGAAAAATCGCCCCCACGGTGTGTTCAACAATGCCGGGAGATCAGTATTTCCTGCGCCTCGAGTTCCTCGACGCGACGCTCCGAATAGCCCAGATGATCGCGCAGTACTTCAAGATTGTGCTGTCCGAGCAGCGGGGCCTGTACCTGCAGAGGCTGAGGGAACGCCGAAAACCTCAGCGGGAGACCAGGCAGGTCAATCCGGCCGACGATTGGGTCGCTGACCGTCCTAACGGTGCCGCGCTGGCGCAGATGCGGATGGGCCATCGCTTCAGCCACGGAAAGGACGGGAGCGACCGGTACACGATGCTCCTCCAGCGCCCCGATGACCTGATCGTCGGGGGTGCGGTCGATCCAATCCTGAACGATTTTGATCGCTTCGGCCTGGTTCTTGACGCGCTCGGGAGCCGTGGCAAAGCGCGGGTCTTTGGCGAGCTCGGGCTGGCCCATCGCCCGGCACAGGCCCGCCCATTGGTTATCCAGGGGGCCCATGATGCAGATCGGATGATCGTGCCCGTCGAAAAGACCGATCGGAGTGTAAAGAGGATGTTGGCGGCCCCAGCGCCGATGCAGGTACTGGCCGCCGCTCAGGCTGTATGCGTGCACGCCCGTGTCGTGGTAGGTGAAGTACGAATCCAGCAGGCTGACGTCGAGCAACTGTCCAACACCGCTGCGCTCCCGGTAGAGCAGCGCGCATGCGATTGCGGCCAGAGCGTGAACGCCCGTGCTGGTATCGCCAATGGCCAAGCCCGGAAAGACGGGGGTCTGGTCCCGTTCGCCGACCATGTCGAGGACTCCGGAATAGCAGGCCCCAATAAAATCCCATCCCGGCTGATTGGCCAGCGGCCCGTCCTGACCGAAGGTCGACACCGAGCACATCACGATCCTCGGATTGAGCGCGCTGACCACATCGTAGCCGAGCCCCAGCCGCTTGATGGTGCCGGGCCCGAAATTTTCCACCAAGACATCCATGTGAGGAATGAGTTCCTTGATGATGTTAAGTCCGGCAGCCTTTTTAATGTCGATGCACAGGCTCTTCTTGCCGAGATTCTGTTGGACGAAATAGCCGCTGCGGTTGTCCTTTAAATAGGGCATGCCGCGCGTCTGATCGCCGCCGGGGGCCATCTCGACCTTGATGACCTCGGCGCCCATCTCAGCCATCATCCGGGTTACCGTGGGCCCGGCGATATATTGGCTGAAATCCAGAACCTTGTATCCGCTCAGAACGTGTTGTGCTTGATGCTCGGCCATTTTGATTCTCCAGGCTAAATGGCGCCTATTAACGTCAGTAGAACGGAGGTTAATCGTGAATTGGAAATGACGGGCGCTGCGGACTAGTCATCCAGGGGGATGAACAGGGAGAATCGCTCTGCGCTGCCAATCCCGCGCGAAGTATGGCCTTTGCCCGTCACGTCCTCGGCGAGCAGGACCGTGCCCGGGCCGAAGCTGCGCTTGGCGCCGTCGCTGACCGTGACCTCAAGAGTGCCGGTGACGTTGACGACGAATTGGCGCCGTGGCGCGTTGTGCCAATCCACGAAATAGTCGGGTGACACTCGGAACTGAACGCCCTTGGCCGCCACCATCTCTGAGATGGCGCCGGTATTGTAAGGCGCGGCCTTCATCTCAACTTCAACGTCCTCGAAATGCGACTCACCTTTGGAATCCGAGTATATGCGGGTGTATTTCATTGCGGCTCCCTCCGTTTGATGCAGCTTCAGCCGGGTCTTCGATCATCTCGACGCTCCAGACAAGCGGTCGAGACGGCTGAAACCTCTAATACCAGACGCGCAGCCCAAAGATGAAGCGCGGGTCGTGCACGATTCCGCCCTCCTCCCGGGTAAAGTGCGCCGTCTCACCGAAGGTCTGTGTGTACGCCACGCCGATGTAAGGGCCGATCTTGCGCGTGATCTCGTAGCGGAGCCGCACGCCGGTGTCGAGGTCTGACAGACCCGATCCAACTCCGCGAGCCGCGTCCTGCTTGCTGTAAAGATTAAGTTCGAATTGCGGCTGCGCAATCAGACGCTGAGTGATCAGAAGATCGTAGGACCCGGTCACGCGCCCGGCGAAGCGCCCACGATCACTGAAGTAGAAGGTCGGTGCGAACTCGAAGAAGTAAGGTGCCAGCCCTTCGATTCCGATTGCGCCCCAGGTGATTCCGGGATTCGAATCCAGGTCGTAGCGCACGCCCGCCTGGAAGTCGAAGTACTTCAGATATGGTATGGGACGATCGTAAAGCGCCTCGGAGTCGCCGTCGGTGGCGATGCCGTTTTCGAGGAAACCCTCCGACTTGAACCATAGTTTGTTCATGTCGGTGCCGATCCAGCCCTCGCCGCCCCACCTGAATTCCCATTGGTTGCCGTTGGTGCGGCCCTCCAACTGGTCGAACAGCACGTGCCCGATGATCGCGTTGTCTTCTACCGGCGGCATCGCGCCAGCGTCCGCGGTCTGCGCGCGCGCAACGGCGCCCCGGCACACAATCGATCCGGCGGCCACCAGCAAGGCGAAAAGACTTCGCGTCCAAAGCGCCAATCCGAATCGGCATGACGGGCTTGGGCCGCGGGAGAGCGGCCTGCTCACGAGACAATCACCTTACGGAACATGCCGGCTTCCATGTGATAAAGCAGGTGACAGTGATATGCCCATTCGCCCGGCGTGTCGGCGCTGACCAGATAACTCAGGCGTTCTCCCGGCTTGACGTTGATGGTGTGCTTGTACGGACGGAAGTCGCCTTTGCCGTTGTCCAGCTCGCTCCACAGCCCGTGTAGATGGATCGGATGATTCATCATGCTGTCATTAATAAGGACGATCCGAACCCGCTCCCCGAGGCTCACCCTGATCGGCTCGGCCTCGGAGAATTTCCGCCCGTCGAATCCCCAGATGAACCGCTCCATGTTGCCGGTCAGGTGCAGCACGATTTCGCGTGCGGGAGGCCGCAAGTCAAGCCCGCGCCAGCGCGCCCGCAGGTCGGCGTAGGTAAGAACGCGCCGTCCGTTGCCGTTCAGCCCTAGTCCAGGCTCGTTAAGGCGCTGCGTCGGATCCATCGCCACGTTATCCACCTGCGGGCCGACGCGAAGATCAAATGATTTCGGCGCGGGCATTTCCACCGCGCCAGGCGCCGCCATGATCGGAATAACGCCGGGTCCGGGCTGACCTGGGGGACGGCTTTTGCCGCGTGATTGTTGAGGGACGACGACAAACGGTGCGGGTTGCGGTCGAGCAGCCTGAGCGCCGTGGTGATGCATACCAGGCATGCCGCTCATATCCGCGCTGCCGGCGGTGTCGTGCGCCGCGGTCATCGCGGACGAATCCTTCATCTGCATACGGGACGAATCTGCCATCGCCTGCATGCTCCCCATACCCATGTCCACCATGGTCAGTAATGGGCGCGGATCCATCGGTGGTATCGCAGCAGTCAAACCTGGCCGCACGGCCAGAGTTGCCCGAGCGAAACCGGTGCGATCGATCGACTGGGCAAAAATCGTGAACGCGGACCCCTCTCGCGGCGCAACGATCACATCATAGGTTTCAGCCACCGAAATCCTGAATTCATCCACGGTTACGGGGTCGACATCGTTGCCATCGGTCTGGACCACGGTCATCGGCAGGTTCGGGATCCGCACATCGAAAATCGTCATCGACGAGCCGTTGATAAAGCGCAAACGTACGCGCTCGCGCGGCCGGAATAACGCGGTCCAGTTGGCGGCCGGCGGTTGCCCGTTGATCAGATAGGTGTAGGTTGCGGCGCTGACGTCAGAGAGGTCGGTGGGGGTCATGTTCATCCGGCCCCACATCAGCCGGTCCGATACCGTGGCGCCCAGGCCGTTTCTGGCCGCATCGTTCAGGAAAGTCCCCGCGGTACGTTGGTTATAGTTGTAGTAGTCGCTCTGCTGCTTGAGATTGGTGAAAATCGTCTCGGGACTTTCGTCGGTCCAGTCCGAAAGCAGAATCACAAAGTCGCGGTCATATTCGAGACCGTCCTTGCGTCCTGGATCGATGATCAACGCACCGTAATGGCCGGTTTGCTCCTGGAATCGGCTATGGCTGTGATACCAGTAGGTGCCGTGTTGGATTACCGGAAATCGATAGACGAAGGTCTGATTCGGGCGGATGCCGGCGAAGCTCAGGCCAGGTACGCCGTCCATGTCGGCCGGAACCCTGAGACCATGCCAATGAATCGACGTATCGGTGGATAAACGATTGGTGACCGAAATGGTCACCGTGTCACCCTCGCGCCAGTGCAGCGTCGGAGCCGGCACGCAGCCGTTGACGGCCGTAGCGACCGCCGGCTTGCCAGTAAAATTAACCGGCATTTCTCTTATCACCAGGTCGAAGTTGTTGCCAGTGAGTTGCGGCGTTGCGGGTGCTGCTGTCAGTCCAAGCTTGGGCCATCGCCACAGATCAAGCCCTGCGATCGCGCCCCCGGCCAGCATCCCCTGAACAAAACGACGCCGGCTGAGTCCGGGGCGGCGCAATGAATCGTTCGGGGGGTGCATCAGCAATCTTAACGCTGGTCGGCGACAGATCCACGACCGCAGATCGAGTTCAGAGAATTATTTGCGCAGCTCCGATTGCGCATCAAGCGGTTCATCAATTGAAGACGTTTTCTGGCATAATGCGCCGCAACCAGGGCAGGTTCCAGTTCCTGTCTCGCAACTTGCATCGATGAGTGGGCTTTAGATGGCGAAGGCGCTCGACGATATTACGGTGATAGAGTTCGCGTCTCATTCGGCGTGCGCATACTGCGCCATGCTGATGGCGGAGCAAGGTGCGCGCGTGCTCAGAATCGAGCCGCCAGCGGGCGATCCGGCTCGCGGCGGACCCCACTACGCGGTTCTGAACCGCAGCAAACGTGCGCTCGCTCTGGAGCTTGAACATTCCGAGGGGGCGTCGGCCGCCGTCGAACTGGTCAAAACTGCGGACCTGGTCCTCAACGGATTTAGTCCAGCCCGGTTGGAAAGCCTGGATCTGAGCAGCGGCCGCATCCAGGCGATCAACCCGCGCGCAATTGTTTTGAACATGCCGCCTCTGGGCAGCCAGGGTCCTTATGCTGAATTGACAGCCGGCGATGAGCTGGTTTCCGCAATGAGCGGGGTTACCGCGGCTCAGGGCTCACTCAGCGGCGATCCGGTACCGCTGGCCTTTCCGCTGGTCAGTTATCAGACCGGCATCCTGGGCGCGCTGTCGGCCACGGCCGCGCTTTGCTGGCGCGACGTCACCGGCGAGGGGCAAGTGGTGGAGGTCTCGATGCTGGCTGGGGCGCTGTCCCTGCAGAGCGGGAGCATTGTGCGCCATCCCGAAGTGATCTCGTTAATGGCGGCCAATCGCCGCGATCCGATGGGCCCGGCGCCCAGCTATCGCATTTACTCCGGAAGCGACGGCAAATTCCTGATGCTCTCATGCGTGACTCCCACTTTCTGGAACAAGCTCGCCCTGGCGGTGAACCGGCCGGAGCTACTCTCCGACCCACGCTTTGAAAACGCTCCGATGGGTCTTAACCCGGAGCAGCGTGCTGCACTGATCGACATCCTGACACCGATAATGAGCTCGCGCCCCGCCCACGAATGGCTTGAGATTCTCCGCAGCCGCGACGTTCCGGCGTCGCCGGTGCTTACACGCCACGAATTTATCGATGATCCGCAGGTCATACACGTCAGGATGCGACGTCAGGTGGCGGACCCGCTGTTGGGCGAAACCGTGCAGATGGGCGTGCCGATCATGCTGTCTGACACTCGGGGCGAGATCTCCGGTCCGGCGCCAACCCTCGAAGAGTACGGTCCGGCGCTGGAGACATTGCTGCGCGAATCGCGGCGCCACCGTCCAAGTACCGGACTTGAAGTATCCGCGAGGGGTGATTCCAATCCGTCATGGGGTCCGCTGGCGGGCACCGTGGTATTGGACTTCACCGCATACATTGCCGGCTCGTACACCACCATGCTGCTGGCGCACTTGGGGGCCGAGGTGGTTAAGGTTGAATCGCCCGCCGGCGACGGCTTTCGTTTCGCGACCTTTGCCTTTCAGGGCTGGAATCAAAACAAGCGCGGCATCGCATTAGACTTGCATCACGAACGGGGCCGGGAGATCGCATACGCGCTGGCAAGGAGAGCGGATTTGGTCGTCGAAAATTTCCGCCCCGGAAACGCCCGCGAACTTGGCATCGATTACGAAACACTCAAGGCGATCAATCCGCGTATCGTTTACGTGAGTATCAACGGGTTCGGCAGTTCCGGCCCCGACTTTGACCATCCTTCTTTTGACCCTGTGCTCCAGGCGCGATCCGGAGTCATGGCTGCACACGACGGCAGCGCGTGGGGCCGCGGTGAAATTCATCCGATCGTGCTCAATCTGCCGTTTTGCGATTACGGCGGGGCGGCGCTCGCCGCGCTGGCAGGTGTTCTGGGCCGGCGTCATCAGCGCGCGACCGGCCAGGGTCAACGGTGCGAGGTCACCCTGATCCATTCCGCGATGGCCCTGCAGGCCGGCGAATTTGTCTTTTATCCAGGGCGGCCCAACCTGGAATGCGGCGCTCCCGAATTCCGCGGCATGTCAGCGCTACGCCGCGTTTATCGCTGCCAGGACGGCAAGTGGATCTGTCTCGACGTTTCGAATGAAGCGCAGTGGAACGCTTTGCAAGCCGCGCTCAACATTGCGGCGGCGCGATCGTTTTCAGCCGCGAGCGCGGAACCTCCCCATGGCATTCTGGCCGAAGAGCTCGCCTGGCAGTTCGCGAAAAATCCGCTCGACGCGACCTTGAACAGTCTGATTTCAGCAGGTGTCGCTGCCGCTCCGGTATATCGTCCGGTTGAGGTTTTCGACACAGCCCAGGTCATGGCCAATCAACTCGCCGTGGAATTGGACCATCCGGAGTTCGGGCCGATATCGCAGAACGGAGTGCTGATGAAATTTTCTGCCACTCCCAGCAAAATCTGGTCTTCTGCTCCCATTCTCGGGCAGCATACGCGCGAGGTTCTAACCGAGATCGGTTACACGGCCGACCAGATCAGGGAGCTGGAAGAGAGCCGCATCGTGTTGGCCCGGGAGCCCCGGCGCCGAGACAGTCATCGCCTTTAAGTAGAGCTGTTGCAGGGCCAATTGAGGGCGGCCTGCGCGATTATCCGCGTCCCAAAACCGACGTCGCCTAATGTGCCGCATGCGTTACATCAACGCCGCTGGCAATAGGCACCCAGTGTTTGTCGACTAAATAGTCATAGATGCGCCGGGAGATAAGCGCAGACAGGGTCGGGTTGTAATGTACGGTGTCAACATAGAGATTTTCCTGAAGACCATTTTGTATATCGCCCAGCCATAAAAAATTTCTGCCCATCGTCCCTTGCCGGCTCATTGCCTTGAGCGTTGGGTAGACGGCCTGGACTAAAGGGACCCTCATACGAAATGCATGGGCATCCTGCACACCACTGCTGTATAGAAAGTGATATTTGATGTCGTAGTCGTACATCGGCACGGGCTGCCAGACGAGAAGAGCCTTCGTGCCAAAACATTTGGCGATATCATTTATCATTGTGCGATTCGTATCGTAACGCGAGATGATAGTGTCCGCCTTTTCTTTGAGTAATGGAATAACTACCGGCTGCGGGTGGCTTT
Organism: Binataceae bacterium (SeqCode); assembly: GCA_035262365.1. Lineage (GTDB taxonomy): Bacteria > Desulfobacterota > Binatia > Binatales > Binataceae > JAJPJA01. The sequence continues at coordinate 10,099 of DATFSZ010000050.1, forward strand.
TCGGCTTCCAAATGTCGATTACACCATCAAATAACTTTACGAGGGGCAGGTTGGCCACGACCGAGGGAGGCTTTGCACCATGTAAGGCGGCGGCAAAGGCGTCTCCCTCCTGCCATTCGTTCCGGTACCAGAGGCATTCGTTAAGCCCGTCGATAAAGATGACGATGTCGGGCCGAATGCCCATCCGAAGAAACTTAATATAGAGCAGCAGCTCCTGCGTGGAGGTATAGGCGCTGAAGCCAAAGTTATAGACGTCGATTTGCCGGGACGTGTGGGTCTTGTCGAGCAGCTTCTGCAGTTGGGACGGGATAGTCTCGCCGTCGGTCAGGCCCATACCGAAAGTTGTCGAGCCGCCAAGGATGAAAACTTTGATGTGTCCGGGATCCGGCGGCCACGGCACGGTCCTGGGACCTTGCCGGTACCCTGCGGAAGCCACATTAACGAACTGTCCCTGGTAGGGTTGAAGCTGAAGTTGAGCAATAGTGTCGTATCTCCACTTCAGTCGATCCCACGTCTCTTCTATCAATTCCGAGATCTGCGGCTGGGACCAGCCCGGATAAGCCTCCGCAATAATTTTGTAGCCGTAGGTGGCGACAGGATTGTAAGCGGGCAGGCCAAAATCGGGCCGCAGCTGTAGCCAGAAATGGATCAACAGCCATGCGATAAAGTTGAACAGAACAAGGAGCACCACAAAGTTGAAAAAGATAACCGTAATTGCGGTGTAGACTTGCCTGAAATTCCCACGAACCAAACCGTATGCCATTTTCGCGTTTTTCTTTTACCGAGCGTTGCCCAGGTTTGTCCCTCCGGCTTTGATCTCGCCGGTGTGAGGAAACGGCCTTTTCAGGTTCATTTGCACGGAGTTACTCCACCGTACCTGGCGGGGCGCCGCAAGAGGCAGCGTCGCTCGGCATGCGGGCCGAGGCGACAGCGCATCCGCGAAGTGTGGCGCACACCGCTTTCAGTAAAGCAACGTGGCCGCAGCGCGCGACTAAAGCAGATTGTGGTCGATCGCGTGGGCTACGGACAACGGGTTCTCCGGATGAATGATCGAGCATCCGACCCGGTAGCCTAGGGCCATGATCGTGAGTGACGGATTCATTCCGCCCGAAGTTGGAAACAAGCTGCCGTCCGCGGCGTATAGATTTTCGATCCCGTGAAACCTGCCGCCCGAATCGGTCACCGACGTCCCGGCGTCGGAACCCATCCGAAGCGTGCCCATGATATGCGCCGACGTCGGAACACCGCCTGAAGTCAGTACCGTCGGACCCAGAAACGCGGTTTCCATCGCCCCCGCGGCAACCAGAACTTCGGCCATGACTTTCTGGTAGAAACTCGATGCGTTCAACTCGTATGGATGGTTCTGATAGGTGATTCTAGCGACCGGTATGCCGAAGACGTCTCTGAGTGCGGGATCGAGCTCCACGCGGTTGCTTAACTGCGGGAGATCCTCGCCCTGCAGCGTCATAGCAGCGAGATGTTCGCGCAGCGGACTCAGCCGCATCAACTGCTTGGGCGTCAGTCCGGTTGCACGGAAAGGTGCGCCCTGCGGTCCAAGGTAAATCTTGGCCTCGCCGACCAGCGGCTGTCCGCCCGACAACTCCACTGTGCCGCCGCGCGGCTGATTGAATGTCTTATATTGGCTGACCTCCGCAGGGCCGGTGAAATCGTCGAACATGTTTGTGACCGTCCGGCCACGATGCGGATGGAGCCGGCCGCCGGTGGGTGAGAAAACGCCGACGGCGAGGGTCTGGAAGTGAAACATCAGGTTGCGGCCGATGTTCGAGTTGGAGAGGCCCGAGAGCAGGCACAGCCTGGCCGACTCGATTGCGGAGCTGGCAATCACGAACACGTCGGCTGATAGCTCGTGCGAAGTGCCGTTGGCGTCCAGGTAGGAGACGCTGGCGACACGATTGCGGTCGAGGTTGAGCCGGTAAACGTACGACTCCGACATCAGACGCGTTTTGCCGGTCATCAACGCGTCGCGCAGCGCGGTAATTGCGGGAGTGCTCTTGGCGCCGATCGGACATCCGAACCCGCCGTCGAAACCACAGTCGTTGCAAACCGGACGGCCGTTATAGGGACGTGATGTGGCGCCCATCGGCGCCTGGAACGGATGCAAGCCGACCTTGTTGGCTCCTTTGGCCAGCACCAGGGCGACATATTGCGGCACTCCGGGCGGCATCGGGTAAGGCTTGCTGCGCCGCGGAGCAAATGGGCTTGGAAGCGAGGCCGGGCCCTGAACGCCAACAATATACTCGGCCAAGGTGTAGAACGGCTCGAGGTCCTGGTAAGAAAGCGGCCAGTCCACCACGTTTGCGCCGGAGACGTCGATATTGGCGGGAAACATCTCCGCCAGCGTCTTGAGCCTGAAATCGGCGGGACGCCAGCGGCGCGCCTTCCAGTCGGAGTGGTTCAACCCACCGCCGACGATCTGAGGCAGACTGTTCACTTCGCCCACGAAGTTAGCGGCGAAGAGCGGGTCGGTGCTGGGGTTGATGAAGCGGCGCGGATCAAGCAGCGGGTCGGGATTGTCAAAGCTGTCCGAGGAGGTCTGCGGACCCTGGCGTGAGCCGAATTTGATTTCGTCGTTGCTGAACAGCGTCACGACCTTGCTGAAGTCCGGGTTGTCGAGGTTCTGAAAATAGTTGGGACCCTTCTCAAGGACGGTAACAGAATCGAAATGATGTGACTTCGAAAGCACCCGCGCGACCATCGAGCCGCCAGCGCCGCTGCCGATCACAACCGCGGTCTTAGCCTTTGCCATCGTTGATTTCCCCCGCTCCTGCGCCTAGCCACGGTGACGCCGGTTTAAACCACTGATCGTTTGCGCGACTTGCCGCGTCATTTCCCTTGTCCCGGGATCCAGGTAGGCAAGGTTTGGATCTCCGGGATCCGGCGTTGAAACCGGATGATGCGGCTCCTCAACAATGGTCTGGGTGGCCGCGTCAAAGGTCGTGTAGCCCAAGGGTTGGCGGTCGCCCTCGAAGTTTGCGACCACCCAACCGATCGGACGATTGTCTCCCTCCGCGCCGGTGGCGGGCTTGGTGCGATCGGGCGGCTGATTACCGCCATACTCGGGATTGCCGTACATTCCCTCGGCGGCATGGTTGGTTACCAATGAGACGAAGTCGGGATCGGCGGCCATAAAGAGGGTCTGTTGCTGATCCGTCGTGAGAGCGGGGAAGTCCACGCTAAACTTCGACTTGGCAGCTTTGCGCAACGCTGTGATGCCGGCGGTGTACAGCTGCTGAAAACCTTCCACGTCGCCGTTTGCATCGCCGACTCCAGCCAGGATGTTATTCGCCTTTACGATCTTGATTCTTGCCGCATCGGTTGCGTTAGCCGCTGCGCCTTTGGTGCCCAGGATGCGAATCCGCCAGGCCAGACGCTGAAGCGGGGTAAGCGGGATTGGGATCGCCATGTTGTCGTTCAGTCCCTCCCCGTTAAACGGGTTGCGATCGCTGAACGGGCCGCCGGCGAAAATGAACGGAGCGCTGCCGAGGAACGCGCCAAGGAGGAAGTCGATGTAATCCGCGACCCCGGCCGTCCTTGCCCCGGGTGACGGATTGCCCATGAAATCCACGTCAGGCGGGATAATGAGATCGACCACGGTCTCGAGCGTTGAGAAATCGCCCGGATCAGTGAAATATCGCGGGCGCGAACTAGCCTGCGCTTCATCCACCTGCCAGCGCCTCCAAAGAAGGCTGGGAAGCCCGGCACCGGCGGCTAGCACACCGGCCGACGCCGCCCAGAGAAAGTGTCTGCGCGAGAGCGCGATCTTCATTGAAACCCCCAATCAAGAGCCGGCCTGTCCCCGAGCGATGCCGGCAGCAGAGGTGCTCCATTCGCACCGCGAAGCGAAGCTAGTACCTCGCGCCAACAACGTCAAACGCAAGCGATATGCCGCAACCGCTAAAAATATCAGGAAAAGATTAGCAGCAGGCTCCGCGCGTTCCACCAATCACAGCCCGGCGGCGGGTTCCAGGAACTCGCGCGCCATCTTTTCGAGCGCTGCCACGAGGTCCTTTTCCGTGCGCGTGCGCTCCGTGATCAGGAGGGCGATCTCCTCGGCGCCGGCGTCACGATAGCGCTTGAGGTCGTCAGGCTTGATTGCATCCGTGTAGGGCGAAACCGCCAGATACACGTCGGAGCGTTTGCGCCCTGACGCCTTGAGCAACTCCTCGATACGCCTGATTTTGGCTGCGGCCGCTTCGGGAGTGAGTTTGAAGCCGAGCCAGCCGTCACCATATTCGGCCACGCGCCGCAGCGCCGGACCGCTTTCGCCGCCAAACCAGACCGGGACGCCCTTGGCGTTGGCAGGCTTGGGGTAGCTGAATACCTTGTTGAAATTCACGAACTCGCCGCGATGCGTACTGTGCTCCTCCGTCCACAGCTTGCGCATCACATCTATATACTCGCGCGTGCGCTGGGCGCGGCGCTCAAACGAAATGCCCAACGCCTGGAACTCTTCTTCCGCCCATCCGATCCCCACGCCCAGGATTACGCGGCCCCCGCTCAGCCGGTCCACGGTCGCTATGGTCTTGGCCAGCACGACGGGATTGTGTTCAGGAACGATACAGATTCCGGTGGCAAGTTTGACATTGCTGGTGCACGCCGCCACGTAAGCCAGCGTTGCAAACGGGTCCGCGATCGCACCGTTCGCAGGCCCGGGAAATTCACCGCTCGTGTAGGGATAGCGCGAGACGTATCGGTCAATCAGGACCACGTGTTCAGGAGCCCAGATCGTCGAGAACCCGAGCCGCTCCGCGTTTGTGACCGCGGCCCTGAGCCATTGTGGATTGGTCGTGGGTCCTACTCCGACGCTGAAGTATCCGACCTTCATGGTGCCTAGCCTCCCAATACACCTCGCACTCTGTGGAATTGTCAGCCGCTAGTCAGTTCGCCGCCGTTCTGCCGCCCCGCACGACCTTGCCGGGCATCGCGCCGGTCGGATTGCCGTCGGTGAAGACGACTTCGCCGCTGACGATCGTGTACTTGTAGCCTTGGGCGCGTTGCACGAAACGCGCGCCGTTGGCGGGAAAATCGAAAACGATTTCCGGTGGACGCGAGGCCAGGCGTTCAAAGTCAATCAGGTTGATATCGGCCTTCAAACCCGGGAGCAGCGCACCGCGGTCATTAAGGCCGTACAACTCCGCGGTTTCACGGGTTTGACGCTTTACGGCGAATTCCAGCGGTATGCGCCCGTTGCGGCTTCGATCGCGCACCCAATATTCAAGCAGAAAGGTCGGGGCGCTTGCGTCGCAGATCTCGGCGCAATGCGCGCCGCCGTCGCTCAAGCTTATGATGTTCACTGGATCGAGCAGCAGGTCCAGCAGCGGATCGAGGCTGTAGGAACGGGTGTAATTGAACGGCCGGTAAACCAGTTCACGCCCGTCGCGCTCAAGCATCGTGTCGTAGTACGCCGCCTGCGGCGTTATACCCTCGCGTTTGGCGCGCTCCTCGAGGCTCATCTCGCGTGCGGGCTCATAGTTGGGCGGATCGCCGAGCGGGAACAGATTGGCCCATCCGTCGGTGGGCACATTGAAATGATTGCTGTCCTTGTCGGGCATCTCGGCGATAATGCGGGCGCGCAATTGCGGATCGCGCATACGCGCCACCCGCTCGCTCAGCGGCAAATGAGCGATAGCGTCGTAGGAGGGCAGCCCGATGAGCGGATTGGAGGAAGTCTCCAGGCCCATCAGTTGGCCGGGTGAGCGGACCGCAAGCTGACTTACCAGCCGCGCTCCGGCGGCGTTGGCCTGTTTCATAAAGTCGAGCCGGCGGCGGATTCCGGGTCCGGTTGGTCCATTGCCGAGCGCCGCCAACGATATCGGCAGGCCGGTTTCTTTGGTTAGCTGGATCATCCACTCCATGCTTTGGTCCGGACCCGTCATGTCGGAGATGACCTCGAAAACCCCGTGTCCAACCTCGCCCAGCGCCCTGCCGATCGCGAGCACTTCCTCGATGCCGGCGAAGGTGCCGGGAACCAGTTCACCCGCGCGCGTGCGATGCACCAGTGTGCGCGACGTGCTTGCTCCCAGTGCTCCGGCCCTGGCTCCCTCGCGCACGGCCGCCGCGATGCGTGCGATATCCTCGGGCGTAGCCTCTTCATTGGCGGCGCCGCGCTCCCCCATTGCGTACACGCGCACGGCGCAATGCGGAACCTGGGCGCCGATATCGATAGCGCGCTTCATCCGTGAGAGCGCGTCGAGATACTCGCCGAAGGTCTCCCATTCAAAGTTGATTCCCGCGGCCAGGGTCGCGGTGGGAATGTCCTCGACTCCGTCCATGAGGTTGAGCAGGAACTCCTCCGACCCGCGTTTGACGGGGGCAAAGCCCACGCCGCAATTGCCCATGATGACTGTGGTTACGCCGTGCCAGCTTGACGGGCTGACGTACGGATCCCAGGCCACCTGGCCGTCGTAATGGCTGTGGATATCGACCCATCCGGGCGTAACCAGAAGTCCGTCTGCGTTAATCTCGCGGCGCCCCGGGCCCGCCTTGCCGCCCGCGGCCGCAATCGCACCGCCGTCGACCGCGATATCTCCCACGCGTGCGGGCTGCCCGGTTCCATCGACAATTTTGCCGTTGCGAATGACGAGGTCATGCATGATTCTTTCTCCTCAAGTACACCCGGACTGTATCACGTAGGCTCCCCGGGCGGCATCGTTTCCTTGATCAATCTTCCCTGTCCAGCTTGTACACCCTCTGAGCGATTTCGACCAGCCGTCAGCTCGAGTTTGCAGAGCGCTTGATGATTTTATTCGAGGCGTCCTAGATCGATGCAGCCCGGCTTCTTCGGAGAAACAATGGGCCACCCATATGACATTATCGTGGTTGGTGGCGGTCTGGCTGGTGCGGCCTTTGCGCGGGCGATGGCTCGCCGCGACGCCCGTGTGCTCGTGGTTGAACGCGAAATGCAGTTCAAAGATCGCGTGCGCGGTGAAGTCTTAACGCCTTGGGGCGTGGCTGAACTGCGGAGGCTCGGGCTGTATGAAATAATGCGCGACACTTGCGCCCGCGAGATGCCCTGGTTCGATACCTACCTGGGCAGCGTGCAAATCTCCCATCGCGACCTGCCCTTCACAACCTCTGTGGGCCTCCCCGCGATGAATTGGGTGCATTGCGAGATGGAGGAGGTTCTTCTCAACGCCGCGGCCGAGGCCGGCGCGGAGGTTCGCCGCGGCGCCGAAGTGACGCAAGTCCAGCTAGGCGCAAAGCCGAGCGTTTGCGTCAAGGATGCGTCGGGGATTGGCGATTTTACCGCGCGCCTGGTCGTGGCTGCCGACGGCAGATCGTCAAACGTCCGCAAATGGGCTGACTTTCGTTTGAGCCGCGACGATTTCGGGCTGCTTGTTGCGGGCGTGCTGCTCGACATGCCGGCTATCGATCACGATGTCAACGCGTTTGTACTGAATCCCGAAAACGGAACCGGCGCTTTTGTCGCACCACAGAGCGGACGCCGCGCACGCGCCTACGTCGCAATTCCCCGCGACAGATCTTACCGCCTACAGGGCCTTTCCGACCTGGCACGATTCGTCCAGGACTCGGTTGCAGCCGGTGCTCCGGAAAAATGGTATTCAGACATACGCCCGATCGGGCCTCTGGCCACTTTCGACGGCGCTGACAACTGGGTGGAGCATCCGTATCGCAGCGGGATCGCGCTGATCGGCGATGCGGCTTCCGCCAGTGACCCAACTTACGGACAGGGACAGGCGCTCTCACTTCGCTACGCGCGGATCCTGAGCGAGCATCTCACCGCGAGCGGTGACTGGAACGCGGCCGCACAAGCTTACGCTGAGGCCCATGATCTTTATTACAGCGCGCTCCATCGCTTCACCCGATGGTTTTGGGAGTTATTTCTGGAGCCTGGATCGAAAGCAGCCGCACGGCGGGCCCGTGCTCTGCCTCTGATAGGGGAAGACCCGACGCGCATGCCGGACGTTCTTTACAGCGGTCCCGACCTGTCGATGGACGAATCCGTCCGGCGCCGATTTTTTGGAGAGGGCTGACACGCCCGCCGGCATTGCCGGAGCCTTCACTGCGCTCGATCGCGCACCGCGGTTTCGCCCTCGCTGTTTGCACAATGAGCGCAGCAGATTCGAAAGCTCCTGTCATTGCCGCATACGGCACAAATCGCCAGGCCACCCTCCTTGTAGAGATTCAGCATCGCTGCCCATAGGATGCGGCACAGAGCGCACCGGCAGCGAATGAATTTAAGCGCTGATGCTTTCAATTCTATGTCGGGACATTACTTATAGGTCGATTGCCCCGTGTTCAGCGACTGCTCGCCGGCCTGAAAATGACGCACCGCGTCCTGGGACTTCCCTTGCTGCATAGCCATTTCGCCCTGGGACTGTTCAGCGGAGGCGACGCTGGTGTCCCTGCCCTGTGCTTTGGCCTGGTCTATTTTCTTGGTGAGCTCCTGAGCCTGGGCGGTCAACGATTCCGTTGAGGTCGGGTGAGCAGGGTTGCGGGCCGGCGCCAGCGCAGGATTTGGGTCCGGAACCATTTGACTCCAGGCGGCCGGTGCAAGAGCAAAAAACGCAGCTGCGGCGGCCGTATAAACGATGGAGTATCTCATAGCGCTCTCCTTCTCAGGGTCTGTTGGCGCTCAATTCAGCCTCGTTCCAAGGGACGAATCCAATGTAGAGCGCAACTCCCGTGCCAAGAGGTCGATTTCGGCGGTTCTCGAGAGACACCGCAGAGCTTAGGTTATTTCGCAGAGAGGAAAGTTATTTTCTTTCTGTCGTGTGTAAGTTTTTCATCCATTCCGCCCTTGCCCGGCCGCCGTGGCGCCAGGGCGCACATAAAAGCGCCCCACCTGCACAGCCGTGTTCCGGATGGACAGTCCGAATCAGAAGTCAGCGCCGCAACAGTGCGAAGGCGAAGTTTGTCCCCAGGTTTCTCCGGAGGGCGAGGTGTATCCACAATAGCGCATAGGGTTCGAGCAGGCGTGAAATCGCGATACCGCCCGCATCAATCGTCTCGAAGCCTAACTGCGAAATCAGATCGAGAACAACAGGCTTGCGCGCATCGTCGTCGCCGCAGATGAACATCACGGGCTTTCCGCCCGGAAACGCAGGTCGGGTCAAGTTGGCGAAGCCCGTTGTATTCATCGCCTTGAAAACGCTCGCGCCACTTGCCCATCGCGCGACCTGTTCGCCGCCCGAATCGTTGGTCCCGATCGTCAGGCCGCTTAAATCAGGCTTGAGCGGATTGGTGCAATCGATCAGCGGTTTGTTGCGCAGATTTCCCCCGGCTTGACGAATGGCGGCTTCGGTTGACGCCCACGGCGTGGCAAGAACTACGGCTTCCCCGCGCGCGCATGCTTCCGGCACTTCGTGCGCCGATGCCTGCGGTCCGATGCCTGCCACCAGGCTCTCAACCTTTGGCTCGCCCGGCCGCCGCACGCCGAAGACAACCTGATGGCCGCAGCCAACCCAACTCCGCCCGAGCGCGCCCCCGACGTTGCCCGCGCCGACAATTGCAATCTTCATGTTGACACCTCCGAATACCGGCACTGTGCTCCGTATCTACTGTCTGTGGAAGTACGTACCTTCCGGTGCTATAGGTACCTTCGGGTGTGTGCCTTGAAAATCAAGTACAACGTGCTGACCGCGGGATGCCCCTCGCAGAAGGCCCTGGAGTTGATAGCCGACAAGTGGACGGTGATCGTTATTCATGTACTGAAGGAAGGGACTCTCAGGCGCCACGACTTGAAAAGTCGAATCGGCGGAATTTCCGACAAAATGCTTACGCACACGCTGCGCAGGCTGGAGCGCGACGGCCTGGTGCGCCGCAAGGTTCATCCGGTAGTGCCGCCCAAGGTCGATTATTCATTGACCCCGCTCGGCAAAACCTTGACCGAGCCGCTCGGCGCTTTGTGCCGCTGGGCAGAAAAACATATTGCCGAGGTCGAAGCCGCTCGATCAAGCGAGGCAGAAGCGGATCCAGGATCTGATTGGACCAAGACGGCGCAGTAGTTCGACCCGGCGAGTCAAGTCGGACTGTCCTCGGACGATCCTGATCGCTACACGGGAGGTAATCGAGATTGCGCAACGCGGTTGGGGCGCTCACTACGCTTGAGAAGATTAACATTGTGATTGCGATGACAGGGGCGGCGGGCTTCGTCGATCTGGTCGGCTACGTCTCCCTCTACGGCCTTTATACCTCGCACATGACGGGGAACACGGTCGCAATGGCGCGCCACGTATCGAAGCTCGAATGGACCGGGGTGGTGCGTCGTGGATGGCCGATCGTGACATTCGTGTTCGGCCTGATGCTTGGAGCTTTCATCTATGAGGCGGAGAAGCGCCGCAAGATTAAAGTTCCATTCCCACCTGCGATCGGACTGGAGGCGCTGTTGATCGCCATCTTCATTGCGGCTGGAATGGGCAACGGTAACAAGCCTGACATTCCGCCGCAGCCGGCCGGCAAATTCTTCGTGATGGTGGCGTTGCTCGCGATTCCGATGGGATTACAGAACGTCGTGATCCGGAAAATTGGAGGAATTAACGTTTACACGACTTTTGTCACTGGATCTCTGGTGAAATTTGCGGAAAATCTGTCTGAATACCTGTTATGGCTGCGCGACCGGACACGTAACCGCTTTCGCCGACGCATCCTCAAGGTCCTCAGGGTATCGCCCCGCATAGTGCCCCTGCGGCGCGCCGCGCTGACGCTCGGATTGTGGGTGACTTATCTTACTGGTGCGGTTTGCGGCGGCTTCTCGATTGACCGATGGGCACTGCTGGGAATGTTCGCTCCTCTGGGGATCCTTTCAACCGTCGCGCTGTACGGCGCCTTTCGTCCCTTCCTCCCGCTATCGAGCGATGAATGGTGAAAGCTCGTTCATCTGATAGTTAGTATTCGACTATTCTTTCCTTCAGCCGCATCTTCCCGATAATTGCATAATGCCGGCGACGGCTTGTCCTTGATGGCGAATAGTGGACAGGTTTTCGCCGGGCGGGAGAATTACCATGCATTGTCATGGCAGAGTTTAGCTCCAGCTCGTTCGAAGCCGAGCCGCCTGCGACGGTACAAGAATCCGCTTCAGGCAAATGGTTGGTTGCGGCCTCCATGATGCTCGGGAGGTTCCTGTCCGTCATGGACGTTACGGTTGTAAACGTGGCAATGCCGCACATGATGGGCGCCTTCGGTGTCAACCTGCTGTCGATCACCTGGGTTTCGACTGCCTACAGTATCGAAGTCATCATCATCACGATGTCGGCGTGGCTGGCGAGCGTATTGTTCCTGCCCAGGCGCGGATACCAGGGATTCCAGCACACGATCGTGGAGTGAAGCGCCGGTTGCTCATTACAGGCTCTTGCGTCGTTTACGTAGATACCATGGCACGTTGACGATCACGATTCGTCGCGTTCCTTGTGACAACAGGCTTGCCGCGAGAATCCTGGCGCGCTGATTGTGAAGAAAATATTGATACCATTGGCGTTCGACGAGTTCGGGCAGCACCACCGCGATGGTGCGATCGCGGTTCATCCTTTCGATCTCCAGGACGTGATCGATGATCGGCTGCACCACGAATCGAAATGGCGACTTAAGCACCGTAAGCTGGGGGATGGCTTGCTTTGCCTCGCGTGCCGGTGCCTCCACTCGTGAGGGCCAAATCCGTTTTAGCGAATTGGTACCGTCTTCGCTTTCGACATGCAGCACTTCGACCTCGCGCGACAGCGTCATCGCCATTCGCAGAGCATTCTCCGCGACCGTACAGTCGATGATCGGGACTATTACGATGGGCTCCTGCAAATCCTGGAGTTTCAGATCGCCGGGGGCCGCAATTTCCAGTTCGATCCTTCGATAATGGCGGCGGACGGCAAGCATCAGGAGGACCAGCGACGGCACCAGCAGCACGACTATCCACGCGCCGGCCACAAACTTGACCACCGCCACGACCGTTACCGTCAGAGCGGTGGCGGTTGCGCCGAGCCCGTTAACTGCCATGGCGGCGAGCGCCCCGCCCGCATGGTGCTTCCACCAATGCACCACCATCCCGCTCTGCGACAGGGTAAAGGCGAGAAAAGCCCCTACTGCGAACAGCGGAATCAGCCGGTCCGTGACCCCGTCGAACACCAGCAGCAGAACTGCGGACAGGATGGCGAGGAGCCAGATGCCCTCTGAATAGACCAGCCGCCGCCCCTGGTTGGCGAACGAACGCGGCATATACCCGTCCTCGGCCACCGCCCCGCAAAGTCTCGGAAAGTCGGCAAACGATGTATTCGCCGACAGGCACAACACCAACAGAATCGAAGCGATGCTTACCCAGTAAAAGATTCCCCGCCCGGCTACCGCGGCGATCAATTGCGATAGAACGCTCTGGTAGTGTGATGATCCGGGTTGGGTAGCGCCGATGTGGTAAGCATGCGCCAGGAATGCGATGCCGAGCAGCAGGACCATCAGCAGGCCAATGATGATGGCGAGAGTGCGGTGCGCGGCTTTTACCACCGGTTCGCGAAACGCCTGAACGCCGTTGCTGACCGCCTCCACGCCTGTCATCGCGGTGCAGCCGCTCGCAAACGCGCGCAGGATTACCCATGCGCCGATAGCTTCGCCGGTCGCGGCGAGATGCGCGGGAGAAACCACGGGACGCGGATGTCCGCCCGAAGAAATCGTTGCGAGTAGGCCCCAGAATACGACTGCACAAAGGCTCAATATGAAGACGCAGGTCGGCAGCATGAACAGCGTGCCAGCCTCGCCGATGCCGCGCAGATTCACGAAAGTCAGCAGAATCAGAATGGCGAGGCACAGCGCGAGCGTGTGAGGCTGAAGGCGCGGTGCGGCCGAGATCAATGCGCCCACCCCAGCCGAGATTCCAACCGCGACATTGAGCACGTAGTCCGTCATCAACGCGGCGGCGGCCAGAAGACCGGCGTTCGGGCCGAGGTTCTGTTTCGCGACCGTGTAGGAACCGCCGCCGTTGGGATACGCCGCGATGGTCTGCCAGTAACTGACAAAGACAATGCCCAGCAGAATGACGATCGCCACAGTGATCGGAAGGATGACCGTCAGACCCGCGACTCCAAGCGGCAGCAGCACGGTCAGAGCCGCCTCGGGGCCGTAAGCGGCGGAACTGAGCGAATCAAGCCCGAAGGTCGGCACCCCGGCAGCTGACCCGATGCGTTGCTCGCCCGCCTCCTGAGAGGCGAGTGGGCGTCCAAGAATCTTGTCGATCAGTGACATTCTGCGCGCCGTAGTTCGTCCAGAGCAGCGTATCTTACCAGATGGGAAGCGAAACCCCACACGTTTTAATCATGCAAAGTTCGCTGGACGATGACGGCCTAAGTAAGAAACGGGCCGGCGCTAATTCGCAGGACGGTGAGGTGCGGTCGATGGCGGCTGTACACGATGATGGAGGTCATCTACACATTCCCCGGCCGCTGTGATCGCCTTTCCTCCTACGGCCGCCCCTCTTCTTTCTGTCGACGATCAACTTTTTTAGGGCAATTTTTCAGAATGCGTGCGATAATTAGGTCGTCATATTCAAGTTTACGGGTGGCTTTTATGGCGCCGTCAATAGGACAGGTTTTCAGGCCCGGCGACGAGATAGAGGCATCGGGGATTTACGAAGTTGTGCATAACCCCAAGCATACTCAGCGCCACGAAATCCTATGCATCCACGGCAAGCGATTTCCGATATGCGAGGGCTGCGCACATCCACGTTTTACGCTCGTCCGCCCGGCCCAGCTGATGGAGTCCAACAAGCATTTCAGGCAAGTACCATCCCTGAGGCAGCCGCGGGACTTCACTCCCGAGTGACATCCAAACGCTCTTGTCGGAAAAATTCGATCATGAAGTGCCGTAAGGCCGCTCGTCTTTCCGCTCGCAAACCAGTGGCATGAATAAGCCATCCGGTTTCTTTTTGGCGGGTTGCTTACTGCAATAATAGGACTTACCGCCCATCATTACGGACCCGAGACCGGCGGTCTCTTCTTGGCCTTTCCGGCGATCTTCCCCGCCTCTGCGACCCTCGCCGAGAAGCACGAGGCGCAAAGGAAGAAACGCTCCGGCCTAGTCGCGTCCGCGGGCGCGAAGCCGCGGCCCTTGACGCAGCGGGCGCCGCTCTCGGCAGCATCGGGTTGGCAGCATTCGCCGCCGTCGTTTGGCGGCTCCTCGATCGCTATCAGCCCGCCATTGTTCTGGCCGCGGCGACCTTTCTTTGGCTGGCGGTTTCCGGAATGGGCTGGACGATTCGCAGGACCCGTAAATTCCGAGCTGACGTCGAATCGTCGCTGTTTAACTGACCACGAAGCCCAGGGTCAGCGCGCCGTGCAACCGGTTATCTCATCCGTTCTACCGCCTCGTCGTCTTCGTATGCCTCCTCCCTGTCTTCATCCTCCATCATCATTTGGTTGGCGAGTTTAGTGAGGGTTTTGCTGTTCCAATCCACGTGCTTGCGCTCCTGTCTGGCCACCTCGCGAATGGCACGTCTGACCATCGATCGCAGCTCGCGATCCTTGATATTCTTAGCGAACTCGGCCAGTCGCTCCCAGTTCCAGTTATCTTTGGTTTCAGCGAGTACGAGGTTTTCAATGTTGTTGAAGTCAACCAGTTCCTCTGTAACTTCGACCGAGATTAGTCCTTCGGCCTTTTGTTGGGCGGCTTCGGCAGCCGGACTGCTTTCGTCTCCGGAGCCTCCAGCCCGCTCGAGCATCTCCTGGCAGAGTTCCACGTGACGCTCGGTCTGTTCCAAAAACTCTTCGAGCTGGCCGCGCAGATCCTCTTCCGAGAGTTCGCGCAGGGCTTTCTCGTAAAGCATGACTCCACCCTTTTCGACCGCCAACATCTGCGACAGAAACTCCACTATCCGGCTGTGATTAGGCTGCTGCGCTTCCCTGTATCCGTTTTTGTGGGACGCTGGCTTGGCCATGCGCCCATTCGACTTCCTCACAGAACCCCGCGAACGAGTTTCATTGCGAGAGGAACCGGATTTCGCTTTGCGTAATGCCATGGGCTTCTTGCCCTCCAAAAATTAGTGAGCTTTGTTTGAACCGCGGAGTCGCGGTTCAATGTCCGAAATGGCAATCAAGTTTCATGCCGTCGGTATGACAGTTCGCCCGGAGGTTGATAGGAGGAATTCCTGACGAGGCAGAGAAGCACATCCCACTCCCGCCACAACAAAGTCCCTAACAAATGGATCCGATCAGCACAAATTGCATACTTCGGAATGAAGAAGCTGCGCAATCACTGTGAAACGCAGGGGTGCGCTGGCCTGACTAAGGCGATAGACCTGACTTACATCACGATCACACCACGCGACTTGAGCTGGCTCAGCGGCGCGAATCGGATGACAAAATTACGCGATCGGTACTTTTTCGTTAAGGCCGGCTGAGACCATACCTAAACCTGTCAACGCGAACTCCTGACGTGAAAGGAATTTGGCACACTCTCGGTATACACAAGCATGCGATGAACGGTCATTCCGCCGGGGTCGATGCCAATCGTCGACCGGTCGAAGATCAGATGCTCCACATTGACCACGCGCAGAAGCGGTTCGTAATGTGTTCCCTCCTGATCCCAGTCTTTTGTACTCAGCAGGTCGCCGACGGAAATAGGTAAAAATGGCGCCGCAGCCTTGAATGTTTTGATGCAATCGTCGGCATTGGAACGGCCAGGCCGGTAGATTTCGAGGATGTATTCCATACAAAAATCTTAACATCCCGACAGAGTAGTCAGCCAATGGTTGCTGGTACCTAAATCCGCGAGTTGGAAGAATGCGAAAGGACAGAGTCTTCAAAGAGACAACCTATATAAACCCTCGCTGGATTTAGAGGCGCCAATCTTGTCTTGCATCCGCTTTGCGCTCTTGTGCAAGGCACGGGCGGCGTGATGCAGGATGCCGGTTGACCTGCGGAGGGCGCCGCCAGTTCGGCTGGAAAAAATGCCGTTGGCGAGGTCTTCGGGCTACATCGTTAATAGAGATACTTCTACGGGCGCGATGGGCGGCAGATGCGCCCAATGCTTTTCGCGCATACGTCCGACGCGGCGAAGCGCGGACGGTGCTCGTCGTGAAAGCGACCTCCATCCCGCGCATGGGCGGCTAAATTCGGTATTCCCGGTGATGACATCGCGGTCACTCCCACTCTCTTTTTGTACCGATATGGAGCGTTCGGCTTCATTGCGCGGCCTTGACCGATTCGGATAGCGTAGGCCTGAAAGGGAGTTTGGCGGCGAGTGAACGGAATCCATGACATGGGTGGGATGGACGGGTTCGGCGCGGTGGTGCACGAAGACAATGAGCCGACGTTCCACTTCGACTGGGAAGCTCGCATATTCGCGTTGCTGCTGGCGTGCCGGCCGTACGGCAACACCGACGAGTTGCGCCATGCGATCGAGCGAATTCCGGCTCAGCGCTATCTCACCTCCAGCTATTACGAACGCTGGCTTGACGCAATGCAAATCCTTCTGGTTGAAAAGGGTGCGATTTTACGCGATGAACTCGCCTCACGCGACATCGATCCACCGACGCCCTCGCAGCCGTCCAACCGTTTGCAAAAAAGACCGGCCGAGGCCTCGCGCGCACGCGCGCGTTTTCGCCGGGGCGACCGAGTCATCGCGCGCAATATCAACCCCGCCGGCCATACGCGGCTGCCGCGTTATATACGCGGCAAGCGCGGAGTGATCTTGCGCGATTGGGGCACTTACGCTCTTCCAGACAGCAACGCACACGGCGGTGGTGAACGTCCGCAGCACGTCTATTCGGTAGCCTTCAAGGCGCGGGAAGTGTGGGGAGCCAACGCTCCCAGCCGCGATACGATCCATATAGATCTGTGGGAAGACTATCTTGAAGCCACGCGACCCGGCGCCAAAGCCGCGGTCAACCGCAAACCGGCCACCGGGCGCGGAAAGAAGCAATGAGCGAAAATCACAGCAGTGTTCCCACCGGTGCGGCGCTCAGGGTCAAAGCCCTTGAGGCGCTGCTTGAAGAGAAGGGTCTCGTCGATCCCGCCGCCCTGGATCAGATTATCGACGCGTACGAGAACAAGGTCGGTCCGCACAATGGCGCGCGCGTCGTCGCCAGGGCTTGGAGCGACGCGACATTTCGAAAGAGGCTGCTCGCCGACGCGACCACAGTTGTCGCGGAAATGGGTTACGGAGGACCGGAGGGTGGCCATCTGGTCGCGGTCGAGAACACGCCGCGCGTCCACAATCTGGTGGTATGCACGCTTTGCTCGTGCTATCCCTGGCCGGTGTTGGGACTTCCACCGGCCTGGTACAAGAGCTTCGCCTATCGTTCACGGGCAGTACGCGACCCGCGCGGACTGCTCAAAGAATTCGGCCTGAAGATTCCCGAGCAGGTTGAAATCCGGGTTTGGGACAGCAGCGCCGAACAACGCTATCTCGTGATACCTCGGCGGCCGCTGGGTACCGCCCGGATGAGCGAAGACGAACTCGCGGAAATCGTCACGCGTGATTCGATGATCGGCACGGCGATAGTTAAACCACCCTCGCGCAAGGGTGCGCCGGCGTGAGCGCCATTACGTCTCTTTCCGAACTGCTCGCGGATACTGCCGTTGACGTGACGCAGCCCTTCAATGCTCCGTGGGAGGCTCGCGCATTCGCCATTGCGCTGCGGCTGACGGCGCGTGGAGTCTGCACCTGGGACGAATTCCGCCATCACCTGATGAACGAAGTCGGCAAGGCTGACAAGGCGCACGCTCACGGTTGGGTAGAGCCAGGCGAAGGCTACTACACGCATTTCCTGCGCGCACTGGAAAACCTTTTGCGCGAGAAAGGGATTGTCGATGGCCCGGCGCTGAGGGCCAAAATGCACGAGATCAACGATCACGACCACGAGACTTGATCGGAAAAAGTCCGACGCCCTTCCAGATCGGTGTAGTATGTATGGCATTGATCCAAAAAATTTCAGGAGATCAAGCCATGTATATATCGCGGCTGACATTTCATACGATTCCGGGCAGAACCGGCGAGGCGGAATCGGCGCTGAGAAAGCTGCAGGAGATGGTGGCGCGCGCCGGCGGTCCCAAACCCCGAATTCTTCACACGCACTTCGCGTCGCTCGGCGCGCCCGACATGTTTTTGAACAGGAGGTCGAAGATCTGGCCGGCTTTGAAACGCAACTACGCAAGTTCATCGATGATAAGGCTTTTCAGGGCTGGTCCAAAAAGATGTCGACCTTGCTCAGGGAATCGCCCAAGCGCGAACTCTACCTGATAGCCGAATAGCACAGGCATATCCGGCGCGGACTTTAACGCCGGCGGGCAGTGAGGCTCAAGACCACCAGCATCGGAGAGCCCAAGTATTTAGCCGCTCGTGGAATCGAGTTAGCGAGCTCGTGGTCAACGGCCGCTTCGATCATCGTATCGACGCCAAAGCCGGCATCTTTTGCAGCCTCGACGTAGCCGGAAAGTTCGTGGCGATAACCGCGCGGAAAGACCTTTTGGCCGGTCTCGGGATCCGTGAAACCGGCCTCCGCGCCGCCGGAGGCTGCCGCCGGGTGAATGTCCGAGATCAGGACGAACCCGTCTGATTTACACACCCGCCGGAATTCCCGCAGCGTCGGCGCGAGGTCTGGAACGTGTTCGAGAACCAGGCTGCAAACAGCGCCGTCAAGCACGCCGTTTCTCAAAGGGATCGAGGTGAGCACATCGGCGAACAGCCAGAATACTTGTTCGCTCCTTACCTGCTCTTGTGCCCGGCGCAGCATGTTTTGGGAAAAGTCGATGGCTACTACGCGGGCGCCGCGTTTGACAAGTTTTAGGGTTTGTCTACCCGTGCCGCACCCGACGTCCGCGACCAATCGGCGGCCGACATCCGGAAGCATTTGCGGAAAATGGCGCTCCTCCAGCGCAATCAGAGGATTGCGTTCGGAGTCGTAGATCGTTGCCCAACGATCGTAACCATCCCGGGTCGCAACAATCCACGAGTTCCTCATAGCCTTCCAGTAGCGGCTTTCACCGATTCTCTCACTATCAATGCGAGGATATTATGATCCGCCAACGCCTGAAACTCCTAATTGGAGATGACCATCCTGGCCAGCTTGGGGAACAAAACTTCGATGCGTACGATGATGTTGCTCGCAAGCGTTTGCCTTATCTTTGTCAACGCGACTATCGCGCCGGCGGCGCGCGGTGATGATGAAAAGGCTGTCGAAACCCGCTTCGACGCTCTTATCCAGCGCAAGGATCTGCACGACTGGATGAAAGTGCTCGCGGCGGAGCCAAACCATGTCGGCTCACCGCATGACAAGGCCAACGCGGAGCGAATCCTGGCATGGCTTAAGAACTGGGGTTGGGACGCGCATATCGAAACCTTCCAGGTGCTCTATCCGACCCCCATCAGCGAAGTCCTGGAACTGACCGGTCCCAAGCCGTTCAAGGCCACGCTGCAGGAGCCGCCCATTCCGGGCGACTCCAGTGCGACCGCAACCGAACCGGGGCTTCCCGCCTACGTCGCCTATCAGGGCGATGGCGACGTCACTGCACCGTTGGTGTACGTGAACTACGGGATGCAGGACGACTATAAAACGCTCAGGCGCCTCGGCGTTGATGTAAAGGGCCGAATCGTCATCGCGCGCTACGGGTCGGGATGGCGCGGACTCAAGCCAAAACTTGCGCAGGAGCACGGCGCTATCGGATGCATCATATACTCAGACCCGGCGGAGGACGGCTACTCGGTGGACCAAACCTATCCAGCCGGTCCGATGCGCCCGCCGCGTGGCGTGCAGCGCGGCTCCGTGGCCGACATGACACGGTATCCTGGCGATCCGCTCACACCGGGTGTCGGTGCGACCCAGAATGCAAAGCGGCTGAAAACTGTCGATGCGCCAACGATTTTGAAAATTCCGGTGCTGCCCATCTCCTACGCCGACGCCGGCGTGTTGATGCAAACGCTGGAAGGACGAGTGGCGCCGCGGACCTGGCGGGGCACACTGCCGATTACCTATCACGTCGGACCGGGAGCCGCGGCCGTCCATCTGGCAGTGAAGTCGGATTGGAGCCTCAAGCCGATCTACGACGTGATCGCGATGAGGAAGGGTTCGACTTATCCCGACCAGTGGGTAGTGCGCGGCAATCATCACGACGGCTGGGTCTTCGGCGCAAGCGACCCGCTGTCGGGTCAGGTCGCGCTGCTTGCGGAGGCCAAGGCTATCGGCGGGTTGGCTAAAGCGGGATGGCAGCCCAAACGGACTATTGTTTACGCCAGTTGGGACGCTGAGGAACCGATGCTCCTGGGCTCGACCGAATGGGCGGAAGCACATGCGGACGAGATCAGAAAGAAGGCGGTGCTTTACGTCAACTCGGACAACAACGCACGGGGCTTTTTCTTCGTCGGCGGCAGCCATGATTTCCAGCACCTGGTCAATCAGGTCGCGGCCGACGTAATCGATCCGGAAACCGGCGTTTCAATTGGACGGCGATTGCGCGCGAAAATGCGCCTCGACGCGCTGGGACCCGACGCCAAGGAACAGGCCAAGGCGGAGGCCAAAATCGCGGCCGATCCTAACCGGGATTTCCCGATTGAAGCGCTGGGCTCGGGCTCCGATTTTTCGCCATTCATTGATCATTTGGGCGTAGCTTCACTGGACTTGGGTTTCGGCGCGGAAGGCGACAGCGCCGGCGTGTACCATTCGCGCTACGACACCTTCGAGCATCATACCCGCTTCGTCGATCCGGGCTTTGTGTATGACGCGCTGCTGGGTAAAACAGCCGGCCGGATTGTGCTGCGCGTGGCCGACATGGATCTTCCGGCACAGCGCGCGGGTGGCTTGTCCGACCAGATCGCGGATTATTTGACCCAGCTGAAGAAACTCGCCGGCGAAAAACGGGAGGAGGCCGAGACTCAAGCCGGGCTGCTGCGCGACCGCGTCTTCCAACTCGCCGCCGATCCAACCAAGACCAGCGGCCTGCCCGAAGCCTTGGACCGCGTTCCGCACATCGAGTTCGCCGCCCTTGAAAATGCGGTGGATCGGCTCAAACGCAGCGCGAAGGCATACGACGATGCGCTGGGCAAGAATGCATCCAGCTTGTCCGGTGCCCGAATGGCGCGCCTGCAGGCGCTGATGCTCGATATCGACGAGACGCTCGCGCCCGGTGTCGGTCTGCCTGGCCGGCCATGGTACAGGAATCTCATCTACGCGCCCGGCCGCTTTACCGGCTACGGCGCCAAGACTCTGCCCGGTGTACGCGAGGCGGTTGAAGAGCAGCGCTGGACCGAAGCGAATCGTTACGCCAAACTCACGGCCGACGCCCTCAACGCTTATAGCGATCGGCTCGACCAGGCGACAGCCTTACTCGACGAAACGCCGTCGGCGCAACCTCGGCCGAAACCAACCGCGAGGTAGCGATACAGCAGTAGAGCAGCAACACTCGGCTGCAGCCAGAGGGCCAGGCCCTGGCGCCGCGCCGAAATTATTCGTCACTGGTCGGCTTTGAAGCAGCCGCGGTCGGGGCCGCAATTCCGAGCGTCTGCCGGAAGGCCGTCGGGACCGAAGGGCCGCTGTGTCAGAACGCAGGTGTAACAGGCGGTCGTGCTCTCGGGATCGATAAGTCGCTCGCCGTCCGGCGAACGCCAGTATGCCGTTTTGGTTCGGAGCATACCGCAAAAGACCCGATTCCTGCTCTGCGCCATTGCCAAACGACCCGTTCAACCAGTTTCCTGGATTCCACCGGCGCGAAGAATCGCGCGGCGCATCAGCGCTTTCGCAAGTGGAACCTTGTAACCGTTGTCTGATAACGGCGCCGCGGTCTTCAGCGCGTCTTCCGCGGCACGCGCGGCGACCCCGGGATTCAGACGGCTGCCCCGCAACGCTGCTTCAGCCTCGTGACAACGCCACGGGATCGGAGCCACGGCACCCATCACGACTCGCCCCTCGCGGACCAGGTGCGAGCTGTCGCTTGCAATTATCACGGCAACACTCACCAGCGGCCAATCGAAACTTTGCTTTTCACGTGCTTCCAGGTACACACTGCGTGCGCCGGGAGCAGGCCCGGGAATTGTCACCTCGACCAGTACTTCACCCGGATTGAGCACGTTTTCGCGCGCGGGATCGGTCTTGGGCAGGATGAAAAATTTTTCCAGCTCGATTGTCCGTTCACCGGCGGGTCCAACCAACTTTACACTCGCTCCAAACACCACGAGCGCCGGTGCGAGATTTGAAGGATGAACAATGAATGACGGACCGCCGCCCAGGATTGCGTGGTAACGGTTAAGGCCTCCTAGCGCGTAGCATCGGCCACCGCCCTTTTTGAGGCAGTGCACGTCGGGATTGCGGAAGTACCAGCATCGCGGACGCTGCAGCAGATTGCCGCCCACTGTAGCGAGGTTGCGTACCTGTGGCGTGGCGGCCTGCGCAGCGGCGTCGGCCAAGGCCGCATAGCGTTCGCGCAAAAGGGGGTTGCCGGCGACCTCGCGCAATTTCACCAGTGCGCCAATTCGAATTCCACCATGGCCATCGGGCTCGATCACATCCATGCCCCGCAGCCCTTTTAGATTGACGAGGCTGCTGGGCGCGAGGATGTTTTGTTTGAGGAGGTCGATCAGGTCAACACCGCCGGCGAGCGCGGCATGATTGCGGCCGGCGAGCAACTGGCCCGCGTGCGGCAAATCCGACGGCGTTAGAATTTCGAAGCGGTTCATCAGCTTTTGCCCATGGCCGCGAGCACTTTGTCGGGTGTCAGCGGCAGCGACCGCACCGGCACGCCAATCGCGTCGTACACCGCACACGCGATCGCTGCCGCAGTCGCCACGTGCACGACCTCGCCCATACCGAGCACGCCGGTGTTGGTCACGCCGTTGGCCACCTCGACGAACAGAGATGTAATCTCCGGTGTGTCCAGAGGACCGGGAAGCTTGTAGTCATCCATCGTGGGGTTGACCATCACTCCGATGGCCGGGTCGAGCCGGCGTTCTTCGAACAGCGCGAAGCCAATACCCATCAGGATGCCGCCATTGACCTGGCTGCGGGCGGTGAGCGGATCGACAATCCGGCCGGCGTCGTGCACAGCAGTGACATTGAGCACCGCAACGGCCCCGGTTTCGACGTCAACCTCGACCTCGGCGAAGTCACACCCGGCCTGGTCATGCCGATAGCCCTCGTAGTTGGGCACGTGTTCCCCCTCGGCGGACAGCGAATCGGCCGGAATTCGCCGGCATACGTCGGCAAAGCTGACCGCGCGCGAGGGTTCGAACCGCACCCGAATCATCCCGTCGCGAGCTTCGAGGTCGCCCGTCTCGGCCCCCAGTATCGGTGCAGCGATGCGGTACAACTTCTCCTTAAGGCGTGCCGCAGCCTGCCGTACTGCGGGGGTGTTCGACGGCGACGTGCCACTTCCGCCCGAGGGCACCGAGTAAAGGTAGCGCGAATCGCCAATCTCGACGGCCAGTTTAGCGGGCCGGAGCCCCAGTTCTTCCGCGGCGACTATGGCAAGGACGGTGCGCGTGCCTGTGCCGATGTCCTGCGCGCCAATCCGCACGGCGACACGGCCGTTGCGAAAGGCGATCGCTTGCGCCTGCGGTCCAGAACTTCCGATCGCATGCCATGCGGCCGCGGCGACGCCGATGCCCCGCCTGAGCGGTCCGCCTGCTTTTGGCGCGCGGCTTTTCTCATGCCAATTGAAGGCCTTGGCGCCCAACTCGAACTCCAGCGCGCGTACCGGGTTCACGTTGTTGCGGCGGCGGAACTCAAGTCGATCCAG
Source organism: Binataceae bacterium (SeqCode) (assembly GCA_035262365.1). Taxonomy (GTDB): domain Bacteria; phylum Desulfobacterota; class Binatia; order Binatales; family Binataceae; genus JAJPJA01. The sequence goes on from DATFSZ010000050.1 coordinate 33,777, forward strand.
GTTGAGTCTGCGCGCCAGTTCGTCCATCGCCAGCTCGAGCGCGAAGCATCCCTGCGGCCATCCCGGCGCCCGCATTGGTGAGGACGGTCCGGCATTCAAATAAACGTCGCGCTCCTCCGTGCGGATGTTCGCGCACTGGTACAGCAACCGGTATGGAGCCGAGCTTCCGGCGCCGCCGCCAATTCCGCCGCTGCCTCGCTGTACCAACTGGATCGCCACCAGTTTGCCGTCGCGATCGGCGCCAAGCTTCACGCGCTGCCACGAGTTGGGCCGATTCCCGGTTGCCACGTGCTCCGCGGCACGCGGCAGCATAAGCTTGACCGGCGCGCCGGCCGCGCGAGCGAGCTGCGCCGCCATCACCACTTCCGCTCCCGCGCCGAACTTGGAGCCGAATCCGCCCCCGAGATAGGCAGTGATGACACGAACCTTGTCGGGCGGAAGATTGAATATCACCGCCAGGTCGTCGCGCACGGTGAAGATGCCCTGGGTGGAGCACCACACGGTGAGTTCGTCACCTTCCCATCGGGCCACGGCGCCATGAGTTTCGAGCGAGACGTGGGTCTGCACCGGGGTGGTATAGACGGCCTCATGCATGGCCGCGGCCTGTGCGAAACCGCCGGCGATATTGCCGCTGTTCGAAACTGAAGGCGCCGTTGCGTTCGAGCGATCCGCGAATACGCGCGGCGCGGAGGGTTTTTGAGCCTCCTCCATGTCGATCGTAAATTGCAGGGGCTCATAGTCAACTTTGATCATCACCAGGGCGTCGTTCGCAATGTGGGGGCTGACGGCGGCGACGGCAGCGATCTCCTGCCCGGCGAAGCGCACCACCGTGTCGCCGTGCTCGATCGCCGCCCGCACACCGGACAGATTGCGTGCCCGCGAGAGATCGACGCCGCGAACCCGCGCATGTGCGTGGGGACTGCGAAGGATGGCTCCATAAAGCATCCCGGGAAGATCGACGTCGTAGGTGTAGCGCGCACTGCCGGTCGCCTTCAGCGGACCATCGACGCGCGGTATTTCTTGGCCGACAACCGCGAGCTTCTCGCCCCATTGCCACGGCGTGGGCTCATCGTCGGGAATCACGAGATTAACGTCGCTGGTGCTCCCTTCAAAGCCGAGCCTGACTGTGACTTTGCGGCTCATCAGGCGCCGCCTCCCGACTGCTTGCCGCCGCGCAACTTCACCGCCGCCGCGAGCGCCGCCTTAAAGACGTGCGGATACGTTCCACATCGGCAAATGTTCCCGGCAACCGCACGCTTTACATCCTCGATTCCCGCCGATGGATTATGTTGCAGCAGGGCGGCAACCGACATGATCATCCCGGGTGTGCAGAAACCGCATTGGAGCGCGTCGGCTTCGACAAAGGCGCTCTGCACCGGATGCATCCGATCGGGGCTGCCGAGCCCTTCGATCGTCACAATGTCGTAGCCGCGCGCGTCGGCAGCGAGCATCATGCAGGAAACGACCGGGTTCCCGTCGACAAGAACCGTACAGGCTCCGCACGCTCCGCGGTCGCACACAAGCTTGGCGCCATAAAGTCCCAAATGGTCGCGCAGCGCTTCGAGCAAGGTAACGCGCGGCTCGACCGTGACCTTCTTCAACGCGCCGTTTACTTTAAGCTCGAACGTGGTAGCCGCGGGCCCGAGCCGTTCAGCAATGCCGGGGCCTGGCTCTGCCGGAGAGTCCGCCGGAGTCTCGACCGCGGAAGAAGGCGCCGGGCCGCCAATCAGGCTCGCGACCGCCGCGGCAGCCCCGGCGCCTTTGATAAACGCACGCCGGCTGAACCCGCGCGCAAGTTTGTCATTATCGCGATTATCGGACATCGCTCATCCGTTGCAGCTCAACGAATATCCTGGATCGATTATACATCTGTGCGGTCCGCGGACTGCATCTAATCAGCCATCGCCAGTTTAACCGGCGCTTCCGGTCCGCGCCTCTTCCATCATGGATGAAGGCACCACGGCCACGGCGATTAGCGCCAGACCTGCGAGCAGAGCGAAACCAACTATCTTCAAAAAGTAAACGCTCGCGATCAAAACCTTGTCAAGCTGCTTTGCTGCCGCGAAACCCGCAAGGTCAACGATTCGGCTCCACGTACTACCGTCGCCGGCTGACCATCCCAGTCGAGCTGACGCGGCACAAATGTGCAGGAGAGGAACAAATCCGATAATCGCCAGGATCATGGCCAGGATTAGCATGCGCGATCGCCTTCGTGCGCCGACCACGAAGCGCCGCCCAATACGGATTCCGATCAACAGGCCCAGCGCGGTAGCCGCTGCTTCCATGAAGTAGAACTGATGCGCGTCCCACCATGCGCCGGTGGACGGGTTGAGGGACCGCAAAGCCATCGGCGCGCTCATTGCGTAGCTCAGCGTGGTCAGTTCGCCGACGATTATAAGAACCAGCGTCAGCCACCTGAGAAGACGCGATTCGCGTTGGGGTCCGGACGCCACAATCCAAATCTACCTCACCATCATTGCCGCGGTCACGCCGCCGGCGCGCGTGATACCGAGTGAAAGATAAACAATCAGTAATACCAGTAAACCGACAGTGAACCCGATCCGCCGGAAGCGCTCTTGCAAAGGAACAATCGCCGCATTCGGTCCCTGGGCCGAAAGCGCCCAGATCCGCGCACCCAGATTCGCATGCTGATACAAAGCCAGCGCGATAACTATGACCACCAACACGAGCTTGGCGGCCAACAGTTGCGAGACCGCACCGATCAACAGCACGTTCAGGATTCCGGTAAACACGAGAATGGCGAGCGCCGTGAGCACGATCGCGCCGAGGTGGCGTATGACGCGGCGCCCGACTCTAAGCCGCTCCGGTGGGTCGAGTTCGTCAGCCAGAACCGGCATCAATGCGAAGGTGGAGAAGAGCGAAGCCCCCAATGCGATAATAACCGCGCTGACATGTACAAAGAGTATTACCATCCGCCAAGTTAGCATTGATGGACATCTTAGTCGTTTGGCCAGTCCGATGCATGTGTACTATCCGTTCAATCGTACGATGCAGCGCCCTCTGGCGCCCCCTTGGCCGCGGCCGCCGCTCCGGCCGGTTTGGCAATTAGGCAGTCCGCGCACGCGAATGCCGCTAAAACGGCCAGTCATAACCACAATCCATCCTGCTAAACACTCCAAAAAGAACCCTACAGAAAGGGGTGGGCCAGTTTTCAACTGGCGATCCAGCTTTCAAAATGGGTCAGTTTTCAACCGGCGTTGCCGGTCCCGCGTTCTTAGATGAACGCCTTGGGGGAAATTACACGCCGCGGTCTCTGAAGAGTAATGCGAATCAGCTGCTCCGTTTATACTGGGGAGAAAGTCCGCAAATCCCAAGCCAAAACGAGGTGAGAATTCGTACCGCTACTGAGGGACTCGTCAAGCAGGCATTTCAGCGTTTATACTGCCAAGACTCTTTTATTGCTATAGACTTGCAAGTTTATGAAGCTTGGACGATTAGTACGCTGAGGCCATCTCAGTTTGGGAAACCAGAGAATTTTCAGCCGGCTGAGAGACTGCGTCGCCGTTGTAACAACAAGCGCCGGCAGCAGGAGGAGGCTTTATAAGGCTGGTTTCTTAGGTACGACCGTACCCCTCCGCAAACGACCTTTCTCCATCTCAGCGACCGTCGTAGGGGTTTAAGCTGTCCCGTTGTGGAAGAATGCAACGGAGCTGATCGGGGGCCTGTCGCGGCATGCCGCGACGTTTGACATAAGGCATCTCACCCTTTTCGGCTCTGTTTGTCGAGCCACTTTTCGATTAATGGCCGTCTGAAACGAATATCGCTTCCTAACCGGAAATGCGGAATCTCGCCCCGGTTAACCAAGCGGTAGAGCGTACTGGTGTGACAACGGAGATATTTCGCGAGGTCTTTCACGGTCCAAACCTCTTCACCACCTGCAACTGTCAACATGTTCACCTCGGATGACGTTTTGCGCCTGGTCATTGGTCAATGCCCGCTGAATGCAAACGCTTGTCAGATTAATTTGGCCGCTCCAGGTCGCCTGGGAAGCAACATAGGGCGGTAACAGGCCGATAAAAAAGTACACGAGGTCTCCTTCTGGGCGGCGCCGAGTCTTCTACCTTCTATTCTCACAGCCGTCAATTCTTACGAAAATTCCAACACAATGAATCCTACTGAGGAACCCCATCCATTATTTCTCCAAGTCCGCAACAGGCTCCCTAACGGCCATTCTTTTAGACGCCGGCGCCGTCCTCTCGAGCGGACATCAACACCGGCACAGCCCAGCTGGATGCATTGTTCCGCGCCGACCGGCGTTATTGTTCCATTATTCGGGGCCCGAGTCTCACACGCATTAACCAAATCGGCGATTAACTGTGCCATTCTTAAGCCTAGAGACCGGGAATAGACGCTATTCCTCTCCATACTACGTGCGTCGAGGCCTGGGGATGCTTTGCCTTGGGAAAGCCGCTCGACGGCTGACCCGCTTGCCTGTCGCAGGCATGGCGCGGGTCTCCCCGCCCGGTACTCTTGAGCTCTCCGCACCGTATGGCCGCTGTCAGATCCAAGAGGGAAGGGATTGGACATGAGTTTCGCAAGCGCCATGTCCTATCGGTCGCACAAATATTACTATCTGTAAAAAGTGGTCACACTGTGCAGATGTTTTATAGCTATTCGTAATATATATCTACAGTGTGTCCATTTTTACTGTGTCTGTTAAATTTTCACAAAGAACCACCTCACACAAATGTAACAAAGCGAACATTCCTAAAATTAGTGTACCAAAGAAACCGATTAGGTTATTTTAATCCGGAGGTTGGCACCATTCCCGTTAATTTTAAATAGTGCTCTCTATGATTCAGCCAACCCAGAAGCTACAACTTACGTGAGCACAAACGATGCGACGAGAGAGAAACGCTGCTCACGCTACCTGACATCAGACCAGCTGGGATGAGGTTGCAGTTTTGGTTTGGAATTGATGAGCGGGCGGGCTTCGACAAAGATCTCTTAAACTGACTAAAGGAGTCCAATCATGGCCGCGCAAATGAACCCAATACCCGAGGAAGCTCACCGACGGGCACAGGAGCTTCTCACTCGATGGCGAATTCCGCAGGAATTCATGGCGGAACTCATCGAGCACAGAGCCTCGGTAGCGTTTCCCAAGGGCGAATCCATTTTCTTGCAGGGTTCGACCGCCGATGTCGGCTATTGGATCCTTTCGGGCCTGGTAAAAGTGTACTTCCCGCTTCCTGACGGTACCCGGGTCATAGTAAGGGTCGCCGGACCGGGGGACTTCCTGGGTGTCATTGATTCTGTTGGGATGAACGGGCGCCGCACGCAAGCCTTCGAAGCGGAGGCAATGTCGAAGGTTTCCCTTTCAATATTCACCCGCGACCATGTACTGGCGATGCTCAAAACCATGACGCCGCAGGCTCTGGTTGCCCTGCTCGAAGACGTCAACACGACCTGGTCGGAGGTATTTTCGTGGTGCGCGAAGTTTCTGGGACTTCCCTTCCGCGATCGGCTGCAATGGATCCTGCAGCATCTGGCCAGCCGATTCGGGGTGCGGGACTCGCGGGGAATTTTGCTGACGCCGGAACTTTCTCACGATGATCTCGCCGAGATGATTGCCAGCTCTCGACCCATGGTCAGCCGCCTGGTCGCCGAATTCATCGAGCGGGGCGAACTCGCTCGCCAAGGCAAACATTACATCCTCATCAATGGTGCGGCCACGAACCCGGTACGCCCGGTTGCCCTGGCGTCGAAAGCCACCCGTGCGCCGGTCCGCGAGCACGCGGTCGCGCGAGTCGAGCCGCTGGCCAGGCAAGCACGCATGTGAGGTTTTCGCCATCTCGGTGAGCTAAGCGGTCGGCGCCCGGCGTCCCGGCTTACGCCGGGTGTATGAACATCTCGCGCCGCAACCGCGACGGGTTGGAAAGTCCGAGCTCGCCCTGATGGCGAACAATCACGCTCTTGGATTGCTGAAATCTATAAAGCGGGAGGTCACCTGGAGATGCGGATCGTCTGGTCCGAAGAACTCGGCTGCATCGTACTCGACGGGGTGCCGTATGGTATGCCGGAACAGCCGACAGCGGTGTCGCCGGCACCGCCCGCGAAAGGTGGCGCACGGCTGGAAATTCGGGCCCTGCCCGAGCCGCCGCTGGCACGAGGCGAGGCGGTTTCCCATTTCGACTAAAGCGCCAATCACGCACCATTTTCCCAACCTGGCCTTCGGCTTAACTCCTCCCACTGTGCTGTACGAAGGGGGCCTTTTCCATTAGTCTTCGGACTCCACCGGGCCCTAAAGCGCAGAGGCTCGCGGTCAACGGACCGCAACCGTTTCGGTCAATGGAGCAAAAGCTATGGAAATCATCGATTCGCAAGTCCACGCCAACCAGCGGGGAATCGACCAATCCATCGCCATCATGGACGCGGTGGGTGTGAATGCGGCCGTAATCGACATCTGGCCACCGGTTCGGCGCAAGTTGTCCGACGGCATCAACCGCTTTGAATATGGCTTCGCCGAGGAGGCGGTGACGCGCTTCCCCGCTCGCTTTGCCTACATCGCGCGTTTTGATCCCAACGATCCGGCGGTCGATGAGCTAATGGCCGAGGTGCGCAAGGCGCCGGGCCGGCTCTGCATCCGAATCGCCTCGGGCTTTGACTTGAAGGCGATGCGCGAGGGCGGTCATCAACGTATCCTGGATGCGGCCGGCAAGCATGGCGTCCCGGTCATGATCTATCCGGGAGGAGAACACGCCGCAGCAACAGCGTACGTGCGCAAGTTCGACGCCGTCCAGTTCATCATTGACCACTGCGGGATGGGTGTGGAGCGGGCAACTCTGCCTGACCAGTTGGAATCCACTATCAACCAGCTTGTGGCTTACGCGAAGTACCCGAATGCCTCGGTCAAATGGGGACACGCGCCGCGACTGTCGCGCGAGCCGTTTCCCTATCGCGATCTGCTCAATCAATTGCCCCGGGTGATCGATGCCTTCGGTGTCAACCGCCTGATGTGGGCCAGCGATTACACGGTAACCGTGGATCATCACACGTACGCCGAGTCGCTATTTTGTCTGCGCGGCGCGAACCTGTTATCCGAAAGCGACAAGGAATGGCTGCTGGGGAAAACCGCCCGCGCAATCCTGCGCTGGCCTAAGCCCGCCTGAATCGGTAACGATTGTAGTTTCGGCGCCGTAATCGCTTTGGATTTCCAATACACGAAGCGCTCCTGAGATCGGGCGCTGAACAATCCTCCGGAACCTAAGTCGACCCATTGTTGCGGGGGTCTCGCTGCGGCACGATTGCTGTCGCAGCCGCATGGCGCGTTCTTGTTGCGTATTGCAAGTGCGCTGACGATCGCCCATTTCACTTGAATTACAACCATTTCACGCTTCGTTTTTTAACTCAGTCAAGCGTACTGCTTTTATTTCGATTTTGCTGAAAGCCACGTAAAATCGGCTTTAACTGTTTGTTAACAAATAATGTCAACAACATAGACATCAATGTTTCTGGGGAAATTTAACTTTATCCACAGTTGTGGATAAAGTTGTTGATGGCTGGTCTCTCCAAATCGATCTCGACATCGCCCTAATATGCGTGCCTTCGGGGGTGAGCAATGGACACAATTTGGCAAGGTGTAAGCAATCGATTGCGCGAGCGTCTCGGCCAACCGGGCTTTGAAACCTGGATCGCCCCACTAAGCTTTGTCGGGATCGAAGGCCAGACGGCAACTTTACAGGCACCCAACAGATTCTTCCGAGACTGGGTCAATGACCGTTACCTCAATGACCTGCGCCAATGCCTCTCCGCCGAAATCGGCACGGACGTTGAAATAGCGCTGGTTCCGTCGTTGCCCGACAACGGCAAGGCGGCGGTGCCGGCACAGGAAGCGATTTCGCCCCGCCCGGCAGAGTCAAGAGCGGCCGTTCCGGCAGCGCCCGGACAGTGCAGACTTGACGCGCGTTACACCTTCGACGGTTTTGTGGTCGGCGCAAGCAATCAGTTCGCCCACGCCGCCGCTGTGGCGGTGGCCAGGCAACCCGGCGAAAAGTACAACCCGCTATTTCTCTATGGTGCGGTCGGTTTGGGGAAGACTCATCTCGCCACCGCCATTGGACACCAACTTTATGATTCGGACCGGGCGCGCAAGGTCGTTTTCGCCCCCGCCGAATTGTTTATGAACGAACTCATATCCTCTCTCAGGGGGGATCGGATGAGCGATTTCAAGGACAGGATGCGGCGTGTCGATGTGCTGATTCTCGATGACGTGCACTTCCTGGCTGGCCGCGAGCGCACCCAGGAGGAATTCTTTCACACCTTCAACGCGCTCCACGCCGAACACCACCAGATTGTGTTGACCTCGGACAAAGCTCCGCGCGACCTGACCGGGCTTGAAGAGCGGCTGCGCAACCGCTTCGAGTCGGGCCTGATTGCCGACATTGCGCCGCCCGACCTGGAGACCCGCGTCGCGATTCTGCAGAAGAAGGCGGCGGCGGAAAACATCGCCCTGACTGCCGAGGTAGCCCTGTTCGTGGCTCAAAGAGTTACGTCCAACGTGCGCGAGCTGGAAGGTTGTTTCAACCGGCTTGCTGCACTCGCCTCGCTAAGCCAAGGACCCATCACCTTGGATCTTGCACGCGAAAGCCTGCATGACCTGGTCCCCGATGAGGAGGTCAAGCCGGACATCGAGACCATCCAGCAGCGGGTGTCGGAGGCTTTTCACATCCGCCTGGCTGACCTGAAATCAAAGAGCCGCACCCAGCGAGTAGCGTTTTGCCGGCAGGTCGCGATGTATCTTTGCCGCAACTTGACCGACAGCTCTTTCCCGGTCATCGGCGCGGGTTTTGGCCGGGATCACTCGACCGTTATTCACGCGTACAATCTCATCGCACGACGGGTGAACAAGGACGCGGCGTTTGGCGGTTTGATCCAAAAAATCGAGAAGCAGCTGAAGTGCCGGCGTTCCGAGCCATCCGATCTTCAGACGCCTTAGGCATAGGCTGCAATCTTGCGCTCAATCCGGCCGAGAAACCCAGCGCCAGGTTGACGATTGGCATCTGCGGTCTCCGCTTGATGAATACGACTCGCGCTTAATCGTGGGCGATGGCAATCCCGCTTTAGCCCGTTTCTGTCAAGCGGCCGCCGACATGCGTCTTCGGATTTTTGCCCGAGAGTTTGCCGGTATTGTGCAGCTCGGATAAGAACAGAGCGCATGTCACACAGGCTGTTCAAGCCGCTTAAATGGCTGACGATAGACTACTCACCGCTTCCGGGAGAGCGCTCCTTCCTGGAGCGGGTACAATCCCGCCGCGAGGGCGAGGTGGAGACCCGGGTTGCGGTGCCGAGCGATCAAGAGGGCGAACGGATATTCGGGGTCCGGCTTGCGCGCCACTCATTACAGGCCGTTTGGCTTGAGATAGTGAACGGTGGCAGTGAACCGTTATGGCTGGACCGGGTCCAGCTTGATCCTGACTACTACACCCCGATCGAGACCGCGCACCTCGCGCATTTTGCCATGCGCACACGCCTGGTTGCATTCGGCGTTCTCGGCTGGCTGTTCCTTCCGCTCTTTCCGCTAGTGCCACTGAAGCTCCTGTCGGCGCGCGCCGCGAACCGACATATGAATGAAGTGTTCCGCGCCGCCGGTTTCCCGACCGGGGTCATTCCGCCCGGAAAGAAGGTAAGCGGTTTCCTGTTCACCCCACTTGATGAAGGGGTGAAAAGGGTTAACGTACGGTTGCTCGGCCGCAGCCAGACCTTGGACTTCCCGTTCACGGTTGAGGTGCCGGGGCTGGTGCTGCCTCATCCGGTGGAAGTTGAAGCCGGGAAGGCCGAAGAACTTGACGATGCAGCGCTCCGGGCTTGGCTGCAACGCCAACCGCGGAGCACCGGCAACGCGCGAGGGAACGTTGAGGGCGACCCGCTCAATCTGGTGGTGGTCGGCGACCGCGCCAGCATCCGGGAATGCCTGAGCGCCTGGGACGAGACCGAGTCGATTACGCTGCGCACCGCCTGGAAGACGGCCAAGGCCTTCCTGCTGGAGTCACAATACCGTTACTCTCCGGTAAGCCCGTTGTACCTCGCTGGACGCCAGCAGGACCTTGCGCTTCAGCGCGCCCGAGTGAGTCTCAACCAGCGCTTGCACCTGCGGTTGTGGACCACCAGTGTGCGATTTGACGGCCAGCCGGTTTGGATTGGTCAGGTCAGCCGCGATATCGGCGTGCGCTTCACGCCCAAAACCTGGAACCTGACCACCCATCAGATCGACCCGGACGTCGATGAAGCGCGAGACTACGTGCTGAACGACCTGTTGGTCGGCGGCCGGGTCGCCCGGCTCGGCTTCGTACCCGGGGTCCAGGCTGCGACCGCCGCCACGCCGCGCCACAACCTGACCGGCGATCCGTACTTTACTGACGGCCTGCGGGCGGTCGCGGTACTCTCGCGTATCCGTACGGTCCCCGCGGTGTTGTCGTGGTCGACGGTTGGCAGCCCCAAGTGAGGGCGGGCCCCGCACCACTGCCCGGGCCCCAGATAATAAGGAGCACGCCGGTAGTGTCCAACAGCGCTCCGCCAGCACAAAAAAAGCTGTCCGACACGCTGCATCGCACTGCCGGAGCGGACCATCGCTTTTCGCCCGCGCTGCCAAACCAGGTTGACGAGCGACGAGCCGAAAAACGACATCAAATAAAGTGAACTCAACCCAACTCTCAACTCAACGACGCGGACATCTCTAATTATTTATGGGCGGACATCTTTAATTGTAAGTAACAGACGGCGCGGAGCCGTCTGCGCGCTTGGCGTTTCGGTTGCGCAAAAATGTTAATGCCTGGGTTTGCTCGCGGGCTGAGGTTGATCTTGATCGGTTTTCGCGCAGCACGGGCAATCCGCGGTCGAAATCGGATCGGCAACAGCCTGCGTACTGCCGGTCAAGCAGCGTCATCAAGTCTAGCTTCAAGGAGCTGACCGGCACCGGCTGATAGCAAAGAACGCTCACTTGAACTCCAGCAGTTCGCCTCGCCGTCTGACCGACATCGGGCCGTTGCACCAGTGCCACCCGGCGCGCGTGGCCTGGAGCCGTGCAATAAATAATCGCGGTCCAGATCAGCCCGCCGATCTGCGCGTACAGTTCGGCCATCTTGCGCTCGCTTAGTTCCTCAGCGCCCCCATACGGCTGGCGAAAAACTGGAGTGCCGCCCCCCTAAGGGTTTTCTTTCCAGGCATTTAAATCTGCTGCGGATGTACCCGAAGCGTGCCGCGCACGGCGCACTCTCGCATCCTCGCGCAACGCGTTGAATGCAGTGTCGCCTTGAATGCCAAATTCTGCTCGCTGCACTCGCGGACCTCTTATGCCTCCCGGGCGGGCATTTTGGGACAAGTGTTCAAATTCTCCACAGATCGGAATTTTATTGAAATTAAGGAGAGAACCTCTTGATCTCATTCTTTCACCAGTATATCTACCGTCTGGAGAAAAAATCCTGTTAATTTTTTGACTAACTATTAAGAGGAAAGATATCTTGCTGCTAGGTTCATTTATATTTCAATTCTCTCGTCATTTGCTTCAGATTATTAGCTGTTAAGCTAGATCTTTCGAGCCTTCGAGCCAGACGGGCTGATTGCGTAGATAACATATTCGCGGACCGGCGGCTGAAGTGATTTAAGTTTTATGGGTCGCTCAAAAAATCATTTCTTTCCAAACGGGTATTTATAACATGATCCTTGTTTTACAACATTGTCAAATTAAGGTGATGTTCTGACAATTTCCAGCAAGATTGGCGATCGCTGCTAATAAACATAAAATAGGAGGAATTAATGCGCCGCGACCTGAATCTCAGACTCAATAATACGTTACGACATATTTCTACCTATTCTATTGCTAACTTGACAGTTTTGTCAGTCTTGTCGCTATGGTGTCCAGGCCCTGTTTGGGCGGGCGGTGCGCCAAGTTTCGCGCCCGATTCGTTAGGGCATGCGCCGGTGTGTTATTTGCCGGTTGTTCTGGTCAACACGCAGAGCACGAATACGTCTCCAAACCTGCCTGTTCGTCTAAGCCTCAATTCTTCGACCTACTCAACGATGGAGGCGGCGAACCTGTCCAATATCAATGTTCAGGACGGCGCGAGCA
>DATFSZ010000051.1:0-91582 GCA_035262365.1 Binataceae bacterium (SeqCode)
GACTGGTACCGCCGCCGCTTCGGGGTGGACCTCGATCCCGACTCCGAGGCGATCGTCACCATCGGCTCCAAGGAAGGTATCGCGCATCTGACGCTGGCAATCCTCGATCACGGCGACGTCGTGCTGGCCCCTACACCCACCTACCCGATCCATCAGTATGCATGCGTAATCGCGGGCGCCGAGGTGCATGGCGTTCTGATGCGCCAGGGCAGCGACTTCTTCGAAGAACTGGTTTCGGTGGTCAAGCGCTGCTGGCCGCGGCCCAAGTTCATCATCATGAACTTCCCGCACAACCCCACCACCGCGGTGGTGGACATCAACTTCATGAAGAAGGTGGTCGAATTCGCGCGCGACAACCAGATCATGGTCGCGCACGATTTTGCCTACGCCGACCTCTGCTTCGACGGCTACCAGGCCCCCTCCTTTATGCAGGTGCCGGGAGCCAAGGATGTAGGCGTGGAGTTCTACACCCTGTCCAAGAGCTACAACATGCCCGGATGGCGCGTGGGGTTCGCGGTCGGCAATCGCCAGATGATCGGCGCGTTGTCGCGGCTGAAATCCTACTTCGACTACGGCATGTTCACTCCTGTGCAGGTCGCGGCGATCGCCGCGCTCAACGGCCCGCAGGACTGCGTGACCGAGATCAACGAAGTCTACCGCCGTCGCCGCGACGTGCTGGTTGAAGGCCTGGTGCGCTGCGGATGGGAGGTAGAGAAGCCGCGCGCAACGATGTTCGTCTGGGCGCCGATTCCCGAGCCCTTCCGCGCCATGGGGTCGCTGGAGTTTGCCAAGTTCCTCCTGGCGGAGGCCAAAGTGGCGGTCTCGCCCGGAATCGGCTTCGGCGAAGACGGCGACGGGTTTGTGCGCTTTGGCTTGATCGAAAATGAGCATCGGGTCCGCCAGGCGCTGCGCGGGATTCGCCATGCGATGCAGCATGGCCCGCAGGCGCGAATAAAAGCCGTCGGCGGGCTGCGCTAATCTCTCGATGCGTTCGGGACAACCCTGGTGAAACCGATACGGATTGGACTGCTCGGCTGCGGCACGGTCGGCGGCGGAGTCGTCAAACTGTTGCGCCGCAACGCTGCGATGCTCGCGGCCCGGCTGGGTACGCGGGTGGAGTTGGCCGGTGTCGCCGACCGCAGCCTGGAGCCGGACGCTTCGCAGGGACTGACTGCCGACCTGATCACGCGCGATTCCGAGGGCCTGGTGACCCGGGCTGATATTGATGTTGTGGTTGAGCTTTTCGGCGGTCTAGAACCAGCCCAGAGCTTGATTCTAAAGGCCTTTGCGGCGGGCAAGGACGTGGTGACGGCCAACAAGGCTCTGCTGGCCGAGCACGGCGACCGCATCTTCAAGGCGGCCGCCAAAAGCGGTCGCTTTGTCGGATTCGAAGCCAGTGTCGGCGGCGGCATCCCAATAATCAGGACCTTGCGGGAAGCGCTGGCCGGCGATCGGCAGCGCGCCGTGTACGGAATTGTGAACGGCACCTGCAACTACATCCTCAGCACGATGACAGAGACGGGCGGCGAGTTCTCCGACGTGCTGGCGCAGGCGCAGCGCAGCGGGCTGGCCGAAGCCGACCCGACATTGGATGTCGGCGGGCATGACGCGGCACACAAGCTCGCGCTCCTGGTAACGCTGGCGTTCGGGGCAGCGCTCAAGCCAAGCCAGGTGCATACCGAGGGCATCACCAGGATCACGCTCCAGGATCTCGCCTACGCGCGCGAGTTCGGCTTCACCGTGAAGTTGCTCGCGATCGCCAAGGGCGATGACGGCGCGATCGAGGCGCGGGTCCATCCCACGATGGTCCCCAGCCGTCATTTGCTGGCCAGTGTGGGCGGGGCTTACAACGCGATCTATATTCAAGGCGAGGCGCTGGGTGCGACCATGTACTTCGGCCTGGGGGCCGGCGAGATGCCGACCGCAACCGCAGTGGTGGCCGATATTCTGGAGATTGCGCGGATGCGCTTGGCGGGCGCCACGGAGGCCAGCGACCACGCGCTGGGCTATCCCTATTCCGCCATCAAACCGGCTAAGGTAAAGCCGATTGACCGTATCGCGTGCGAGTATTACCTGCGCTTCATGGCCGAGGACAAGCCCGGCGTGCTGGGCCGGATTGCTTCGGTGCTGGGCCGCCATAAGATATCGATCGCATCGATGATCCAGCAAGAACGGGCGCCCCAGGTATCGGTGCCGGTGGTAATGCGAACGCATGAGTCCCAGGAACGCGATCTGAAGCTGGCGCTGGCCGAAATCCGCCGCCGAAAGATCGTCAAGGCGGAGCCGGTCTTCATCCGGATCGAGGAGCGATTGTAGGTTTCGATGGCCGCAGCAGGCGACAAAGAAACTCCTCGGCTGACGCGCTGGCCCGGCCTCATTGAGCACTACCGGCGCCTTCTGCCAGTGACGCCGGACATGCCGGTCGTCACCCTGAATGAGGGCAATACTCCGCTGATTGAGGCACCCGCGCTGGCTGAACGGATTGGCTCCGGGCTCAAGGTTTACTTGAAGTTCGAAGGAGTCAACCCGACCGGTTCATTCAAGGACCGCGGGATGACGATGGCGATCAGCAAGGCCGCGGCAGAAGGAGCGCGCGCGGTAATCTGCGCTTCGACCGGAAATACGGCCGCCTCGGCCGCCGCCTACGCTGGCCGGGCCGGACTTAAAGCTTTTGTTTTGATTCCCAAAGGCGCGGTTGCCTTGGGCAAGTTGTCGCAAAGCGTGATGCACGGCGCGCAGGTGGTTGAGGTGATCGGCAACTTCGACATCTGCTTGAAGATGGTGCGCGACCTGGGCGAGCGCGACCCGACCCGGATCAGGCTGGTCAACAGCATCAATCCCGACCGTATCCAGGGGCAGAAAACGGCGGCGTTCGAAGTCTGCGACCAACTCGGTGACGCCCCTGATTTTCAATTCCTGCCGGTCGGCAACGCAGGCAACATCACCGCCTATTGGTTGGGCTACCGGGAGTATAAAGGCCTCGGACTGGCGGCCCGTCTGCCTCGAATGATGGGCTACCAGGCTGAGGGCTCGGCGCCGATTGTGCTCGGGCGGCCGATTGACGATCCGCATACGGTGGCGACCGCAATCAAAATCGGTAACCCGGCGAGCTGGAAATCGGCGGAGGCGGCGCGCGACGAATCGGGCGGGCTGATCGATATTGTTACCGACGCCGAGATTCTGACGGCCTACCGGTTGATTGCCGGGAATGGAATATTCGCGGAGCCTGCCTCGGCCGCCTCGGTGGCGGGTGCGCTCAAGTACGGCGCCAGCGGCAAGCTTAAACCCGGTTCGACCGTGGTGTGCACGCTCACCGGCCACGGTTTGAAAGATCCTGATACTGCGCTTAAGAATTTGAGCAACACCGTGGTAGTGGAACCCGACGTCGGCAAGATTCTGAAACTACTGGAGATCGACTGATGAAGTACGTCATCGTCCATGGAGACGGGATGGCGGATTGGCCGTGTCCGGAACTGGGCGGCAAAACGCCATTGCAGGCGGCGCGCAAACCCAACATGGACCGGATTGCCTCTTGTGGCGAGTTGGGGCTGGTCGCGACTATACCCCGCGGGATGCCGCCGGGCAGCGACGTCGGCACGATGACGATGCTGGGTTACGATCCGCAGCGCTACCATACTGGGCGCGCGCCGATCGAAGCCGCCAGCATGGGACTGTCAATCGCGCCCGATGACGTCGTGTTCCGTATGAACCTGGTTACGCTCAATACGGCGGCGGACGGCTCTACCGTGATGGGCGACTTCACCTCCGGCCATATCAGCAGCGAAGAGGCGGCCCAAATCGTCCACGATATCGCCAAGAGGCTGGACGGCAAGGAGTTTGAGTTCCACCACGGCGTCAGCTACCGCCATATCATGGTTTGGCATGGCGGTCCGGTTGACACCGTCCTCACGCCGCCACATGACATCAGCGACAAGACGGTCGACGGGCACTTGCCCCGCGGCCCAGGCGCCGAGCGGTTGCGCGACCTGATGGCGGAGGCCGCCGACATTTTGTCGCGTCATCCCGTCAATGAGGCGCGCCGCGCAAACGGCAAGCCGCCGGCAACCTCGGTGTGGTTTTGGGGCCAGGGCAAGAGGCCGGCAATTCCGACACTGCGACAGCGCTTCGGCGCCGACGGTGCGGTGATTTCCGCAGTCGATCTGGTCAACGGCCTGGGGCGGCTGGCCGGCCTGGAAGTGATCAAGGTACCCGGCGCGACCGGCTTCCTCGATACTGATTATGCCGCCAAGGGACGATACGCGCTCGACGCGCTGAAGGATCGCGACTTCCTGCTGGTTCATATCGAAGCGCCCGACGAGGCCGCGCACATGGGACGGCCCGACTTCAAGGTCGAAGCAATCGAGCGGATCGACGAGTTGGTGCTGGGAACGATGCTGAAGGGTTTGCCGGGCCTGGGCGCATTCCGGATGCTGCTGATGCCGGATCACGCCACGCCCTGCAAACTCAAAACGCACTCGAATGAACCGGTTCCCTTTGCTATGGTTTCCGGTGAAGCTCTGGGGCAACCGCCCACCGCCGTCCGCCGCTATACGGAGGAGGACGCCGCCGCAAGCGGATTGATGGTGGGCGACGGGCATGCCCTCATCGAACGGCTCTTTCAAAAACCATCGGCTTAGAGGGCGCAACGGACTCGCGCATCGTCCGTGTCTTGAGGGAGTCAGAGTGGACCGCAATCTTGCACTCGAAGTCGTTCGCACAACCGAAGCCGCAGCTCTGGCGGTTGGCCGCCTAATCGGCAAGGGCGACGAGCGTCTCGCCGACCGCACCGCGGCCGAAGCGATGCGCAACGCGCTCAACGCCATCGGCGTTGACGGTAAAATCGTTATCGGCGAGGGCGAAGAGGGCGAAACCGATATCCTCTACAATGGGCAGATCGTCGGGATCGGCTCGGGTCCCGAAGTCGATGTTGCGGTGGACGCGCTGGAAGGCCCGCTGATATGCGCCACCGGTGGTCCCAACGCGCTGTCATGCGTGGCGATGGCGGAGCGCGGCAAGCTGCTGCAGTGCCCCAACACTTACATGGAAAAGATCGCGGTCGGTCCCGTCGGCCGCGGCATCATCGATTTGGAGCGCTCGCCCGCCGACAATCTTCGCCTGCTTGCCGAGGCCAAGAAGGTCTACGTGGAAGATCTGCGTGTCGCCATCCTGGACCGCCCGCGCCACGAGGCGCTGGTCGCCGAGGTGCGGCGCGCCGGCGCGGGGATCAAGCTGTTGTCCGCCGGCGATTTGTCTGCCGCGCTGGCAACAACCCATCCCGAGAGCGATATCGATATGCTGATCGGGATTGGCG
This sequence comes from Binataceae bacterium (SeqCode), assembly GCA_035262365.1. GTDB lineage: Bacteria > Desulfobacterota > Binatia > Binatales > Binataceae > JAJPJA01. Next base: position 5,312 of record DATFSZ010000051.1, read on the forward strand.
GCGCCCACCAGGGCGTGCTGGCCGCCGCGGCGATTCGTTCCGCCGGGGGCGACATGCAATGCCGCCTGAAGCCGCGCAATGAACAGGAGGCCGAGCAGTGTCTGGCCGCGGGTATTCTCGATCTGAACCGCCGCTACACGTTGGAGGAGCTGGCCGGCGACAACGTGATGTTCGCCGCCACTGGCGTCACGACTGGAGATTATCTGCGCGGCGTGCGCTTCTTCTCGGGTGGGGCGCTCACCAATAGCGTCGTGATGCGATCGCGGACGCGCACCGTGCGGTTCATCAGCGCAATCCATCACTTCGACTTTAAACCGGAATATTGATATCCGGCCCGCGCCGGCGGCCACGGGTTCGGATCAGAGCGGAGGAGCCAAACCGTGGAACTTACCAACCTGATTTTCGAAAAGGCGCCGGTGTCGCTAGTCACCGTCAACCGTCCCAAGGCGCTCAACGCGCTGAACGTGCGGGTGGTCGAAGAACTTGCGCAGGTGTTGAGAGACGCCCGGCATGATCCCGCCGTGCGCGCTCTGATCATAACCGGCGCGGGGGACCGCGCTTTCGTGGCCGGCGCCGATATCGCGGCGATGGCGGAGATGTCCACGGTCGAAGGGATGGAGTTCTGCCGCCTCGGCCATCGCGTGCTGCACTCGATGGAGGAGCTGCCGATTCCGATTATCGCCGCGGTCAATGGCTTCGCGTTGGGCGGCGGATTGGAACTGGCGATGGCTTGCGATCTGATCATCGCCGGCGAAAAGGCGCGCTTCGGCCAGCCGGAAATCAACCTGGCGCTGATCCCCGGCTTCGGCGGCACCCAACGCCTGCCCCGGCGCATTGGCCATCCGCGCGCCCGCCAGATGATCCTGACCGGCGACATGATCGACGCGAAGACCGCGCTTGAATGGGGCCTGATAAACCAGGTCGTGACGGCTGATCAATTGCTCCCCACCGCCCGCCAGCTTGCGGAGAATATCGCGTCAAAGTCGGCGATTGCGGTGCGCGAGGCCAAGGCTGCCCTGATAGCTGCGGCCACGATGACCGAGGACGCCGGTCTCCAGCTGGAGCAACAGGCATTCGGCGTGTGCTTCGGCAGCGCCGATCGCGGCGAGGGAACCAAGGCGTTCGTCGAAAAACGCGACCCCAAGTGGCAAGGCAAATAACTTTGGACGATGTAAACTGAGAAACGCCGGCCTCCGTGCCGGCGTTTCTGTCTGCTCCTTCCATGTTTACCGCCGGCATGAATCGGGAGCACCGGCGGTACTGACCACCCAAAGCCGTACCACGCGCTTCAGGTTATGTTCTAATGTAAACTGTTGTTAGATGGACCTCGAATTAAGCGATAGCCAGGCCCGCGTGCGCGACACTGTCCGCCGCTTCGCCGCCGAGCGCCTGGATGCGGCCGGTGTGGAAACCGACCGCACCCATCGCTTTCCGGCAGAAGTCGTCAGGGAGCTGGCTGAGCTCGGAATCATGGGCATTTTCGTGCCTGAGGCCTACGGCGGCGCCGGGATGGACCACGTCAGCTATGCGCTCGCGATCGAAGAGCTGTCGGTCCAGTGCGCGGCCACCGGAGTCATCGTTTCGGCTCATTCCTCGCTCGCAATGTGGCCGATTCTGGGGTTGGGCACGGAGCAGCAGAAACGGCGGTTCCTGCCGGCGATGGCGGCGGGTAACCATATCGGTTGCTTCGCGTTGACCGAGCCGCAGGCGGGTTCGGATGCCGCCGGACAAAAGACCCGCGCGGTGCGCGACGGCGACTCCTACGTCATCAACGGCACCAAGAATTTCATCACCAACGGGCCGCAAGCCTCGGTCGCTGTCTTGTTTGCGATGACCGACCCGGCCGCGAGCCATCGAGGGATCAGCGCATTTATTGTCGACACCACCACCCCCGGATGGCAGGTGGTACACAACGAAGACAAGATGGGTATTCACGGAGCGCATAGCGCGCAACTGAGCTTCTCTGACATGCGCGTTCCGGCGGATTGTCTGTTGACCGAGGAAGGACAGGGTTTCAAGGTGGCGATGAAAACGCTGGACGGCGGGCGGATCGGAATCGCCGCGCAGGCGGTCGGTATCGGGCGCGCGGCGTTGGAGGAGTCGTTGAAGTACGCGACCGATCGCCGCGCATTCGGAGCGCCGATTGCCAGCTTCCAGGCAATCCAGTGGAAACTCGCTGACATGGCCGTCGAGGTTGACGCGGCGCGGATGCTCACCCTGCAAGCGGCCGCGCTCAAAGACGCCGGCAAGGTCCACACCAAAGAGTCGGCGATGGCCAAGCTGTTTGCCGCCGAGACGGCGATGAAGGCCGCCACCGAAGCGGTTCAGATTCATGGCGGTTACGGGTATACAAAGGAATTCAAGGTGGAGCGCTTTTTCCGCGACGCCAAGATTACGGAGATCTACGAGGGAACTTCGGAGATCCAACGGCTGGTGATTGCCGGTCAGGTAATTGGAGAAAGGTGAGCCGGAAATGAAAACCAGGAAACAATGGCTCCAGGAAACTTACAAGAATGCCAGCGAGCGTCCGGCGCGTTTCTCCACCGTGTCCGACATGGAAGTCGAGCCAGTTTACGGACCGGAGGATGTGGGCGACTTTCAACGCGATATCGGCTATCCGGGCGAGTACCCGTACACGCGCGGCGTGTACGGCTCGATGTACCGGGGACGGCTGTGGACGATGCGCCAGTTCGCCGGCTTCGGGTTGGCCGAGGACACCAACGCGCGTTTTCATTTCCTGCTCAGCCAGGGGCAGGACGGCCTTTCCACCGCCTTCGACATGCCTACCCTGATGGGCTATGACGCCGACCATGAGCGCGCCCGCGGCGAGGTCGGACGCGAAGGAGTATCGGTCAGTTCGATTCATGACATGGCGCGCCTGTTCGATCGGATTCCGGTCGATAAGGTCACCACTTCGATGACGGTAAATTGCTCGGCTTCGATCCTGCTGGCGATGTACCTGGTCAATGCGGAGCGCCAGGGGGTGCCATGGGAGCGCGTGGGCGGCACGATCCAGAACGACATGCTCAAGGAATTCATCGCGCAAAAGGAATGGATTTGCCCGCCCAGGCCCGCGGTCCGTATCGTCACCGACATGATTGAGTTCTGCGCGAAAAAGGCTCCGCGATGGCATCCGGTGTCGATTTCCGGCTACCACATCCGCGAGGCCGGGTCGACCGCGGTGCAGGAACTCGCCTTCACGCTGGCCGACGGAATCTGCTACGTGGAAGAGGGCCTAAAGCGCGGCCTCGAGATCGACGACTTCGCGCCGCGCCTGTCCTTCTTCTTCAATCTGCACAACGATTTCCTCGAAGAGGTGGCCAAGCTCAGAGCCGCACGACGCATCTGGGCGCGCCTTATGAAAGATCGCTTCCATGCAAAGTCGGAGCGCTCGATGCTGCTGCGGACCCATGCCCAAACCGCGGGTGCGTCGCTGACCGCGCAGCAGCCGCTCAACAATATCGTGCGTGTCGCGATCCAGGCGCTGGCCGGCGTGATGGGCGGAGTGCAGTCGCTGCACACCAATTCGATGGACGAAACGCTGGCGCTGCCGACCGAGGGCGCGGTGATGGTGGCGTTGCGCACACAGCAAATCATCGCCGAGGAAAGCGGGGCGGCCAGTACGATCGATCCGCTCGGCGGCAGCTACGCGGTCGAGGCGCTGACCGATCGGATCGAACGCGACGCGCTGGTCTACATCCGCAAGATCGACGAGATGGGCGGGATGATACGCGCGATCGATACCGGCTATCCGCAGCGTGAAATCGCCGACGCCGCGTTTCATTATCAACGCCAGCTCGAAGATCGCACCAAGACCGTGGTTGGCGTCAACAAGTACACCATCCCCGAAGAAATTCCGATTGCGACTCTGAAGATCGACCACGCGCTGGAGGAAAAGCAGGTCCAGCGCGTGCGCAAGATGAAGCAGGAGCGCAATTCGGCCCGCCTCAAGGATGCGCTGCGGATGGTTTCCGAAGCCTGCCGGTCGGGCGACAACCTGATGGACCCGATCTGCGAGGCGGTGCGCCGCGAAGCCACGGTTGGCGAGATCAGTGACGTGTTCCGCGCCGAGTTCGGCATATACAAGGATCCCGGCTGGCTGTGAGTAAGGTCTTTGCGATACGCGGAAGTTTCTTGATTCTTCTCGCTATCCCAGGAGTGGGTTAGGAAGGGGTCTAACCTTGCCTTTAAGAATGCCCTATTCTGTACGCATGGTGCTTTCCGACTCGGAGTTAAAGCGAAGGAGGCGGCGACAGTGTGACCTCTCCTTTCGCCCTCTCCTAGGATAAGGAGAGGGGACTAAGAGGAATGGCGGACAAGAGACTCAGGATCGTAGTGGCGAAACCGGGGCTGGACGGCCATGACCGGGGCGCCAAAATCATTGCCCGGGCGCTGCGCGACGGAGGCTTCGAGGTCATCTATACGGGGCTGCATCAGACGCCCGAAATGATAGCCGAAGCCGTGCTACAGGAAGACGCCGACGCCGTCGGACTCAGCGTGCTCTCCGGCGCACACATGACGCTGTTTCCGGAGATTATCCGCCTGCTCAAGGAAAAGGGCGCGGAGGACGTCTCGGTCTTTGGCGGCGGTATCATCCCCGACGACGACGCGGCCAAACTCAAGTCGCTCGGCGTCAAGGAGATTTTCACGCCGGGCGCTTCGACCGAAGATATCGTCAAATGGGTGCGCGAGAACATCAACCCGCGCCAGTAGTTTCCCGTTCATGAATTTCGAACTGGACGAAGAGCATCGCCAGATTCGCGCCACTGTAGCGAACTTCTCCGAGCGCGAAATCAGGCCGCACTCCGCGCATTGGGACAAGACCGAGCACTTCCCGCGCGATGTCATTGAAAAGATCGGCGGCCTGGGCTTCCTCGGCGTATCCTTCCCGGAGCGCTTCGGCGGGGGTGGCGCGGATTCGCTGGCGCAAGCGCTGGTGGTCGAAGGGCTGTCGCGCTACGACGCGTCGGTAGGGCTGACCTGCGCGGCTCACATGTCGTTGTCCAGCGGCCACATCGCAAACTTTGGCTCCGATGAGCATCGCGAACGTTACCTGCCCGACATGGTAGCTGGAAAGAGGCTCGGCGCCTGGTGCCTCACCGAACCCGGTTCGGGATCCGACGCCGCGGCGATGCGCACCCGCGCCGTGCGCGAGGGCGATCGCTACACGATCTCCGGCAGCAAGATGTTCATCACCAATGGCAGCGTGGGTGACGTTTACGTGGTGATGGCCGTGACCGACGGCGGCTCCGGCAAAGGCGGCATTTCCGCATTCGTAATGGACCGGGGCACTCCCGGGCTGAGCAACGGCAAAAAGATCGAGAAGCTGGGACTGCGCGCCTCGGACACCGCCGAGGTCATCTTCGACAACGTCGCGGTGCCGGCTCGCAACCTGCTTGGAAATGCAGGCGAGGGCTACCGTCAAACCCTCAAAATCCTTGAAGGCGGCCGCATCGGAATAGCAGCTTTTGCGATCGGGATCGCGCGCGGCGCGTTCGAAGACGCGGTTGCGTATGCAAAAGAGCGCAGGCAATTCGGCCGTCCAATCGCCGATTTGCAGGCAATCCAATGGATGCTGGCCGACATGGCGACGCGGATCGAAGCGTCGTGGATGCTGCTGTATCGGGCGGCGTCCCTAAAGGACAAGGGCCAGCCCTTTGGGCGGCAGGCCGCGATGGCTAAGCTGTACGCGTCGGAAACCGCGATGTGGACCACGATCAAGGCGGTGCAGGTCCACGGCGGCTACGGCTACGTGACGGATTTTCCGATGGAGCGATACATGCGCGACGCCAAACTGGCGGAGATCGGCGAGGGAACCAGTGAGGTGCAGCGCATGATCATCGCCAAGTCCCTGCTCAAGGAAGGCTATCCGATCGATTGGTCCGCACATTGTGTGGCGGAGGCCCCATGAATCAGCCCGGAACATGCGAGCGATGCGGAGCGGAACTGCTCAACGACGCGATCTATTGCGGCCGCTGCGGCCATCCGGCAGGACGCCCCTTCCGCCAACCGGCCTACGATCCTCCGCCGGTGTCCACTTACTCCGGACTGGTAGCGCTGGTGCTGTGCTTCTTCCTCGGCTACCTCGGGATTCACCGCTTTTACGTGGGGAAGATCGGTACCGGCATCCTGTGGCTGATTACCGGCGGCCTGTTCGGCATCGGATGGCTGATCGACCTGGTGGTAATCGCCTGCGGCCGCTTTCGCGATTTCATGGGCTACCGCCTGGTGGTCTGGGAGGCGCCAGTATCAGGTCCCCGCCTGGGGCAGGTCTGACCTGCTGTAGCGCCTCTTATTAGGCCTGTAATGTCCCGATAGCAGGCGGTCCGGCGTCATCGTCACACCGCATCAGCTGATTCGATATCGCTCCAGCAAGTTGCGCGCGATCACCAGCGACTGAATTTCGTTGGTGCCCTCGCCGATCATCATCAGAGGGGCGTCACGGTAGAAGCGCTCGACCGGGAATTCCTGCGTGTAGCCGTATCCGCCCAGGATTCGCATCGCATCCAGTGAAATTTTAGCGCATGCTTCAGAGGCGAACAGCTTTGCCATCCCCGCCTCCAGGTCGCATCGCAGACCGGCGTCCTTTCTGCCTGCTGCGTTCTGCACCAGCAGGCGCGCCGCTTCAACGCGCGTACCCATGTCGGCGAGCATCAACTGCACCGCCTGATGCTGACAAATCGGTTTGCCGAAAGCGACGCGCTGCTGCGAGTAGCGAATCGCGTTTTCGAAAGCCGCCTGCGCCACGCCCACGGCTCGCGCCGCTACGTTGACGCGGCCAACCTCCAGGGCTGACATCACCTGCTTGAATCCCGCACCAGGCTCGCCGCCGATCAGGTTCGCCGCCGGTACTGCGAGATTGTCGAGCAGCACCTCGCACGTATCGATACCCTTGTAGCCGAGCTTCTTCAGGTTACGGCTGACCGTGGGTCCATGTTCGTTCTTCTCCACGGCGAACATGCTGATCCCGGCATACGCCGGTTTGGCGTTAGGATCGGTCTTGGCCGCCACAGCCAGCATCGTGCCATGCCGCGCGTTGGTGATGAACATCTTGCTGCCGGAAAGCACATAATGGTCGCCGTCACGTTTGGCGGTGGTGCGAATCGACTGCACGTCGCTACCCGCATGAGGTTCCGTCAGGGCGAGTCCGCCGCGTTTCTCGCCGGTTGCCATGCCGGGCAGGAGCCGGGTCTTTTGCTCCGCCGTGCCCGCATTGGCGATGATGAAAGCCATGATCAGATGGCTGTTGATCACGCCCGAAAGACTCATCCAGCCGCGCGACAACTCCTCGATGATGCGGGCGTATGTGGAGAAGGTGAGCCCCAGGCCGCCGTATTCCGACGGGATCGTGGCGCCGAACAACCCCAGTTGCTTCATCGTGTCGACCAGCGCTTGCGGATACTCGTCGCGATGCTCGAAGTCCGAGGCGACCGGAATCACGTCATGTTCCACGAACCGGCGCAGGGTCTGAAGGATGTCCTGATCGGCTGCTTCGCTCATAAAGCCATCTCCCGCCAGAGGATTATCCGCCGCTGGTTTATCTGACCGCGACGACGACGCCCACGCTATAGTGCCGCCCCGAGCCCCTACTTGGAAGACCTCCCTAGTCGCCCCGCAACTCCCGCTCCAGCGCGCGCAGACCCGCTGAGCGGCCGGCGGCAATTACTACGTCGCCGGCCCTTAGCTTTTTGTCGGGTTCGAGCAATTCAAAGCCGCCCATCGGATCGTTTCCGCTTTGGACCGCCAGAACGCTGACTCCGAATCGCTCCCGCGCATTGAGATCGCGCAGCGTCTTGCCTTCCGCTCCGGCCGGCATCCTGATGCGCGTGACGCGGTAACCGCTTGACCAATAGATATGAGTGTCGCGCCGGCTCAGCAGGGCGAGCGAGCCGGTGGCGCGCGTCAACGCTTGCGCGATGTCGTGGCGCGTAACCGTTCCCACCAGGCCATCTCCGCTGACGCCATCGACCACGGGCAGCTCGCCCGTCAGCTCATCCTCCATCAGGTGCAATGTCTCTTCGAGGGTCGATTGCGGCCCGACGGTTGGAAAATCAGCGCGGCTTACGTCGGCCGCGTTGACCAGTCCCTTCAGATTGTCCACGTGAAGCAGCAGGCCCACCAGATCACGCGCCGCGATCACACCCACGAGCCGGCGCTGCGCACCGATTACCGGAATGATCTCGTTGGTGTTCTCTTCGGCGACGCGAAAGATCTCCTCCAGCCCTGCCTCGGCCGCAAGCGTGGTGGAGTCGGTTTTCATCACCTCTTCGGTCATGATGCGAGACAGCGCCAGGCGGTCTTTGTCCACTTCAAGGCTGATCCCGCGGCGCGCCAAGGCATAGGTGTCCAGCGACTCGGGCTCGATCGCGCGCGCAACTACCATGGCGATAATGGAACTGATCAGCGCCGCCAGGGTGGCGTCATAGCTGCCGGTCATTTCCGTCAGCAGGAAGATCGCCGTCAATGGCGCATGAGTAGTGGCCGCTAAAAACGCACCCAATCCGACCAGCGCGTAGGAACCGCGCGTCCCGGACACCGCGGGAAGCACGTGTCCCATGAGCGGCCGCATCGTCCCGCCGCCCATCGCGCCGACGAAAAAGATGGGACCGAATACGCCGCCCGGCATGCCGCATCCCAGCGAGATGCTCGAGGAGACGAACTTGGCGGCGAACAGCAAGGCCATCGTCCGGCCCGAGAGTTGGCCGTTGAGCGCCTGATCGATCACCGGATAACCGTCAGAGAGGTTCTGATGAAATGGAATCGCGATCAAACCTACTGCGAACATCCCGATCATGACTCGGGCCCAGCGCGGCACCGGCATGCCTTCGAAAAAGACGGCTGTGGCATTGAAGAATCTGATATAGATGGGCGCCAGGATGCCGAAGGCCACGCCCAGGATCGCGTAGGGCAGGATCTCCCAATAGCTCCCCATGACGAAGCGCTGAGCAGGCAGCACCGCCAAGTCTCCCAGCATCAGGCGTGAAGTCATGGTGCCGACCGACGCTGAAATTACCAGCAAGGAAAGGTTGCCAAGTTCAGTCTCGCCGAGCAGAACGATCTCCTGTGCGAACAGCAAACCGCCCAGCGGGGCATTGAACGCGGTGGCGATACCCGCGCCCGCGCCGCATGCGATCAGAACCTTGGAACGTTCAGTTGAAAGGTGGGTAAGTTGTGCCACCGCCGAGCCGATGGCACCACCGATCTGCGCGATCGGGCCTTCGCGGCCGACAGAGGCGCCCGCACCCAAAGAGACCGCGGGTCCGAGAGCCTTGGTAACGATCCAACGGGGGCTGATCCTGGCGTTTCCCAGATGGATCATCTCGAGAAATTTGGGGAAACCGTATCCGAGAATCTCGCCGCGAAACACGTATTCCAAAATGCTCGCGGCCACACCGCCGCTCACCAGTACGAGCACGATCAGGAGCTCAAAGGGCATCCCCGACGGGATTCGCAGCGCGTTCCATTCGAGCACTTGGAAGACAAACCTGAAGACGCGGATAAGCTCGCGCAACATCAGATTGCCCAACGCGGCCATAACCCCAACAGCGGTTGCGAGCAGAATCAACCACAGATACTCCGCCTCGGTGCGGCTCATTGAAAACGGCCGCCATCGGAACAGTTCCTTCAGCATGTTCCAAGCCGCAGGTTTTCTCGGGGTAAGTGCAGCCTAATCGTGCGGCAGATTCGGCCAGGTCGAATCAAAACAACGGCGCAGCGTAGTGACGATTAACTCGACCTCCGAGTCTCCAATCACGAAGGGCGGAGCAATCATAATCGCATCGCCACCCTGATCGCCGGCCATCCCGGCTGCCGGGTAAACCGCCACTCCAAGGTCCATTGCGCAGCGCAGCAGCTTGCGTACGACCTGCAGGCTCGGCGCAAAAGGTCTGCGCGTCGCGCGGTCAGCCACGACTTCGATACCCCAAAACAGTCCCGCGCCGCGAATCTCACCAGTCATCGGATGGCTGCCCAACTCCTCCTTAAGACGATCGCCGAGTCTCGCGCCGACTCGCGCCGCATGCTCCACCAGTTGCTCCTGCTCCATTATTTCCAGCACCTTATCTGCGATCGCGCAGGCCAAGGGATGGGCGGTGTAAGTGAAAAACATGAAATCCGCTCCCGCCTGCTCGCAGATCTCAATCACTCTACGGCTGACCGCAATCATTCCCATCGGAACGTACCCGCCGGTCAGTCCTTTGCCGCCGACAATGATGTCAGGATTAACGCCCCAATGCTCAACCGCAAAGCGCTTACCCGTACGGCCAAACCCGGTCATCACCTCGTCGGCAATCAGGATAATATCGTGGCGGCGGCAAATCTCGGCTATCCGCGGCCAGTATTCGGACACTGGAAGGATAACTCCGCCGCTTGCGCCCACCATCGGCTCGGCAATGAACGCCGCGATCCGGTCCGCGCCATCGCGCGCGATTGCTTCTTCCAGCGCGTGCGCGCATTCCAGATCGCAGCCGGGATACGTGCGCCCCCATGGACATCTATAGCAATACGAAGGAGGTATTTTCGGCCAATCGAACAGGACGTGTTCGAAATCGGCGCGGCGCGCGCGATTGCCGCTGACTGACAGCGCGCCAAGCGTATTGCCATGATAGGAAAGCTGGCGCGAGATGACGCGCGTCTTGCCGGTTTTGCCGCGCACACGATGGTACAAAAAAGCGCATTTCAGGGCTGATTCCACTGCCTCCGAGCCGCCGCTAGTGAAGAAAAAGCGATCCAGTCCCGGTGGCGTCCATCGCGCCAGATGCTCCACCAACCGCTCGCGCGGCGGCGAAACCCAAATCGGCAACACATAGTCCAGGCGCGCGACTTGCTCTCGCGCCAACTCAGCCAGTTCGCTCCGCCCCTGGCCGACGTTAACCACGATCGCGCCGCTTGACGCGTCCAGCAACTTGCGTCCGTCTCTAGTGTAGAGCCAGGCACCTTCGGCGCGCACGATATGCAACGGCTCGCCGTAGGCACCGCGGAGAAAAAGCACTTGCCGCTCGGCCATGGCGGTCATGTTACTTATAGCCGGGCGGGTTTGGAATTGTTCCTGTGGATCGGCTTTCGATAGCGAAATGCTCCGAAGGCATCGAATTGCGTGCCTTGATTATATCGCTGTGTTAGCCTTTTCACAGTGAAGGAAAGTATTGCCACGAATAAGACACGGAAATATCGCCGCAACGGCAACAATGAGATCCTGACCACCAGGATGGTTGCTGATTACCTCCACTGCCACTTGAGCACCGTGTATCGGCTTGTCAAACAAGGCAAGATCCCGCACTTCAAGCTTGGTGGCGATTTGCGTTTCGAAAAAGCAGCCATCGACGAATGGATTGAAAAGGGCGGCGGCGCGCAGGATTGACGGCTCCTGGCCTAATCCTCAGCAATTTCGCACCGCGCCTCTAACGTCAGACTCTCATCATGCCAAGCACGAGTGGCGCGTTGCGCCCTTGCGCCGAACGCTGTCGTGATCCGTGTGGATTGTGCGGACCGGTTCCGGCTCAGCCGGCGATCCGGCGCATCAGTCGCCGTTTGACCAGTTCCACCAACACCAGGTAGGTAACGGTCGCCGCCACCAGGAATCCAAAAAATGCCGGTGGCAGAGGAACGAAGCCCAGGTCAGCGGCCAGCGGCGATATCGGGAGCAGAACGCCCACCACTACAATCAGCACCGTGGTCACGGCCAGCGGCAAGCTGGGCCGATCTTTCCACGGACGCCCAACCGTACGAATAACGAACAGCACCAGGGTTTGCGTCGCGAGCGACTCCACGAACCATCCGGTATGAAACAGCTTTTCGCCCGAATGAAAAACCGCGAGCAGTACATAGAATGTCAGGAAGTCGTAAACCGAGCTGATGGGACCGATTAGGAGCATGAAGTTGCGGATAATCCTTATGTTCCAGCGCTGCGGGCTGCGCGTGTAGGCGGGGTCAACGTTGTCGGTGGGAATGGTGATCTGCGCCAGGTCATAAAGAAAATTGTTGAGCAGTATCTGGGTCGGCAACATCGGCAAAAAGGGCAGGAACAGCGACGCCCCGGCCATACTGAACATGTTGCCGAAGTTGGAGCTGGTGCCCATCAGCAGGTACTTGAGCACGTTGCCGAAGGCCCTGCGTCCCTCGATTATCCCCGCGTGCAGAACGTCCAAACCTCTCTGCATCAGAATGATATCGGCGGCGTCGCGAGCGACATCAACCGCACCCGCCACCGAGATGCCGACATCGGCGGTGTGCAGCGAGGGCGCGTCGTTGATGCCGTCACCCATGAAACCGACCACGTGACTGCGATGCTTCAGCGCCAGAATGATGCGGTTCTTCTGGGCGGGCGAGAGCCGTGCAAAAATGCTGCTTTCCTCAGCCACATGCGCCAGCGCGCTGTCGTTCATCCGCAGGATCTCATCGCCCAGCACCACTTCCTTGCTGTCAATTCCGACCTGCGCGCAGACGTATCCTGTAACCAGCTCGTTGTCCCCGGTCAGGATCTTGATCTGAACACCGTCGCGGCGCAGCGCCGCGATCGTCTCGGCTACTCCTTCCAACGGCGGATCGACAAAGGTCACGAAACCCGCCAAAACCAGGTCTCGTTCGTCATCCGTGGTCAGTCCCTCGGTCCGATCCGCCGGCCGCGAGGCGACCGCAAGCACGCGCAGACCTTGTGCGCTCAGATCGCGATAGGCCTTTGTGCAGTGGCTTCTTTGGGCCTCATCCAGCGGCCGCTGTACGCCGTCCACCTCATAAGTGGTGCAGATTTCCAGGATGCTCTCCGGAGCGCCCTTGGTGATCAGCAGCGGCCCGCCTTCTCCCTGGGCGACGATCGACACGCGTCGGCGTTCGAAATCGAAAGGGATTTCGTCGGTCTTGCGATATCCGTCTGCGCCGTTGACCTGCCGCTTGAGGATGGCGGCGTCGAGCGGACTGCGAATGCCGCTTTCGAAGCGGCTGTTAAGCCAGGCCAGGAACAGTGCGCGATCGCATTCCCGCCCGTGCGGATCGAGCGAACGCTCGGCCGTCATTTCTCCGGCGGTCAGCGTGCCGGTCTTGTCGCTGCACAGGACGTCGATGCTTCCGAAGTTCTGAATCGCCGTAAGATGCTTAACGATCACATGCTTGCGGGCCATCTTCACCGCCCCGATCGACAACGTCACGGTGGTGATCATCGGCAGGAATTCCGGCGTTAACCCGACCGCCAGCGCGACGGCGAACAGCAACGATTCCAGCGCGTTGCGATGCATCGCCAGGTTGACTAACAGGATGAAGAGCACCAGGAAGAAGACGGTTTCCATGATCAGGAAACCGAAGTGCTTGGTGCCGCGGTCGAATTCGGTTTCCGGCGGCCGACCCGCCAGCCGTATAGCGATATCGCCAAACGCGGTAGCCGAGCCGGTCGCGGTAACGACCGCAGTTGCAATCCCGCTCACCACTGAAGTACCCAGAAATATCAAGTTGGGATTTTCAAGGGCGGCCGCGTCGGAAGCTGTCTCGCTGGGATACTTGTCCACCGGCATTGACTCGCCCGTAAGCGCCGCCTCGTGTACATGAAGATCGCGGCTCCAGAGCAGATGACCGTCGGCCGGCACGAGGTCACCGGCGGAAAGCCTGATTAGATCGCCGGGCACCACTTCAACCCGCGGCAATTCCCGCCACTCCCCCTCGCGCAATACGGTGGCGGTCGGCGCAACCTGCTCCCGCAGCCGCGTTATTGCGCGCTGCGATCGAAAAGTCTGAACAAAATTCAGCGCCCCGCTGAGCACCATGATCGCGGCGATGATCATCGCGTCGATCGTCTGGCCCAGCATCGCAGAAACCACGCTCGCCGCGAGCAGGATCAACACTAGGGGATTGGCGAAGAAACGAATCAACTCCGCAAACGCGGTCGCCGGGCGGATCGGTGCCGGATCATTGGGACCGAATTTGCGCAGACGCTCCGCAGCTTGCTCGTTGCTGACACCCTCGTCCGTAGTTTGCAGGCGCTCAAAAAGCGCGGCGCGGACGGAGGAGCTCAGAGATATTCCACCCTCCTCGCCGGCGCGAACGGGCTCGCTGCGCGCTTCGCCATTCGGGCGCGATATAGCGGATGCGGCTTCCATAGAGTCGTCGAGCGCTCAGACATTTGTGCCACGCGCCAGAATCGGCAACAAGAGCAAATCTGCTGGCCCGCAAAAGCAAAACGCGCGTCACGGGGCGGTGCGTGCAACCTCTCCCCTCACCCTCTCCTAAGAAAGAAGAGGAAACGGAAAAGGCCTCTCCACCATAATGTTTGTGAAACACTGGCGTCGAATTATTTTCAGTTTGAGGCCAGGAGGCGCGCTCACCCCAACCAGGAGATGGTTGGGGTGAGGGTCCTACTTGATTGCACCATCGGCGCGCCATTTGTCGATCGTTTCCTGACCATAGCCGAGTTCGGCGAGAATCTCGTCAGTATGCTGACCCAGTTCGGGCGCCAGATTCCTGATCGATCCCGGCGTAGCGGAAAGTTTGATCGAAATGCCCACCTGCTTGGCCTTATCGCCGGCGGGAGAATCGACCTCCACTATCATGTTGCGGGCTTTCACCTGCGGATTTTTCTCGACTTCGTCCAGGGTAAGCATCGGGGCCGCGCATATATCGGTTTTGCTCAGAAGCTCAAACCATTCATCGCGCGGTCGGGTGAGGAATTTCGCTTCCAGCATGCGCCGCAGTTCCGGATGTTTTTCGCGATTGTGCTGATGCGGGATGAAGTCATCCAATTCCATCGTCCGGCACAAGTTGGCGTAAAACCAGGGTTCCATCGCCCCGATCGTGATCCACTTGTCGTCGCTGGTCCGGTAAACGCCGTAATAAGGCGCACCTCCATCAAGCTGAGTCTCGCCCCGCCGCGGCACCTTGCCGGTCCAGAAATGGGCCGCGAAAGCCTGCGCCAGAACCAGCATCGCTCCGTCCATCATCGCGATATCCACGTACTGGCCGCGGCCGGTGGTTCCGCGCGCGATTAACGCCGCAGCGATTCCCAGCGCGGCATGCATCCCGCCGCCGGCGTAATCGGCAATCAGGTTGTGCGGAATAGTGGGACGCTGTCCCTTGGTGCCCATAATCGAAAGCGCTCCGGCATGGGCAATATAATTGATGTCGTGCCCGACCAGGTCCCGGTATGGCCCGTTCTGCCCATAACCGGTGATCGCGCAATGGATGTAGCGCGGATTGCGGAGCGACAGGGCTTCGTAATTGATTCCCAGCCGCTTGGCGACGCCGGGCCGGAATTCTTCGACCATCACGTCGCAGCGCTGATGCAGGCGCAGAAAGATTTGCTTGCCGATCGGCGACTTCAGATTAAGCCCGACCGATTTCTTGTTGCGCCCCAACGCGTTGAATGGCGAGCCCTGGAAACCACCCTGCGACCGCTCGCGCACGCTCGCGGCGCCGGCCTGTTGCGCCCGGCGCCCGGTAGGCGGACCCGGCTCCTCGATCTTGATCACGTCGGCGCCCAGGTCGCCGAGGATCATCGTGCAATGCGGTCCTGGCGCAAGCCGGGTCAAATCGAGAACTTTAATACCGCTCAGCGGCCCCGCGTTGGGCATCGCAATACCTCCGTCAAAACCTTCGCGTCATTCGCCTATCGTGCCGAAGATCAGGGGCTCATGACTACCGCAAGGTACACCAGACCTTTGCGTTTTCCCAAATCGGCGACCGCACGCCGCACATCGGCGAACGAATGCGCAGCCGGGTCAATCTCGACACTGAATAGCTGTGTGGCGGGATCGAAGCCGCCATCGCCAAGCTGGTGGTCGATCAGCGTACGCAGGATGTCATAAGGAGCGTCCCCGCTGCCGGCGGCGCGATCGATCAGTCCCTCGACGGTAAAGTTGATCCTTGCCATCGAAAGGGAATGCCGTGGCTAGCCTGCGGGCGTAATGGAAGCGCGCAATCTGCCCAAGCGCTCGGCCAAGGCCGCGAGTCCCTTTATCATATGAACGCCGTACCAATGCAGGTCGCGCCCACCGATCAGCATGATGCGCCGGCTCAGTCCGGACGGCAATTCGGCTTTCAACTCGGCCACGTCGGCTTCGCCGAATTCGTAAGGCTCGTCAGGCAAAACCACCACCTGGGGCTGGCGATCCAACGCCTCTTCCAGGGTAGTGCGGGGATAGCGAATAGCAGAGTCGCCGTAAACATTGAGGAAGCCCAACAGCCGCAATACGTCGTGAGCGTACGTGTCTTCGTTGAAAGTCATCCAGGGCTTTTTCCAGATCGGGCAGAAAACCCGCAACCTGAGCTTGTTCCAGATGCCCAGCGAAGTTTCAATCACGCTGACCACGCGCACCACCTCGCGCGCCATCACCGCTGCTTCGGATTCACGACGCGTCACGCGGCCCAACCCAAGGATCGACTCCAGGGCCCCGGAAACGTTGCGCGGATAGGTGACGAAGACTTTGAGTCCGCCCGCGCGCATCCGCTCGACGTCCTGCTGGCGGTTTTCCTCGGCGTTAGCGATTACCAGGTCGGGATCGAGCGCTGCGATTGCACGCAGGTCGGGATTCTTGGTCCCGCCCACCTTCTCGATCGATTCGACCTCGCCAGCGGGTTCAACGCAGAACTTCGTCACGCCGACCACCTGGCTCTTCAGGCCCAGGGCGAAGAGCGTTTCAGTCAGGCTCGGGACCAGCGAAACAATTCTCTCCGGGGGTTCATCGAACTCCAACCGATACCCCAACTCGTCATGCCATTCCATCAACCCGTCTCCACCCCACCACTTCCGCCACCTAGCGGGACTTCTCGCCGATCAACTTATCGAGCTGCCGGCGCTCCGCGGCGGTGATATGCTCGCCGGACGGATTTTTCTTCACCTGGTCACGCGCTTCAGCCGTGCCGCGCGATCCCATTTTCTGTTGCGCAGCATCACCGTTGCCGCCGCCCGCATAGACGGGAGAATCGGCTCGAGGCGGAAGCCTTTCCACATCGCCGCCCAAGCTATCGGGTGCGCCGGTGTCGGCGTTCGCACGAGCGGCGGGAGAATGCGCCGCCTGCCTGATCAGCGTCGGAATTTCGTGCCGGGCGACAAATCCCGCAATCAGCACGGTCAACCCGGCCATGGTCAGAAAACCGGCCGCCCTGCTCTTGCGCTTCTTTCTTCTCGATCGCGACAAAGCCGTCTTCACCTGCGTGAGCACACCAAAATCGATGCTAAAGTTCCGCGCCCTGGCGCGCACTCAGCGCTCGCGCTCCACCACCATCGCGATACCCTGGCCCCCGCCGATACACAAGGTGGCTACGCCCAACGCTTGCCCGCGATCCGCCATCGCATTAAGCAGCGTGGTGAGGATGCGCGCGCCGCTGGCGCCGACCGGATGGCCGATCGCGATCGATCCACCGTTGACGTTGACGCGTTCGCGCGGCAGCTTCAGCTCGCGCAAGACACCGAGGGACTGCGCGGCGAAGGCCTCGTTGAGTTCCCACAAGCCGATATCATCGCGCCTGAGCCCGGCCAGCCGGAGGGCTTTTTCCACCGCCGGTACCGGGCCCATCCCCATAAAAGCTGGGTCGACCCCGGCCGACGCGTAAGAGCGAATTGTCGCCAATGGCTTAAGCCCCAGCTCAAGCGCCTTCTCGCGCGCCATCACGACCACGGCGGCGGCGCCGTCGTTGATACCCGACGCATTGGCGGGTGTCACAGTTCCGTCCTTTTTGAAAGCCGGCTTAAGCCCGGCAATCTGGTCCGCACTGGTTTCGCGCGGATGCTCGTCAACCTGTAACAGGACCGTTTCCTTGCCGCGCTTGATCTCGACCGGAGTGATTTCAGCCTGGAACTTGCCGGCGCGCTGCGCCGCGAAATACCTAGCCTGAGAGTCGGCGGCAAATTCGTCCTGCTCACGGCGGCTTACGCCGTATTTGGCCGCGATATTTTCTGCGGTCACGCCCATGTGTACCAGCGTTATCGGGCAGTTGAGCCCGTCGGCAATCATGCTGTCGAAAATCTGATCGTCGCCCATCCGGTAGCCAAACCTGGCCTTCTTGAGCAGGTAAGGCGCCAAGGTCATGTTTTCCATGCCGCCCGCTACAACCGCGTCGGCCTCGCCACAGCAGACCGAACCCGCGGCCAGAGCCACCGCCTTGAGCCCTGAGCCGCAGGCCTTGTTAATGGTATAGCTGCCGACCTCCTGGGGAACTCCGGCCTTGAGCGCCGATATCCGCGCTGGATTGAGTCCCAATCCTCCCGGAAGAACGTTGCCAAGGATAACTTCGTCGACGTGCCCAGGCTGGATACCGGCCCGTTTGATCGCCTCGCGAACCGCAATCGCGCCCAATTCGGTCGCACTGGTTGCCGAAAAGGCGCCTCCGAAGGTTCCGACCGCAGTGCGTGTTGCGCTTACTATAACCGCTTTACGCATTTATCCTCCTACCGGCGAGCCCGCGCTTACGCTGCGTTGCGGGCGGGCACGGGCTTTCCGTAGCCGCGGACTGAGTGCCTGTGGAAACAAACCTTAGCCCGCAGCCACTATCCGTAATCTAACCCATGGAAGCGTTAAATAGAACCGTCTTGATCAATCGCACCGCCAGTACCGGAAGGGAAGCCTCGTCCAGATGGTCAACTCCGTTGTACCAGTCGATCCCGATCCGCTGCACGCTGCGGCTGAGCCCCGCCAGGCGAAAGTACATGCGATGACGCGGGCCGTAAAAGCGCCGCGCGGCGAAGCCCAGGCGCCGTAACTTCCGCGCAACGGCCCCGCGATGCAGCGCGTCGTCGTATGCCGCGATTGCCCCCGCTTTGCCCGCCAAAAAATCGTCTGCCGCCTGCGCGGCCAACTTGCCATGTTCAAAGGCGTATGAAATCCCCTCGCCCATCAGAGGATCGACGCCGGCTGCGTCGCCGGCCAGCAGCACGCGGTCCAGCACAAAGCACTGCTGCGGTGCATACCAGCGAATTGGAAAGGCCTTGTATCCGCCACGATGGTCGGTCGGGATGGGCAAATCAGGAAATGATGCCGCCAGGGCATCGAGCAATTGTGCCTTGGGCTTGCCGACCTCAACTGCGTCGCGCGGGCACTGATCGTAAATGCCGACGTTCAGATGGGGCCGGCCTCCGATCAGGCATGGGAATGACCACGAGTAACCCCGGATCCCCACCCCGACGCAGCTGAAATCGAAGCAGTATGGCGTTTCGGCGAGGTCCGCCGTGCGCGCGGACGGTAAGGGAACGTCGAGCATCAATGCGCGTCCAACCGATTCCTGCCGGCGCGAGAACAATGTGTCGCGGACCCGGCTTCCCGAACCGTCGGCGCCAACCAGCAATTCGGCCTCGAAATCGCCGCTCGTGCTATGAACCCGGGCGCTGCTGCCCGACGCTTCCACGTCCTCGACGCGGCAGTCTTCAATTATCTCCAAACCGGCCGCGCGCGCCGCATGCGCCAAGCGCGCGTCGAATTCGTCGCGGCGGACGATCGTGCACAACACGCTACCGTCCCGATACTCGACCGTGCCGGCTTCGCTGATAGCCATCCCGCGCCGCACGCTGACAGCAGGCACGTCGAGGGGTAAATCAAGCTCCTCCAGCGCGAGCATCGTCTTGGGAATCAGTCCACCGGCGCAGACCTTGGGCCGCGGATGACGCCGGCGTTCCAGCGCGATCACCTGCCCTTTGAGATCGGGACGCCGGCGCAGCAGGTAGAGAGCGGTGGCAAGGCCAGCCGGGCCTGTGCCCGCAATCAGAACCCGGCTGGATCGCACGTCGCCCATCGTCAGCCGCTTGGCGTTGCTGAAGCGGGCGGGAACGCGCGCCGCGTTGAATAATGACTCAGTCTGAACATGCAAAAAGGGCAAGGATCGCCTTCGCTTGGCGACCCTTGCCCCGGGAGTTACGACCTTTCGCGGTACTATCCTTAGCCCTCGGGCTTGATGACGGTGTAAAGCGTCATGTTGCCGCGCTGGACCAACAGCAGGGCCGGCTTCTTCTGATCTTTGGCTTCCTTAGCCTGGGCCATGAAATCTTTCAGGGAGTTAACCTTGTCGTGGTTCACTTCCAGGATGACATCACCCTGCTCCAGTCCGGCCTCGGCGCCCGCGCTGTCCGGCTTTACCTGCCGGACCACCACGCCCTTGTCGCTTTGCAGGTTGAACTCACGCGCCATATCCGGAGTGATCTCGCCGACCTGCAGGCCCCATCCGCTGCCCGGCTGATCCTCGCCCTTCGCGCCCGCCATTTCGTTCTCTTTAAGTTCGCCAATCGTCACCGGAATGGTGAGGTGCTTGCCACCGCGGATCACCTCGACATCGACCTTCTTGTTGATCGGTGTTTCGGCCACCAGTTCCGGCAGGTCATGCTGCTCGTGGACAGTGCGGCCGTTGAACTTCACGATCACGTCGCCGCGCTTGATTCCGGCTTTGGCGGCCGGGGCGTCTTTTTCGGCGTTGGCAACCAGTGCGCCCTCCGGTTTGGTCAGCCCGAATGATTGCGCCAACTCGGGCGTCACTTCCTGGATCTCCACGCCCAGCCATCCGCGCGTGACCTTACCGTGTGACTTGAGCTGATCCATCACGGCTTTGGCCAGATCGATCGGAATTGCGAATCCGATCCCGGCGCTGGTGCCGGTGCGGCTGTAGATCGCGGTATTGATTCCAACCACCTTGCCATTGACGTCGAATAAGGGGCCGCCGGAGTTGCCGGGGTTGATAGCGGCGTCCGTCTGAATGAACTCGTCGTAGTTGCCGCCCAGGGCACGTCCCTTGGCGCTCACGATGCCGGCGGTTACGGTGAGGGAGAAGCCAAACGGATTGCCGATCGCGACCACCCAGTCGCCGACTTCAGTCGCGTCCGAATTGCCCAAACCCGCGTAAGGCAGCGGTTCCTTGGTGTCAATCTTGATCAGCGCGAGGTCGGTCTTGGCATCCTTGCCAATCACCTTGGCGGTGAATTCGCGCTTGTCCATCAGGGTTACCTGGATCGTGTCGGCGTTCCCTACCACGTGATTGTTGGTCAGGATGTAACCATCGGGCGACACGATAACCCCAGAGCCCAGACCGTGCTGCTTGAACTCATGGGGGATTTCGCCGAAGAAGTGGCGGAACTGCTCGAACGGATCTCCGCCGAAGGGGCCGAAAGGCTGCATCGGAGGTCCACCCTGACCGCCCCCGCCGCCACCGCCGCCTCCGTCGCCGCCATCTCCGCCACCGTCGGCGCCATTACCGGGGTCGTCGCCGGGTTGATCGCCGCCGCCTTCCATCCCAAAACCTTTAACCTTTTGCACTACGCTCACATTGACCACGGTCGGCATAACGCGCTTGACCAGCGGCGCAAAAGACGAAATCACGCCGGGTTTTTCCACCGGCTCAGGGGCTCCCGCCGGAGCCGGTTTGGCCGCCGCCGCGGCCGGTGCCGGGGGCGGAGCCGGCGCGGCCTGCTCGGCCGGCGCCGGAGGTGCCGGCGCTGGTTTGGCCTCGGGCTTGTCCTGTGAACTCCACAAAGAAAAGGCGCTTGCAGATGCCAGCGCCAGCGCCGTCGTCATGAAGAGCACAGCGACTACGGCGAACAATCTTTTAGACATGCGATTCTCCTCGGAATCCTCGATAAACTGACATTATCACCCCGAACGCCAAACTATAAGTAATTAAAAAGGTGCAATGTCCCCTAGTAAGGTCTGACGAAAGCTAGCCATTTCTATTCATCCGCGCTGGAAGTCCCGCAGATGCAAGCGCTCCGGTATCACGGCGTCGCGGCCGAATACGCTACCTTACGCCGATGCGCCGTCATCGGCAATCGGGGTACACCCCGCTAAAATGCTACTCCTGCCGCTATGTTGAGGCTGATGCCACTACTGCTCAGGAACATCCCGCGCAGCCCGCGCCGGACCGTTCTGACCGTCATCTCAATCGCCGTTTCGATTTTCATCTTCGCCGCCCTGATGAGCCTGCCCTCCCTTGTTAACCAGGTGATGCGCGAGCGGGCCAACTCGTTGCGGCTGGTGGTTGGCAGCAAGGCCGGTTTCTTCTACAACCTGCCCTACGCGTACCGCCATCGGATTCAGGCCATCAGGCATGTGGATATCGTCTCCGGCGAGACGATTTTCATGGCGACCTATCGCGACCCGGCCGACCAGGTGCCCGCCATCGCCATCGATCCCGAACGCCTCGGCGAGCTTTTCAGCGACTGGACGATGACGCCGCAAGCGGCCGGAGATTTCGCACGGCTGCGTACGGCTGCGCTGGTCGGGGAGACGTTGATGAATCGTTTTCATTGGAAGGTCGGCGACCAGATCACGCTGCACGGGCTGTCCCAGCCAATTGACATCACCCTTGACATCGTGGGCCAGCTCGGCGGCTCGGCTCCCGCCTTCGTACTTGTCTTTCGTCGCGACCGGCTGGACGAGGCGCTGGGCCGGCCCGGTACCGTCAACCTGTTCTGGGTCAAGGTGGACACTTCGGGCTTTATCCCCGCGGTGATCCAGGACATCGACCGGATGTTCGCCAACTCTGCGTCGGAAACGCAAAGCGAGTCGGAGTTGACCGCCTCGCAAAACCGCGTCAGCGAGATGCGGATGCTGTTTGACGGTGCCCAACTGCTGGCGGCGATTGTGGTCGTTACAATCGGGCTGGTGGCGACAAACACCGCCGCGATGGCGGTGCGGGAGCGCCGCCGCGAGATGGCCATAATGCGTGCGCTCGGCTTCACGCGGGCGGCGGTCGTCGCGATAATAGTGGGAGAAGGCCTTGTGATCGGATTGGTGGGCGGCACGATCGGATGCGCTGGCGCATACGTGGCCCTGAAGTTCCTGCCGTATGCGTCGCGCTCGCTCGGCATCCTGGCCTACGCGATCAGTATGCCGGCGCGCAACATGGCCGGCGGCATCCTTATCGCCGCCGCAATCGGCATCGCAAGCAGCTTCTTCCCGGCGTTCCTGGCAACACGCGGCGATATTTCCAGTCAAATTCGCGCGCTTTGAACGCCGCGATTCTTAGGCGGATGCTCCTTCCTCAAGGACTTCACTGAGACGCCGGTACCACACCACCTTGTCTTCGAAGCCGGGAAAGGCCGCGTTTCGACCGCTCGGGTTGGGCAGCACAAAGATCCGCGCGCCGTGGATTGTCTCGGGCTTGAGTCCGGGACCTTTGCTCTTGCTGGCGGAAAAGAGTTGGCGGTAAATGCTGACCCCGACCAGGGCCACGATCCCGGGATGCAACCGGCGGATTTTTCGTACCAGGGCGCGTTTGCCAGCTTCGATCTCCACCGCCGTCAGTTCGGACGCTTCCCGCGAAGGACGCGGACACAGGTTGGTCAAGGCCATACCGAATTCAGCCAGGCGCCGATCTTCCTGATAGACCAGCGGCACCGGGGTCAAACCTGCCGCATGGAGTATCCTCCAGAATGGATTTCCCGGGCCGGCAAAGTGATGGCCCACTTCTGCAGACCGCAGGCTTGGGTTGATCCCAACGAACATCACGCGCGGCGCCGGCGCTATTACATCAGGCAAACCGCGCATCACGAATGCGCCCCGGACTTCGGCACGAAATATCCGCTCACAGCGCGCCCGCCTCGCGACGGGCACTTCCTATTTGCCGAATGCGGCAGTGATCAGTTCCGTGTCGCAGTACTCGGTAACTTCCTTAACCTTGCCGCCCACGATTCGATAAACGATGCAGTAGGTGTTGTTGTAATCCTTGCCGCTCTTGGTCCTTCTGCCGGAGCCGCGCGTCTGGACCACCACGTACTCGCCCTCGGCGATAACGTTGTCGGTAGTGCCGGTGCCCATGCTCTCCATCTGCGCGAACAGCGGATGGAAGAGCTTGTCCAGGAGCTCCTTCTTGCCGTTGAGCGTACCGGAAAATATTGTGTTGCCGATCAGCGTCCAGCGGATATCGTCGGCCATCATGCCGAGCGTCGCGTCCAGGCTCTTGGCTTCGCCCATCTTGCGGATAATTTCCTTGTTCTCGGCTGCACTCATGAGATCCACCTCCGTTTTGGTGAACGAACTTTCTGCATCGCACCGATTACTGCCACGGATCCAGCATCAGTTTGACTTGCGTGCGGCTTGCGCGCAGCGCTTCGAAGGCCGCCGGAAACTGCTCGAACGAAACGGTGTCCGTGATCATCGCGCCGAATGACGTTTCGCCCGAGCGCAACACGTCGGCGACCAGCTCATAGTCCCGCATCCCGTACATCATCGAGAAATGCACCCTCACTTCCTTGAACAGCGCCGTCACCGGCAGCCACGGGTCCGGCGTCCAGCACGCGCCCAGCACGATTACCGATCCCCGCGGGCCGACGCAGTTTGCCGCCTGCTCTATCATTCCCGTACCGCCGACGCCCTCGAACACCACGTCGGGCGGGCCGCCCAGCTCCGCGCTCGCGCGCTCGGGCAGATCCGTTCCGGTGGTGAGAAATGACGTCGCGCCCAACTTCAGCGCCAGATCGCGGCGCCGGTTCGATCTTGCCACTGCCGCAACCGATCCAGCTCCAAAGCGCCGCGCCCAGTACGTCGCCGCCAATGCGATCGGGCCCGCGCCCAGCACCAGCACCCGCACCCGCGGCGTAATCGCGGCCAGCGATGCGCCATGCAGCCCGACGGCGATTGGCTCGATCAGCGCGCCCTCGCCCCAGGACAAGCCTTCGGGCAGCTTCAAACATTCGTTCTGGCCGGCGATTGTATACTCCGCGTAGGCTTTACCGCCCATTCGCACATTGGCGCACCACAGCGACTGCCCGACAAGGCAATTGGCGCAGTTACCGCACCCCATGATCGGCAGCGGCGCCACCCGATCGCCCACCCGCAGCCGGCTGACATCGGCGCCCAGCGCCACCACCTCGCCGGAAAACTCATGTCCCATTATGTCGCCCGGCTGGTACGCAAAATCGCCCAGGCCGGCTTCGGTCCTTTGCAGGTCGCTTCCGCACACGCCGCATCGCGCCACCTTCAGCACCACGTCGCCCGGACCGGGCGCCGGGTCGGGCACCCTTTCGATCGACAAAGGCTGTCCTGCACGCCTGACTACCGCTGCTCTCATGACGCTCTCCCGCTCTTGCGCAGCTATATAGTGGATGCGGTGCAAAGTCACGCCGCGACGGCGTCGTTGAAAATGGCGGAGCACGGTGGTTGAAGTGAGACTTGCGCGAAGGAAAGGAGAGCAACATGGCTGGAACGTATGCGGGAAAGGTGGCTCTGGTGACCGGCGCGGGACAGAACATCGGACGCGCGACGGCGCTTCGCTTTGCAGGGGAGGGAGCAAAGGTCGCGGTCGTGGATATCGTGGCGGAGACCGGCATGGAAACGGTGCGGATGATCAAGGAGCAGGGCGGAGAAGCAATCTTCGTCCACACCGACGTGACCAAGGCGCGCGAGGTCGAGGCAATGGTCGCCGCGACGGTCGACGCTTTCGGCCGGCTAGATTGCGCGTTCAACAACGCAGGAGGCGCCGGCCAATATTACGTGCCGTTGGTCGAATGCACCGAGGATAAATGAGCGCGGACGATTGCGTTCAATCTCACCAGTATCTGGTTGTGCATGAAGTACCAGATCCCGCAGATGGTCAAGCAGGGCGGCGGCGCGATTGTCAACGCCGGGTCGCTGGTGGCGTGGCGGCCACTCCCCTGCTGGGCGCCTACACCGCGTCCAAAGGCGGGGTGCTGGCCCTGTCGCGCACCGCGGCGTTGGAGTACGCGAAATCCGGAATTCGCGTCAACGTCACCTGTCCGGGTGCGATCCGCACACACAAGCATGAAGAATCGATGCGCATCCTGGGCGGCGCGGGCGCGCCGCCGTCGATGCCGATGGGCCGTCCGGGCGAACCGCGCGAGGTAGCCGACGCGGTTGTGTGGCTGTGCTCAGACGCGGCGTCGTTCGTCACCGGCGCCGCGATCACGGTGGACGGCGGCGCCTACGCGCAGTGAGCCTTGTATGAAGATGACGTGCGATCCACCCCTAACCCTTTCGCTGAATGCATTGGTGAGGTGTGGGTGCTGTCGGCAACGGTTGGTATCGGAAAATAAAAATCACGCCACGCCTAGGTCGCGCGCCCACACCAGGTTCTTGCGCGCTGAACCAACGTGCGCGATGTGCACTCGATGGCCCTCGCCGCGATTCGGATCTCCATAGATGATCGGACCGGTACCGGCTCTTTCGGCTTCCGCCGCCAGGCGGTCGAGATCCTTCCAGTACGCGATTTCATTTTCAGACGGGGTGAAGTACTCGTGCACGATCGGCACCAGCCGCGGATTGCCGATCATCATTCCGTAATAGCCCAGCTCGCGCAGCTCCTTGCACCACGCGCGCAAGCCCTTCTCGTCGTCCAGATCGCCGCCCCACATCCCGCTGATCGGATAACGAATCCCGGCAGCCTTTGCGTCGAGCAGCACCTTGGAGCGCAAAAACAGCGTCTCGCGTCCCTCCGCCGTCCATCGGTAGCCCACCGCCTGATGAATATCGCCGAAGCGCGAGATCGCACCGCCCATGTAGCTGACTCGCGGCGATCCAATCCCAATTTCATATGCCAGCCGCAGCGCCTGCGCCGTCTCCAGGATCGGATAGATCATCGTGCGGCCCATCGGCAGCCCGAGGTCAACCTCCATGCAGTTGAGCAGCGCATCCGCCGCGTGAATATCGGCCGGACTTTGCACCTTGGGCAGCAGGATGCCGGCAAGCCGCTCGCACATCGCCGCCCGCAGGTCCTTAAGCGTTTGGCCCGTCGCGGGAGGCTGAACCCGCACGAAAATCAGAGGCCTGTCTCTCGCCGGCACCGATGCCACAAATGATTTGACCACCTTACGCGCCCGCTCCTGCGCCGCGGGCGGAAACGGCGTCTTGGGCTCTTCCAAATCGATCACGATCGAATCGGCACCCGAACCATACGCGGCGTTGATCTCCGCTTCCTCTGTATCCGCGCAAAACAACACCGTGCGCAGCGGTTTCGCGTCATGCTTCGCCATTTGCCGCCTCCAATCGGGCCTGCAGCCCGTACGTTTCAGCAGAGCTCTCTAAAGTTGGGGTGTCGATTGGGCGTCCTCTCCATGGCAGGGAGAGGTTGAGGTGAGGGTACGTACAAAGCCACGACGCGTTCCATACACGCCACACGCTCACTCGATACCGTCGGCGAGCGCTTGCGCTACGGCTTTCTCGCAGATGGTGCCCTCAAACAGGCGCGGATTCATTCCGGCGTGCAGCCGCACCGGGTTTAGAAAAGTGAACTCGCGGAAATCCTCTTCCGTGATGAGCCCGCGCTCGACCAGTCCATAGGCCTCCGCAATCGGCTCGGTCATGTCCGGTACGTCCCAGTGCGAAATGTCCGATCCCATCATCGCGCGCAGCCGTGCGCCCATTGGATTGACGCGGCCCGAAAACGCCCATGCGACCAGCGGGTCGTCGGCCTCGCATCCGAAGTAAAAGTTGGGCACGAAGAGGTCCCTGATATCCTCGGCCCGGCGGATTTGGGCCGGTGCGAATTCGTCGAGCATCTCGGGCCGCACCGCGGGCCGCGAGAAGAACCGCCGGATCTTGTCCTTGCGCGACTGCACCGCCTCGTCGCCGTAGCGCTCCATGTATTTCATCAATTCGTCCACGTTGAGCCGATCGGGATCGAGCTCGAGAATGTTCTGGCAGTTGCGCTTGCTCCAATGACCCAGCAGGTCCGCGTAGAGGCTGCAGGCCCACGCCACGCCGCCTTCGAGAAAACCGAAGCGCAGGCTCGGGAACCGCCGCGTCACTCCACCCATGAAGAGTGATTTGGCCAGCGACTCGTGCGAGGCCGAGAGTGCACCAATATGGTTGTAAATATAGTTGGAAACCGAACGCGCGACCCGCGTGTGCAGATGGGAGCTGTGTGACAGCGGCGCCACGCCAAGCTGGATACATTTGGCCCAGAACGGGTCGTAATCGTGGTCGCTGTCCAGGCCAAAGGTGTCGAGCCGGAACTGTTCACCGGCCAGCGCCCGGCGCGCATAGCCGGTCACCACCACGGTCTTCATGCCGAGTTCCTTGATCGCGTATTCCAATTCGGCGATTGCCACCGTGGGGTTGCTCATCGGCACGATGCCGCCCACCGCGATTCGATCCCGATAGGGCCTGAAGATGCCCGCGAGCCATCTATTCGCCCCGCGCGCCAGCGCCGCGCCCAGCTCAACGTCATCGAGGTCGAGCAGCGCCAGCACCGTGGACGGATAGAGCATCGTGAAGTCGATTCCCATCTCATCCAGGCGCTCATAGAGAAGGCGCGGCAGATGGGCGGTGGCGCGGTCCAGCGTGTTGCGCGTCTGCCATCCCCACCACGACGGCATCGCGAGCCATTTCTGCCGCACGCGCGGATCGTTGCGGTCCGACAGAGCGGTGGAGGTGTCGAACGGCTTGACCATGCCGGCCAAGTAGCGGTCCCGCAGTCCGCGTCCGCCGGCCTCTTCGAGATAAGCCAGCAATTCGTCATCCAGCACCGGACCGAGCTCCACCAGATGGCCGTCGGCATCGATAATCGGATGACCGACGGAGGCCCGCACTTTTGCCGCTTTGGTTGCGTCCTTCATTGGTGGCGTTTCCTCGCCGTTGTCGAATCTGCGACCGGTAGCCTGAGGTTCAGGACACGCGCGCCGCCGCGTCTGCAGCGCCGAATTCCCGGCGTAAAGCAGGCAGCACCTGTTTGCCGAGCAGCTCGATACTGCGCATCGCCAAATCGTGCGGCAAACCCGAGAACTGAGCCTCCATGATCAAATGGCCGATTCCCAGGCGCTTGATGATCTGGGCCAGGCGCTCGGTCACGACCTCGGGGGTGCCGACCACGAAGCCGCCAGCCGCGCGCAGCTCCTCGATCGACATGTTGAAGATCGAGGGCTGCTTCGACTTGCCCGAAAATCGCGAGCTGACGCTGCGCGATGACATCCCCACCGGCGCATAATGCTGAACCGGCCCCTTGGCCGACATGCGCATCCGGAACATCACGTGCTCGTAGGATTGCTCGACGGTCTTTTGGCTGTCGCCAACAAAACAGCCCAGCGTATAGCCCCAATGACGAGGCTGAGGGCTGTAGCCGCACTTCTCCGCCGTCTCCCGGTAGAGCGAGAATAATTGCTCGGCAACCTCCATCGGCGAGTAAATCACGACATACGGATAGCCGTGGCGCGCGGCCCAGATGATTGTTTCCTCGCTGCCGATTCCGGGCACCCAAATCGGCGGATGAGGCTTCTGCAGCGGGAACAGCCACGGATTCACGTAACGGAATTGGAAGTGTTTGCCCTCCCAGGCAAACGGCCCGGGTTCGGTCCAAGTGCGCACGATCAGATCGTGGGATTCCTCGAAGCGCTCGCGGTTGACCACCGGGCTGATGTTGTTGGCCCAATGCTCCACTCCAATCCCGCGCACGAAGCCCGATATGATCCGCCCGCCCGAATAGAGGTCGAGCATCGCGACCTCCTCGGCCAGCCGCACCGGGTTCTCCCACAGCGCAATCGTATTGCCCAGCAGCAGGATTTTGCATTTGCGCGTGCGCTGGGTCAGCGCGGCGGCGCTCAGGTTGCAAGAAACGTCGAGGCAGGTAGGCGTGTTGTGATGCTCGTTGACCATCACACCGTCGAATCCCATCTCTTCGGCGTATGCGAATTGATCGAGGTACTCGCGGTAGATACGGGTGCCGACTTCGGGATTGAAGTAACGGTTGGGATAAGTCAGGCGAATCGCCGGATACTTGTCCAGCTCCGGCGCTTCCGGATAGGGCATCTCCGTAAAGTAGAAAAAATCTACCATCGGCAGTCTCCTTGCTCAGCTTCGTCCCGGCGCAAGAAATTCCCGGACCGCGGCCGCGAATTCGGCCGGCCGCTCAATATGCGGCGCATGACCGCATCGATCGATCACCTTCAGCACCGCGCCGGGGATCGCGCGCGCATAAGCCTCGCCATGGGCCGGCGGCACGAACCCGTCCTGCCGTCCCCACACGACCAGCGTCGGGAGGCGGATACGATGGAGGCGGTAGGCCAGCTTCGGATTGTGCATGTAAGGCTTCCAGGCCAGGACCTGCGCCATAATCTGGCTGCGCTCCCTGGCCGCGCTTTCTTCCTCGGAAGGTGTTTCCGGACAAAGCCGCGCCAGTTCGGGAACCGATTCGGCGCGGTGAAAGCAAAGCGCCATCAGCTCGGGCTTCGTGGCCAGGAAAATATCGGCGATCGACGCCGCTTCGATCCTAAGTCCGGCGGCGTCAACCAGCACCAGCCGGTCGAGCCGGTCGGGGCGGGTGGCGGCCAGCTCGGCGGCGAGCCATCCGCCCAGCGAAAAGCCCATCAGCGCCGGCCGATCGAGCCCGAAGTGATCTAGGAACTCGAGGTAGAAGTCCACCAGGTCGTGGATGGTTTCGAGCCCTGGATGGCGCGGCGAATTGCCGAAGCCCGGATGCGTCGGCAGGTAGACGTCGAAGTCGTCGCCGATGCGATCGAGCCATCCGAGCCAGCCGGGATTCCCCCACGGTCCGTGCAGTATCAGCAGGGGTCTGCCGGCGCCGCCCCTGATCAGCTCAATCTCCGTGCCATACAACTTGACCCTGCTAACTTCCCGAGCAGGCATGATTGCTCTCCTGTCCCGCCGCCCCGGCGCGCTGTCCGTTTCGGCCAGAAATGCCCCTGTTGCGGCGCCTCAGCCGTGTCGTATCATCGCGGCGGCGCGAAAAAAAGCGCGGCGCGCCCTGGCCTCGCGTTCGGCGCGCGTTGGCCGATGGACTTCATTCACACCACCTGATGCTCTTCGGTGACGAAAAAAGCGGTATGCGAATGGTCGATGAACTTCTTCTCGTCTTCCAGCGCCGCCTTGACCTCCGGACTGCCCATCGCCTTCTTATAGGCCTCCCAGTCATCCAGCCACATCTCGGCGGTGCCATCGAAGGGCGGCCGGGTCTTGCCACGATAGATCGAATGGCACTGAACGTATTTGCGGCATCCGGGGATACGGCTGGCAATCGGTCCGTGGACATCGCGCCAATAGCGATGGAACTCCTCGTCGCTCAGGTGGGGCAGCTTGCTGATGCAGTACACAATCTTGAGCATTGAAAGAACCTCCCGGTCATGTCGTTGGGCAGACGTCCCTGCCCGCCAACCTTAATCCTACATTCCAACGCGGATCGCCAGCGCTTGGCCTGCTCGCTTGAAGTGTACCAGTCGCCTTCATTCCTTCCCCGTCCGGCCGTGGAAGAGAGAAAAGGAGCATTTGCAAAACCTGCGCGTTGGTGTACTGAATTTAAATCCCCTGCGGTTTCCCGCTGACGGATCAGCAAAGGAGTTGATTGGATGCACAAGTCACCCGTGGTCGATGCCGACGGTCATATTCTGGAACCCGCCGACACCTGGGAGCGCTATCTTGAGCCGAAATATCGCGACCGCGCGATTCGTATCGGCGTCGATCAGAAGGGGCTCGAATACGTGGAGATCGATCGCCAGACCAGCCGGGTCTTCCACGGCGGCGGACTGGGCGGATTTGGCGGCGCGTATCAGGACCTCACGGAACTGTACTCCGATCCGAAACTGCCGTACTGGGAGGTAGCCAAGCGGACGCCGGGAGCGATCGACCCCGACGCGCGGGTGCGCGAAATGGACCGGCAGGGGATCGATATAGCGATTCTGTACCCGACTATCGGCATCGTGTGGGAAGGCGAATGCCGCGACGCGGAACTCGCCGCCGCCTATTGCCGCGCCTATAACAACTACCTGTTCGATTTCTGCTCCGGCCATCGCGACCGCCTGATCGCGATCGCGCACGTCAATCTGTGCGACGTCAACCTGGCGGTGGC
This sequence comes from Binataceae bacterium (SeqCode), assembly GCA_035262365.1. Lineage (GTDB taxonomy): Bacteria > Desulfobacterota > Binatia > Binatales > Binataceae > JAJPJA01. The sequence goes on from DATFSZ010000051.1 coordinate 37,016, forward strand.
CGAGGTCCGGCGCGTCAGGGGCAAAGCCAAGGGCATCTTCTGCACGCCATACCCGATGAACGGCCGCCCCTACGGTCATCGCTACTACGACCCCTTCTGGGCGGCGTGCGAGGCGGCCGAGATGCCAGTTTCGACTCATGTGCAGGTGCGTCCGACTTCGCTGGGTCATGAGTTTTATCCGGCCGGCCGTGCTCCGTGGTTCTTCTTCATGGAACTGACCGAGGATTCGATCATGGGGATGAACCTGATCTTCCAGGGCGGCGTGCTGGAGCGCTTTCCGCGGCTCAAGTACGTGGTGCTGGAAACCGGATGCGGTTGGCTGCCGTCATGGATGGAGCGCGCCGACGCCAAGTATGAGATGTTCGGCTTCACCACCGCGATGAAGCACAAGCCCAGCCGCCTCTTCAAGGAGCATTGCTACATTTCGGCGGAAGCGGACGACGAGGATATTCCGCGTATAGCGGGAAAGATTGGCGCCAGCCGCATGATGTGGGCCACCGATTATCCTCATGCCGACGCGCACAAAGATCCGGTCCAGGCGGTCAGAAAGTATATCGCTCCGCTCTCAGCCGAGGATCAGGATTGGGTGCTGGGACGCACAGCGGTCGACGTGTGGAGGCTGTGAGGCGAACGGCGCAAGAGAGCGTGCAGCTTATCGCCAATCCTTGATGGCATCCGGCGCGGAACCGAGGGGCGCCGAAACAACTCTTGTTGGAGGAAGGAAATGGCCACGAAATATCGCGTGATTGACGCCGACGGTCACTTCATGGAACCCGACACCGTTTGGACCCAGTACCTCGACCCCAAATACCATTCGCAGGCGCCCAAGGGCATGTACGAGGAAGGGCGCTATCGCCTCTCAGTGGGGGGACGCCTCTCAGGCTTCCTGTACGGTACCGACGACTCGCTCAAGGGCACGCGCAAGATGAGCGCTGGCGGGCGCGACCCGCGTGTGCGCTTGGCGGATATGGACGCGGAAGGGATTGAAGCGATGGTCATGTATCCGACCACCGGTCTGTTTTTCTTCGGTATCGACAGCTTGGAACTGACCCTCGCGTTGTGCCGCGCGTTCAACAACTGGGCCCATGACTTCTGCAGCGCCGATCCCAGGCGGCTGATCAGCCCAGCCATAATTCCGCAAATGGACGTGCACGCTTCGATCAGCGAACTGCGCCGCGCCACCAGCGAGTTGGGGCTCAGAGGCGCCTTCTTCCGGCCCAACCCGATCGGCGGTCGCACCTTCGAACATCCCGACTGGGAGCCCTTCTGGTCGGTGATGGAAGAACTCGACGTGCCGCTGGTGCTGCATGAGGGCGCCACGCAGGACGTACCGCAGATCGGAAATGCGCGTTACCAGAATTTTCTTTTCCGCCATATGATCTCGCATCCGTTCGAGCAGCAAATGGCGCTGCTCAGTCTCATTTGCGGCGGCGTGCTGGACCGCCATCCAAACCTGCGAGTGGTGATGGTCGAGGCGGGATGCGGCTGGGCGCCGTATTGGATCGAGCGCATGGATCATCACGTGGAGGAATGGGGTTACACGCTGCCCTCAAAGCTGAGCCTGAAGCCCTCGGAATACTTCAGGCGGCAATGCTTCGTATCGGCTGACGGAGAAGAGCGGATGCTGCCCGAGTTCATCAGTTGCCTGGGCGACGATAGTCTTTGTTTTTCCACCGACTATCCGCATCCGGATCATCAGTTCGAGGGAGTGGTGGGGCAGATCGCGGATCGGGCGGACCTTTCCGACAACGCCAAGCGCAAGATCCTGGGTGAAAATGCCGCACGCGCTTTCAAACTATAGTGTTCCGAAGCGCCGATGATTGGAGCTGCAATGGGTTCAAATAGGTGTAAGAAAATACGTTATTGATAGTTCGCTCGCTCCACTATTTGACACTGGCGAAGAGCCTGTGTTAACGGCTTACCAAACTTGGCCGGAAGCGCTTCGGCGCTTCGTTAACCGGGGCGGGCGACTATGTTCCGGAGCCAGACTGCGAGTGCATCTACAAGTAGTAGGTATAATCCGGGTAAATCAGATTCTCCCGCCGTACAGTCCGGTAATCGCCGGTACATCTTCAATTTCATAGACCGCCGCAGAACTCTCCACCCTGCTCCTGGCACGCGGCAGGCGCCAAGCATCGGCGCAATCGCCTGCCTCACAAGAAAAACTGATCTGAGGCCATCGCAAGACCGCACTTGGCTGGCAATTTTTGCGAAACTCACTGGGAGGGTAAGATCATGCGCCAGTTTTATCGATCTGCAGTTCTTGTCATCGGGTTTTGTTTGTTTATCGCAGCTGTGGCCGGTGCCCAGGCGGTACCCTCATACGACGATCACTTCTACGATTCCCTGGCCTCGGCGGACTCCAGCGCCACAATCCCGCCCGGCACCGTAATCAACGCGCAGAACTGGCAGCAGTACAAGCAGTTCATGCCGATGGGACTGCAGCTTTTATTGGCGGGCAAGCTGCCGACCTTCAACCCACCACCGGACTTTCAAATCGTAGTCGGGCCGACGGAGTCCTATCCCCTACCCAAGAAGTTCGTCGCCGATTCGGAAAAGTATTCGGCCCAAGTCAAGCTGGTGCATAATTCCGACGGCGGCACCAGTCTGCAAGGCTATGTTTCGGGCTTGCCCTTTCCGCGTCCGAGCGGTCCCGACGAAGGCATCGAGTTGCTGTGGGACACTTATTACAACTGGCAGCCTCATATTGGGCAAATCGACACCTGGTCGCAGGCCACCGACCGCTACATGAACCGCAACGCCACGCGGGTTACTTGCGTGCATTTCAAGCAGATGCACATCAGCGACCCCGATCTGCCGCCCAACATGCCCGACGCCAAGGGAATTTTCCTGACCGAGAACTGCGAGGTCTGGGAGCCCGAACAATCCAAGTACGTTACCTCGCTGCAAGTGTTTTACGACGACCCTCGCGCTGTGGCGGAAAACTACGCCTTCATCCCTGCCCTGCGCCGCTCGCTGCGGCTTTCCTCGGCGGCGCGATGCGCTCCGTTCGCCGGCGGCGATTTCACCAACGATGACTTCCGTAACGGGATGAATCTGCAGGTGCCGCTGTTCCAATCCAAATTCCTGGGCGTGAAAAAAATCCTCACCATGGTTTTTCCCAACCGCGACTTCTATCTGCCCTACTCGAAGGGAGCTAACCCGCCTCCGCAGTACTACTATCCCTCGTTCATCCCGCGACCGGGCGTCGGCAAATGGCAACTGCGCGACATGTACGTGTTCGACAACCGCCGGGTGCCCTCACAGAATCGCGGATATTGCTATGGCAATCGCGTGATGTTCCTGGACAAAGAGCAGATCGCACCTCAATGGCTGGACCTGTATGACGCGGGGCTCAAATATTGGAAGTTCTACTGGAACCTGTACTATCCTGAGCTCTTTCCCGATAGCGGCGAGCGCACCTTCGGTTCCGGCACGACCGGCGGGTTTTTCCTGATGCAGGAGTTCCAGAACACTCACGAGGACGCGGCCTGGCAGGTCTCACACTGGGGTACCAACGTGCCGCCCGGGTTCCGCGACTATACGCGCTGGGGCACGCCCGCGGGCCTGCTGCAGGTCATGCAGTAGAACGCCGATAAAACCGCCGGCGCGGCCGATAATGCGGCTCCCCGCTGGAGTTTGTACAAACTCTGGCCACAGATTGGAAACCGGTCCCACGAGGCCATTTCGCTTAATTCAGCTTGGCTTCGTGGGACCCGCTTTTCCGGCCGAGGACGGCGCGGCTCATGCTGCAGGCTGGATCACTTTGCGGATACTTCAGTTCATCGCGCAGCGGCGCCCACAAGGGGTCTCATTTCGGGCAATGCCGCCAGGCTGGCCATGAGCTCGCGCCCTTGCTGCTCGGTCAAAGGCCGATTGGGCGGCAGGATGCGGTTCCATCCTGGGTTGCCGCTGATCGCTGCCATCACGTGCTTGACCGCCGCGGGAAGCGGATATTTGTCCAACACCGCGCGCGTGCCATCGAGTTCCTTTTGTAGCTGCGCGGCCTGCTCTTCGCGCCAGGCAAGGAAGACCTTGCGCGCCACCGGCGCGGTCACGTTGACGTTCGCCGAGATGCAGCCCGCGCCGCCGCCGCGCAGGTTGGCGAGAAGATAGCCCTCGCTCCCAGAGAAGACGTCAAAGCCGGGGAACTCTTGGAGCAGCCTTGCAGAGTAGGGCCAGTCACCCGAGCTGTCTTTGAGTCCCGCGATCGTCCGCGGATACGCCGCCAGCAGCCGCTTGATCAGCCCGGGCGTTATCGCCACGGTTGAAAGCTGGGGGAAGTGGTACAGATACAGGCGCAGGCGGCCGTCGTTTACGCGATCGATCAATTCGGAGTAAAAGCGCGCCAGTCCCTCTTCCGATGGCTCCTTGTAATAGAAGGGCGGGATGACAAGGACTCCGGCCGCGCCCGCCTCGGTCGCCGCCCGCGTCATCTCGACGGCGTCGGCCAGCGCGCAGGAACCGGTCCCGATGATGAAGCGGGTCATCGGAATTCCCGCGCGCTTGATCGCCTCGACAATGGTCAAGCGCTGGCGGACTGACAGCGAGTTGCCTTCACCGGTAGTGCCGATCGGTACCACCCCGTCGCATCCCTGCTCCAGCAGCCATCGGCAATGCGCCACGAGCATCGAGGTATCCGGTTCCAGCGCGGCGTTGAGCGGCGTCAGCGCCGCCGCAAAAACGCCGCGCGGGCGTTCTTCCGAGCCTTCAGCCATAAATCCTTCTCTCAGTCGATATTCTCTATGCGCTGTAGAGGTCGCGCAGCGCACCCGCATCGCCCACAGGCGCCGGCTTGACGCCGGCTGCAAGCGGGCGCATCCCCGGTTTGCAGGTGAACGGGTCCACCAGGCCCATCTCCTTGCCCATCTCGCGCAGCGCCGGCACGACCTCTTCGCCCAGCAACCTGATGCAGGAACGGCGCTCCTCGCGCGTCATGGGGCCGTCGATCCTCAGGATCAGCACGCCCGGCTGCAGCACGCGCAGCAGATGGCGCAGCTTTACCAGCACCGACTTGGGCGTGCCCGCGATCATCTGCCGGCTTCGGAGCAGCTCCGGGTAGCGTCCGTAAATGGCCTTTTTGACCAGCTCGACCTCTTCGTCGGTGCGCGGATCGCGCCCCATCGCCAGGCGCATTTCATCGTCTTCGGGACTGGGCTTGGCGCCCTCCTCGCCTTCGGCCGCGCCCCAGATGTTGGTGTTCTGCGTGGCCAAATCGGCCATGCGGCGGGTGGCGGCCTTGGAGTTGTAGCCCGGAGGGAACATCCACTCACTGCGGCCGAAGAATGCGAAACCGCCGCCATAGAGGTAGCGCCGGCCGAAGTCTTCCGCTTGCGCCTCGGTGTCGGCACAGAATACCGGCTGCATGTAAACGAAGTTTTCCGGACCCGCCTGGTAGCCTTCTTCGGCCGCGGTCTTTACGTACAGGTTCCACAAATCCAGCGTCGGTTCCAAGCGCGTTGACAACGCGACGTAGGTGTAGCGCCGGCGCGCGGACCACGCGACGGTCTCCGGGCTGATCACGCCGGGAACCCAGATCGGCGGATGCGGCTTTTGCAGCGGCAGCACCCAGGGATTTACGAAGCGGAAGTTGAAATGCTTGCCTTCGAAGCGAAACGGTCCGGGCACGGTCCACGCCTTGATCATCAGGTCGTGGGCTTCATCGAACAATTCGCGGTTGTGGGCGGGATTGGCGTTGTTGAAGATCTGCTCGCATCCGGTGCCGCGGATGATACCCGGCACCAGTCGGCCGCCGGAGATCAAATCGATCATCGCGACCTCTTCCGCCAACCGCAGCGGGTTGGATATCACCGGAAGCGGGTTGCCAATCAGCACGATTTTTACCCGCTTGGTAGCACGCGCGAGCACCGCCGCCTCGACGTCCATCACCGCACCCAGGCAGTAGGGCGTGCCATGATGCTCGTTGAGCGCCACACCGTCGAACCCCAACTCTTCGCAGTAGATCTTGTCGTCGAGGTATTCGTTGAGCAGCCGGGCGCCCTGCTCGGCGTCGAAATACTTGTTGGATAAGCCGAAGAAGCTGCGGCGTTTGATCACCTCGTCTTCGGGAATGGGGTAATAACCGCGCTCGGTGAAAAACATCAATTGCATCGATTGTCCCTCCGGCTGTTCGGGCAAAAGCGGCGGCAAATCAAGCCTGTTGCCGCCGCAGCGCATTTGAGAGATCGATCGGGCCCGGCTCTCACGCCTTCTTGCCACAAAATCGAACCTGCGAACAAGTAGCAAAGGCCGGCGCGGCCCGGCCCGGAAGGCGATCTAATGGAACGCGATCGAGCGGAAATCGCTCTGGTAGAGCTGATGCAGCCGGGCCAGATCCTCCGCCGGCAGCGGTTTGCCGCTGGCGGCGGAGTTGCCGTCGACCTGCTGAACCGTGCGAATTCCGGGGATCACGGATGACACCGCCGAATGACTCAGCACGAATCGCAGCGCCGCCTGTGCCAGGTTGGGGACCTCGCCCCTGACCAGGAAGCCAAGTTTCTCGACTGCCGCTCCAAGCGGCGCGAACGCCTGGGCCGAAAACATCCGCGCGCGGAAATCGCCCTGGGCAAACTCGCCGGGATTGGCGAATCGTCCGGCTAGCACGCCGCGCTCCAGCGGAACGCGCGCGATAATGCCCACGTTGCGCTCAAGCGCCAGCGGAAAAAGCTCGTCCTCGGGGTCCTGGTGCAGAATGTTGTAGACCACTTGCAGAGTGTCGGGCTTGCCGGTCCGTATCGCCACGACGCCGTCGGCGGCGGTCTCCAACGACACGCCGTAATGGCGAATCTTGCCCTCGCGCTTTACCCGATCCAGCAGCTCGAAGATCTCGCCCCGGCGCATCACTTCCGCCGATGGGTTGTGAAGCTGGTAGAGATCGATCGCGTCGATCTGCAGCCGCCTGAGACTTTGTTCCAGTGCGCCCGCTATATAAGCGGGGTCGAAGTTGCGCAGGCCCTGGCGTACGGCAAACTGATTGCCGCCCTTGGTGGCTAGTACGACGTCCTTACGCCGGGTCTTGAGCACCTGGGCTATCAACTCCTCGCTGTGCCCGCGCCCATAGGCATCGGCTGTATCGATAAAGTTCATGCCGACGTCCAGCGCGTGATGAAGCGCCTTGAGCGATTCGGCGTCGTCGGTGGGGCCAAAGGCTTCGCCGCCGATCGTCATCGCGCCAAAACCGACGTCCGACACCCGCAATCCTGTCCTGCCCAGCGTGCGATATTCCATTGTTCACCTCTTGGCTGAAGGCGATAAGGGCCGGCGCCGCAATCCCAGCGCTCGAATCATTGTTGCGGCTTGGACTCCGCGGCCGCCGGCGGCATCGCCATCCGCGGGTCGAAATAATCCCGCCATGCGGTGAGCTTGCCGCCGCGCAGCTCAAAAACTCCCATGATCGGCAACTCGGTCTTGCCGCGTTTGGTGCCGATCCATTCCAGACGCTCCATCATCACGAGGTTATCGGAGCTGAGTATGTGAAGGGTTTTGAACTCGTACGATTTCATGAACTTGAGATAGGTCCGCCAGGTGGCCAGGACCGCGTCGCTGCCATGGATAAGCTTGGCCGAGGGGTCGGGTTGATAGACAAAGGAATCGGCCGCCAGTTTGATGGCCGCGTCGAAGTCCAGCCGCGACCAGGCGTTGAGCAACTCGGTCACGATTCTTTCGTTTTCCGCTGACATCTTCCGTCCTCCCAAATGGTATTAGACTGAGACCGGCTGGCCGGTTCAAGGCGCACTGTAGCACGTCTTGCGCACTAACGGTTTGCCGCCGTTCACGGCGGGCTTTATCATTTAGCAAGGACCGGGGAATCGAAGCCGATGGCGGAGATCAAACCGCGCTATGAATTCCGTATCTGGGGCCAAAATCTCGCAGAGCTGCGCCAGCGCCTGGAGCAGTTGGCCGCACCATCGCGAACGGAGACCAGCGAAGAGATTTATCTGATCCCGGCGGTCACCGATAAATGCAACGCGAAAATCCGCAACGATCTCATGGACATCAAGATCCTGGTCGCAACGGAGCGCGGATTGGAGCAGTGGCGGCCGGTTTTGAAAGCGGAGTTTCCACTGGACCGCTCAATTATCGCGGCGCAGGTTTTTTCCGCCCTCGAACTGGTGCCGCCGCAAATGTCGCGTGAGCAGTACGCGATGAACGAGTTTTTGGATGAAGTTATCGACGCGGAGCCGAAGGTCGCAGTAGTTACCGTTTCCAAAAGCCGCGTACGTTTAGCGCTTGGCGAATGTCAGGCCGAATTCGCCACGACCACGATTGGTGATCAGGCGCGAGACACCGTCGCCGTGGAATCAACCGATCCGGACGCGGTGGCTCGGGTTACGCAACAGTTGGGAATCGAGGGTATGCCCAATACCAGCTATATCCGCCAGATCAAACAACTTCTCGGACCGCGAAGCGCGTAAGTCAAGCGGTAAAGCATATGGCAAAGGAGATCGAACGGAAGTTCCTGGTAAAGCGCGAGTCCTGGCGCAGGCCCGACGACGGCAAGCGCTACCGCCAGGGTTATTTAAGCACCGTGAAGGAACGCACAGTCCGCGTACGCACCGCGGGCAGCAAGGGCTACATCACGGTAAAGGGCGTCACTGTCAAGGCGACCAGGGCCGAGTACGAGTATGAGATCCCGCTGGCCGACGCTAACGAGATGCTCGATCGGCTGTGCGAGAAACCCTTGATCGAGAAGACCCGCTACCGTGTTCCGGATGGAGACGTGGTGTGGGAAGTGGATGAATTCGAGGGAGAGAACGCGGGTCTGATCACGGCCGAAGTCGAGCTCAAGAGCGAGGACCAGAACGTCTCGATTCCCGGGTGGGTCGGAAAAGAAGTAACCAGCGATTCGCGCTACTTCAACGCTAATCTCGTGGCGCATCCGTTCAGCAAGTGGTGACGCCGTAGCGCGCGCCAAGAGCCAGCCTCGGCAATCCCAAAGAGAGTATAGGTGGGGCCCCCTCCCGAAACTCAATTCGGGAGAGGGGGGTGGGTGTGGGGGGCGAAGCCCTTTTTAGCTCCTTGAACAAGGAGAAAAATGGCAAAACACAGATCGTTCGGTGGCGGATCGGCGGTCCTTTTCGATTAATTCTTTGCGGAGCTGCGCTTCACACTCCGCTTCTCCTGACAATCGACGCAATACGCTGCGAAGGGCACGGCCTTGAGCCGCTCCAGCGCGATCTCATCACCGCATCGCGGGCAAATACCGTAAAGTCCGCGGCTGAGCCTGGCGAACGCGACGTCTATCGCTCTGAGCCGTTCCTCGGCCCTTTCGATGAGGGCGAGCTGGGTTGCGAGGTCGGCCAGCGAACGGGCGCTGTCCAATTCGTCGGCGAGCGCATGCCAATCTCTCTCATCCTGCCTGGCGCGCAGCCCGCGGACTCGTTCAAGTGCGAATGCGCGCTCGTGTTCCAGGACTCGATTGAGTTCGTCCCTGCGCGCGTGCGATTCCGTTGTAGTCTGAATTTCCATGGCCGTCTTGTTTGACAACTTTCAAAGCAGCATTCGTGCCGAGGCCTATTGAACGATGATGCCGCGGAATCCTTGAGTCATGCTCAGCCGCCGGGCGCTCGCACCATGGCAGACCGGCGTCAGTCTGTGGCGTCCTGCTCCCTTTCGTCTTGCGCCCTGCTTCGATTTGGTACATCGACGACGCTTGGCGCACGCCACGTTTGCCGGAGCTGGCATGTTTTGTAATCGAATCGCCACGGGTTACCATACGGCGCCATGTCATCGAAGGCTGGATTTTCCACCGGCAAGCTTCCCCCGGCGTTGATGGTGAAACTGCTCGGCACTTTCGAGCGGAGCGATACGAGCGTGAAGCTAGGCCCGGCGATGGGTGAGGACGCGGCCGCGATCCGATTGGACCGGGACCGCTACCTGATAGCCAAGACCGACCCGATCACATTCACCTCGCATCGAGCGGCCGAATTGCTCTTGCAGGTCAATGCCAACGACCTCGCGACTCGCGGTGCGCGCCCGCGCTACCTGCAGGTCGCGGCATTGTTTCCACCGGGAACATCGGGGCCGGTGATTGCACGATACTTTTCCGGCCTGCAATCGGAGGCGAAAAAACTGGGCGTAACCATCACCGGCGGCCATACCGAGATTACCGACGCCGTCAGGCGGCCGGTGCTGGTAGGCAACATGCTGGGTTTTGTCGACTCGCGCAGCCTGCTCTCGACCGCGAGCGCCAGGGCCGGCGACGTGCTCGTGATGGCGGGAGCAGCGGGGATCGAGGGCAGCGCCATCCTCGCCGTGGATCGTGGCCGCCAAATCGCTCGTACGCTGGGTCCGGCGGCACGCCGGGAGGCTTTGCGCCTTGCGACCAGGCCGGGAATCTCCGTATCACGCGCCGCCAATATCGCAGCGGCATCGGGGGCGCATGCGATGCACGATCCAACCGAAGGCGGCGTCGGCGCGGCGATCCATGAAATGGCCTATGCGGCCGGACTTCGCGTGAACGTGGACCTGGACCGCATCCTGGTGCTCAAGGTCACGCGCGATATCTGCCGGACGCTAGGTATCGACCCGCTCGGACTAACCAGTTCCGGTGCATTGTTGATCGCAATCGGCCCCAGGCGCGCGCCGCGTCTGGTCGATGCCCTTACACGCGCTGACCTGTTTGCATCCGCGATCGGAAGATTCGAAAGGGGCCGCGGGGTAAAAGCCCGCCGCGCCGGCAGATCGGCGCGTTTACCCTGGTTCAAGCGCGACGAGTTGTTGCGCGTACAGGATAACGAACCCCACAGCTGACGCCTTGCGGACGTCGTCAGGCACAGCGCACCAGCTTGCCCGGATAAGCCTTGGTGTCCTTACCGTCCTCGAAGGCGACCTGGCCGTTGACCATTATCCAGCGATAACCGCGGGGGCGCTGGACCAGGCGCGATTCGTTGTTAGGCGGCAGATCGTTGACGACCTCGGGTTCCTCAATCGCCAGCTGATCGAGGTTATAGATGATCAGATCGGCGGCCAGGCCTTCGCGCACCGCGCCGCGGTCGGTAAACCCTGCCACCCAGGCCGGCATGTAGCTCAGGTGGTAATGGGCTTCTTCCAGCGTTAGCGTTCCCGTGTCGCGCACCAGCCAGGTCAGCAAATCGGTTGGATAAATGCCCATGGTCTGGAACTTCGCATGCGCGCCGCCGTCGGAAAAACCGGCGACCGTGCGATGGCTCAGCAACTCCTTGCAGTACTCCGGCCGTGAGTCGTACACCCCGCTTATCCAATGCATCTGCCAATCGTCCGCGGCGGAGGTATCGAGCAGGGCGTCCACGACGTGCTTGTTCTCCGCGCGCGCGATATCCGCCACGGTGCGATCCTGGTATTTGCCCCGCAGATCTTGGTTGGAAATTTTTCTGCAGATGAAATTTGCGATGTCGCCCGCGGTTATCGGCTGCTTGCTGCGGTCATAGATGTATCTCAGCCGTTCGCGCCGCACCGGATCGTTGAGCTTGGCCACGCGCTCGTCAAACGGACCCATCAGCGCCTCGCGCCACTCGTCAACGTTATCGAAGAACGTCCAGTCTTCGCGAAAACAGCATCGCATGTTGAGCCGCACCGTGACGGCATGGCCGACCAGCGCCACGCCTTCGCGATTGTAGCGGTCAACCACCGCAGCCTGCGCGCGGAATACGTCGGGGTTCGTGCTGTTGGGTACGATCCCGTTGTAAATCAGGGGACGATTGCTGGCCTGCGCCAGGCGCCCGCCGAAGTCGATATCCCGCCGCGGTCCTTCCGAGGGGTCACGCGAACCGGCTCCGCCCAGGGTTTGCGCATACTGGATGTGACCGCGATCGTACTTGCGCAGAGCCTTGGCCAAACTCAGGTAGAAGTCATCCGGCATCAGGTCCGAGACCATCAGCGTCCCGTCATAATCGCGCTGGGTGGAGAACCGGCCGCTCAGGCGCTGCGCCGCCCAGCCGTTGGCGCCCGACGCCATCGCCTGATCAACGATCTCCACCATGCGCTGGATTTCTTTTTCGTTCGGCTGCCGGCTCTTGGCCTGATCCCATCCGCCCATCACGTAAGCGACCAGCGGGGTGACCGGAACGAGCTGCATCATGTTGACCGCCTTGGGCAGGCGCTCGATATGATCCATCCACTGCGGGAACGTCTCCCACGTAAAGGGCATCGTCGCCTTCATCGACGCGTACGGAATCGCCTCGTTGCGCTCCATCGAGAGCATCGCGCGGTCCGCGTCCTTGGCGTGAACCGGGGCGAAGCCGAAGCCGCAGTTACCGTTGGTCACCGAGGTCACGCCGTGCCAGCTTCCGATCGAGCAGGCTGGATCCCAGAAGACCGGCGCGTCGTAATGGCAATGCAGGTCGATAACTCCCGGCGCGACGATCAAGCCGGAGGCGTCCAGCGTGCGGCGCGCGTCGCTGTCCTTGAGATAGCCGATCTTTGCGATCATGCCATCCTTGATGCCCACATCCGCCTTGAAAGGAGGGACTAGCGTTCCGTCGACGATCGTGCCGCCCCTGATGACGCAATCGAACTCGGCCATGGCGTTACCTCCATCAGTACCGAAGCGTTGGGCCGTCTCGGCCACTATTGAGCACGCCCCAGAGCCCACTTCGGGCCAGACGCCGGCACGGATGCCGGCGCTGCCCTTGTGCCTCGCCCAAGCGCTGCAGCACTGAAATAGTACATCAGGTGGTACAACACCGGCAGTGGTTTGACAAGAAAGGGGCTGCGGACTTACAACCAATCAGGAAACTATCCTCGGGGAAAGTCAAAATGCCAATGTTTGACACGATTATTAAGGACGGGATGATCGTTGACGGAACGCGGATGCCGCGCTTTCGCGGCGATGTGGCGATCAAGGACGGCGTGATTGCCAGGGTCGGCCGCCTTGACGCGAAGGACGCCGCGCGGGTGCTTGACGCCTCCGGGATGATCGTAGCGCCCGGCTTTATTGACCTGCACACGCATTACGACGCGCAGGTGTTCTGGGATCCCTACTGCTCGATCTCCGGATGGCACGGAGTCACCTCGGCGGTGATCGGAAATTGCGGCTTTGGTTTCGCCCCGGTCAGGCCGGATGAACGCGAGCGCGCGATGTTGACCATGACGCGCGTGGAAGCGATTCCCTACGCCTCGATGAAGGCCGGAATGCCGTGGGACTGGGTCAGCTTTCCCGAGTTTCTCGACAGCCTTGACCGCAGCCCCAAGGGCATCAACATTCTCCCTTACGTTCCGATTGCCCCGATGCTCATCTATGTGATGGGTCTGGAGGCGGCCAAGTCGCGCAAACCGACGGCCGCCGAGGAAGCTCAGCTTTGCGAGTTGCTGGACCAGGCGATGGAGGCCGGCGGATGCGGATGGTCGGCGCAGCGGCTCAATCCCGCTTCCGGACTGATGACCCAGCGCGATTACGACGGCACCCCGATGGTCACCGACTTGATGGCGGACGAGACCTGCCTGGCGCTGGCGCGGGTGCTGGGGCGGCGCAACGAAGGTTTCATCCAGATGGTGCTCGCGACCGGCAATTTGAAACGCGATGCAACCTTTTTCGAACAACTGGCCGAAGTCAGCGGGCGGCCCGTGCTGTTCAACGCCGTCCAGTGCACGGCAGCCTTCCCCGACCTGCATCGCAAGTCGATCAAATGGCTGGAGAAATGCCGTCAGCGCGGGCTTCGAGTCTATGGACAGGGGATCACCACCGACGCCGGACTGACTTTCAGCCTCGCCGATTTCAACCTGTTCGATGACGCTGACGCGTGGTGCGAGGCCACTACCGGAACGTTGGAGGAACGCAAGGCAAAGCTGGCCGACCCGGCGCGCCGGCCCGGGCTCAGAGCGGCCCGACCGATCGTCGCGACCACCGACCTGGGCGAAATCGTGATCGTCGAGGTGTATCGCCCGGAGTTGAAACACCTGGAAAACATGACCCTGCGCCAGGTAGCGGAGCGCGAAGGCAAACATATCGTCGACGTGATGCTGGACACGGCGGTGGCCGACGACCTGCGCACCGACTTTTATGCGCGTGCCATCAACAGCCCGCTGGATTTGCAAAAGGAAGTGGTCGCCTACGAATACGTCATACCAGGCGCTTCAGACGGCGGCGCGCACACCAAGTTCCTGACCGCCGGCCGCTATCCAACCGAGTTTCTCACCAAGCACGTGCGCGAGCATCACACGCTGAATCTCGAGGATGCGCATTGGCGGCTGAGCGCCCTGCCCGCCTATTGCGCGGGATTCGCCGATCGCGGCCTGCTGCGGGAAGGTCACGCGGCGGATATCGTGGTCTATGATTTCGACCGTCTGAAAATCACCCCGGTCGAGGTGGTACACGATCTGCCGGGCGGCGAATGGCGCCGGGTGCAGCGCGCGGAAGGATATCGCTACATTTTGGTCAACGGGGAGACAACCCTGATCGACGGTCAGACCACGGGAGAGACCCCCGGCCACTTGCTGCGCCACGGCAAGGCAAGCGAGCAAAGCGCAGCCCGCGCCGCATAACACTTTCTCCCTCCGGTCCCTCTTCCACATAAGCCTGGGAGAGGGACGGGGTGAGGGCAACTGATCGTCTCAAGACACCATGCTCAGCTTGCAGGAGATCTCCGACCGGCTGGAAATCCAGCAGCTCATGATCGACTACAGCAGTGCCATCGATCGGCGCGATTACGATCGGCTCGACAATGTCTTCACGCCCGACGCCTATATCGACTACCGCGCGATGGGTGGGATTGACGGCCGTTATCCCGAAGTGAAAGCCTGGCTGAAGCCTGCGCTGGGAGCGTTTCCGCATTACTACCACATGGTCGGCAACATGGCGATCGAGCTGAGCGGCGATACCGCGTCGGCGCGCACCATCTGCTTCAACCCGATGGAAGTAAAGCTGGCCGATGGCAAGACTCAGGTGATGTTCCTGGGCTTGTGGTACGTGGACAAATTCGTACGCACGCCTAAAGGATGGCGTATCAGCGAACGCGTCGAGGAGGGCTGCTACGCGCACAACGTGCCAGCCGGCATCACGGTCACAGACAAGTAAATCGACGCTTTACAAAATCCTGCGGCCCGGGCGGCAAATCACGGCGGCGATGGAACAGGCGGATTTTTCCTCGACCAGGCTGTAAGTCAGGGTGTTGGACGTCTGCGCGATCTCGTGGCGCTCGACAGGTCAGCGCGCCAGGGGGCCGCGCAGCAACTGGCCCGGTTGTGCGCCGGTATGCTCGTTGTTGCGCAGCAACACCCGGCCATTGACGACCGTAGCCAGCAAGCCGTCGGCCTTTTGCTTCAGGCGCGGGGCGCCGGCCGGCAAATCGTAGGCCAGCTCCGGCATCTGCGGGCCGATCGTATCCGGATCGAACACGATCAAATCGGCCACGTAGCCTTCGCGGATTAATCCACGCCCTTCCAGTCCCCAACATGAAGCGGGAAGCGACGTTATACGGCGCACTGCGTCCTCCAACGTCAGCGCCTGCTTCTCGCGCACCCAGTAGCTCAGCAGATGGGTTTGCAGGGAGGAATCCATGATCTGCGATACATGCGCGCCCGAGTCCGAAAAGGTCGGAATGGTGCGGGGATGCCGAATCATCGCCAGCACTTCGTCCTGATCCTCGTTGGCGAGCGTTTGCAGGAAGAACTGTTTTAGATGGCGCGCGAGCGCCATCTCTATGATCACTTCGACGGGATCCTGTTTGCGCTCTTCGGCAATTTCGGAAATCGACCGGTACGGCGGCAGCGGCTTGTCCAGCGCAAAGATGCGCTTGAAGTTGGCGTCGCGAACCTCCGCACCCTCCGTCCGCGTCGGGTCGATGCGCCCGCACCGCTTCGATCAGGCGCGGCCGAAGTTCGGGATTGCGCAGGGCCGCTTCTTGCTCGGCCAGCGGCAGCTTGCGGATCTCACTCCAAACCGGCAGCCGGTCAAACGGCGTGACGGTTTGGAAGGAAAACAACACGTTAAGTGAGCGGCTGAGCGTCTGTCCGAACATCCACCCGCCCGCCGCGACAGTCTCGTCGATCGTTCCCAGCACCGACTTCCAGTAGTTTGGCGCCAGGCCCTTGGCGGAGAAAACGCCCAGCGTGATCGGTACACTGGTGTCCAGCGCCAACTGCTTCAGGCGGCCCATGTAATCCGCAACGCGCGACGGATCGCGCATGTCCTCACTGGCCAGCTCGAACACGCCGGCGCCCAATTCACCCAGCACTCCCACCAACTGCCGGACCTCGTCCCAGGTGGCCAACCGGCTGGCGACCGGCAATCCCTGCGGCGTCTGATGCGAGAAACTGCGCGAAGTGGTGAACCCGATCGCGCCTGCGCTTATCGCCTTGCGCACCTCGCGCTTCATCGCGGCGAGATCGTCGCCGCTGGCCGGCTGGCTGAACGCACGCTCGCCCATCACATAGCTTCGCAGCGCGGAATGGCCGATGTAAGCCGCGTAGTTGATCCCTTTGGGCAGCCGATCGACCGCGTCCAGATACTGTGGAAAGTCCTCCCACGACCAGCGGATCCCCGCCTCCATCGCTTCCGGCGAGATGTCCTCGGCGCGCTCCAGGTTGCGCATCACCAGGTGCTTTTCGCTCTCGCGGCATGGCGCCAGGGTGAAGCCGCAGTTTCCCATCACGACCGACGTCACCCCATGCCAGCACGAACAGGTGCCCAGGGAATTTCAGAAGACCTGCGCGTCCATGTGGGTGTGTCCGTCGATGAATCCGGGAGAGACGACGGCGCCTTGCGCGTCGATCGCTTCGCGCGCCGGCTCGGAGATTTTGCCCACGGCCACGATTTTGCCGCCAGAGACTCCCACGTCGGCGCCAAAACGAGGCGTGCCAGAGCCGTCGATAACAAACGCGTTGCGGATGACAAGGTCTAGACTCATTTTTTTCTCTCCCAGGCTCCCTCGAAGGACCACTGACCGCCGCTGACCAACCGGCAGCCCAATTTATCTACCTGGCTTGTAACACGAGTATCGCGGCAGCAACAAGCTTGACCTGACAAAGGCTTGGTAGCGCCGATGTGCTGTGGCGGGCCAATTCCAACCACACCGCTACCGCTGTCAGCATGCTCGAAGCCGGCGCGACTGAAGCCGGAATCGGGGAAATCTACTCGGGCCCCGCAGTCGGCCTGATGTTCAATCTGCCCGGACTGCCGCCGCTCGACCCGCGCACACCGGATATCGTCATAACGCCAAATATCGCCGTGGTGTATACCGGCAGCAGCGCCAAGCTCGAAGAACACGGCGGCTTTGCTCACGATGACACCAACGTGATGATGCTGTTGTCGAATCCGACTTTCACGGCCAAGACGATCACCGGCCCGGTGGAAACCACGCAGGTCGCTCCGACGATTCTGTGGGCGCTGGGATTGGATCCGACCGATCTGCAGTCGGTTCAGTTGGAAGGTACCCAGGTTCTACCTGGACTTGATTCGTTGCTCTGAGAGCGCGCCAGAGCAAGCGGCGGGCGTGATCATCCTAGCGCCCGCCGCTTCGTTTGGAGCCGGCCGTTAGTAGCCGAGCATTTGAATCACGGAACTCAGCGGCGAATACCCGGCTTGCCCATAATATGGATTGGTGACCGGCACCGTGGCTCCAGTCACGGGCGCGGCGGTTACCGGCGCTCCGGTCAGCATCGAGTTGGCTGCGTTAGCAGTGGCCGTCGCGTACTGCATCCGAGTGGCAGCCTTGTTGGCCAGCGGATAATTCCCCTGCGCCAGAGCAGCCTGATACAGCGCCCCGTTGGCGTTCGCGCGCTGCGCCATGGTCTGCTGCAACTGCGATAGCTTCGCCGCGTTGCGCGCGTTGTTGTAGCTCATCGGGTAGTACGGGTTGTAATTGTAGTATCCCGATTGCCACGGCGGGACAGTCGCTATCGGCGGCACTTCGGTTATTGGCGGTCCGGTCACGACCGGCGGATAAGCGCCGTAGCCATAGCCGTAACCGTAGGGGTTGTAGCGGTGATGCTTGTACCACCAGCCGTCGTCGTGGTGGTGTTTGTACCATCCGTAATGATGGCCATGATCGTGATGCCATCCGTCGTGGTCATGTGCCAGCGCCGTCATTGGCATCGCCAGCATCACCAACCCAACAACGGAGGCTAGAAGTCCATAAACTTTCGCTTTCATCATTTCTTGCTCCTTCTTAGCGTTGAAGCATCATGCGTGCCAGACAAGAATCGCGACCTTTGCCAAAAATTGCGTTTAATTGCCCTGTCCCATAGAAGTCCGGCCAACCCGATATCGTACACACCAGAGGGCTCGCTCGGTATTTAGACGACTGTCGCCGCAGAACTGTTTACGCACCCAATAAACAGGCCGCAGCGGTTTCTGCGCCCGCACAGAGTAGCGCATCGAGAGGCGCTGCACCGCCCTTTGCCGGTGAGGCTGCACCAACGATCTGCCGAAATGTTGTCGCTGCAGAGTTAGCTGAAGGTCTTACGGGCCAGCAGGAACATCACCGCGCCCACGATCGCATAGACGCCGATGCCTTCGACAAGGCCCAGACTGACTCCGGTTGTGGCGAGGAACAGGGCAAGCACCAGCAGCGATCCGATAATCGCCACAACCTGCTCGATACGCCGCTCGCGGGCGCGCACCCGCGCCACGTGGGCTGAGATCGCAGCGCCGCAGGCGGGGCATTTGCCGCCCCGTTTGACCACCAAGTCGTGATGGCAGGCGGGGCATTCGATTTTTGTCCGCAACGGCATAAGAGTCCCGGTCAACTGAAACAAACGTTACGACGATAATAAAAAAGGCGGCCTGAATCATCAGGCCGCCTTGGTCCTTTCAAGGTTGTGTTTGTGCCGGTGCCTTAGGCGTGCACTTTGTGCAGGTGCAGATGCGGCTTGTGCGGCACGATTTCAGATTTGCGCTGCCCTGGCCGATCGGTATGGTACGCCTTGAGCTCGGTGGAAAGAGCCTGCACCTTTGCAATACCCAAATGCGCCAGCTTCTTTTCCTTCCACTCACGCAGTCCACGCCGCATGTAATCGGGATTTATGTCGAGCATGTCGCAGACGTTATCGAAGGAAAAAATCCACTGCTTGTCGTTCAGATTGATCCACTCTTCTGCGTCGCGAAACAGCTTCTGACCCTTGGTCGTCGGTGCGTCCACGTACTTCATGAAACACTCAATCCCGTCCTCCAACACGCTGAGGATCAGCCGTTTTTCACCCTCGAGCAAATGCTTGCGGCGCATCGCCTCAAAGTACTGAACGGGCAGCAGCGTGTCCGGCTCGAACAGGCTTGGCAGCCTCTCATCCAGGGTTTCTTTCTCTTGCATCGTCGCTTCCTTCTGACCTCTCAGTGGCTGACTCGAGTCTCCCACCACCTCTATTCCGTCTTTTAGACGCTTGGCCGTCATGTGGTATTCACTCCCGCCCCGCTCGATTTGGCTCAATCCTCGTTCTGATCCTTGTAAATCTCGTGCCAGGCCATCTGGATGGCTTCCAGCTTTCCTTCGCTGGAAGCGGCAGGATCATCTTCGAATTCATCGCAATCGATCACCCACTGGCGCAGGTCGGTAAACCGCACATCCAGCGGATCGAGACCAGGATGGTTTTCGGCCAACACTTCGGCGATCTCTTCGGCCTGATCCCACTTGAGACCCATGATTGACTTCCTTCCCCGGCCCTTTGGCAACGACAGACTGGAACGCCCGTCCTACGCGCCAACGTCGCTCTCAGGAGATCTCTTCAACGCTTCTTTTCTCCAGCGCCGCCTTGATCGCTTCATCCATGATTCGATGCGCGAACGGCGTGGTTGCTTCATTCAGTTCTTCCACCAGCTTCCCGATCAGTTCACGATCCTCGCCTTGTCGCGCCGCGGCCAGGCGCGAGGCCACCAAATCAATCGCCATCCGCTCATCCGCGGTAATCAAGCGGCCATACTCGGTGATCTGCTTGCTCAGCGCAGCGAGGATCTGATCGGCGTCGTTGCGCACTCCAATCAGTAGCCGCTGGTCAAGATCCTCCTCACCAAGGTCGATCGCCTCCTCGAGCATCCGTTCGATTTCTTCATCCGTCAGGCCATAGCTCGGCTTGACGTCCACGGAATGCTCGCGCCCGGTGCGCTCGTCGCGCGCGGTGACATTGAGTATGCCGTTCGCATCAACGAGGAATGTCACCTCAATGCGTGGCATTCCTGCTGGCTGCGCCTCAATAGGCCCTAATTTGAACCGTGCCAAACTTCGGCAGTCCTTGGCTAGCTCTCGCTCACCTTGCACCACATGGATATCCACATGAGTCTGGTTATCCACTGCCGTGGTGAAACGCTCCCGAGCGCTGGTGGGGATGGTGGTGTTGCGATGGATCAGCCGTTCCATTACTCCCCCCATGCTCTCGATACCGAGCGACAGGGGCACCACGTCGAGCAGCAGCATATCGCCGCTCTTGCCCATTAACACGCCCGCTTGCGCAGCCGCACCCATCGCCACTACCTCGTCAGGGTTCAGGGAGCAGAGCGGTTCGCGGCCAAAAAACTCTTCGACCCGCCGCCTCACCAACGGCATCCGGGTTGATCCTCCAACCAAAACCACCGCGTCGATATCGGACTGGGCTAGCCCGGCGTCTCTCAGCGCCCTGACGCAGCAGTCGGTCGTTCGGGTGACGAACGGCTCGGCCAGGCTTTCCAATTCCTCGCGGCTCAGCCGCCGCGACACCGCACCCTGCGGCAGCCTCATCTCGAGTTCCACCTGCGGTTCGCCGCTGAGCCGCTTTTTGGCCGCCTCAGCCACTAGCCGCGCGGTGTTCCAAACCTGACGGTCATGACGCAGGCTTCCGGGCACTTGCTCCAGCATCAAATTGACCACCGCCAAATCAATGTCGTCGCCACCCAGATGGGTGTCGCCGCTGGTCGCCAAGACCTCGAAAATTCCCTCTTTGACATTGAGGATGGAGATGTCGAAGGTACCGCCACCGAAGTCAAACACCGCCACCCGTCCGGCCGTCATCGCATGCAATCCATATGCCAGCGAGGCGGCTGTGGGTTCATTGACTAATCTAAGCACTTCCAAGCCGGCCAAACGGCCCGCATCTTTGGTCGCCTGGCGTTGACCATCGTTGAAATAAGCGGGCACCGTGACAACCACACGCTCAACCGGCTCGCCGGTTGCGGCCTCGCCCCAAGCCTTGAGGGTGCGCAGTATTTCTGCCGAAATTTGTGGCGGTGTATAGATACGTTGCCCAACTTGAAAGCGCACCACGGGACCGGAAAAGTCAGCAAAGGCATATCTATGACGGTCTTCGGCCGCGACTTCGTCTCCCCCCAGACCCATGTAGCGCTTGACCGAGCGAACCACCGCCCCGCTGTCCTCCCCCTCCAAACCCGCAGCGATGACCCGGCCGTCGCGCTCGATATTCAGATGGGGCTCCAGCTCAATCGCCGCCTTGCCCACTTCCACCTTGCCGCCCGGCAACAAGGCGACCACCGACGGCAGCATCGCCCCGCCCGTGGCAGGGTCGGCAAGCACTCTGGGACGCCCATTTTCCATAAGAGCGATGAGGCTGTTGGTTGTGCCCAGATCGATGCCGAAGATCAAAGCCATTACTATGTTCCCAATTGAGGCAAATTACCCCAGAGTTATCTAAGATCGTTCCGTTCCTGCACGCGCTCGATATCCCTGGTTAGCGTGCGCAGATAGGCGATACGCGAAAGGATGGCCTTCAATTGGACGATCAGATCCGGGTCATGGTTTACAGCCGAATCCCATCGCGCGAAATTACTCTCCAGATCTGCCAACGACCGACTCAAGGATGCTTCAACCTCGCGCCGGCTGGCCGCGACCTGCCCGCGCAGGCTATCCCGCTCTTCCTCGGTGTTGAATTCGTCGGCCTGTAATTCCGAAAGCGTCTCCTGCACCTCGAAAATCATCTCGGCCAGCTCCGGTGGAACCCTCTTGTTGTCGCTGGCCAGCTTTTCATTGTGCAATTCCAACCAATAAAGCCCCCGGCTTACCGGGTCGCGTAACGTGCGAAACGCCCGTGTGAGCAACGCGGTGGCGCTCAGGCTGGCTTCGCGAATCGCGGCAGCGCTGTTTGCAAAACGATCCGGATGAAGCCGGCGGCCGAGGTTGTGGTAGAGGGTTTCGAGTTGGCTTAGGTCGAGGGTCAGGCGCCTGGGCAGACCCAGAGCGGCAAAGTAATCAAGCTCGCCTGCTAGGGGCGTCCCGCATTGCGAACAAAACAGGCGCGGCTCCTGAAGCCGCGCGCATGATGGACATTGCGCCTGCGTCATGGCTGTTGCGTGGAACTGAGCTGCCGCTCATACGGTGAACGACTCCCCGCAGCCGCACGTCCGCTTGACGTTGGGGTTGACCAGTCTGAATCCGGCAGACATCAACTCTTCCGCGTAGTCCAGCTCGGATCCGTTCAGGTAAAGAAAGCTCTTCTTGTCAACGATCAATTGGGCACCGTCGCGCTCAAAGACCTTGTCACGATCCTTGGCGCAATCGATCTCCATCCGGTATTGAAGACCCGAGCATCCTCCACCGACCACCTTGACCCGCAACCCCGCACCCGGCTTTTCCTCCACCAGCTGCTTGATTTTGCTCGCCGCGTTTTCAGACAGCGAGATCATCCCAATAGCCTCCTCTAGCCCCGCGCCGCCTTGTCGGCCGGCGCCGCGTCCTTCTCCTCGTGCTTGGTTTTCCAATCGGTGATTGCCGCCTTGATCGCGTCTTCGGCCAGCACCGAACAATGGATCTTCACCGGCGGCAGGTTCAACTCCTGGACGATCGTGCTGTTCTTGATCGCCATCGCTTCATCGATGCGCTTGCCCTTGACCAGCTCGGTAACATAGCTGGAGCTGGCGATCGCACTGCCGCATCCGAAGGTCTTGAAGCGCGCATCCTCGATCACCCCTTCGGAGCTGATCTTCAGTTGCAGCTTCATCACGTCGCCGCATTCGGGCGCACCGACCACGCCGGTGCCGACATCCTCGGCATCCTTGGGAAAGCTGCCCACGTTGCGCGGGTTGTTGTAATGATCCAAAACCTTGGGCGAATAAGCCATGATTCTTAATCCTCAATCTAAAGCGTCGGCCGGGTCGCTAGTCACGCTTCCATTCCACCGATTTGAGGTCAACCCCTTCCTTGGCCATCTCGTATAACGGCGACATGTCGCGCAGCCGCCTGACCTCTTCGGTTACGCGCTGCGCCACGTAGTCAACTTCCTCTTCCGTATTGAAACGCCCCAGTCCGAATCTGATCGAGCTGTGCGCCAACTCCTCGTCCGTTCCCAGCGCCCGTATAACATAGGACGGCTCCAGGGTGGCCGACGTGCACGCCGAACCCGAACTCACCGCGACGTCCTTGATACCCATCAGGAGCGATTCGCCTTCGACGTAAGCAAAGCTCACATTGAGATTGCCGGGCAGGCGCTCGGTCGGATGACCGTTCAAATAGATCTCGTCCAGGCGCTCGAACAAACCCGCCTGCAGCTTGTCGCGCAGGCTGCGCATCCGCTCACTTTCCTCGGGCATTTCCTTGGCCGCAATTTCACACGCCGCGCCGAAACCAATTATCCCGGTAACATTCAAGGTGCCGGATCGCAGTCCGCGCTCATGGCCGCCGCCGTCTATAATCGGAGTCAGGCGCACGCGCGGTCCCTTGGAGCGCACGTAGAGTATCCCGATACCCTTGGGCCCGTAGATCTTATGGCCGCTGGCGGAAAGCAGGTCGATTCCCGTCTTTTCCACGTCCATCGGAATCTTGCCCACGCCCTGGGTGGCGTCGCAATGAAAGATGACGCCCTTCTCTTTGGCGATACGGCCAATCTCGGCGATCGGATGAATCGTGCCGATTTCATTGTTGGCCGACATGATCGTGATCAGCACCGTTTTGTCGGTTATCGCCCGGCGTACATCCTCAGGATCGACCATCCCGACCTTGTCCACCGGCAGATACGTCACTGTTGCCTTGCCCGCTCGCTCGAGCGCTTTGCAGCTATCCAGGACGGCCTTATGTTCGGTCACGCAGGTGATGACGTGATTGCCCTTGTCCTTGTAGAACTCGACCACGCCCTTGATCGCCAGATTGTCGGACTCGGTGGCGCCGCTGGTGAAGATTATCTCCTTGGACTTGGCGTTAATCAGCGCCGCAATTTGGTTGCGCGCCTTATCCACCGCCTCCTCCGCCGCCCATCCAAAGCTATGGTTGCGGCTCGCGGCGTTGCCAAATTTCTCCGTGAAATAAGGAAGCATCGCGTCAAGCACCCGCTTATCCATCGGGGTCGTCGCGTGGTTGTCCATGTAAATCGGCAGCTTAACCATACCTTTACCTCGAGCCAGTCATCCACCTCGGTGCAGTCACCACGCTAATCCCGTATTAGTGGACCTAGTAGGTATATTATAAGTCCCCCGCGCCCATAGTCAAACGGAATGGACCATCGTGCCCCCGGATTTTCGTCAATCAGAACAAGATAAATTTGGCGCTTGACGCGAACTCGGATAACCTGCCTGACCCAGCAGTCAGGGAAAGCAGAAGCACCGATTCTCCCCTGTGCGGCTTGCCTCAGCATAAGCAAGGCTAAGCTGCCCGCCAGGTCAACACAAGCTGTGGTTATCCTTCTTAGGTTCGAACTTCTTCCTGAAATCTCTCGACGGGTAAGTAACCTCCCTCAAGCGGAGAAGCCGCGGGGCCGCGCAGCGGCATGCGGGACGGAGACGGTGTTACTCGTTTAGTGGGAAGTTATGAATTAAACGGCCCCGGATGAGCTTCGTCCAATTCGATTTCGGCCAGTCTGTGCTCGGACCGGATCGACTTCAGCGCCGCTTCGCGAACCTGCTCGAACTGTCCTTGCAACCATCCGGCAAGCTTCGCGCAAGCAGCGCCCGGATCCGCGACTGCGGATTGCTCCACCAAGGCCGCGGCGATCCGGCACCGAAACGCGAATTTCTCAAGTCCTCCCGCGTGTTCGGCCGCAAGCGTAAGCGTCCACGGACCAGCGTTCGACGTGGACTCCTCAGCCAAACTCAGCCGATAAGCGCCGCGCGAAGTTTGTAGCAGAATCGGGCTCGCCATCGCTCAGGCGGCGCGCGGCAGCGCTCTGATCTTAACGCGCCGCTCCCAGAACAGCACCACCGGGCCCGCGATATAGATCGAGGAATAGGTGCCAGTAATGAACCCCACCATTAGTGTGAAGGCGGACGGACGCAGAATCGGCCCGCCCAGCGCGAGCAACGCGATCAACACGACGATTGCCACGCCCGAAGTCAGGATGGTGCGCGAGAGGGTCTCGTTGATCGCCCGATTCATGATCTCCGGCAGCGCTTCGCGCCGGCGCTTCAGCGCGTCCTCGCGAATACGGTCCGAGACGATAATCGTATCGTGCACCGAGTAGCCGATCACCGTCAGCAGCGCGGCCAGCGTGGTCAGGTCAAACTGCAACTGTGCGATAACCAGAGCGCCGACCACCACCAGGATATCGTGCACCAGGGCGATTACGGCGCCGGCGCCGAAGCTCCAACTGACGTTGCGGAACTGCCAGGCGATAAATACGCCCATGAAGATGGTGGCGACCACCACCGCGCCGATCGCATCGCGCCGCAAATCGCGCCCGACGCGGGCTCCCACGCTCTCGACGCGCAGCACCTCGGCCACGTTGTGGCCATAAGCTTTGTTCAGCGCGTCGCTCAGGCGCTGGGTGAAGCCCTTGAGGTTGCTCAGCTTTTCGAATCGCATCAGGTATTGGCCGTTTTGGCCGAAGTCCTGAACCGTAATCTCGCCCAGGTCCAGCGGCGTGAGCGCGCGGCGTAGCTCCTCGGCGTTGGTAGCGCGTGTGACCCGCACCTGGACGACAGTGCCGCCGTTGAAGTCCACCCCGTAGTTGAGGCCCTTGGTGAGGAGCAGAACGATGGCCGCGATGTTGATCGCCGTCGAAAGCAAGACGAAAAACTTCCGCTTGCCGACAAAATCAATGTTAACGTCGGGCGGAATCAACTGTAGTGCCATCGAACCTCGTTGCTCCTCAAATTGGTGCGTAGCCCGGCAACCGGCCAGACCCACGCGTCATATTGGCGCCTGTCCGGCGGCGCACGACGAATCACAAGTAGCGGGTTGGGAGGGGAAAGAAAAGTAGTGCCGCGGAGCGGCGAGCGCCCCCGGGTTATCCACAAACCTCAGTTTCGGGCGGGGATCAGGCCGCGGTGCGCGACTTGCCGCACTTACCGCACAGGTTATGCAGGTTGGCGGGATCCTCGACGATGCCGTCGTCGAGCGAATGACAGACCTTCAGGCACTTTTCGCAGATGAAATAGATGCCTTCGATGGTCTTGTTGATTCGCTCGCGGTTGAGGATACGGCCCCTGAGCTTTTCGATCCGGATGCCGAGCAGTTCTTCGTACTGGCGCTTGATCTTGCGCCGTCCCGCCTCATCCTTGGGAAGATCGGCTTCTTCCTCGTGCTCATCGGCCTCGGTGATGCCGACGTAGAGATCCACCTTCGATTTCGACTTGCGTGATCTGGCCACCTAACTTTGCCCCGAAACGCTTTTCAGCGAGTACGCGCGCTGTAGCCGCAGTTCTTTTCGCAAACCCAGAAAAATCCCTTCTTGCCAAACCCGGTATAGAACACCACCTTGGCCTCGGCGCTGCAGCTCGGACACGTATGCTTGCGCGCGTCGGCGCCCCTGCTTTCCGCGGTCTTGGCTTTCTTCTCTGCCATTATGGTTCCTCGTCAATAAAAAATAACCCGGCCGAGTCCTTCCATAATACCAGCCAGGCTCTTTAAAACGTAAATGGGGAGAGCCGATTCAGTCAATAGTTATGCGACCGATGTTGCGCGGAACATCGCCGCGTTCTAAGCCTTTAGCGCTTGGACCCCACGCTTAAAGAAAACGACGCCGTCCTGTTCATCGACCGCAAGCGGCGGCGCTACCTCAAGCGCCTGCGCCCGGGGCGCAAGATTACAATTCGCGGCGATATCCTTGCGGACGAAGTGATAGGCCAGCCCGAAGGTTCGCGGGTCAAATTCAGCTCCGGCGAGTTTTTCCTGGTGCTGCGTCCCACCTATGCGGACCTGGTGCCAAGTCTGCCTCGCCAGGCGCAGGTGATTTATCCCAAAGATACCGGCCCGCTGCTGCTGTGGGGCGACGTCTTTCCCGGCGCAGTGGTGATCGAAGGCGGTATCGGCGCCGGCGCATTTACCATCGCGCTGTTGCGCGCGGTTGGCACAAGCGGGCGCGTCATCTCCTACGAGCTGCGTGAGGACTTCGCCCAAATGGCGCGTGACAATGTCGCCGCCTACTTCGGCGACGCGCCGCAGTGGACGCTCAAGATCGGAGACCTCTACGAGGGCTTCGAGGAAACCGGCGTCGATCGCATGTTCCTGGACATCGCCGAACCGGGACGCGCCATGGCGGTCGCCGCTCGCGCCCTTCGCGCGGGCGGGGTGCTGGTCTGCTACGTGCCGACCGCACTGCAACTCAAAGACACCGTCGACGCACTGGACGCCAGTGCGCATTTCGCCGAAGTGGAAAGCTTCGAGACGCTCCTGCGCCATTGGCAAGTCAAAGGCCTGAGCGTGCGCCCGATCCATCGGATGGTCGCGCATTCGGCGTTTATCATCGTCGCGCGCCGCCTGGCCGATTGACGAGACCGCCGCGCCCCGATTCGTTCCGAGAGAGGCACGTCCAATGCCTGGCCTGCCTGTGGAAAAAAAAGATCCTGCCCGGAGCTATTTTCTCCGGGCCGGACCCACGTCCCTGAACATCAGGCGCATCTTGGCCGCCAGCTGAGGCAGGGTGAAGGGTTTCGAGATCAGCTCCACGCCCGGATCCAGCCTTCCCTGATGCACAATCGCGTTGCGCGCGTATCCGCTGGTAAAGAGCACCCTGAGGCCCGGTCTGAGCGATAGTGCCTGGTCTGCCAACTGCCGTCCGTTCATGCCGCCCGGCAGGCCAACGTCGGTGAACAGCAGATCGATATCCGGCCGGCTCTCAAGCAGCATCAGCGCGCTGGACCCGTGGACCGCCTCGACCACCCGGTAGCCCAATTCACGCAGCATCATGCCGGTATTCGCCCTGACGTCCTCGTCGTCTTCCACCAGCAGGATGATCTCGCCCTCGCCTTGCGGCTGAGCCAACGATCTCGGCTGCTCAGGGACCGCTTCGCTAGCGGTGTCCATCAGACGGCTCATGTAGATCTTAACGGTAGTGCCCTCGCCGACCTCGCTGTAAATCTTGACATGGCCGCCGGATTGTTTGACGAGGCCGTACACCTGGGAGAGGCCAAGCCCCGTGCCCTGCCCAATTTCCTTGGTCGTAAAGAAGGGTTCGAAGGCCCGGGCCACGACTTCCCGCGTCATCCCGACTCCCGTGTCGCTGACCGCGATCATAACGTATTGACCCGGTACGACCTCCTGGTTCGCCTCCGCATAGGCGTCGTCGATGTAGGCATTGGCGGTTTCGATTGTAAGCCTGCCGCCGTCGGGCATCGCGTCGCGCGCATTCACCGCCAGGTTGAGCAGTGCGTTTTCGAGTTCGTTGGAGTCGGCCAAGGTGCGCCACAGGCCGCCCGCTAGCACCGTCTCGATACTGATGCTCTCGCCCAGCGTCCGGCGCAAAAGCTCCGACATGCCGGTGACCAATCGATTGATATCCACCGGTGTCGGCTCCAGCGATTGCCGGCGCGAAAACGCCAGCAGCCGCTGGGTCAGCGTTGTTGCGCGTGCTACTCCACGAAATGCACTGTCGATTAGCCGCTTGAGATCGATCGCGGAGGATTTTCCTGCCACGACCCGCTGCTGCAGCAGGTGAAGGTTGCCGGAGATCACCTGCAGCAGGTTGTTGAAATCGTGTGCGACGCCGCCGGTAAGCTGGCCGATCGCCTCCATCTTGACCGCCTGCCGAAACGCCTCTTCGGTTTTCATCCGCTGCGCGATTTCATCGGCAACTCTTTGCTCGAGCGTTTCATTAAGCCGGCGCAAATCCTCCTCCGCCTGCCGGCTCTGGCTATACAGACGCGCGTTGTCGATCGCGATCGCCGCCTGCGCGGCGATTCCGGTGACGATTAGTTCGTCCCGTTCGGTGAACACGCCGGGTTGGCCATGTCCAAAGAACAGACCGCCATGAACCTCACCGGAGCGGGATACAACCGGCACCGCCAGATAGCTGCGCACCGGAAGGTGCCCATCGGGCGTACCGTAGTAGGGGCGCCCTTTGCCATAGCGGGGCTCTTTTACGACGTCGTCGGAGCGGATGATGCCCGCGTCGCGCAGCGTGGTCTGGATAAGAGGGCTGCCGCGTGGGAGCGTGAAATCGGCAAAGGCCTCGCGAGGCGCTCCCGACAGCGTGTAAAGCTCGCGCGAATATAGCTGATCGCCATCAGGGTTGGAGAAGAAGGCACCGAATTGAGCGCCGATCAAATCCACGGCGGCGTCGGTCACGCTCTGCACCAGGCGCTCGAGATTCAGCTCCGCCGCCAGCACGGCGCCAGTGCGATTGAGAATCTGCAGACGGCGCGCCTCCTCGCGCACGATATTCGCCGCCTCCCGCCGCCCGCGTGCCAGGTCAAGATTGGCCGCAACGCGGGCGAGCAATTCGTGTGCGCTGAAGGGCTTGGTCAGGTAATCGTCGGCGCCGGCTTCCAGCCCTTCGATGCTGGCTTCCTGGCCGGCGCGTGCAGAGAGCAGAATCACCGGCAGGTCGCGCAATTCGGGATCGGCGCGGACCTCGTGTAGAAAGGCGACGCCGTCCATCCGCGGCATCATCACGTCGGTAAGAATCAGGTCGCGCCGCCGCAGCCCGACGCGCTCCAGGGCGGCCACGCCGTCGCGCGCTGTATCGACTTGATAGCGGATATTTAGCAGCCGGCGGACGTAATCACGCATGTCGGCGTTGTCGTCAACCACCAGGACCACGCCCTTGTCCGCCGACGTCAATACTCCCAGTTGCGGAGCGGTCAATTCCTTCTCGGCGGTCATCTCTCTGGGCGCAGCTTCGGGCAGCCATCTGAGCGCCTCCTCGACGAACGCCTGAGCGCGCAGCTCGGTCGGCGCGAGAGCCCGCTGGCCGCCGACACGGCCGGCGGACAGATGCGCGCGTCCCAGTGGTATCGAAACGGTAAACGTAGAGCCCCCTGCGACAGTGCTTTGAACGCTCACCGTTCCGCCGTGCAGCCGGACCAATTCCTGTACCAGCGCCAGTCCAATCCCGGTACCTTCGTGGGTCCGCCCGGTCTGGCCCTCGATGCGATGAAAACGCTCGAACAGCCGCGGGAGTTCATGTTGAGTATGCCCACTCCGCTGTCGCGAACCGTGAGCACCGCCTCCTTGTTGTCGGCCGAAAGATCGAGCGCAACAGCGACGCTGCCTTGGAGAGTGTATTTGAATGCGTTGGAGATGAGGTTGAGAACGATCTTTTCCCACATGTCTCGATCGACATAGGCGGGCTCTGGCAATTGCGGGCAGTCGATGCGGTAGGTGAGACCCGCTATTTCCATCGCGGACCTGAAGCTGCTGGCCAGTTCCGCGGTGTAGGCCGCCAGATCGACGGGTTCGAAAATCGCCTGGATACGGCCCGCTTCAATCCGCGAGAAGTCGAGCAGGGTGTTGACCAGGCGCAGCAGTCGCAGCCCGTTTCGATGAATGGCTTCGACTTCATCGCGATTTACGCTCATTGAGTTGGAATCCGGATTGCGCGCCAACAGGTCCTCGAGCGGGCCGAGCATCAGGGTCAGCGGCGTGCGGAACTCGTGGCTGGCGTTGGAAAAAAAGGCGGTCTTTGCCCGATCAATTTCGGCCAAGGCCTCGGCCCGTTTCCTTTCCTCTTCACGCGCGCGTCTCTCAGCCAGACCCGCCGCAATCTGCCCGGCCAGCAGGTTGATGAAGCCGCGGTAAAGATCGTTAAACGGCCGAAAGGGATTCAAACCGATAATCAGGACGCCGGCTGGACGCATCTGCCCCTGCTGGAAAAGCGGCGCCGCGACCGCTTCGCGTGGAGCAAGGCTCCAGGCGCCGGTAGGCAGACCGGGGAACCGGGCGCCGAGCTCGTCGATCAGAACGGCCTCCCCTCCCGAAAGCACGCGGCCGATTGGCCATGGCGGGTTCGCGCTGTCGATTTCGATCACGGCGGGGGCGACCGAATGTAAGGAATCGATTCCGGTATCGCAGACCAGGCGCGCTTGCCCTCCGCCAGGCTCGGCCAAATAAATCATGCCAAACGGAACGTCATGAGGGTTGGTGCACAGGCAACGGCCGATCGCGGCAAAGAATTCCTCGGGAGTGCTGGTACCAGGCACCTGGGCCGCCACTTCGCGTAACACCTTGAGCCTCCGCTCCGCGATGTATCGTTGCGTGCCCTCGACAACGATGCATAGCAGACCGCCAACGTTGCCGTCGTCGTCAACCAGCGGGCTGTAGGAAAAGGTGTGATAGGTCTCCTCCGCGTAGCCAGATCGCTCCAGCAGCAGGAACAGGTTTTCGTCATACGTAGCCCGGCCGCGCTGAACGACTTCATCGACGCGCGAGTTCAGGTCGTTCCAGGCCTCAGACCAAACTTCGCGCGCCGGCCGCCCAAGCGCCCACGGATGCTTCTTGCCCAGCGTCATGGCGCGGTACGCGTCGTTGTACAGAAATCTCAGATCCGGCCCCCAGCCGATCCAGATTGCGTAGCGCGAATCCAACATGATTCGAACCACGGTTTTGAGGCTGTTCGGCCATTGCGCCGGCGGGCCGAGGGTGGAGTCAGACCAATCCCGCGAGCGAATCAAGGCCGCCATCTCGCCACCGCCGGACAGGAATTCAGATGCTTTTACCATGTTCCTCTGGCCGCTCGCCCCACAGAGTCCGGCCGGACCGTTAGTCAAGCCCAGATTGCATCCACGCCGCCTTCAGAGTGGAGCGCGCTGAAACTCTGATCAAAATGCTTGCTGGCTACGATTATTCGCGTCAAGGAATTATCAAGTGGGGAGCTAAGGAGAAGCTCTCGTCACGATGCGATGCCGGGGAAACGTTCCGTTCGGCATCGCGATTCAGCTAAAGTCGGCGAAGGAATCTAACGGATGTGCAGTTAGAACTAAGAGTTAAGCGGCTGCGCGCAAGCGATCTGCCCTTGCCGGCCTATCATAGCGGCGGGGCGGCCGGGATGGACCTGTTGGCTGATGTTGAGCAGGCGGTGACCCTCGGCTCCCTGGAGCGGCGCGCGGTGCCGACCGGAATTGCGATTGAGATTCCAGCGGGATTCGAGGGGCAAGTGCGGCCGCGCAGCGGACGCGCCCTGCGCGACGGACTGACGCTGGCCAACACGCCGGGCACGATAGACTCCGACTACCGCGGTGAGATCCAGGTGATTGTGGTGAATCTGGGCCGCGAGCCCCTCACGATCGAGCGCGGCGAGCGCATCGCCCAACTGGTGATCGCGCCAGTCGCAAAGGTTACTTTGAAGGAGGTTGATGACCTGACCGAATCTAAACGAGGCGGCGGCGGTTTCGGCCATACCGGCCGCTGACTTCCTCACCCCCTTCTCTTTAAGCTCGGAGAGGGAACACAATAAGAAGTACACGGAATGAGCCAGAAAGACGCGAATGGCGATGCTGCTTTGCTGGACGTCAGCCCGATTGACGGGCGCTACCGGCCGCGGACGCGGGCCCTTGAACGCTTCTTCAGCGAATTTGCCCTGATCCGCTACCGGGTCCGGGTCGAGATCGAATGGTACCTGTCGCTGGCGGAAAACCCCGCAATCGACGCCCTGGCGCCGATCGCATCAAAAACCGCCGCTCGCCTGCGCGCTATCCACGCCGATTTTTCTCTGCCGAACGCACGCCGCGTAAAGGAATTGGAGCGCACGCTTAATCATGACGTCAAGGCGGTCGAGTATTTCGTCAAGGAGCGGATTGCAGCGATCGACTCCAAGCTGCCGCTTGAGATGGTGCATTTCGCCTGCACTTCCGAGGACATCAACAGCATCGCCTACGCCTTGATTCTAAAGGAGTTCGTGAGCGAGGAACTTCTACCCCGTCTCGACAAAACCGCCGCGACGCTGGCCGCGATGGCGCATCGGTTGCGCGACGTGGCAATGCTCAGCCTGACGCACGGACAGGCCGCGACGCCTACCACCGCCGGCAAAGAGATCGCGATCTTCGCCGCCCGGCTGGAACGCCAGCTTCGGCAACTGAAGAGACAGGAGTACCTGGGCAAGGCCAGCGGGGCGGTGGGCAATTTCAACGCCCATCAGTTCGCCTGCCCCGAGGTCGATTGGATGGCCCACTCCAGGGCCTTCGTCCAATCGCTGGGACTAGTGTGGAACCCACTCACCACCCAGATCGAAAGCCACGATTACATGGCGGAGCTGTTCGACGTCGTCGTGCGCATCGACACAATCCTGATCGACCTGGCGCGCGACATGTGGGGTTACATCTCGCGTCACTACTTCACGCAGCGGCCGGTTGCGGGCGAGGTCGGCTCCTCAACCATGCCGCACAAGGTGAATCCGATCGATTTTGAAAACTGCGAGGGCAACCTGGGTGTCGGCAATGCGCTGTTACAGCATCTCTCGGTCAAGCTGCCGATCTCCCGCTTCCAGCGGGATTTGACCGACAGCACCGTGCTGCGCGGCGTCGGGTCGGCGTTCGGCCACGTCCTAATCGCGTTGGCCGCGCTGGAGCGCGGCTTGGGCCTGGTCGAGATCAACCGCGCGCGCATCACGCAGGAGCTGGACGATGAGCAGTCGTGGGAAGTGGTCAGCGAAGCGATTCAGACCCTGATGCGCCGCTACGGCTTGCCCAATCCCTATGAAACGCTCAAGGAACTGACCCGGGGACGCGTCATCTCGCGCCAGGTGATCGACGAATTCGTTGCGCAGCTTCCGCTCAGCGAATCCGTCAAGCAGCGCCTGCGCGCACTCACCCCGCAAAATTACCTGGGACTGGCCGCCGAACTGGTCAACCGCTTCACTCCGGGTCCCAAGCCGGACTGAAATCGGATCCGCAGGAGCGCCATCCATGAGCGAAATTGGTCTGTTCGAGGCGATTCACTCCGCCCGTGCGATCAGGCATTTCAGACCCGACCCGGTCCCGAATGATCTGATAAGCCAGATCCTGGATGCGGCGATTCAAGCGCCCAGCGCCGGCAACAACCAGAACTGGTTGTTCGTGGTCGTCACCGACGCCGATCGGCGCAGAAGGTTGGGCGACATCTTCCGCCGGGCAAGCGTGTGGGTGAGGGAGAAATACAACAGCAACAGCCGGCCCGCCCACATAAACGACGCCCAATACAAAAAATTCTGGGCCAGCGGGGTCTATCTGCATGAGCACATGGGCGACGCTCCGCTGCTGTTGCTGCCGTGTCTGAAGGTGCTCTCCCCTGTCTTGCCGCCCACGATCCCGCCGGAAATCCGCGCTGAAATGGTCTCGACAGCGTCATGGATGGCTGGCGCCTCGATCTATCCCGCGGTCCAGAACATCATCCTGGCCTGCCGCGCACTCGGCCTGGGCACGACCATCACCACCAATCACGTGATCCTCGAGGCCGAGGTTAAAAGTTTGCTCGACCTGCCGGAGGAGGTGCGCACGTTCGCGCTGATGCCGATCGGCTATACCGACGACAAATTCGGCGGGGTTCGCCGCCGCCCGTTGGGCGAAGTGGCCGTTCTCGACCGGTACGGCAATCCGTGGCAGAGCTGAGGCTCCCGTTTGCGGCGTGGGGTGTCGTTTCAGCCCTCCGCGGACGGTACAATTTATTAACAGCGGTTTCTGTGAATAAACGGCGGACCGGGCCGGGCGCGGTTGTTTATCCGTCCCCTGCGCTTGAGTATGTAAGGTTTTGTTCCCGCCCGCGTTCGCGGGCATGCGGCGGACAAAGTTCGCAGGCACTGGCTCAGATGGCGCGGCTAAGCCCGGTGCGACGAGGAGTAACCATGGAGCAAACACCAACAAAGCTGGAAATGTTCTACGAAGGCAAGGCGAAGAAGCTCTACTCGACGCCGGATCCCGATCTGGTAATCGCCTATTTCAAAGATGACGCCACCGCGTTCAACGCCAAGAAGCGGGGCACCATCGAGCAAAAGGGCGTGATCAACAACCAGATGTCCGAGCTGTTTTTCACCCTGCTCGAAAAACATGGAATCCCGACCCATTTCGTGCGGCGCCTGAATGATCGCGACATGCTGTGCCGGCGGCTCGAAATCGTCCCGGTTGAAACCGTGGTGCGCAATATCGTTGCGGGTTCGATGGCGAAGCGGCTGGGGCGCGAGGAAGGCGCCAATCTGCCCTTTCCAATTGTCGAGTACTATTACAAGTCGGACCCGCTCGACGATCCGCTGATTTTACCCGAACACGCACTGGCCTTTGGTTGGGCCACGCAGGGCGAGCTTGATCAGATCAAGTCGATGGCTTTGCGGGTCAACGAGGTGTTGAGCACCTTCCTCGACAAATGCGGCGTGCTGCTGGTCGACTTCAAGCTGGAGTTCGGACGCCATCATGGGGGTATCCTGCTGGGCGACGAAATCTGCCCCGACACCTGCCGCTTCTGGGACAAGGTCACCCGCGAGAAACTCGACAAGGATCGCTTCCGGCGCGACCTGGGAGGCGTGGAAGAGGCCTACCAGGAAATGCTGCGGCGGGTCTCGGACCACGTGTGACATCTTGCAGGTCAAGGTCTTTATAACCCCCAAGCGCGGGGTTCTGGATCCGCAAGGCCGCGCCATCCAACATTCGCTCAAGAGCCTGGGCTTCAACAATGTGGATCAGGTGCGGATGGGCAAGTACATCGAGCTCGACGTGGCGGCCGCATCCCACGCGGAGGCGGCCGGCGAGGTCAAGCGGATTTGCGAGCAGCTCCTGGCCAACACCGTTATCGAGGATTACCGCTTCGAGGTTGAGGGCGCGTGAAGTGGGGCGTGGTCACCTTCCCGGGCTCGCTCGACGATCGCGACGCGCTCTACGCCCTGCGAGACGTTTTGGAGCAGGAAGCCGAGCCGCTGTGGCATAAGGATCGCGACCTCAAGAACGCCGACTGCGTGATCCTGCCGGGTGGCTTCAGCTACGGCGATTATCTGCGCTGCGGAGCGATGGCGCGCTTCTCGCCGATCATGGAAAGCGTGGTCGAATTCGCCCGCCGCGGCGGCCTTGTGCTGGGCATCTGCAACGGCTTTCAGATCCTGTGCGAGGCTCATCTGCTGCCCGGCGCGCTGACCCGTAATCGTTCCCTGTCATTTATCTGCGAACGCGTACCGGTGCGGGTCGAGAACACGGCGACGCCCTTTACCTGCGCGGCGCAAAGCGGCGAAATGCTGCGGCTCCCGATTAAGCATGGCGAAGGACTTTACGTGGCGCCGCCAGACGAGTTGCGCACGATGGAGGATCGCGGCCAGATTCTGATGCGCTACGTGGACGAGCACGGCGCGCCGACCGACGGCGCGAATCCCAACGGTTCCACCCACTCCATCGCCGGCGTTGCCAACCAGAGCTTTAACGTCTTCGGTCTGATGCCGCATCCGGAGCACGCCGCGGAGCCGATGCTCGGCGGCGACAGCGGGCTTAAAATCTTCCGCTCCATCATTCAGAGTCTGGCATGAATGCTCATCCGGTGGCGCTGCCCGGCGAGCCCGAGGTCAACCTCGAGCAGGCGCTTGCCCACGGCCTGAGCGAGGAGGAGTTTCGCGTAATCGAGCGCCGGCTCGGCCGCAGCCCCACATTCACCGAGCTGGGCGTGTTCTCCGTGATGTGGTCCGAGCATTGTTCCTACAAGTCCTCGCGCCGTCTCCTGGCGCGCTTGCCCAACAAGAGCAACCTGGTCGTGGGTGGACCGGGTGAGAATGCCGGCGCGCTGGATGTCGGGGACGGCTGGCTGGCCGTGTTCAAGATCGAAAGCCACAACCATCCATCCTTTGTGGAGCCGTATCAGGGCGCGGCCACCGGTGTCGGCGGAATCCTGCGCGACATCTTCGCGATGGGCGCGCGGCCGGTTGCAAGCCTCAACTCGCTGAAGTTCGGATCGTTTGAAAGCGCGCGCACGCGTTACCTGCTGGGCGGCGTGGTGGGCGGAATCGGCGGTTATGGCAACTGCGTCGGTGTGCCGACCGTGGGCGGCGAGGTGATGTTTGACGACGCCTACAACGACAACATCCTGGTCAACGCTTTTTGTTTAGGCTTGGCGCGCAGCGGCGAATTGCAGAGCGCCCGTGCTCAGGGTGCCGGCAATCCCGTCCTTTATGTCGGCTCCGCCACCGGACGCGACGGTATTCACGGCGCCAGCCTGCTCGCATCGGCGGAGTTCGACGAAAGCAGCGAGCACAAGCGCCCCACCGTGCAGGTTGGCGATCCATTCACGGAAAAGCTGCTGATCGAGGCCTGCCTGGAAGCGGTGAAGACCGGCGCGGTGGTGGCGCTGCAGGATATGGGCGCGGCTGGACTGACTTCGTCTTCCAGTGAGATGGCGGCGCGCGGCAAGCTCGGCATCGAGATCGACCTGGATCGGGTGCCGCTGCGCGACCCCACCCTGACGCCGTACGAGATGCTGCTGTCCGAATCCCAGGAGCGGATGCTGATTGTCGCGCAGGCGGGACGCGAGCACGAGCTGCAAGCGGTATTCGAGAAATGGGACCTGCACGCGGCGGTAATTGGAAAGATCACCGGCGACCGGCAATGGCGCGTGACCTGGCGCGGGCAGGTCGTCGCGGATATCCCCGTGGCGGCGCTGGCTGACGAGGCGCCGGTTTACGAGCGGCCGCTTGCGCCGCCCTCCTGTGCCGCTCCTGTAGCGAGGGCGGCGCCAGAGCGTCCAGCGCCGGCGCACGCTTTGCGCCGTTTGCTCGATTCGCCCAACGTGGGCTCCAAACGATGGGTCTACCGGCAGTATGATTGTATCGTGCAAAGCAACACGGTGCTTGAGCCGGGGAGCGACGCCGCGGTGCTCAGAATCAAGGGAACGCGCCGCGCACTCGCCCTGACGGTGGATTCCAATCCGCGCGCCTGCGCCCTGGACCCCTATCTCGGAGCGATGGCGGTCACCCTGGAGGCGGCGCGCAACGTCGCCTGCACGGGCGCCAGGCCGATCGGAATCACCGACTGCCTCAATTATGGCAACCCGGAGCGGCCCGAAATCATGTGGCAGTTCGCGCGCGGAGTGGAAGGAATTCGCGACGCCGCACAGGCGCTGGAAACCCCGGTGGTAAGCGGCAACGTGAGTTTCTATAATGAAACTCAACGGCACGCGATTCCGCCCACTCCGACCCTGGCGATGGTTGGACTGCTGGCCGACCTTGAGCATTGCCGCGGCCAGCACTTCCGCCGCCCCGGCGACCTCATCCTGCTCCTGCGCACCTCGGCGCCGGCCTTGGCTGCCAGCGAATACGACGCGCTGTTTGGAGGTGCGAATACACTCGGCGCAATTGACGTCAAAAAAGAGCGCGCGCTAATCGATGTGCTGGTTACGCTGGCGCAGGCGCGCCTGCTAAGCTCAGCTCATGACGTGTCTGACGGCGGGTTGGCGGTTGCCCTGGCCGAAAGCTGTTTCAATCCGGCGGGTGAGCTTGGAGCCGCCGTGGAAGTCAACGTCAGCGGACTGGATCGGACCGCCAATCTGTTCGGAGAGGGAGCTTCCAGTGTGATTCTCTCCATGGCGCCGGAGGTGGCGGCCCGAGTCGAGCAGATGGTTACAAAGCGCGGCCTGGAATGCCGCCGGATTGGAGTTGTTTTGCACGATCCAGTCTTACGGATCGACTCGGATCTCGAGATGAACGTCGCCGAATTGAGGGCCATTTACGAACAGGCGTTGCCCAGGAGGATCCAGGGGCATGGCTAGTTTGTTGCACGCCGAGCTTTCAGCCGAAATCGACGTCGAGGAATCCAACTTCGACGAGTTCCACGAGGAGTGCGGCGTCTTCGGCGTTTACGGCCATCCGGAGGCCGCCAACCTGGTGTACCTGGGCCTCTATGGCTTGCAGCATCGGGGACAGGAATCGGCCGGCATCGTCTCCTCCAACGGCAAGACCCTGATCAGCCATCGCGGAATGGGCTTGGTCGCGGATATCTTCAACAGCGAGGTAATCCAGCGCCTTGAAGGCACCTTGGCCATTGGCCACAATCGCTATTCCACCACCGGCTCGACCACGCTCAAGAACTGCCAGCCGCTGGTGGTCGAGTACGCGCGCGGCGGTCTGGCGGTTGCGCATAACGGCAACCTGGTGAACTTTGCGGAATTGCGCGAGACACTGGAGCGCAGCGGAGCGATTTTCCAATCCTCCTCCGACAGCGAGGTGATCATCCATCTGGTCGCCGCGTCCCGCGGCACCACACTGGCCGACCGCGTGATCGACGCGCTGTCACAAATCCGTGGTGCTTACTCGCTGCTGTTTCTGACCGAACGCCAGATGATCGCGGCGCGCGATCCGTTCGGCTTTCGGCCGCTGGTGATCGGAAAGCTGAAGAACGCCACGGTGGTGGCCTCGGAGACCTGCGCGCTTGACCTGGTACGGGCCGATTACGTACGTGAAGTCGAGCCGGGCGAGATTGTCATCATCGATGAGTCCGGGATGCGCTCGATGCGGCCGTTCGCGCCGATGCCCTCCAAGCGCTGTATCTTCGAGTACGTCTATTTTTCGCGTCCCGACTCCACGGTATTTGGCCGCAACGTTTACCAGGTGCGCAAGCAGCAGGGACGCGCGCTGGCGCGCGAATGTCCAGCCGACGCAGATGTCGTCGTGCCGGTGCCGGACTCCGGCGTTCCCGCGGCGCTCGGCTACGCGGAGGAAGCCGGTCTGCCCTTCGAGTTCGGGCTGATTCGCAGCCACTACGTGGGACGCACGTTTATCGAACCGGCGCAGGCCATTCGCCATTTCGGCGTCAAGATAAAGTTCAACCCGGTGCCGGCGGTGCTCGAGGGCAAGCGCGTGGTGCTGGTGGAGGACTCGCTGGTGCGCGGCACCACGCTCAAGAAGGTAATCCCGATGCTGCGCCAGGCGGGCGCCAAAGAAATCCACATGCGTATCGCGGCGCCGCCCACCACCAACTCTTGCTTTTACGGTATCGACACACCGACCCGCGAAGAGCTGCTCGCCTCTCACCAATCGATCGAAGAGATCCGCCGCTTCATCGGCGCGGATTCGCTGGGCTACCTGAGCTGGGAAGGCCTGTACTCTTTCGACGGTCACCAGGGGAGC
This sequence comes from Binataceae bacterium (SeqCode), assembly GCA_035262365.1. GTDB lineage: Bacteria > Desulfobacterota > Binatia > Binatales > Binataceae > JAJPJA01. The sequence continues at coordinate 77,048 of DATFSZ010000051.1, forward strand.
GGTTTTTGCGATGCCTGCTTCACCGGCAAATATCCGGTCGCAGTTCCAGAGGACCGGCGCGAGCGCCAGCTGCGCCTGCCGCTATTTGAGACCGCCGATAGCCACTGAGACGCCGTCACGCCCGCTGCTTGTGGACTGAATTTTCGCGGGCTGCTTAGTCCCGCCGCGCGGGCATGCTAAATTCGCCGCCATCAAACTGACTGGTGATTTCGCCATGAGCGATCGCATCGAGACCAATCCCGCACTGATCGAGTGGTTGCGCGATTACGAAGAACAGCCCTGGCGCCGCTATGTCGGCGGACTTAAGGAGCGGGGCGAGTTGATCGATGTCGCCGGTGTGATGGTGGACGCACGCGCGCTATTCGCAACGCGCTTTCGCTGCGACAGCAAAACCTGTGCGATGGCGGATCGGCCTGCGGGCGTGGAGTCATGCTGCGAGGACTACTTCGTGGAGGTCACGCTTGCCGAGCGCGATCGAATCAACCGCCACGGTGAGGAAGTGGTCGAGTTCCTCAGCCGCAAGGATCCGGCGCGCGTCAAGCCGGGGCGCGATATCTCAACCTTTTTCGACGACCGCAATACGATCGAGCTGCGCAAGGAAGACGAGCGATGTGTCTTCTCCTATCGCGATGAGGCGGGTCAGCTTTGGTGCGGACTGCATGCGCTGGCGCTGGAAAAAAGATGGCCAATCGAGTCGATCAAGCCAGTCACCTGCATCCTGTTTCCGCTGGTGGTTTTTCGCTTCGAAAACGGCGAGATCCTGTTGACCGCCACTTCCGAAGAGGTCGAGCGGATGTTCGCCAATCCCAAGGAGTCCCTCAAGCTGCCCTGCCTGCTCAAACAGGCGGGCGACCCAATGTACATCGAATGCCGCAGCGCGATCGAAACCGCCTTCGGCAAACCGTTCTACCGCCGGCTAGCGTCCACCGCCGAGCAGTATTTGAAAAAATAAGCCGCCAAGCCTCTATTCAACAGCAGGTCCGAATAGTCATTCCGACCGGCCGAGCGAAAGCGAAGGGCGCGAACGAATCCTGGCGACATCTGCGTTCAATTGCCCAACATTACTCAGTTGCCCGCAAATCTCTGAGATTCCTCCCTGCGCGTTCGGAATGAAATTTTGCGCGCGCCGTTTTTTTTCTCCGGCAGCGCCGAGCTTTCGTGCCGGCGCTTCGTCTGTCATGCAACCTGAGCCCTTCAGCAATGGCTTTTCCGAACAGAAAACGCTTATATTGCCGGTCAGGATGCCGGTCGGGGCTGGAGCTGAAAAACGTCGGTTCGACGCGTCCTGCCAACAATCGCGGCCGGCGGTATGGGGTTAGCTTCGATGCGCGGGGACGCCATCAGCATAGAGGCGGTTGCCAGCAAGGACGCGATGACTGAGTTCGCGATGCTCCCCTTCCAGGTCTATGGCGAACGCGAAGCCTGGTGGCCGCCAGACATCCAGAATGAAATTGACCTGCTCTCCGGGCGCGCACCGATCGCGTCGCATCTGGAAATGATGCCGCTGGTGGCCCGCAACGCCGGCAAGCTGGTGGCGCGCGTCACCGCCGTGGTCAATTTCAGGTACAACAAGCATTGGAACGAACAGCTCGGGCAGCTGATCCATTTCGAGGCGCTCGCGGGCGAGGACCGAGCTGCCGCCGCGATGCTCGAAGACGCCTGCCAATGGTTGCGCCACCGCGGTATGACGTCGGTGCGCACCGGCTTTGCGGCCTTTCTCGATTATCCCTACGCGATCGACAACTACGGCAAACTCCCTCCGTTCCTGCTGCGGAACAGCCCCGAGTATTACCACACCTATTTCAAGGACGCGGGCTTTCTGACCGAAAAGGGGATGACTGATTTCACCATCGAACTCACCCCGCGGACGCTGGCGAGCTACCCGGCCATGCTCGAAGCTGCGGCCCGGCGCGGAGTGCGTATTACCACCTGGCGCGAGCATGGTTTTTTGGACGCCGTTGACGCCTGGACCGACGTCACCAATTCCGCCTTCGAACGTCATTGGGGGTGGAACCCGATCACACGGGAAGAGGTCCGCCCAATGCTCTCCGGGTTGGCGCGGACAGAGGTTGCCGACCTCTCGACGTTGGCGGTTGCCAATGGCGAGGTGGTCGGGTCGATGTTCGCGGTTCCGGATTTCAGTCCCCGCCTCGCCCGGGTTCGCCATGGCGTGCGACTGGAAGCCTCGCGCGGAGGCGGCACCCGAGGAGCGTTAATCAATATCGGAGTGGTGGAGCGATGGCGCGGAACCGCCGCCAACCTGGCGCTGGCCGCCCGTTCATTCACTTCGATGGCGCAGCAGGGGATGAAATACGCCGGCTATACCCTGGTCCTCGACGAAAACTGGCCCTCCCGGCGCACTGCTCAAAAGCTGGGCGGCAGTATTACCAGCAATTTCGTCGTTTACAGGCGCGACCAGCCTGAATAACCGCTGACACGAATTTTTTTGCGTTCGCGATGCAGATTCGCGCCGCCCCGCAGTGTAAACTGACGGATGGTGACAGGACCGTCGGAGGCTCTGCTTGTTGAGAGCCAGCCGAAGGCATGTTACTGTTGGCCGGTTATACTCCTTGCTCCCTGTTAGGGGGCTCGTAGTTTCGATCCAAAAGGAGGATTTGTGCGGCGGTACGAAACTATTTTCATTCTGCGCCCCGATCTCGGGGAAAGTCAGATAAAACAATCTCTCAAACGTGTCGAAGACATCGTCAGCAACGGCGGCGGCGAGCTGATCGAGACTGACGAATGGGGCGTGCGCGAACTCGCCTATCGAATCCGGCGGGAAAGGCGCGGTTATTATGTCCGCCTGGACTACGTCGCCGGCGGCGCCGTGATGAACGAGGTTGAACGCAACCTCAAGCTCATGGACGAGTCCTTGCGCCATCTATCGGTGATGGTCGAGGACGATGCCGACCCGGCCAAGCTGCGCGGCGAAGTCGAAGCACGCCAACGGCGCCTCGCCGAAGCCCGGGCTGCCGCAGCCGCGCCCGAACCACGTCCCGCCGGAGAGCAGCAGTCCGAAGGCGAAGCCGAAGTAGCCGAGGAGGCGAAGGCAACCCTCGAAACGCCGGCTGAGCCCCACGCAGACGCATCCGCTGAGGAACCACCCGCTGAACCTACGGAAACAGGGGATGGGGCTAACCAGAATTGAGCTTAGCGGCACAGTGGTTAAGCCGCCGATGCTGGGAGCCACACCCAACGGCAAGGCCGTGCTGCGGCTGACCGTGGATTGCGGCGAGGAGCCCGGTCATCTGGTGCTCGACGTGGTGATGGTTGACGAGTCCGCGCGAGATCTCGCGCGTCAGGTGCAAGCCGGTCAGCAAATCCGCGCGGCCGGAACGCTTAAGGCTATAGGCCGGGGCGGCCCGGTGAACGCATCGCGCCGGCAAATCGAGGTCATCGCCAGCGAGATCGCACCGGGGCAATTGGCCGGCGAGTCCGACCTCGAAGCCGGCTCGCTAAGAAAGCTGATTTGATTGAACGCAGTCGCCTAAAAGTGGGCCGAAGGTTTTTCACGAAGGTTTCTTAAGATGGCAGACAACGAAAATCCTGAAGAGAGTGGGCAGCAGCAACAGCAGCGGCCCAGCGGCCCGCCACGCGGCCGCGGACCACGCGGCGACGGCGACCGGGGCGGTGAAGGACGTCCCGGCGAGCGCGGCGGGATGCGCCGACGGCCCGGCGGGCGGCGCAAGGTGTGCCGCTTTTGCGCGGACAAAAGCCTGAAGGTGGATTACAAGGACGTGCGGACCCTGGGTACTTTCGTAACCGAGGGCGGCAAGATCGTACCCAGCCGCGTTACCGGCAACTGCGCCAAACATCAGCGCGCCCTGACCGTAGCTATCAAGCGCGCGCGCATACTGGCGCTGCTGCCGTTCTCCACCCTGGGAGTCTGAGATTAGGCGGTGAGTTTCAAGGACGCATTGGACCTGGCCCGCGCATCTATCCTGGCTGCGCTGTTCTTCCTGCTGGGCGGCCTGGTTCCGGTCCTGGGCGCAGGCGTGATGCTATGCGCACCCGCCCCGATTCTGATCTATGCGCTCGCGCGTCCGCGACCCTACTTGCGCCTCGCAATCTGCCTGATCATCACCCTGGCGCTGTCTGGTTTGGTGGCCGGTCCGATTCAGGCGGTTGGCTTCGCCGTCAGTCTGGGTGTCGCCACGGTCCTGATCGCGGCGACGGTCAGACGGCAATGGTCCTTCGAATCGATAGTTTTTGCCGGCACTGCGGCGATATTGGTCGCGGTAACCGGGGTCTTGTTGCTTTGGGCAGGCTCGCCCGCTGCGCTGCTTGCGCAGATTCAACATTCGGTCAGCGTCGCGATGAGCCATTCGGCCGCCCTGTACGAGAAAATGGGGATGAGTCGTGCCGAGAGCAAGCAAGTCGGCGAGATGGTGTTGAAAATCACCGCGCAACTGTCCCCGGCGATGGCGGCGATCGTGGCGGGGACGACGGTCCTGGCAAACCTTGGACTGGTCTCGCGATGGCTGGGAAACGAAAAGCTGGGCTACCAGGTTTTCGGCGCGCTGGTAACCTGGCGCACGCCGGAATGGTTGATTTGGCTGCTGCTCGCCACCGGTTTCGGAATCTTCATTCCCCAGCAGGCGGCCAGGACTGCGGCGCTCAACGGCTTCGTCGTAATGGCCGCGATCTATTTTTGCCAAGGCCTGGCGATTATGGCGTACTACTTGCCGATGCTCGCGAGTTCGCGGATCGTGCGCGGCGCGATCTACGTTATCGCGCTGTTGCAGCCGGTGGTGGCCGGATTGATCTGTCTGGCGGGCGTGTTCGACATGTGGATCGATTTTCGCCGGCTCAAACCGCCCGGCCGCGAAGCGGGCAGTATTGACGATTTCTTTTAACGGAGAGTTGTGGAATGGCGATGATGCAAGTGATTCTGCGCGACGATGTACCCAACCTGGGGCGGCCGGGAGACGTGGTTAGAGTGCGTCCCGGTTACGCTCGTAACTTCCTGTTGCCGCGCAACCTGGCGGTTGAAGCCAATCCCAAAAACCTGCGCGCCTTCGAGCACGAAAAGCGCCTGGCCCTGATGCGGCGCGAGGCCAAACGCACCGAATCGCTCAAGATCAAAGACCGGCTCGAGCAGCTGACTATCGAGATCGCGGCCCGGGCCGGCGAGGGGGGCAAACTGTTTGGTTCGGTCACCAATATCGACATCGAGCGCGCGCTCATCGCCCAGGGAGTCACAGTGGACCGCCGGCGCATTCAGCTCGCCGAACCGATCAAAGAGTTGGGCGATTTCGTTGTACCTGTCCGGATCGACGCCGACGTCGAAGCCACCCTCAAGCTTAAAGTAGCGGCTGAGTAAGGCGGCCGCCGACATGATTAAACTTTACGACTTTCTTCCCTGTCCCTTCGGCCAGAAAGTTCGAATCGTGCTGGCCGAAAAAAGCCTCAGCTACGAGTTCGCCGCGGTGGACATCACCAAGGGTGAGCATCGACGGCCGGAGTTTCTGCGCTTTAATCCGTACGGGCGCGTGCCGGTCCTGGTTGACGAAGATACCGTGGTGTACGACTCGACGATCATCAACGAGTACCTCGACGACGAGTACCCCGACCCGCCCGTGCTGCCGCGTATCGAACACAGCTCGCTGCGGGCGCGGGCGCGCCTGTTTGAGGACTTCGCAGATACATCCTTCACGCCCCAGGTGGGCCAATTCATGTCCGAAATGGCCAAGGCCGAGGCAGAACGCGACCAGGGCCGCGTACAGCGGTTGCGCCAGACTATCGAGCGGGTGTTGGACTACGTCAATCGCGAACTCCAGGGCCAGCATTTCCTGGCCGGTGAGTTCTCGGTCGCGGATATCGGATTCCTTCCGCGCCTGGTGGTCATGCGCGAACTTGGCGTGGACGTGGCCGCGGGGCGCACCAATCTTGACGGCTGGCTGAAGCGGTTGTTGGAGCGGCCGAGTATCCAGTCACTGGAAGGGCTTGTTCTCGAACCCATCGCCGGCGTTTGAAAGCCAGCACCAAACCTCATAACAAAAACGGAGCATCCTGTGATGCTCCGTTTTCTTTTTGGGAATAGCGGTTAAGAGATTTCGGTCTGTGCGACTTTTCCTCGATTTGCAGCTCACTTGAGAGTGAATGCGCCACCCGAATCATTGCCCGGAGCTGGCGAACGGTGTGAAGGGTGGATTGAGCATTCGCACATAAGGCGGACCGGGTTCCGCCCCGGCAGGCATGGTGAAATTAATCATGTCCGTTGACGCCCGGCAGCTTCGTAGCTGCATCATTCGAACCAATAATCCAGCGTTCCCTTGGAGCCTTTTCCAAAATCCCCTTCAAAACCGCCCTCGCCGCGCAGTCCGGAAAGAGCATCTGTTCCCGATCCGGGAACGACAAACCATGTCGCCTTCACTTTGCCATTTTTCACGACTTCCGCACCTTGGAGCACGAACGTGCCCTCACGGCCACCCAGTTTTCCGCTGAATCGTTGCAAACTCACGAGGCTGGCGGATCGATCGTCGTGCAGGACCTGCAAAGCCCGAGCCGTTGATTCGCCATCGATGTCTCCGGTGAACCGTTCTCTTAAACTGACCTCCGCCAATGCCGGACCCGGGGTTTGGTCGTAGGACTTGGATTCATGACTCTGAACGGTGACCCTTGCTACAGCATGTGCGCGCGTATGCGGTTCAGTCTGAGATTGCGCCGTATTGATATTTGTCTCCTTCGCTGACAGAGCGCTCGCCGCCAACCATGTGCCGAGGCATAAGATCATCACTAATGCGATAGTTCGGACGCTCATAGCATCCCTCCCTCCTATTTTAAGTGTCGAATCCGGATCAATGGTTGGATTGGAAAAACTTGGCCTATGCGGTCAAGGCAGATGCTTCCCTTTTATTGTCTGCCAGGGCGCGGCTCCCCGCCAGCGAATGCAACCGGGAGCCATGGGCTTTCGGGAGATGGGACCCGAGAGAGGACTTGCCGTTCGCGATCTCCGAATACGCTTGGCTATTCGAAGCTCGTTCTAACGGAGCTAAGGGCCCTTCCAGCAACGTCGCCGGCAGCGGCAAAACCGTAGAGAAGCTAACGCCTTTTCAGAAACACAACCGGCGCCGATGATACCGCCACTGGAGCGGAGGCGCTAATGAGCAACACCACCGGCAACGGCATCACCCCTGCCGGTGGCGTACAGGATACTGCGGCTCGCTACGGGAGGCAGCGCTCACTCCACGACGAGATCTTCCCCGAAGTACGGCCTGACAAAAGGATTGGCTATGGCCTCCGGATCGCCGGGCCGTCCCTCGCGTCGGCCATCTGCCGGGTTGCGCAGCCAGGTCCAGATTTTCCGTACGTCGATTGGGCAATTACATGCCGAGCGCCCACTCTCGTTCTGGTAGTAGTTATTGGCGCGTGGATCTTTGTAAATCATCATCGCCTCGTACCGATCCACCTCATCGTTGTAGCGCCAATAGGCGTCGAGCTTGACGTCGATGGTGTGCTTTTTCTGGGTGATCATGCGGCCGAAGCATTGCAGCGCGAATCTCGTCACCATCTCTTCGAAATCGACAATCTGAAGGCCACCGAAGTTGTTGGTGTTCGGCCCATAGATCATGAAAAAGTTCGGGAACCCCGGCAGCATCGTGCCGAGGTACGCGCGGGCGCCGTCCTTGGCCCAGAGCTCTTCGATACGTTGCCCGCCCCGCCCGCGAACCTCCATCGGCCACAGGAAGTCGTTGGCCTTGAAGCCGGTGGCATAGACGATGACGTCGAGCGGATACTCAACGCCACCTTCCACCTCGATCCCGTTGGGTGTGACCTTTCGAATCGGCTCAGTGACCAGCGTGACATCGTCGCGCATCAGAGCATCGTAGATGCAGTAGTTCGCGTCGACGATAATCGGCCGCGCCGAGTAGGGCGGGGCGACCGGAGTCATTTTCTCGATGAGATCCGGACGGCCGGCGAGCTTGCTGTGGAGAAACGCCAGTTGCGTCTCCCTGACTTTTTTGTTGTGCGCACTCCTTGCGTGTTCATCCGTGAACTCGGGATCAGCCCGCATCGTCCTCATGACGAAATCCGGCCCCGTAAGATAGCTGACCCGGAATCGAATGAAGTTCGTGATGTAGGGAAAGTTCCGGTCAAGCCAGTTCACCTGCGGGGGAAACGGCTCGCGATATCCCTTCATGTCGAAACACCAATTCGGCGTCCGCTGGAAGACGTAGGTATGACCCACCATTTTCGCGAGCTCCGGGATCATCTGGTATCCGGTCGCGCCGGTCCCAATCACCGCGACGCGCTTTCCGGCAAGCTCCAGGTCGTGCGGCCAGCGAGCGGTATGGAACGACTTGCCCTTAAACGTCTCCATGCCTTCGATGCCGGGCAGGTTTGGGCGGGACAGGAATCCGACGCACGCGATCACCGCGTTCACGCGCCAGGTGCGCGGCCCGTCGGGACCCTCGGCCTTGATTTCCCACAGCTTCGCGGCCTCGTCCCAGATGACCGACTTGACCTCGGTCTTGAAGGTGATGTCCTTGCGGACATCGAAGTGGTCGGCCACCCATCTGAAATATTTCAAATTTTCGCGCTGCGGGCAGTACGCGTTCGGATACTCGAAATCAACCCCGTAGGTATGCGTGTAGGTACGGCTGGGCGAATCAACTCGCGCGCCGGGGTAGCGGTTTTCCCACCAGGTGCCGCCCACGTCCTCATTCTTCTCGATCACAAAGTATGGGATACCGGCGTGCTTCATCTGAATGGCCGCGTTCAGACCTCCCATGCCAGCCCCGATCACGGCCACCTTGAAATTGTGCAGATCCTGCTCGGGGGGCGCCTCCGGCCAATCCAGCTTCCGCACCCACGGATCCAGGGCTAATTGCTCGAGCCACAAATCAAACTCGGACGCGGGAATATCGATTCCAGCGGCAAGGCTCAGGCTGCGATGGAGGCGCTCGGGCGAACCGCAGGAAATTTCGCCGGCGCCCTGGTCGCGATAGGACTTCAGAAACGCAGCCGCCTTGGACTGAATCAGCTCCACGTCCGCGGGCTTCGCGACCACGCTCAACTCGACGTTTCTGACGGTGATGGTTCCAGCCTGGGTGGCCGCGATGCTCTCATCGCCGGTTAGCTGATAGAGCAGTCCGCGAAGCACCATGGGGTCGGCATGCCGCACCGCGTCGTCGATGGTTTCATCTGTAGCTGTAAGCAATTCGTGTCTTACGGTCATCTGTCTGCCTTTCTATCGGTAGCAGTCCGTTTCCGGTCCCAATCTCAATTAGTCCAGAGTAAGCCCTAACCGCAAGGCTTTCAGTTTCAGCGCAGCCAGTCCACCCTGCCGATCATGGTCGAACTCGCGACGTGTTTGGACATGCCCGACCATTGCTCCCTTAAAAGCGTCGATCCCGGCCGGCTTACAAAAAGAAAAATGGCGGAGCATCTTCCGAACTCGGCACTGGGGCTTATGGGTTTATCTACCCACTGATGTCATTCCGACCGACCAACCGCAGCGAGGGAAGCGGAGGAATCAACGCGAAGCGATTTTCTGCTCCACCGTGCAGGCCAAAACGCTGCGCGGCGATTCCTCACCCGCACCCCAAGCCGTGGATGCTCCGCGGAGTCCCGCCGCAACCCGGCATCAAGAGTTTTGATTTCTCGGAATTCTCACACACTTGTCTCTTCCCTTCCCCGTTCGGTGATCCGCCTATCTCGAAGATGGCGTGAGCCAAAAAGACGTTCGAGCATCGTGGCAAGCAGTGACGCCCCGCGGACCCGCAAACACACCTGCCCTTGTTAGCAACAGACCGGAAAAAAAGCGGAGCATCTTGCGACGCTCCGCCTCCGGATTCCCCGGCCGCGTCCTACTCTCCCGTGTGGCGATCGCGTGGCTCGGTACGGGCGAGAGTACCTATTCACTCCACAAGCAGATCTTCCCCGAAATAGGGCCTCACAAAGGGATTGGCTAGCGCCTCCGGATCGCCGGATCGTCCGTCCAGATGGCCGGCGGCCGGGTTGCGCAGCCAGGTCCAGATCTTCCTGATATCAATTGGGCAGTTGGTGGCCGAGCGCCCGCTCTCGTTCTTGTAGTAGTTTTTGGCGCGCGGATCTTTGTAAATCATCATGGCCTCGTATCGATCCAGTTCATCGTTGTACCGCCAATAGGCATCGAACGAGACGTCAATCGTGCTTTCCTTCCCTGTGATCAGACGACTGAAACATTGAAGCGCGAACCTCGTCACCATCTCTTCGAAATCGACAATCTGAAGACCACCGGAGTTGTTGGTGTTGGGCCCGTAGAGCATGAAAAAGTTCGGGAAGCCTGGCAGCATCGTGCCGAGATATGCGCGTGCGCCATCCTTGGCCCAAAGATCCTCGATGCGCTGACCGCTCCGTCCACGGACCTCCATTGGCCACAGGAAGTCGTTGGCTTTGAATCCGGTGGCATACACGATGATATCGAGCGGATACTCGACGCCACCTTCCACTTCGATACCGTCTGGTGTGATCTTCCGAATCGGCTCGGTGACCAGGGTGACATCGTCGCGCAGCAGAGCGTCATATATGCAGTAACGGGCATCCACGATCACCGGCCGTGATGAATATGGAGGCGCCACCGGAGTCATCTTTTCGATCAGCTCCGGACGCGATGCGAGTTTGCCGCGGAGAAACGCCAGTTGTGCTTCTCTCATGTTCTTGTTGAGAGCACTTCTTGCGTGTTCATCCTTGAACTCAGGATCAACCCGCATCGTCTTCATGGTGAATTCCGGACCCGTGATATGGCTGACCCGGAATCGAATGAAGTTTGTGAGGTAAGGAAAGTTGCGGTCAAGCCAGTTCACCTGCGGGGGAAACGGCTCGACATATCTCTTGTTTTCAAAACACCAACTCGGCGTCCGCTGGAACACGTAGGTATTGCCCACCATTTTGGCAAGTTCCGGGACCATCTGATACCCGGTCGCTCCGCTCCCGATCACCGCCACGCGCTTGCCCTTCAGCTCCAACTCCTGCGGCCAGCGGGCGGTGTGGAACGACTCGCCCTTAAACGTCTCGATGCCTTCGATGTCAGGCAGGTTTGGGCGCGACAGGAATCCGACGCTCGCAATCACCGCGTTTACCCGCCAGGTCTGCGGTCCCTGCGGGCCTTCGGCCTTGATTTCCCACAGCTTCGTTTCCTCGTCCCAAATGACCGATTTGACTTCAGTCTTGAACATAATGTCCTTTCTGACATCGAAGTGATCGGCCACCCACCTGAAATACTTCAGGTTTTCACGCTGCGGGCAGTATGGGTTCGGGTACTCGAAATTGACTCCGTACGTATGCGTGTAGGTGCGGCTGGGCGTATCGACCCGCGCGCCGGGATAACGGTTTTCAAACCAGGTGCCGCCAACGTCTTCGTTCTTTTCGATCACAAAGTATGGGATGCCGGCACGCTTCAATTGCACGGCGGCGTTCAGACCTCCCATGCCGGCGCCGATCACGGCGACCTTGAAATTACGCAGATCCTGCTCCGATGGCGCTTGCGGCCAATCGAGTTTGCGTACCCACGGATCGAGGGCCAATTGCTCTAGCCACAAGTCGAACTCGGACGCCGGAAGATCAACTCCAGCGGCAAGGCTGAGGCTGCGCTGGAGACGCTCGGGCGGACCGGAGGAGATTTCGCCGGCGCCCTGGTCGCGGTAGGCCTTCAAAAATGCCGCCGCCTTCGACTGAATCAGCGCCACGTCCGACGCCTTCTTGACCACGTTCAACTCGACGTTCCTGATGATGACGGTCGCGGACTCAGTGGCCGCGATGCTCTCGTCGCCCGTGAGCTGATAGAGCAAACCGCGAAGCACCATGGGGTCGGCATGCCTCACCGCGTCGTCGATGGTTTCATCTGTTGCAGTAAGCAGTTCGGTTCGTATGGTCATCTGTGCAGCCTTTCTTCGGTTTTCCGGTCTCCAATTTCAATTAGTCCTGAGCAACCTTCTGAAGCAAGGCTTTCAGCCTGAGCCCGGCGCCGCCCCCGTATGCCGGTCCTGGTCGAACCTGGGGTATTTGGACACGTCCGGGGGTTGCTCCGTTGCGAAGCGTCGATGCTCGCTTTCCTGAGAAGAACAGGCGGAATATCTTGCCATGCTCCGCGGCTGGACTCTCGATCTTTGCCCTGCGCTTTCGTTGAGTGTCATTCCGACCGAAGCGGCGCTGCGCCGCGGAGCGGAGGGATAAACGCGAAGCGATTTGCCGGGGGCGCGTACACCAGAAATAATCGCAACGAATTGATTTCCTTCGGCGGCCTCGGGAAGACGCTCTCCGCGTCCCCTCGCCGACGCTCCTTCTGTCGGAATGAAACTCTGGGCTGAGCGCGGGCCTTAGCCCGTACTCCGGCGGAGCATCTTGCGACGCTCCGCCGGTGATTCATTGTCTAAAAGTAGAAGTTGCGGATCGAGCCGTCATAGCGGCCGGTTGTCAGACAGCAGCTTTTGAAAGCGCCGCTCGGAGCCGCATGGGCATGGATCGTTGCGCCCGAGCTTTTCGCTCAACTCTTTGTCGCCGTGTACGACCCGTTCGCCGCGCTTGACGCTGGTTTCTGACGGGAATCCCTTGCGGCGTTTGCTGATGTGTTCAAAAGCACTGGCCTTCCTGGAGTCTCTGGTTGCGCACGACCGTATCCTCCCTTCCGAATTCTGCTGATTGAAGCTGCTTGGACAAGAGTCCTAGCCTGTCAGGACGCACAGGCTATTCTTGCGCTTGCACACTTTACATTAGGTAGGTGGCGGGAGCAAAAGGATGCTCGTGGATCAACGGCAGGCCGGGACGCCTGCCCCACTGAGAAAAGGTGGAGCATCGCTGTGAGGGATCAACGCGAAGCGATTTGCCTGAGCGACCACGGTTGAATCGCTTTCGCGTTGATTTCCTTCGCGGACTCAGGACAGGCTCTCGCTTTCCTCGCCACGCTCGGTCGGGAGACTGTGTGAAAACTCGAATTCGTCAAAGAAGACAGGGGGCACGGAACGCGGCCGCACAGGGTTCTGCTGCGAGCACGACCGCCTTGTGTCATCCCGAACGAAGCGGGGTCGGGTCGGGACGGGCTGGGTGAGGGATCAACGCGAAGCGATTTGCCTTTGCGCGCGCAAAAGAATCGCTTCGCGTTTATCCCTCCGCTTCTGTCGGGATGACACTGGTGGGTGGACCGAATGTGAAACTCCAGAGGCATGCGCCTCTGCCCCAATAGCACCAGCAAAGAAAACGAAAAGCTAAAGAGCTTTGATTACCGGGTTGGAGGCCGTCTTCATTGGCGACCCAGTCCATCTCGCCATGCGATGACTTCGAGTTCGCCGCGCACGGCTTCTTCGACCGGAATTACGGGGTGCACCTCGAATACGAATGCAGGGAGCATCGAACAGAACTTGTGAATGGTCACCAAATCGTCGCATTCCATCAGCATGTGCCCACCCCACTCGCCGACTCGGATCACAAAGAAATCGATCTTGAAATTGCCCGGCGGTTTCCATTGACGGAAGACTTCAAGGATTCGCTTCTGAGCATTCTCATATTCTATAGGCGAACCCTGCGGGCGTTCGAACCAGGTGATTACGTATTTCATTTGTTACCCCTCCGAACCGGAATTTCCTTTTAGACGGAATTTCACTTTTTAAATCATGATTCAGAACTCGCATGGGTGCCATGGATATTGCAAACGTAATTTTGCATTTTTGACTGCAAAAGGCTTTTTCCGCGTCACCGAACCTGTCTCGTTCCGTGATCCGCCTATTTCGAAGGGTGGTGCGAGCCAAAAAGACGTTCGACCATCACGGGAGGTAGGGACGCCTGCCCCATTTAGATACAGACCCGGCCTCGTCAGCATCAGAGCGAAAAAAAAAGCGGAGCATCGTTGCGATGCTCCGCCTCTCGATTCCCCGGCCGCGTCCTACTCTCCCGTGTGGCGACCACGCAGTACCATCGGCGCTGGAGGGCTTAACTGCCGTGTTCGGGATGGGAACGGGTGTTTCACCTCCGCCATGGCGACCGGAAACTTTGCTCATTGGGGGGGCAGGCAGGGACGCCTGCTGCGCCGATGAGGCTTAAAAATGTTTGACAACTGAAAGTAGGGTCTTCGTATCTTGTGCAACGATGAGTGTGGCGAGCACCTTCTCAATCCCGCAGCGATGGGGATTGAACCTTCGCGGACCTTGATGCGAAGGGATGATGGTCAAGCCGCACGGCCAATTAGTACCAGTCAGCTCCATACGTTGCCGTACTTCCACCTCTGGCCTATCAACCTCCTGGTCTAGAAGGGGCCTTCAGGATCTTTCGATCGGGATACCTAATCTCGGGGAGGGCTTCCCGCTTATATGCTTTCAGCGGTTATCCCGTCCGCACATGGCTACCCGGCAATGCAGCTGGCGCCACAACCGAAACACCAGCGGTGCGTCCGTCCCGGTCCTCTCGTACTAGGGACAGCACCCCTCAAGTATCCTACGCCCACGGCGGATAGGGACCGAACTGTCTCACGACGTTCTGAACCCAGCTCGCGTGCCACTTTAATCGGCGAACAGCCGAACCCTTGGGAGCTACTCCACCCCCAGGATGTGACGAGCCGAC
>DATFSZ010000052.1:0-3356 GCA_035262365.1 Binataceae bacterium (SeqCode)
ACGGTGAATTTAATCGGCGGCATCCGCGCGGTCTTCGGCGAGACGGGGCTGGACCGCCTCATTGAGGCGCGGCAGAAGGCGGCGGTGATGGCCTACCGCCAGGCCCTGGAGTCTTGCTCCGGCCTCGAGGATTGCGTTCGCACTATCGCGCGCCTACGCACGGAAGAAGGCTACATGGCCGAATTCGGGGCAGAGCCGGACGGCAGTTTTCTCCTTATCGAGAATCATTGCCCGATTTGCGCAGCGGCCAAGACATGCCAGGGCTTCTGCCGGTCGGAGCTAGAATTGTTTCGAGCCGCATTTGGCGCCGGAACATCAGTCACGCGGCAGGAGCATCTTCTCTCCGATGGGCGGCGCTGTGTCTATCGGGTGACGAGTCTCCAAAGCACTGATCGTTGAGCCTTTCAAAACCGGGTTTCCCCGCTCCCTCCTTGCGTCTTGCCGGATGACCGGTTTGAGGCAACCCTTCGCTTCACCAGCGCGCCGTAAGCGGCCAGTTAATGGCCCCAAGATTTCAAAATCGCGCAACCGCCCTGGCACACCACATCAAGCGAGGTGCGCTTTCCTGGGTTTTGTGGGCTCTCACCGAGTTGGCAGGTGCAGTGATTGCTGCCTGGGCTGCCGAACACGGCGACCAATAGTTCGGCGCCGCGCTGTTGCCCACGGCAAAGGTCGCTCAGGCGGCATGACGACGGTCCTATCCGGACGGTGTGAGCGATCGTAGTCGACGCCAAAGCTGTCACCAGGCGGGAGTCGGTCGAGCAGCCGACTGAGTTCTATCTCTTCATCAACCGGGGCGCGGCACGTAAGCTCGGCACTCGCTATACCGCCAGGTTTCCTCGCCCCAGCCGATGACGTGATAAGATGAGAAATCGCGAAGGAGGGACCAGATGAGTGTCGAACTCAATCACACGATCATCCCGACGAAGGACAAATGGGTCTCGGCCAAGTTCCTCGCCGATATCCTAAATCTCGAGGCGGGGCCGGAATGGGGCCATTTTGTCCCAGTCAAGACAGCAAACGGCGTAACCCTCGATTTCGATACGCGCGAAGAGTTCCGGCCGGGGCATTACGCCTTCCTTATCAGCGACGCCGAATTTGACGCGGCGTTCGCCCGCATCCGCGCTCAGGGTGTCCGGTATTACGCCGATCCGCGGCGCGCCAAGCCAGGCGAGATCAATCATCTGCATGGCAGTCGCGGCGTCTATTTCGACGATCCGGACGGTCACTTGATGGAAATAATCACGCAACCCTACGGCGACCGCCCCGAGCAAATCTGATCGTCCACGCGCCGGCGACGGCGCGCTGCCCGGCTTCAGGCGCAGAGGTGAGGCACGTCACGCCTTCGCGCCCACTCGGTCGTTGTCCTCCTCTCGCCTCGGCGTCTTAGGTGGAGTAGATAGCGACAGGCGCGTCGATGAAATAGGCAACGCCTTGTGCCATCGGAGATGAGTCCGATCGATCGTTGGCAGTGTAACCCGCGCAGTTGCAGGCCAATGCAACAAGACGCTGCCGGACGGTCCGGGCGCGTTCCTCGGGTGATGCGCGCTGTTTACGTATCGGATACGCTGCACGTGGTGTCGCCGCCTTGCACGGCGAGTGCGCCACCAGGAGAACGCATCCGCAGAAACACGCCTGCGGCGGGACGACGGCAGGTCGCTCAGCGGCCACTCGTAAGGAAAAGCCAAAACAAGGTCAAATCAGCGCATTTCTACCATTGAAGATTTGCTATCCCAGTGTTAGATGCCAATAAGTTGATCGATACCAATCGATCTGAAACCATTAAAGGTCACCATGCGGACCCCAACACCGACGACTGTGGCTCAAATCACCGCAGAGAAGATGAAGATCAGCGAGCGCCTGGCGCGCCTCGATGCCGACCGCGAAAGGACCGCCACTCAGTTGGCCGATCTCGAGACGGCCGAACGCGTGCTGACGCGCGTTAGCAAGGCACCACCTGGTCGGCGACCAAGATCGGTTTTTTTGGCTGCAGAAGCAAAGGCCGCGATTACCCCGCGAGGCCGCGGCCGGCCGCCAAGAACAGCCACAGTCAAGTCGGCGAAACGCGGCGCCCAGAATCTAAGCTTGGGCGAGCGGATTCTTGCCATGGCCACCGGCAAAACCCGACAAGAACTTTACGCGGCTTGTCCCAACGATCGCCCAAACCATGTCGGCATCGCGGTGCAGCGCCATATCCGCGCGGGGAGGATCCAGGAGCGCGATGGGAAATTCTATGCGACACCCTGACCTCGGATCATAAAGAACCCGGTTGTGCTTCGTTATGGGTCCTGATGGGGACCGATGGTTCGATTCCTCTTCGCTCCGCCAGTGAGTCGCCCATCTCGGACCAGGTCGAGCTGTAGGAAGAGCATCTGCGGTCCTGACGCGCCCAGGGCCGCAGGGCGCGGAACTTGAAGTTTCGAATCCATCTCTCTCCAGCGGCGAGTCAGCAACAAACCGTTCAGGCGTTGGGCTTCGATGGAGCCGCGTGTGCGCGCAGGCAGCGCGCCAATCAAAAACCATCGCGACCGGCCTCGTAGGCAACGGCAACACGCTTGATCATTCGCCCCGCTGGCCTCACGAAGGGCGCGGCCACAGCCACTGCCGCGCTCTGCGCACCGTCGCCGACCGCTTGCTGTCGGTGGCCTGCACTGTGCTCGAACAGCAGACTCTGTTTGACCTACTACCAGGTTGGGGACGCTGCCGGCGCGTAAGCATCCGCGTCCCATCCCCTTGTTCGATCGAAAACGACCAATCCCTTCGTCCCGACCTTCCTCCCGGCAGAGCGTCGCGCGCAGCGGCAGTCAAGGATGCCACCGCGAATGCGGTGGCATCGGCGGAGCCGGCGCAAAGCGTCCTTGACAGAGCGAGCACGGTGCTGCGCTTGCCCTGGAGGCACTACACTACGACGTTATTGCCCCGCCTTTTTCGCTTGATCATTGGTGGGAGGCCCTCTCCCTCCACCCTCCAGCAGAGAGTCGAGCGAACTCGCGATCTCAAGGCGCCTGGCCTGAACCAAGCAGCAATCCCGGCGGCAGCGACTCGCCAAATAGCGTGCTGCGCTCTGCGCGCCCGACAGGGGCAAATACCTTGATGCTGCCGGTACGTGCAGGGGCGACGTCCGCTCTCTCCAGTTTCGTGGCGATCTGGTTGCGCAGCGACTTTGGGACATCCAGGCTTCGGTCGCCGACGACACGGGCTGCCCGCAAGAACAACATGTGCAATTCCAGCAGCTCTGCTTCAGCCCAATCGAAATCCTGGAAGGCGGCGTAGGTGCGCGCAACCATCTCCGGCGGAACCACGCTCTCCGGTCCCGCATGGAACGGCGCGCGGTTCAACAGTAGGCCCAGCGCGGC
>DATFSZ010000053.1:0-4146 GCA_035262365.1 Binataceae bacterium (SeqCode)
CGGGCGCAGGAGATGGCGCGCGCGAAGGCTGATTTGCTTACGATTGACAGCGCACATGGCCACTCAAGCCGCGTTATCGATGCGGTGAAGACCATTAAATCGAAGCTGCCGGATGTGGAATTAATTGCCGGCAATGTCGCCACATTTGACGGCGCATGCGAGCTGATTCGCGCCGGCGTGGATGGTGTCAAGGTCGGAATCGGACCAGGCTCGATCTGCACCACCCGGGTAGTCACCGGCGCCGGGGTGCCGCAGATTACGGCAATCGCGGAGAGCGCCCGGGCGGCGCGCGATGCCGGAGTGCCGATCATCGCCGATGGTGGCATCAAGTATTCCGGGGATATTACGAAAGCGCTTGCGGCTGGCGCCTCGTCCGTGATGATCGGCTCATTGTTCGCCGGGACCGATGAAAGCCCGGGCGAGACCATCCTGTATCAAGGTCGCGCATTTAAGACCTATCGCGGTATGGGATCACTGGCCGCGATGTCAGCGGCCACCGGAGCCGGAGCCGAGCGCTATATGCAATCACTCGATGGGGAGGCTTCGCCTGCGGTGAGCGGGGATGATGGGGATCAATCAAACCGCCTGGCCAAGCTGGTGCCCGAAGGAATTGAGGGCCGAGTGCCTTACCGCGGCACCATGGCCGCCATGGTCTACCAGCTGGTGGGCGGCCTGCGATCGGGCATGGGATATTGCGGTTGCAACAGCATTCCGGAGCTCCAGCAGAAGGCTCGCTTTGTCAGGATTTCTGGAGCGGGCCTGCGGGAGAGCCATGTGCACGATGTCATCATCACGCGCGAGGCGCCGAATTACGCAGCCGAGTAATGATGTCCCCGACGAAAACTTGAGTGGCATGCAAGCCACCCGGGCTGAATCAATCCACCGATTTCACCATGGTCCTTGGCGGGTTTGGATTGCTCCGCTGCTGTGGATCACGATGATCGCCTTCGGCGGCGGCGACTTCTTTTCTTCCGCCCATACTTACGTTTGGCTCGCGCGTTTGCTGGACGGCTTTCATCTGTCTTTCCGGACTTTGGGCACGGTCAACCACGCCCTCCGAAAGATCGGCCATTTTTGTGTTTACGCAGTTTTGTCCATCCTTCTGTTCCGAGCGTGGCGAGAGACACTTAGCAGTAAGAATCCCCTACGTTCCCGGACTCGCTCAGCTTGGTCGATGCGGGCCGCCGTGCTTGCGATCGCGTGCTCAGCGCTAATCGCCTCACTGGATGAATTTCATCAAAGCTTTACGCCGTCGCGGGGGCCCGCGGTAGGCGACGTCGTGCTGGATACCTTCGGCGCCCTGTTCGCGCAGATGCTGCTGGTGGTGCTTTTCATCGGAAGATCGAAATCGGCAGCGGCTAACGGAGTCCGACCCAGAGGCTGACCTTTCCCCTAAGGCCCGTCGAACCCTCGCGCATAACAAAAATTTACAGAGACTTGCGTCAGCGAAAACGCTCTAATTTCGTCAAATGTGGTATTCAGGTAGCAAGCGCCCCGCCATCATTACACGCTAAAAGCGATCGGCCTGTCACTGGAGCCTGCTTATGAAAAAAATCGCCGCGATCAGCGCTGTGTTCCTAACTCTGACGTTCAGCTGTGCGATGCGGGCGCAGGATACGGGCCAGCAAAACTCAAATCAACCTCCGGAAGGGCGCCGCGGCAATTATCAGCAGATGCGCGGGACGGCCGGTACCATCACCGCCATCAACGGGGACACGCTCACGGTCAAGCTGGCGATGAACGACAGCACGGTAACGGTGAAGCTGAACGATAAGACTGAATATCGCAAGGACCGAGAGCCGGCCAAGCTTTCGGACTTGAGGGTTGGCGACTTCGTGATGATTCGCGGCGAGCACACGAGCGAGAGCGAAGTGACCGCGAGCGCGGTAATGACTGGACCTCCTGGCGGGGGCCGGTTTGCAATGCGCGCTGGACCGGGCGGCGAGGGCATGGCTAATGGCAACATGGCTGATCTAGGCAAAACCTTCATCGTTGGCGAAGTCAAAGCCATTGATGGCGCCAAGATCACCGTGCACCGACCTGACGACCAAGACCAAACCATCCAGGCCGACGAGAACACATCATTTCGTAAAGCGGGCGAAAGCATCACGCTGCCTGACATCAAGGCCGGCGACACCATCATGGGACGTGGCGCGGTCAAAGATGGCGTGTTTGTGCCTGCAACTATTAATGTAGTGGACCCGCAGCGCATGCAAATGATGCGCCGTCGCCCGGCTGAGCCGGAGAAGCCGCAGACGCAGTCGCAACAGCCTCCCAGGTAGCCGAATGCTGAAGAAAGCCGCCACCAAGCTGTTGATCGCAACTAGCGCATTCGCGCTGAGTGCCACGTGGGTGCTCGGGCAAGACCCACAGTCGCCAACGCAACCGGCAGCTTTAGAGCAGACCTCGGTCGCTGGCGGCGAAATCAGCGGCGCGGTGAGAGCGGGCAATACGCCGCTTCCCGGCGTGAGCATCAGCGCAACCAACACGCTCACCGGTCAGAAGGTGCTGACTTCAACCGATCTCGATGGATCATTCAAGCTGACTGTTCCGGCGAATGGCCGCTACGTCGTGCGAGCCGAACTGGCCGCGTTTGCACCGGCGACAAAGGAAGTCCTGATCAATGCTGCGAACCGCAGCGCGACGGTTCCGATTGATATGCAATTGCGCTCGCGCGCGGAGGCAGCTGCTGCGGCTCAGCAGACCAATCAAGGACAAGCGATGGCGCCGTCGCTCGGTGGCGGCCCTGGCAGGAATGCGGGCGCTGCCGTGCAAGGCCGTGGATTCCAGAACGTTGGCTTGAATACTGCGGAAGGCGCGGAGATGGCCGGTAGTGTGGGGGGCGAGAACAGCGCCGCCGGCGCCCCCAGCGATCCTGCTGCCCAAGGGATTCAGATGGGAGCCGCAGGGGAAGCGGGCGAAGATGCCGTTTCTATCGCGGGTAACATGGGCCGGGGACAGAATCTTGGCTTCGACGACCGGACTCTAGATGATATTCGCGACCGCATTCAGAGCGGCGAAATCCCGACCGACGGCACGCCCGTGCAACTCGGCAACGGACGCCAAATCGCGATCATGGGGGGTGGACCGGGAGGTCCCGGTGGATTCGTTGGCCCAGGTGGTCCGGGTGGCGGGAATGGCTTCTTCGGCGGAGGCGGGCGGATGAGTTTCAACCGCTTCAACGTCAATAAGCCGCATGGATCGATCTTTTATCAGCTCGGCGACTCGGCTTTCAATGCCCGCGACTACGCGCTCAATGGGATTCCGGCGGTAAAACCAGGTTACGAGCAGAACAATTATGGCGTCTCGCTGGGCGGTCTGTTCCAGATTCCCAAGCTGGTAAAGCCCTCGCGCAATACATTCTTTTTCTTCAACTGGACGGGCCGGCACGGCTTCAATAGCTACGATCAGGTTTCCACGGTGCCTACCCTGGCGGAGCGCGGCGGCGATCTTTCTGCGCTCGCCAGTGTCATCATGGACCCCGCGACGGGTCAGCCGTTTTCCAACGGTCAAGTGCCGGTCAGCCCGATTGCGCAACAACTGCTTACCTATATTCCGCAGCCGAACCAGCCGGGCACAATTCAGAACTTCCGTTTGGTCTCTACCGCGTACACCGGCAGCGATGCCATCAATTTCCGCCTGAATCACAACTTCGGCCAACAGCAGCGCCAGCAGCGTGGGCAAGCACAGCGTGGTGGGGCGGGTGGCAGGCGCGGCGGGCGCAACTCGCTCAGCATCGCCTTCAACTATTCGCGTTCCAATGGCGATCAGCTGAATCCGTTTCCTTCGGTTCACGGCACGACGTCAACCACCGGCTGGAACATTCCGATTCAGCTCAGCCACTCCTTCGGACGGCTGAACAACACAGTTCGCATGCAGTTCAATCGCAGTGTGACTCAAACTGCGAATCTCTATGCGGGCGTGACGAACGTCGAAGGGCAGCTCGGAATAACCGGGGTATCGCAGGATCCGATTGACTGGGGATTGCCGACTCTCTCTTTCACCAATTTCGCCGGCCTGAACGACATCAGTCCCGTGCTCAATCGCAACCAAACCTGGACCTTCGGCGATTCTGCGATCTGGTCAAAAGGCAAGCACGCGATGCGCTTTGGCGGCGACTTCCGACGTGTCGAAGTGAACCCGCGG
>DATFSZ010000054.1:0-4842 GCA_035262365.1 Binataceae bacterium (SeqCode)
ACTCCGATATCTTGGGCGAGTCCCGGCTCCTGAACAAAGGAGGTGCCGTTGAATCTGTAAATGCCCCCCGTCGAGGTCACCACCCAGGCGTTGCCATGGGGGTCAACTGCGATCCTTGCCCCCCTCCCGGCGACCGCCTGAAAGGAACTACCGTTAAACCTGTAGGTGACACTGTCTATGCCGATCACCCAGACGCTTCCGTTAGCTCCGACTCCGACATCTCGGGCGAGTCCCGGCTCCTGAACAAAGGAGGTACCGTTGAATCTGTAAATGCCCCCCGTCGAGGTCACCACCCAGGCGTTGCCATGGGGGTCAACTGCGATCCTTGCCCCCCTCCCGGCGACCGCCTGAAAGGAACTGCCGTTAAACCTGTAGGTGCCACCGTCTATGCCGATTATCCACACCGCTCCGTTCGCCCCTACGCCGAGATCCAGAGCCAGACCCGGGACGATTGTCCAGCTTGGAATTCCTCCGGAGAATGCCTTGGCGAAGGTGCTGATGTCTACTGTGCCCCAGCCGGTGGTCAGGTCAAAGCCCGGGCCGGCACTGAAGCCGGTGACACCGTTGAAACTGTTGTTGCCGCTGGTGACGTCACGAAAGCCCGACGCAGCCAGACCGGCGTTGGCCAGCGCATAAATGCGCGGATTAAGCGGACCCGGTCGAGCATGATTGAGCTGGGCGATCAGCAATGCAATTCCCGCCCAAGCCGGGGCCGAGAGGCTGGTGCCCCCGATGCAGCACTTGATGACTGCCGAGCTGCCGGTGTTACTCCCCCAAAAAACTCCCGGGTTAAAGTCGCTGGCGATCAGCGCCACGTCGGGAACGTCGCGCCGGCCGTCGGCGGGCACGCCAGAACCCTTCTGGTAGGCAGGCTTGGAATAGATGGTGCTGACACCGCCACCTGTTGCTCCACCGTCGGCAGGATGCGCAACCGAATCGTTCCACGTCGACTCCGCGACGTGTCCGACGTTATTGCCGAAGGCGTCGAAAGTCGGAACGAATCCCGTACCACCGACGTGGGTGACATTTGGATCGGCACCCAACTCATTAATATTCCGCGAGGAGCCCGGTACACAGCTCCCCCCGCTGACCACCGCTCCGGCCGCGCCAAAATCGCCCGCGCTAATGAAGATTGACTGCCCATGCGACGCCATCTCCGCATAGATCGGGCTGACTGTGTTGGTAAAAAACGTTGAGGAGGCTCCACACAGTGAGAAGCTGACGCTGATGACTCCGCACAGGTTGTCATTGACGGCTGTCTGAATCGAGTCAACTATCGGTCCGTTGACGGAAGTGGGTCCATTGCCCAGGTAGTAGCGGGTCGGCGCGCCTGGGGCCACCGCGTGGGACCATTCGAGGTCCAACTGCGCCTCGTCCTGGGCGTCATTGAAGCCCGGATCGGCGCCGTCCGCCAGCACAGTCGTGATGCTTGAAGCAGGCAGGCTGAAGGTGCTGTTGAACAGATTCACTGCGGCGGGCAGGAAGTCGGAAACTCCAACAATCGCGATGCAGCCGGCGCCGGCTCCAGTGATTCCCGACGAGATCAGAGGATTTTCGTTGTAAAATGAGCGAAAGTCGGACGGACCGAATGAGGTGATACCGCCAATGGTCACATCGGGAACCGCCACCGCCGCGTCGCGTTCACTTAACGACGCGCTCGAGCTCGAAGCGAGCAGCATCGGCCGGTCCGGTGTCCATCCGCCCGCGGCGGCAGGCAAGCTGGTGAGCGATGGGTGAGCCGGGATCGCATGCATGAAATTGTCCAGTCCGCCAATCCTGCTGATGATGGCGCCAAAGCGCGCCGGGATCGCCGGATCGATAACGTTGGAGTAGGAAGTTCCGTCGCCGAAGGTCATGATGTTCACGCCGAACGCGTGCTCGGCGTCGGCGACTGTGCCGCTGAACGTCACCGAGCGCCGCGCGACGCTGCTGCCGGTCACCGTGAATCCCTGCGACGAGAGCCACTGTGCGACCGTGTCCACGTCTCCTTGCGTGGGGTTGAAGCGCGAACTGAATTGCGCCGAGGTGAGCCATTGATGGTAGCGGGGTGAGGCCGGGTTTTGCTGGTCGTGCAGCAGCTGATCCAGTGCGGGGCGATTGCGCAGCGCCATCGTTACCGCCATGTTGAGTTGCGCCCCCGGATTCGCGTGCGCGACCGGGTGCAAATTGGAGACTTCATCCGGATGGTTGCCGGTGAGCGCCACGACCGACTCCGGAGAGGAGGTCTGAGCCGCCGCGCCCCCTGCCAAAGAGAATGCAATTGTAACCAACAGTGAAAAGACCGCCGCCAGGCGTGCAACGGCACCAGTTCTTGCTGACTCCATTTCTTGCTCCGCTTTTTCCCTGCTTCGGTAGAAAGATTTGCCGGTCTGGTTCCCCAAGGGCGGGCTTTGAAAAATTCCGCTCATATTATCTTAATCAAGCTCTCTTAATACAGCCTTGCTTACGCAGCTGTCAGTTCTACCTTCTGAAATCTGGCCATAATAGGCTATCGTTGAGCAGCTACCAGTTCAAGTAATCGCTTGGCTTGCGGTCCACAGTTTTGTGCAGTTCAAACCTTTCGGCTGCTAATTTTTCGTCCGGAAGACGCGGTCAAAAGTAACTTTTGGTGGCAGGAGCCAATTTCGAGTCATTGGTGACGCGGATGCGCAAAAATCTTACCAGCGGGCCGTTCCATGATATTCAGCTGCGCGGCGAGGCCTAAGTCCGCACTAGCCCTGCGCTTTCTGGAGGAGTTCGCCAGCCGGGCGATGATTGCCGGCAATGTGTTGCGGGATAAGGTACTGCGACGGCACGACTTCCTGCTGTCCGCCGGGCGGCATCCACAGAAATCGCATCGACGCGCCGCCCCAGATGTTGCGCTCGCCCAATTCGATGTTGTGGATGCCCTTGGTGAGATAGATTGTCCCGCTGTCGGATTGCTTGGTCACTTCGCCAGGATCGGCGATTACGTCGCGGCCGTCGATTTTGAGCCACCCCGAGTCGTCCACCATGATCGCGAACTGGTAGGTGCCGGCGACCGGTGCGATTAGCTTGCCGGTCCAAATCGCGTAAGAGGGGTAGGGCAGGGAGCCGAGCGCTACGATCGTGTCGAAGTCGACCTGCCGGTCCACCCGCTCGATATGGGGCGCGAAGCCGCTGCCGCGCAACCCCTCGTAGTAGCGGCCCAAAAGCCCGTGCGGTTGTTTGAGGTTGGGCCGTAGGAAGATTGCGCCGAAGACCGGGGGCGAGACCAGCGCCACGATTGCGATCGCGGCGACCGCGGCCATCCGCCGGCGTATCGCCTGCTCGCTCCACAGCTCCAGGTTGCGCAGCAACTCCCACGCTCCGGCCATCCACAAGACGGCCAGCGGGATAAGCTGCAGCGCGCCGGGTAATCCCATCAGCTTGCCCAGGTTGAAGGCGACCGAATCTCCCGCGATTGGTCCACCTCCAAAGTACGTGCCCTTGTTGTAGGCGAGATCGCCGCGCAGGAACGCCGGCCACAGGAAGTCCGGTATTGGGTTGTCGTACTCGTACGGCAGGTGCGGCTCGATCGCAGTCGCCATCAGCATCACGAACACCGACGCCAGCGCCAGGAATCCCATGATCGGATTGAGCCGCCTGGGCAGGAAAGCCATCGCCAGGACCATGAACGGGACGGCGGAAAGGATGTGGCGCGGGCCGGTGGCGGTCCCGCCGCCCCAGTAGATGATCGATTCGCCATAGGAGCCGTTAAATAAGATGAAACCGATAATTACGTAGGCAATCAGCAGCAGCTCGGGGCGACGGGGGCATCGGCGCCAGAAAAAGTACAGCCCGGGGAAGGCCAGCAGCAGCACCGGGTTGCAAACGTAGAGCCCGCGCTGGGCGCCGAACAGAACGTCCCACAGCACAGGCAGGCGGGGATAGGTAACGCCAGCAAAACCAACGGACTGCTCGGGGAAGCGGCCCGCGTTGGCCGCCCCCATATAAGCTTCGTAGCTCAAAAAAAATGGACTGCCGAAGGCAAGCAAATTGTAAGAGGCCAACACCAGCGCGCAGACGCCGGCGCCGATCGCGAACGGCGCAAGCCGCCGCAGGTCGCGCAGCTTCCAGATGGCGTAAATGCCCACGCCGGCGGCCAACACAAAGGTCGGATAGTCGCATACCACCGACCATCCGGCGAGCAATCCGGCGGCCAGGTTGCGCCAGGTGTTATCGCCCGGGCCCGGAAACGCCAGCAGATAAAACGAGGCGAACACGCACAGCGCCGCGATCGGCTCGGCGGTGAATTCCGTCGCATAGGGGAACAGGATCGTACCGAAGGCGAGGATTAGGGCGAGCGCGACGGCGCGGGAATTGCCGGCGCCCAGGCGCAGCGCGAAACGATACATCAGGACGGTTAACACCGAGGAGAGCAGGCTGACCGAGAAAACCGTGCCGAGATGGGTCGCCAGGGCCCAGAACCAGGCGGTCTCGTTAAGAAAGATCCGCAGAATTGAGGTGACGACCAGCCAGGGCACCAGCCCGGTGAAGGCCCCGCCAGGAGCCTTGTTGGAATAGATGTGCGAGTGCAGTTCGACGATATCCGCGGTGTTGTAGCCGCAGTAGCCGTCGATCCACAGGCTGCCGCGCTCCAGGATCGATCGCATCAGGTCGATGCGCGAGCCGGTGCTATGGTCGGCGGCTTGATAGAAGTAGGCGAAGCTGAGCAGCGTGATTACGAACAGCGCAATTTCGATCCGCTTGCGGTTCGGCTCCGGCGGCATCGGCGCGCCCGCCGCACCCGGCGGCAGTTGATGCAGATTGGTCCACACCCGGCGCGTCCACTGCCGGCCGAAGCGGCGCCAGGCGAACAGTCCCGCCAGCACGAGAATCGCC
>DATFSZ010000055.1:0-19360 GCA_035262365.1 Binataceae bacterium (SeqCode)
GGCGACAATTAGGATTTTCCCGCTGTGAAGCAGGGTTGCCGAAATCGGGTTGATGGGCATCAAGTATGGTAGCACCTGCCACACACCGTCGATGTGCGGCACGTTGGAGACACAGCTTTGCGCTTGCGCCACACCAGGCGCCATGAGCGCGATTAACAACAAGACCGTCGCCAGGTGCCCTAAAAAACCTTCAAACCTGGTCTTTGACATACGCCATCTTCTGAACACCAGACATTAGGTGAGCATTTTGAAGCTTCGATGGGGACCGCGCATAGACCTAAAGGTGATGCTCCTCACGTTCAAGGCTTCAGTCGGCGCGCAAGACCTGCTCCGTCCTACCCCTGCTGCTGGTGCTCAATCTCGGCCAGCAGCAGTTTCTACCAGCCCTGGCGCCGAGGCGCAGCTTGGCCGCCGCACAACCGCCCTCGCCATCGAGCACCAGCGGCGGTCATAGCAGGCGGGCTCGAAAGTGTCCATGTAAGCGCTCCGCTCATGCTGGGCCCTAAGCCAGGATCTCGGTCGTGTCGATGTCAGCACCACCCCCTGGGGTGAAAGGATGGCTTCCGCTAGAGCAATCAACTCCCGAGTTTAGCGTTGCCCAACCTGCGAGGTTGCCTTGCGTCAGAAGTTCCGTCTCGAAAGATTGCAACCGGGCGGAGCCCGGCGCTGCCCCATTCGCACCGCCTTGGCGCCGATGACAGGGAATGTCAGATCCGGGGAAGGTGCTTCTTCTTTCACATCCTCATACCCCGCCCAGAAACAGTATAGTTGACCGCCGCTCCAGGTGGGGAGAGGCCCTGGATAATCTTGCCCCGGTGATTGAGCAAACTTCGCTGCTTGTCACACTGATGACGCGCAAAAAGGACATCCATAGCGATCGGGCTCCACAACCAGGCACGAACACTGAAACGCCCGTCAACGTGTTCCGCAGCCGCCACGCCCGGAATCCTCAAAATGCGGATCGTTGTCCAAGAGGAGCGCAACAAAAGGCGAGCACGTCGTTTTGATGTATCGCTCTATCAACAAGGAATGTGGGCTGCTGTTTGACTGCGGCAACTCATATAGTAGAACCGCGCTGCCGTGAGGACGTGTACGCCTGCGAGCGAATTTTGCGGGTTCTGCGACGGCCCGGAAGAGCATGCAGTTGCTGCCTATGGGTGAGAAGGTTCGGCTTGAGTGATACTTTGCACCTCGGGCATGACCTGGGGCAGCGGATCGGGGCCGACCGCGAGCTGCCCGATGAAAGGCCGGTCGTAAGCGAGGATGAGCAACGTGCATGCGGCGGCTCTGGTTGCAAAAACTACCAGCATAATCAGTGAAGCGAGCGGTTTGTCGCTGTGCACCAGGGCAATTGCGAACAGGACAGAAGCGGCCTGTACAAAGAGGCATAACCATTTAAGCAATCCGACCTGGGATCGACTAATAATGATGCGCTGACGCCGTGCGTCGAGAGCCGATTCAAGTTCGATTGCCATCTCACGCTGCGCAAGGCGCTGGCCCTCGCTTCCCGGCGTTAGAGCTAGCGTAAGCATCAGTGCATCGGCGAGATAGTGGGGAACTATTTTCAAGGTGGCAGTCTGATGAGCCATCGACGGCCATTCCCGCGCAGCGGCTTCTTCAATATGGCCACGGATCAGTGACCGCAGACGTGCTTGCGACGCTACTGGAAAGGTGGCGGATAGAATCAGCACGGCTCTCAGCGCGCTGGCTTCGCGATCAACGGCCGCAGTGGCGCGATCGTTGTCATTCCACACCTGGACCGCAGTGAATGCGACGAAGAGCCCGAAAAGTATGCCCAGCGGCGGCAGCATACCCGGTGAGATAGCCTTGAAGCTGCGCATCCGCTCTTCGCTGGCGAGCATAGTAACCATCGCAAGAACTGCTAACGCGATTAGGTAGGTGAGGCCGAAGACCAGCACTGTCATCCAAATGATGGGGAGGGTATGCAGCCAATCGCTCATTCCTGTTCTTTTCCATTTTGCGGGACTGCTTTTCAACCACTCCGCTCACCAGCCAGCCGAAATGACTACAAAGGTGGTGAATCCGTTCGGGCAGTACCTCGTCCAGCCGTGGCCGAGCAGCCGCTCAAACCGCGCGCACTTGCAAATTGATCGAAGTGGCCTGCGATCAACCACGGCACAGGACAAGCGCTTGCTTTCTCGCGGTTCGGCGCTGGCCAGTGCACGCTCCGGCATCTCGGTCATGATGCTCTGCCAGGTCTCGGCGACCGTTCGTGAAGTGGGCCAGCATTCAACCAGCATTGACAAGAGGGCTCGCCGGAGGCCGTGCGCGCGTCTCGGCAGCGAAAGCCGCCGCCAACTTGGGGGCCGCGGGGGCCAACCGACCTCCGCCGCAGCGCCCCTCTCCGGCCTTCGCCCGGCAGCAGGTTCGTACGCTTGCCTAGCGGCTTTGCAAAATTAAGCTCGATGTATAATAATTGTACCTATTGTTAATCCTTGATGTGACGCGAATACGGTGCAGTGAACTCTTTATGGTGAGGCGCAAGGTCGAGAGGGACCTACATAAGGTTCGATTGTTCAAGTCACGGTTAGCCCCGCAGAGAAGTGGATTATTAGCGAAGCAACGGACAAGGCCGGGCTTTGCGATTTCTGCCTGGCTTCGCGCGCTGGCACTGAAGGCAGCGCGGCGGCTGGAAGTAACGTGAACAAGAACGAGGCAACCGAGATCGTGGAGATTATGACGCTCCACAACGCAGCCGAATACCTGAACTGCCATCCTAGTACCGTTCACCGGCTCGTCACGCGCGGCGGACTCCCGGGTTTCAGGCTGGGCCGCCAGTGGCGCTTTCGACGGGAAGATATCGAGCGATGGATCGAGAAGCACGAGACTATCGCGGCCGGGATGGAGCCGAGAACGACACGCAGCCGGAAGGGAAAGTGATGGGATCGGTCAAAGCGAAGCGCCAGCAAGTCGAAAGGTGAAGCGCGGGAAAACCAATTCCCCCGACCCTGTTCGCGCCTCAAAGGCGGCCGCGCTGGATACGAGCGAAATCATGACGCTGCGCGATGCCGCTGCGTACCTGAAGTGCCATTATCGCACCCTGTTCAAGTTGGTCAGAAGCGGCAAGGTTCCCGCCTTCCGCGTCGGTGCCGGCTGGCGCTGTAGCCGCTTGGATATCGATCTATGGATTGCGCAACAAAGTGCATCTCTGGCGGAGGAGACGCCAAGCAAGCCCGAGCGGCGGGGACGCAGGAAAAAATGAAGGGAGTAGAGACAAGCAACCATGACCGAGAAACCGGCCCACCCCCACTTCGCCAGCTCGCGGCGACCTTGCACCCGACTCGCAGGGGTTCCAGTGCTCGTCTTCTGGCCGTTTTGAGGAACCTTGAGCTGGCTGCGCGTTATTACTACGTTCGTCGTACTTTGTTCCAGCTTTTTGTAATATTGTTATCCACAGAGTTGGAACGCGATAAGGGCTGCGCCGATCCCCGCCCTTCTATTGACCAGCCCCATGGCAGCGGGATTAACAGGAAGCTTTCATCGGTTCATGCTTCGCAAGTGGGACGAGTCAGCTTGCATAACGCGCCTAACCCTTACTTCACGAACACCCAGCCAGGATTCAGGAGCGGAAATGCGACGATTCCCACCAGGGCAGTGGCCGCGATTAACGCAGGGTTGCTCACTTTCCAGCGGAAGAGGATCAGAAGGCTCACCAGCGTGACGGCGGCAGTGAGCCAGTCGCCTATGGCTATTCTGGCCAGCAGCACCGAGGCCCCGAGGATCGTCCCGATTGCGGCCGCATAAGCGCCCTTGACGAATCCGCGTACGTCGGGTTGAGCCCGGTGACGCACGAGAATGGGCGCGACAACCAGGACGAAGAGGAACGACGGCAGAAAAATGCCAATGGTGGATAGGGTTGCACCCCAGAATCCGGCGACCAGGTAGCCAACAAATGTCGCGGTTATTACCACAGGACCAGGACTGATCATCCCGATCGCAACCGCCACCAGGAACTGACGTTCATCGAGCCACCCGGTGTTCTGAACGAGTCCTTTCTCCAGGAATGGCACGATGACCAAGCCGCTGCCGAAGGTCAGCGACCCAGCCTTCAAGAAAAAGACCAGGAGCTTTCCGAGTATGGGCAGTCCAGCGATCTTTCCGATGCCAGTCCCCGCCCCGACCATAGCTGTCGTGGAAGGCGCCGCGATGCGTCGGCGAAAGAGTGAGCCGTAATAAACGACACCGATCAGTCCGGAGGCGATGAACAGCGCCGCAACTTCGGCGCGTACGGCGATCGTTATGACGAAGCAGGCCACCGCGATGACCCACTGCAACCGGTCCTCCATTCCGAGCTTCGCAAGCCGATAGCAGGAGTGTAGGATCAGAGCGATGACGGCGGGGCTTACGCCGTAGAAGATCGAGGTTAGTATCGGCAGACCGCTAAAACGCACGTACAGGGCGCCCAGCGCAGACACGATGATGAAATTCGGCAGGATGAAAGCCGTCCCACCCGCCCAAGCACCCCAGAAGCCGCCGCGCAGATACGAAACGAAAATTCCGACTTGAATGGCGAGCGGTCCGGGAAGCGACTGACAGACGGCGATGCCGTCGCGCATTTCATCTCCGGTCAGCCACTTTCGTTCCTGTACGAGCTCGCGCTCCATCTGACCGCACAGCGCAACCGGACCGCCAAAGCCAAGCGCGCCGAGCCGCAGATAGTACACAACCAGATCGCGAACCCGAAGGTCAGCTGGGGAATCGCCCTGCATTAGTGGCTCCTTCTCGTGAACGATCCGTACAGGTCGTCGAAAAGCGCCGACGCGCGAGCCAGCCTCGCCTCGTCGTCCTTATGTACGCCGCAAATCCCGGTAATCAAGCGTTCAATTCCTGCAGTTTCGGGCCTGCCGAACTTGCTGTCCTTGAGGTCGATGTCGTGAACGATTTCGGCGATCGGGCGAAGCGCGGTGGTGTCTAACTTGAAACGTTGAAGCAGCACTTCGAGAGTGCAGCGATCCCCTTCATGGGTGAAATCGGCCTCGAACATATCGAACCGGATTTCGCCTTTTTCCGGCCGGTAACCACGCGCGGGAACGAACTTGAATTTGGCTTCGGGATCGACGAAGCGCCTCAACAGCCAAGCGCTCGCCATCCGGTCGACGTGTATTCCCCTCCTGGTAACCCAAACGCGCCCGCGATACTCGCTGGTTCTTTGATCTGCGTTGCGTTCCGTCGAACTCTCGGGATCCAGCTGCGACTCGAGACTGCCGACCAGCCCCTCGGCGCTCTGTCGTCCCAACGAATCAAAGAAATCAATTGCCACCACTTCCTCCAGCCGTTTTCTGAGGCGCCTCACATCGGCTTCCAGCTGCGCGCGGAGCTCGAGTTCCAGCTTGCGTCCGGGGGCGGGGAGGCTACGTTGCAGAGCGCGCGCCCCTTCCGTGATTGCCGAGTAATCGGCGTCGCGAGCAGACCGGAAGAGTCCCTCGACATCCGGATCGGAGAGGCCATCGACGAAACCTGCCTCACAAATAGAGCCCTCCCCCCCTCCTTCTTTGATCTCGCGGAGAATCCACTGAAAGTCCTCTAGCGTCTCCTCGTGTTTCGGCAGCACATATACGGAGTTCTTCACCGCGACCGCGCCGACGCGCTGCATCCGCCGCCAGACCTTGACGCGCAGGTAGTCGGGCTTGGGCGGAATTTGATGGATCAGTAGCAACCAGCGCGTGCGCTCTTCGGTCATGCTACACCATTTACACTTTGATGATACAGTTGCAACAATTCCCCTGCGCGGCGATTTAGGAATTTGCGTTTCGTCGGCATTGTCGTGAGTGGGGCCGCCGAGGAAGCTCTGGAAGCGGATCGGTGTTGACGAGGGTTTCCGGCTACTGGCCGGCGCGAATTCTTCCACGTAGGGAAATCATGTCAGACGAGTGCGCGCCCGCTTCGTGCCCGTTCAAGTGCACGCAGGATGGTCAGTCCTTTACCTTGGCGTTCGTATTCTTGTTGACCGCGGCCTGTCATTTGCCTACGTAATCGCCGAATCCTTTGATGTCATGCCCATCCTTGGCGACATGGGCGCTTCGAGGTTGGTGTGTGAAATAAATATATCGCAACTGCAGGCCGAGCCCAAAAAACCAATCGACCAAAGTCAGGCCCCTCCCGCGTTCATCGATCGCCTGAATCTGGCCGACGTAGCAGCGCAGCGACGCGATTCCTTCCTTGACCATGGCAGTCACCCACAAGCCTGCCTTCAAGGTCGCCTGACCAAGCCCATCGTCGCCGAGCCGGATTCAGCCCGATAAATGGTCAAACTGAGTCAGTTGAATTATCGAAACGCCGGAAAACGCTTGATTTGTTTGGTGATCCCAGCGGGAGTCGAACCCGCGTTACCGACGTGAGAGGCCGGTGTCCTAACCACTAGACGATGGGACCGTCAGCGGACTTTAGATGCGTTGGCTGAGGAGGAAGGACTCGAACCTTCAATCGCCTGATCCAGAGTCAGGTGGCTTGCCAATTAGCCGACTCCTCAGCGCGTCTTTACATTTAAATGCCTTGCCTGCGCAGGGTCAAGCAAGCGATGCGGGACTTCGTGGTTCCAGGTTCAGGATAAGTATCTCGAACAGAAAGACCGGCATTGCCGGAAACGGTGCATGATTGAAATTGAGCCGTTAACGTTGCTTGGTTCCAGGCGGTAAGGTCAGTCTCGCTCGTTGCCCGCGCCGGCGGATTGACGCAAAGCGGCGGCGTGCCGCTCAACCAGCGCGTCACATCGCGTCAGCAGCGAGGTGTCTTGGCAATAGCACTCGATCATGTAGCTCAGATCGCCGAGGTCGTGCACCAGGAACCGCTGGTAGCGCTCATATTCGCGCTCCTGCTTGATCGCCTTTAGCAACTCGCCGACCCGATCCTCAATCTCCGACTCCTCGATCTCGAGCGCCACCGCAAGCGCGGTTTCCATCGAGAGACCCGCAGTTGCGCTGTTCGTCCCCTGCTCCAGCACAGCGCGAAGACGCTCCACCATCTCGTCCTCCAATGCGAAGGGGCTGGCCTGTTCCAGCACCCCTTCGCATTCAAGGACCGTGGAAACCAGCGTGAGGGCACCCACGTGATTGGCCTCGTCGCGCGCCATCGAGTACCAGAACTCCCGGAACTTGGGCTCACCCTCGAAGACCTTGGCATAGCGGGCGTACAGGGCCATGGTCTCCTTTTCTAGGACCATCGTGGCTTCCATCACTTCGCGCAAAGAGGGCATCGCGGCGCCATCATATCGCGCCTTGGCGCGATCGCAAGGGTGTTGATAAAGCCATTCTATCGCGCCAGCTCCGTGGAGCGCACCTCCCTGATCACCGTAACCTTGATTTGACCCGGATAGGCCATGTCGGTCTCGATCTTGCGCGCCACGTCGCGGGCCAGCAGGACCGTGTCGTCGTCGGTGACCTGGTTGGGCTCGACGATGATCCGCATCTCGCGCCCGGCCTGCACCGCGAAGCATTTGTCCACGCCCTTGAACGACTTGGCGATCGTTTCCAGGTCTTCCAGCCGCTTGACGTAGCTCTCCAGCACCTCGCGCCGGGCGCCGGGCCGAGCGCCGGAAAGGGCGTCGGCGGCGTCAACCAGAGGCGCCAGGATGGTCTCGGCCTTGACCTCCTCATGATGGGCCGCGATAGCGTTGACGATCTTGGCCGATTCGCCGTACTTGCGCGCCAGTTCGGCGCCGATCAGTGCGTGCGAGCCTTCGACTTCATGGGTCAACGCCTTGCCGATATCATGCAGCAGCGCAGCGCGGCGGGCCTGCTTTTCGTTGAGTCCCAGTTCCGCCGCCATCGCCCCGCACAGGAACGCCGCCTCGATCGAATGCATCAGAACGTTCTGCGCATAGCTGTAGCGATACTTGAGCATCCCCAGAAGTTTGACCAGTTCCGGATGCACTCCGTGGATGCCGACTTCGAGCAGCGCCCGCTGGCCTGCCTCACGGATTGACTCTTCCACCTCCTGCTCGGCTTTGCGCACCACCTCTTCGATGCGCCCCGGATGGATGCGGCCGTCGGAGATGAGCCGCTCCAGTCCGACCCGGGCGATCTCACGCCGGATCGGGTTGTGACACGAGATCACCACCGCTTCGGGCGTATCGTCGATTATGATATCGACGCCGGTTGCCGCCTCGATCGCGCGGATGTTGCGTCCCTCGCGGCCGATGATGCGCCCTTTCATCTCGTCGGAAGGAAGCGCCACGACGGAAACGGTCCGTTCGGCGACAAACTCCCCGGCCATTCGCTCGATTGCGACGGTCAGGATGCGCTTGGCGCGCCTATCGGCCTCCTCGCGCGCCTCCTCCTCGACCAGGCGGATGTGCTTGGACGCCTCGTTGCGAGCCTGTCCCACGATTTCATCTATTATGGAGCGCTTGGCTTCCTCGCGCGTCAGCCCAGCCACGGCTTCCAGTTTGTTGCGCGCCTCGGTCAACAGTGCCTGATACTCGCTCTCCTTGTCACCCAGGGTCTTTTCGCGCGAGCGCAGACCTTGCTCGCGGCGGTTGAAGTCGGCTTCGCGCCGTTCAAAACTTTCGACTCGTTTTTCGAATACCTCCTCGCGCGATTGAATCTTGCTTTCCAGGGCCGTCAGTTCGCGGCGCCGCTCACGGGCTTCGTTGTCCGCCTGCGCGCGGGCCTGCACCGCCACGTCCTTGGCCTTGACCTCCGCCTCCTTGATCAGAATTTCCCCCTTGGTTCGCGCTTCCGTGAGAACAATGTTGGCTTCGGCGTTGGCCGCCTCGTTCTTTGGAGCCTCGCTGCGCTGCGCGGAGAAGTAAACCGCCGCGGCGGCAATGAGGCCGGCAATCAGGCCCATTACGAGCCCGATTAGTAGGTACACTTCGAACCACCTCCTTTTTCAGGTCCTTCATGCCCGACATTGCCCGGGGTCCCGCGCGTCGAAGACGGCGCGCTCGGTCACCACGTAATCAAGCCACCGGTCCAATCGCTCCTGCGGCAAACGTTCCAGAATCTGGAACGAATACCCGAGTCCAACCGCGGTTACCCCTGACCCTGTCGAGGCCAGAAAACGATCGTAAAAACCCCCTCCTCTGCCCAATCTCTGCCCCCTCGCACTAAACGCAAGACCCGGCACGAACGCCACCGCCGCACCGCTGCTGTGCGTCTCAAAGCGCGCACCCCCGTGCGGCTCCGGGATACCGAAATGGCCCCCGCGCAAGTCCTCGCGCGAAAGCACCGCCTGGAACACAAGGCTGTGCGCGCCAGGGTCCGCCACCGGGTAGTAGACGGGGCGTCCCGCCGAGATCGCGTGCTGAAAGATGAGGTCAGTGGCGACTTCGTTGCCGACCGCGGCGTACAAGAGCACCGCCGCCGAGTGGCGGTAGCATTCCAGCTCCAGCGCCTTGGTCTGGATTGAGCGGGAAAGAGCCTGCGCCTGCTCCCGCGGCAAGGCGTCGCGGCACTTCCGCATCACCTTGCGCAAACGGTGCTTTTGGTCCGCCATGCGGTCTCCATGGCGGGCGCGGGGCTCAGGTCATGACTTCTTCGCCCGCCGGATCGCGATCCGATTCGGGCCGCCAACTCAACAGGCAAAATCCATCGCGAGCCGGGAACGGCAACTTTGATGAACTAAGGCTTGGACTAATAGTGTTCAGCCACATTGGTGCAAAGTTGCCGCGCTTAAGCGGCGCAATTTATTTCGTCGTGCTCCACTGCCCCCGCCGCCCACCTAACGCGGCCCGGTCATGTCCCCCATGGACGCGCCGGGCCAAGATTCATTCGTTCCGTTCAAAAGAGTCCGACAAGCGCTTGTTCATCGCCTCGATTTGCTCGAGCAGCTCGCGATGCTCAATACGCAACCGCTCCAGTTCGTCGGCGAAATTAAGCGCCGTCAATATCGCCAGGTCGACCGCGTTGATCGCCCGCGCGCGCGACCGGATCAGCCGGCCTCGCTCGTC
The DNA here is from genome assembly GCA_035262365.1 of Binataceae bacterium (SeqCode). Classification (GTDB taxonomy): domain Bacteria; phylum Desulfobacterota; class Binatia; order Binatales; family Binataceae; genus JAJPJA01. The sequence goes on from DATFSZ010000055.1 coordinate 9,911, forward strand.
CACCGTGCGCGCTACCGCCCTCACCCAGTCAGCGTCCGCATCGCTGGCCACTTCCAGGCTTTGCCCCATTATCTGGACGCTGACGTTCGGCATGCTCCTTATGCCAAATCCAGTCCGTCGAATCGGGCCAACAGCTTTTCGATCCGGGTCTTGACTTCAACCCGTTCGGCCTCGTGCTGATGGCACTGTTCCTGGACATTCCTTAGTTGCGCACTAACTTCCTCAAGACGGCGCCGCCCTTCCTCCAACTGTTCATTCAGCCGGGCATTCTCATGCCGCAACTGCTCGGTGCGCTCGATCACCGCCTTAACCCGTTCGTCCAACTGCTTGAGGATTTCAAATGACATGATTATTGCATTCCGCTGCTAATGTATTTTTTGGCCTCTAACACTGTCAAGCTGCGTATGATTTTCCCGTCTGCCCCCCAGCCTCATCGGCGGCGAACAGCTCCTCGGCAAACTCCCGGCCGTCAAACGGCCGCAAATCGGCGATATCTTCACCAACTCCAACGAAACGTACCGGCAGTTGGAGCCGGTCCGCAATCGCCACCACCACGCCGCCCTTGGCGGTCGAATCCAGCTTCGCCAGCACGACCCCGCTGAGCGGCACCGCGTCGGCGAAGATTTTGGCCTGGCTGAGGGCGTTTTGCCCCGTGTTGGCGTCGAGCACCAGCCAGGTTTCGTGTGGCGCCCCGGGCATCTCGCGCCCGATGACGCGTACGATCTTCTTGAGTTCCTCCATCAGGTTGACCTTGGTCTGCAAACGGCCGGCGGTGTCAATCAGCACTGTGGGCGATTTGCGCGCCTTGGCCGCCTTGACCGCGTCGAAGGCGACGGCGGCGGGGTCCGAACCTGCCTTCTGCTTGATCATTTCCGCTCCGACCCGATCGCACCAGATCTCTAACTGTTCGATCGCCGCAGCGCGAAACGTGTCCGCCGCGGCGACGATTACCGGGCCCCGCTCCTGCTTGAGCATCGCGGCTAACTTCGCAACCGTGGTGGTCTTTCCCACCCCGTTGACACCAACCAACATGATTACCATCGGCGCGTCGCCGGAATCGGCCGCCGCCCGTTCGACCTTGGTCAGCAGCCCGGCGATTTCCTCTTTCAGCGCCTCTCGGATACCGTCCGCCGTGGCGTTGCCCTTGAGTTTCTTGCGCACCGCCTCGACTAGCTTGGTACTGGCGTCAACGCCAACGTCGGCCGCGATCAGGGCCTCTTCGAGTCCTTCGTAGATCTCCTCGGCCTTGGCCCCGCCGCCAATCACGGCGCGCAACCGGCCCATGAAATTATCGCGGGTCTTGCGCAGCCCCAGCCGAAAGCGGGAGACGGTTGGCTTCGCCTCCTCTGCTGCGGGCTCCGCGAGAGGCGCTGCCGGAGGCGCCGCAACAATCTCCGGAGGCTCAGCGATGGCGGCTGCAGGTTGCGACGGAGCCACGGCGACCGCTTCCGGGGGCTCTGCCCGCGCAGGAGCAACCGCAGGCGATTCCAGCGGTTGCTCCTGCTCTGGGGTGGGCGCTACCGGCGCCGGCGGCGGTAGCGGGGCAACCTCGACGGGCGCCTCGCTGGGCGTGGCTTGGGTCGCGATGGTCTCCGGCACAGGTGGCGCAGCCTCGGGCTGCTCCACCTGTGTCGGAGGGGGCGCCTGCGGCTGAGCGGGCGGCGGTGTCGCCGCCTGCTCAGTCGGCAGCGGCGCGGGCTTCTTCTTGCGCAGCGCGAACTCGATCAGCACGCCGATCGTGGTCATCCCCACACCCGCTGCCAGCGCGCATCCAATCAAAACCAGGAGGTCGGAAGTACTCATCATCATGGTCTAAATGCGACCCTCGAAACGGTGTAAGACACGCCGGCATTCGCCGGCGATTGCTGTTAGCATTTGGTGCAACCACCATATCAGCGCTCGGCCCCACCAGACAGGTCTGTCCACACAGGCTAGGCCATCTAACCGCGGATTGCCCACAGCTTAGTTAAGCGCCGCAGCGAATCAAGCACCATTGCGAGGCGGCCTCGGCGGAAGCAAGCTTTCTTCGGCGCGCGAGCGGATTTTTATACTGGCGAAGGTACGGCCGAGCAAATGGCGAGCTCGCAGATGCATACCTATCGCCGCGTGCGACGGCGGGCATCCACCATCTTGTTTGTTGTTGATTGCGGTTATGCTGCTTCCGGCAGCTTCAGCGAGATGATCCGCGATACGCCCGGCTGATCCATCGTCACGCCGTGGATCTGATCGGCGGTCTGCATGGTGCGCTGGTTGTGCGTGATGATAATGAACTGGGAGCGTCCCTTGAGCTCGCGCACCAACCCCGTGAACGCGGCCACGCTGAATTCATCCAGCGGCGCGTCCACCTCGTCCAGCAGGCAGAAGGGACTCGGGTTGAGCAGGAACAAGGAGAACACCAGCGCCAGCGCGGACAGCGCCTTCTCACCGCCGGACAGCAGCGAAATATCCTTGACCTTTTTGCCGGCAGGCTGGATCAGGATGTTGACGCCCGATTCCAGCAGCTCCTCGGAATTGACCAGCTCCAGATGTCCCTTGCCGCCTGCGAGCAGCTTGGGGAACACTTCGGAGAAATTGCGCGCGGCCGCTTCGAAGGTCTCGGCGAACCGCTTGCGCGCTTCGCGGTTAAGCTTCTGCACCGTCTGGCTCAAGTCGCGCATCGCCTTGTCCAGGTCCTCGCGCTGGGCCCCCAGTTCACCCGCGCGTTCCTCCAGTTCCTTGACTTCGCTTTCCGCCGCCAGGTTGACCTCGCCGATCCGCTCCAGCTTGGCGCGCAGTTCAGCGAGCCGGGTTTCGTCAGCGCCGCTGTCGCGTCCTTCCAGCGCCTGGCTCAGCTCCACCCGCACTTCTTCGAAATCGACATGGAAGCGTTCCACGAAACTGTGCGACAGCTCCTGGCACAAGGTGGCGGCCCGTTCGCGCCTCAGCCCGCAATCGACCAGTTCCTGTTCCAGGTTTTCCAACTCCAGGCGCGCAGTCCCGGCGTTTTGGCGCTGCTCGGCAAGCTGCTGCTCCAGCGCATCGCAACCCGCCTTGCGCTCCTGCGCGGCGGCTGCCAGCTCCGTTTCACGCGTCCTGGCACAGTCGTCCTGTTCAGCCAACCTGAGAAGCTCGGCCGCAAATTCGGTGCGCTCTTTGCGCGCCTGGGCCAACGCCTCGAGGTCGCGCTGTATCTGCTCTTCCAAATCCTCCGCGCGCAGGCTTACCTGGTGCAGTTCCTGCGCCAAGCCCTTGAGGTTGGCCTTACGCGTTTCGACCTCGGAAGCAAGTTGCAGCATCCGCTCGCCCAGCGCTTCGACTTCGCCCTTCCTTGCGTCCAGATCGTCCTTGAACGCGGCCAGTTGTTCCCTGGCCACACGCTCATCGATTGCCAGCTCACCCAAACGGGTATTGGCCGCGGGAATCTGCGCCTCGATTTCGGCCAGACGGCGGCGCGCGCCTTCACGCCGAGCCTGTGCCACTACGTTGTTGCGCTCGATTCGCGCCAATTCAGCACGGTGCTCGGAGACCCGCTGCTCAGCGGCCGCAGCTTCAGCGCGCAGGGCGTCGAGATCGGACGCAGCCTGATCCCGATTGCGCCGGCATTCCTCCGAATGTGCGGCGGCCGCCTGATGCTCCGCCTGATGCCGCTCGAGCGCAGCCTGCGCTTCCTCGACCGACAGCGGATGATCGTCGATCTCGGAAGGTCCCTCACCGCTGCTGCCGCCGCTGATCATCCTGCCGGGCCAGATAACGTCGCCGTCGCGGGTGACGTACACCGTGCCGTGTCCGTTGTTGTTCGCCGCCGTCATCGCCGCCGGCAGGCCGTCGGCCAAAAGCACATGACCGAGCATCGCCTCTACCACGGGACGGAAGCCGTCGCGCACTCCAATCATATCGACCAGGCGGCCTGATATCCCCGGTGCCGAAGCGTCCGTGGCGGCATAGGCGTTGACCGATTCGGGAATAAAGCTTAGCCGCCCGCTGCGGGTCTCCTTGAGGATTTCGATCGCGCGCAGTGCGAACGCCGGCGAATCGACAATCACCGTGCTGAGCTGGTCGCCCAGCACCGCGCGCAGCGCGGGTTCCAATTCGCGCGGCGCCGTAATCACTTCCTGCAAAAAGCGGGGTGCGCGCTCAGGACCATCGCCGTTGAGCGATTCCATCACCACGCGCAGGCGCTCACCGGCGGCGCTGCGGCGTAGCCGCTCGACCCGATTGATCGCGGCCTGCAGCGAATCGCGAGCGCTCTTAATCGCCGAACTGATTCGCTCCAGCGACGCGCGCGCCTCCAGTTCTATCTCGGCGCTGGCGCGCTGAGCCGCTTCCTGTTCCGCAATCCTGGTGCGGGATGCTTCAAACTCGCCTTGCACTGCGGCCAGCGCTTCACGCGCAGCCGCGACTCGATTTTCCGCCTCTGACTCCTCGCCTACTTCTGCTTGCAGACGCTGGCCCAGTTCTTCCCGCTCGCCGGCCAGGTCGCCCAGGCGGCCCTGAATCACTGCCGCCTCGCGCATCAGATCGGAGATCTGATCCTTAATTTCCTCGCCGCGCTTTTCCTCGCGGCGCAACTCGGTGACACTCGCCTCATGAGTGCGGCGCTTCTCGCCAAGTTCGCTTTCCAACCCCGCGCCGGCGTTGGTTTCGCGCGCCAGGCGCGCGCCCAATTCCGCGCGTGACGCGCGGGCTGCGGTGGCTCGCTCGCGGGTCTCGTCGATGCGCTGCTCGAGGCTGGGCTCAAGCTTTTCCAGTGCCGGCAGACGCCGTTCGATAAACTCGCGGGTCTGCGCACGCTGTGCGACTGCGGCCCGGATGTTTTCCAACTCGCCGAGAGCGGCCGCCAGATGCGCGCGTTCTTCCTGCTCCGACGCGCGCGTCTGCTCGAAGGCAGCCTGCAGCTCGACTTGGCGGCGGCGAGCCAGATCGGTTTGCTCGCGCAAATCGACCTCGCGCCCGGATTGCTTCTCTCGCTCGGCGCGCTCGGTCAGAAGCCTGCTGGCGGCGGAAAGCCGCTCCAAGCTCTCGGCCTCACCGCGCAGAATTTTATAGGTCTCGGCCTTTTTGGCTTGGCGGCGGGCGTAGCTGAGTTGCCGCTCGATCTCGCTGAGCACGTCATTGAGCCGGTCGAGGTTTTCCTTGACCCGCTCCAGCTTGCGCTCGCTCATCTCGCGCCGGCCCTTGAATAAAGATAGCCCCGCAGCCTCTTCGACCAGCGCACGCAACTCCTCGGGCTTGGCGTGGATTATCTCCTCGATTTTGCCCTGCTCGATAATCGCGTAGCCGCGGCTATGTACTTGTGATGCCAGAAACAGCTCAGTGATGTCCTTCAAGCGGCAGGGGATTTTGTTGAGCAGGTACTCGGCATCTCCGGAGCGGAACACCCGCCGGGTGACCGCTACCTCGCTCAAACCGGCATAGGGTTCGGGCAGATTGCTGTGCTCGTCAGCCTCCAGGATTAGCGACACCTCTGCCATCCCGGCAGCCGGGTTCTTGTCGTTGCCGGCATAGATCAGGTCTTCGGTGGATTTACCCCGCAGCCGCGTCGGTGCCTGCTCACCCAGGACCCATCGGATGGCATCGACGATATTCGATTTGCCGCATCCATTCGGACCGACTACCGCCGTGCTGCCCGGCGCAAAACTAATCTGGGTGTGATCCAGAAAAGACTTGAACCCTACGACTTCAAGGGCCTTCAGATGCATACCTGCCCCGCCTCCACATCAACCGCAACATCCACAGCTAGGATTGCAATATCCGCTTCAAACCACAAGAGATGGAGTGAAAGTTTCGTATGACCACTATTAGGGATAATTCATCACACTGTGGATAATGTGGATAACTTCCCCAGGCCTATTATTCCAGAACCGAAGTGAGCGCTTCGATGCGGTCCCGGCCCCACGTGTCTATGGGGCAGAATCGTGGGCTAATCCTGAATCAGCTCGCTATTCCAATACGCGCTATCGAGCGTAGTCAGGAACGGCATCCACTCCTTATGGTGACGCAGGCTGAAGTTCTCCAGGTTGAAGGCGGTCCATTCGGGCCGGCGCGGCTTCTTGACCAGGCGCATCCCCGCCTCTTCAGGCGTTCGGCCGCCCTTCTTTCGGTTGCAGACATGACAAGAACAAACAACGTTCTCCCAAGACGAACCCCCGCCCCGCGACCGCGGAATTACGTGGTCGAGATTCAATTCCGACCGCGAGAAGCGATGCCCGCAATACTGGCAAGTGTTTCCATCGCGGGCGTAGATGTTGAATCGCGAAAAGCGCACGTGCCGCTTGGGCACACGCTCGTAGGCGAGCAACAACAGCACCCGTGGCACCCGGATAAAGCCTCCGACGATACCCAATCGCTCATGATGGAGCTCGACGGCCAAGTCGCGCCAGCTGTCAAAGTCGAACGTGCGGTAATGCTCGTCCACGGCGTGCGCCACGCCTTGGTAAAGCAACGCAAACGCACGCTTGACCGAGGTAATGTGAACCGGGAGGTAAGAGCGGTTCAGGACCAGCACCTTGCTGTTAAGCATGGTAATCCCGGCTGCACCCGGAATGCTGTTAGCTACGGCTGCCATTTTTAAAACAGCTTTATCGAAGGGTCGTGGCAAGTCAAGGCCCGATTCAACAGCCGTCCCGATCATGGCGCCTTGCGTCCTCTCGCCGCCATTTTCTATGATTGTCGCGGCGGAGTATGCAGCGAAGGTGGTGGCAGAAGGCGAGTCAAATCCGGGGGGTGACGCTCGCGCCGAGCCGTCCCGGCTACAGTCTGGAACTCCCTGGTCCTACTAACGGGCAGAGCGCCGCCCGAACCTTCCAACTTGGGACGAGCCGAGTGTGAAACGGGAACTGATCATTAACGCCTCTGCACTGGAAGTGCGTGTCGCGCTTCTGGAAGACCGCACCCTCACAGAGTTCATGGTCGAGCGCAACACCCAACGCGGGCTGGCGGGCAATGTGTACAAGGGGCGCGTGATGCGCGTTTTGCCCGGCATGCAGGCCGCGTTCGTTGACATAGGTCTGGAAAAAGCCGGTTTCCTGCACGTCTCGGATTTTCTTGACGAAGTCGGGGCGTTCGGCGCCTTGGCGCGCGAAATGGAAGAAGGCGAGGTAGAAACCGAGCCGGTAGATGGCGGCCAATCCGAAACTCCCATGGACCTGGCGGTTGAGGAGTTGGCGCAAGACAGTGTGGAGTCCGATCCTGGCGACGGAACCGCACCGGCTCACCAACCCAGGTCGCGCCGGCGCGGCGCCCGGCGCAGCCGCCTGCCGATTGAACAGCAACTACGCCGCAACCAGGAAATCATCGTTCAGATCGCCAAGGAGCCAATTGGCACCAAGGGCTCGCGCCTGACCTCCTTCATCTCGCTGCCGGGACGCCATCTCGTGTACATGCCCACCACCAACCACCTGGGGATGTCGCGCCGGATTGAGAGCGCCGATGAGCGCAACCGCCTGCGCAGTATCGTGGGCGAGGTGCGCCCGCCCCAGGGCGGTTTCATTATCCGCACCGCATGCGAAGGAGTCTCCAAGCGCGAAATCCAGCAGGACGTAACCTTTCTGACTCGGCTATGGGCCGACGTGGTCAAGAAATCCGAGAGCCAGCCGCCGGCCACACTGCTGTACGCTGACCTCGATTTGGCGCTGCGTGCGATCCGCGATCTGTTTTCCAGCGACGTCGATCGCCTGTGGTGCGACCATCCGCCCACTCACGAGCGGCTGGCCCAGTTCGTCCAGCAATACATGCCGCGGCTGCGGTCGCGCGTATCGCTTTACGAGGGGCACGAACCGGTCTTCGACCATTTCGGAATCGAGGCGCAGATCGAACGCGCGCTGGAGCGCAAGGTGTGGCTCAAGTCGGGCGGGTACCTGGTCTTCGACCAGGCCGAGGCGCTGACCGCAATCGACGTCAACACCGGCCGCTTTGTAGGCAAAAAGAATCAGGAAGAAACCGTCCTGAAAACAAACCTGGAAGCGGTCGAGGAAGTCGCCAACCAACTGCGGCTGCGCAATATCGGCGGGATTATTATCGTCGATTTCATCGACATGACGAAGGAAGGCAACCGCAAGCGCGTCAGCGAGGCGCTTTCGCAGGCGCTGCGCCGCGACAAGGCCCGCACCTCGATGTTCAAGATTTCCGAATTGGGCCTCGTGCAGATGACCCGCAAGCGCACGCGCGACAGCCTGCAGGCGATGCTCACCGAACAGTGCCCGCGATGCGAAGGGCGCGCGGTGGTCAAGTCGATGCCCACGCTGGCGGGCGAGATTCTGCGCGCCATCCAGCGCGACGCTAGCCGGCGTAATCACGGCGGGATGCTGCTGGTCAAGGTCAATCCCGAGATGGCCCGCTACCTGTACGGTCCCGGATTCAAGGGACTGGAAGAACTCGAGCAACACTTCGACGTAAAGTTGGTCCTGAAGTCAAAGGACGGACTGGAACCCGGCGCGTTGGAAATCAGCCAAGCCCCCGCCGCCGCGTAAAACGACAACAGATCTGGCTCTATTTTGAAACATTAAGGCGCGGCCAAAAAGACCCCGCCAAGCACGTTGGATATGCGCCATGTAATACCCATGGCTGGTAAAACGCGCTCTTCTAGTAATGCCTGAGGAATCGATCGCCGAAATCGACGGCCTGCTCGGAAGCGCGGGCGCAGCCGTTTTATCATTGGCGCCGGGCGTGGAACTTCAGAGCGATTAGCATTTTCAGCCGAAGCGATGGCCGGCGGTGATACCTCCATCCGCCACCAACGCGTGACCCGTTACAAATGACGAATCGTCGCTGGCCAAAAACAGCGCCACTCGCGCCATCTCCTCGGGCTCGGCCATGCGATCCAGCAGATGCATCCGGCGGCCCGCCTCCTGCATGCTGGCGCGCTGCTGGGCGCTCAGGTTGGCGAAGTAGGACTCGATGATGTTGGTGCGAGTCCCACCCGGACAGACGCAGTTGGCGCGGATGTTATAGGGCGCGTAATCCATCGCGATACATTTGGTCAGGTTAATCACCGGGCCGAAATTCCCTTTTGATTACGCGTCTTTTTCGGGATTCGCGACGGGTGGTGCCAAATCGGTGCCAGATTCCCGCTCAATTACCACCTCTTTGGCGAGCTTGCGCATCCGCCTGGCGTACGCCTTTGGGTTCTCTGGCAGCACCACGGTCAGGTCGCCAGCCTTCCTCGCGTAGTACGCCCGGATGAACGCAGCGACGTGGCCCTGAGGCTTTCGCGCGCCAAACGGGCTGTCAGGCTCGACGGCTGAATCTACCTGTTTCACCCGTTTTAACGACGCCCGAATCGCAGCCTCAGCCTCGACATCGCGATTCATCCGCAACCCAAACTGCCGCCCAATCCGCCGACACGCGGGAGAGCAATAACCCGGCCTTCGCCTCGGCGCATCGCAAACCGGGCAGACCACTTTTATTTCGAGAGGGGTCATGACTCAAGTTTATCCTCCGCCGAGGTGTACCGCCATCGCAAATCGCGCATTT
>DATFSZ010000056.1:0-63912 GCA_035262365.1 Binataceae bacterium (SeqCode)
TCTCCGGTGACGAGCATTCGGCACTAACTCGCACGCTTGGCAGCGTGCGCGGAGATGGAGGGGACGTTACCAAAGAGGAGGATAAGCCCTTCCGGCATGGTGGGATGAGCGATGACGGCGTCGCGTATTGCGGTGTACGGCACACCGCCAAGCATCGCCATCTGCACGACTGCCATGACGTCTCCAGCGCCGGCGCCAAACATGGTGAATCCGAGGATGCGGTCGCTTTCTGCCTCGATCAACACCTTCATAAATCCGCGCGTTTCAGAAATCGTCATCGCGCGAAGGACGGCAGCCACGGGCAACTTGGCAACGCGATAAGGGATGCCGCGCCGTTTCGCCTCCGTTTCGCTGAGTCCGATACGGGCCAACTCTAGGTCGGTGAACATGCAGAACGGAACCTGGCGGCCGGTCGTCACGCGATTGCCGCCGGCGATGTTGTCACTCACAACCCTGAAATCATCGGTCGAGATATGTGTGAATTGTGGGCTTCCGGCGCAATCTCCGATGGCCCAAACACCCTCGGCGGTCGTCTGCAAACGCTCGTTCACCTTCACATAGCCGCGGTCGGTCGTCTCCACGCCCGCCTTTTCGAGGCCGATGCCGCTCGTATTGGGCGTACGTCCTGCGGCTACCAGCAGGTGGGTGCCTTTCAGAGAAAGGTCGGCTCCGTCGCGCGAGCCGAGGGGTCTGATCCAATCGCCGGAGTTGCCCTCGACGCGGGTTATTTTTGCATTCGTGACGACGGTGATGCCTTCATCCCGGCACATTTCTTCAAGTGCCTGCGAGGCATCTTCGTCTTCGTGGTGCGCGAGGCGGCCATTGCGGTCGATCAGCGTGACCTCGGCGCCGAAACGGCGAAAGGCTTGGGCAAGTTCGAGTCCGACATAACCAGCGCCCAGAACCAGGAGGTGTTTCGGGATGTGATCAAGTTCAAATGCCTCGATGTGGGTCAGCGGCTTCGCCTCGGCCAATCCCGGAATTGCCTCAAGCGTGGCGCGCGACCCGGTATTGACGGCTACATTTTTACCACGGAATGTGCGTGTCCCGCCGTCGTTCAAGGCAACTTCGATGGTTTTCGGGCCCACGAAGCATCCTGTGCCCATCACCAGTTCCGCGCCGCTCTTCGTGAAGTAGTGGTCGCGAAAACTGTCGACAATCTTCACCACCATCTTGCGCTTGCGCTCACGCACGGCTGCCATGTTGATGCGAACATTCTCTTTGCTGATGCCGAATTCGTTGCTGCGATAAAAGAACGAGGCAACCTTGGCGCTGTGGATGATGTTCTTGCTGGGCAGGCAGGCGATGTTCGGGCACGAACCGGTCACGTATTTGCGCTCGATCACAATCACGCGTTGTCCCTTTTGTGCGAAGGTCCCGGCAAGAATTTTGCCGCCGGTGCCGCTGCCCAGCACGAGGAGATCGCATTCTTCCATGGTTTTCTTCCCTTTTATGAGTTTTGCCTCTTCTGCAGATTTGACGATTCCGCGCGTTGAGGACGGGGCGGGCGCTGGCCGGTAACGAGCCAGGCGACGCGGTGGGGCTGGGTGTTGGTAAGCACCGGGCCCGCTGGCGCGTGCCGGCGACCTCAGAGCTTGGGCACGATGCAGGTCAGGACCTTAATTTCGATACTCCTCGTCGCGCAGCCCGTAGGCAAGGCGCCGGATGACGCGGAGCTTGTTGTTGAGTCCTTCGACGAAGCCCAAAGAGACCTTGTTCTCGGGCCGACAGTAGGCGGCAATCCCGTCCCAGTGCCACTCGATCAGCTCTGCGAACTTCTCGTACGGCTTGAGCGTTGCCACTTCAGCGCCGCTGTCCAATTCTCGAAGAAGCGGCGCACCTAGCCCTCCCGGCGGTAATCCCAGAGTTGGCCGAAGGCCTCCTTGAGCAGGTAGGCGGTGTTCAGTCGTTTGTTGGCGTCAACAACTGCTTGAGGGCGCGGAGGCCGTCGAGCGTCAGGTTCTCCGGTGCGAGAGCAGCGTGTACTTCTGCCACTTGATGAACCGTCGATAGTTGCCACTCACGCCGTGCGTACTCGCGCTTGCGCACCGTATCGAGGGCATCGCCGAGGTGGCGCATGATGTGGAACTTGTCGAACAGGATGTTGGCCTGCGGCGCGTGGCGCTTGGTGGAATTGCGAAACGGCTTCCACATATCCATCACCGCCAACTAAATGCGCCGACACTTCTTCGGCCGGAACCAGGCGAAGAACTCGTCCATGCTGGCTTCCGACCGGTCCGTGCCGCCGAACCAGATCGGGCGTATCCGATCCAGATCGCTGACTCCGATCCGGTACGTGCGCCCCTTGCGGACCGAGATCTCGTCGATGCCAATAGCGCGGGGGGCCGGGGTCCCGGCGCGGCGCAGCTGCGCGCGCATGTATTGCATCTCCAAGCTCTTGATGGTGCGCCAATCGAGATGCGTCTCCTCGGCGACATCCTTGATCGTGGCTACTCGGCAGCGGCGGCCCACCCAGAACGCGAACCGCTTCGCGTAGAATAGAACGGATCGTCGGCCAGCCAGCCCAGGCCTTCCTGCTTCATCGTGCCACACCGGCGGCATTACACCCGCCGCACCGCCAGCTTCAAGTAAATCCGGGTATCGCCACACGCCAGATCGCCCACCCACCGGGGCCGCTGATCGTAGAACGCCCGATGGGCTTTCCCGCACGCCTCACGTCGTTTTTTTCGCCGGCGCACCAGCTGCACAATGCGCACCTGCGGATCACCAAACACACCGCGCACGGTGGCCAACGGCTGGAAGCCCGGGAAGCTATGCGCATCCTGCAATCGTCGCTTGCGCATCGCCATTTCATGCCAAATTTCTCCGTCTTAACAAAGCTCCCAAACCCTTGTCCCGCGCGGCTTAGCACCGCGACCAGGCATTTTTCACCTACTCGAAATGCAGAAGACCCTTTCTTATAAAGCCGTCACGCTTCAAATCAGCAGATTGCCGCCATCGACGGTCAAGGTTATGCCGGTCGCGAACGGATTCTTCATCAGGAAGAGGACGGCTTGCGCGATATCCTCGGGACGGCCGGCGCGTTTGACCGGCAGGCGCGCCGCCATAGCGGCGATCTGCTTGGCCGCCCGCTCCTTGCCGCTCATCTTTTCGTGCAGCGGAGTATCGATAAGTCCGGGCGCGATCGTATTCACGCGAATTGGAGCGAGGTCGATAGCCAGCGCACGAGCGAGCGCCTCCACCGCGCCGCACGATGCCGACACCACTGCTGCGCCGGGAATCGGCTTGCGCGCCGCGGTCCCGGTGGTGAAGGTAATCGTTCCGTCCGCCGGCATCTTGGGAGCAGCATACTTCGCGACGTAGTAGGCGCCCCAAAAGCGGGTATCAAGCGCCGATCTCATAGCCGCGCTGTCGGCGGCGAGTTTGGGATCGAATGTAAGGGTGGCCGCGGTTATGAAGGCATGATCGACGCTGCCCAGTTCCTCGAAGAGTGCGCGCGTGCCTGCCTCATCCGCGGCGTCGAGCGCTACCGTGCGCGGCGACCGGCCCAGTTCTTCGCGCGCGCTGCGCAGCCGCTCCTCGGAGCGCCCGGTGATGACGACCTTGGCGCCTTCGGACTGCGCCGCTTTGGCGGTAGCCAGGCCCATTCCGGAGCTTCCGCCGATAATCACAACGGTCTTGCCTGCCAGCGACATGTTTGACCTCCTTAGGTTCTCGGCCGGGTTTGGCGGCGGGTTCGACGATTCACGCGCCGAGTCTTTCAGGCGCTTGATATTAGCCCGAGCGTCGCGCAGCCCCAAGGCGAAAGCGGATCGTGGATGTGGTTTGTGGGGTCGGCCGCTGAGGCTTATATTACGCACACCTGCCGCAGGAGGTCGTTATGGCCACAGAACTGGTAATCGATGCCGACGGTCATATCCTGGAGCCCCCTGATACGTGGGTGCGTTACATCGAGCCGGGATTCCGCGGCCGCGCGATGCGCATCGCAGCCAACGACGAAGGACGCGAATACCTGGAAATCGACGGCAAGCCATCGACCCTGGTGCCGCCGGCTTTTCTCGCATCGCTGGGCGGTATGAAGCGACTCAATGAACTGGGCGATTCGGGCATCCGCCAATTCAACGAGCGCCGCCGCCAAAGCGTCATCAAGCAGAGCAGTCAGCCCGCCTTCGATCGGGGCCTTGGCGAGGATGCGACCTACCTCAATGGCGCAGGTTTCGGCACCATGGACCCGAAGGAACGCGTCGAACTGCTCGATCATGAAAAAATCGACAAGGCAATTCTTTACCCGACGCTGGGACTGGTGTGGGGGGCGCACGTCTTCGACGTGGAACTGGCAAAGGCGTACGCGCAGGCTTACAACCGTTGGATTGCAGATTTCTGCCGCGACTCCGGCGGACGCTTGATACCGGTGGCGCACCTGGTGTTGGCCGATCCGCAGGCCGCCGCGCGGGAATTGGAGCGCGCGGTCAAGGACGGATGCAAAGGCGCCTGGGTTTACTGCTACACGATAAACCGCAAGTCCCATGGCCATCCCGATCACGACCCGGTCTTTGCCGCGGCCCAGGACCTCGACGTGCCGCTGGCGCTGCACCCCTCGCTGGACAATCCCGCCTTGAGCGTGCATCACCGCTTTGACGACGTGAACTGGTCGGATTGGTACTTCAACGCCAGCGGCGTCTCGGCAGTCCAGATGGCGTTGGCCAGCATCTTCGCCTACGGCGTATTCGACCGTTTTCCCCGGCTCAGGCTGGTGATTCTGGAATCCAGTGCCGGCTGGATCGGCTCCTGGCTGGACTGGACGGATGCGCTTTATCGCGGCACCACAGCGGGCGGTTCGGTGCGGCTGAGCGAGAAGCCGTCCTTCTACTTCAAGCGCCAGTGCTTCATTTCCGCCGATCCGTTCGAGCGCTGCGTGGCGCCGCTGACGAGGCTGATTGGTCCCGACAAATTTTTCTGGGCCAGCGACTATCCGCATTCCAATCACCCGGCCACCTACATGGAGGATCTTAAAGGATTGGTGGACGGAATGGACGATTCGGCGCGGCGCGGAGTTCTGGGTGAAAACGCGGCCCGCGTTTACAAATTGACATGAGCGGTTCCAACCGCGGACCCGATGCGATGAAGCCCGGAGAACGGACCGAACTGGCGCGGCGGATGTGGCTGGCCTGGATGCGCCGCGATCTCGACGCGCTGTGCGAATGCGTGACGGACGACGTGACCTGGTATCCTGCTGGCAATTTCAAAAATCCCTGGCGGGGCAAGAACGCTATCCGCGTGGCCGCCGCGCGCGAAAGCCTGTTCCCCGAGGGACAGCAGGCCGAGTTCCATCATTTTTACGAACTTGGCATCACCGTGATCGCCGAGGCGACCCATCGCGGCCGCGCCGTCAATGGCCGAGCGTATGAGAACGACGCCTGCATGGTGTGGGAGATTCCGGGCGACAAGATCGAGCGGCTGCGCGTTTATACCGATCTGAGCAAGATCGTCGATCTGACTAGGCCATGACCGGCGCCGCGGCGCATTTTTTGAGGTGAAGAAAATGTCATTCAAGGTTAGCGGCGGATGTTTTTGCGGCAACGTGCGGTACACGATCACAGCGCCGGCCGGCTACACTCATCATTGCCACTGTTCAAACTGCCGCAGGATTCACGGCGCCGCATTTGTCACTTACTCGATGTTCCCGCGCAGCGCCTTTCACTGGGACAGCGGCGCCGAGAGCTTGGGCGCGTTCAGCACCTCAAGCGGCGCATCGCGGCGCTTTTGCAAGAACTGCGGCACGCACGTGGCGGGTGAAATGGGGGCGTTTCCCAACGTGATCTCGGTTTCGACCGCCACCATCGACGACTGTGCGTGGCCTGGTTCGCCCACCGAAGATCTGCGCCATGGATGGATCAAGTCAAAAGCGCCGTGGCTTGATCTCAACGACGATTTGCCCAAGCACGAGAAATGGTATCCGGGCCTGGCCGCGGCGATTAAGGCCATCAACGAAGGAAAATAGACGAACGTTAAGGCATCGAGGGCGGCGGGACCGGTGGAATGTTGGGCAGCTTATGGTATCTGTGCCGCCGGCGGTGACGATGATGCGGGGCCGGTGTCGGCGAGGCATGCGGTGACGCAACTGCGCTGGGGTTTGCCGCAGGTCCGGCGTTGGCGGCTGCCGGGGGACTCGGGGCCGCACCGCCGCCCGCGGCGGCAGTTGACAAATATCCGCTGACGGCGAGCATACAGAAAACCAAGGCCTGGCACCCAAGCAGGCAGGACAGGGCGATTTTTCCGGCGTGTCTCACGGAGAAAGCGAGGCGCAACTTCCTAGCCAGCCGCCCCCCGCTTTACGTCGAATATCCCCTCTTCCAGCAGCTCACCTCCCTGGTAGCAGGAGTAGGCGCCGCGAATTGAATTCGGCGAGAGTACCCTGCCGTTGTAATAACAATTCGAGACGTCGGCGGGAACCACGACCGATATCCGGAGATCGGCGCCATTTATCCTTCCTGAAACGATCTTGCCCGTGTTATCCGCACCGCCGTTGCGGCAGTTCAAGTTGCCATACGCACAGGTGAACTTGCCTTTGAAGCGGTTGCCGTTTTGCTGGATGCTGAAAGTGATGTTGTTGACCGCGTTGCATCTGCCGGAGGAGAAAGAGCACGGTGGTGTGACCCGCGTCGTTCCCGTCCATAGGCCGCTGATATCGTTTTGCGCACGCGCGGTTCCGGCGGCGCTGACAACTGCAACCAAGATGGCGAAAGCGGCAGTTACACAAAGATATCGTCTCACGGCTCTCCTCCGGGGCGGTTTTCGCTGCTGAAGGGATGTATCAAACAATTAGACTTCCGTACAATCATGCGGGAAGCGTTTGAGGAGAATTGCGGATCGGCGGATCGTGCTCGTGGCCGCGCTTCCAACGGTGAATTACTGAATCCGTTCAGGCATCTGGACGGGAATCTGCACGCGGTGCCCGCCGCGCACGATTGCCAGGTAGAGCGTGTCGCCGGGCCGCACGTCGGCTACGGTTTGCATCAACTCCATCGTGTTCCTGACCCTGAAGCCGTCCACGCCTATCACCAGGTCGTAAGACATCCCAACGTGGCTGTTGGCAATGATCAGGACACCAATCAGAGCTGGCGGGAACAACACTGCCGCCGCGACCCCCGCTCCCAGCAGCGCGCCGCCGACGACCATGTGCGATACATGATGTGTCCCTAGAGCCTTTGCGGCGGCGCCCTTGTCGGAAATATCGACGACTGCCACGCCGGTGACCTTCTGGCCATCCTCCAAAGTGGCATGCGCGTCGCGCGCCATGATACCGAGTTGGGAAATCTCGACGGGGCCGGTGCTCGTGTCAAGGTAGTCGTGGACGCCTTGCATAGAGGCCGCATCGGTGGGTGTATCCGTGGCGGCCGGCGGGCTGACAGGCGGCGCCATCTGTTGGGCCATCGCGCACCACGGCTGGACGATCGCCAGGGCGCAGAAAGTTGCGGCTACGGCGAGGGTTTTAGTCCCGGAAACATGCACCGCACGAACCATCGGGCGGGTCCGTACGCAATCGCGGCCACCGCAGCGCCGACTGGCCGTTGCATGCGCCGAGCTTCGCGATTTCCCCCGTCGGTTCACCTTTGAACGTCTGCCCTCGACGGCCCGTTGCGGTTTCCTAACTATTACACCGACTGGCAAATTTTTCTAACGAAAAGAGCAGCTTTTATCCGCGGTGCGGCCGGCGTGCAGAATTGAGGGCCGCCGCCGGCTTCATCGTGTTGAGTTCGCCAATCCGATCCGCGATCTGGCGGCTCATCTCGGCGAGGTCCGTGCTAAGCGCCGCCGAGGGGCCGTCGTCGCCGGGCTGAACCGGAGCGCTCGCACTGGCCTGACCGCCAGCCAGTTCGGTTCCGTCCTTCGGATTGGCAATTATCCATACCGCCGAAAGCGACGAAGTGCCACCCTCCGACGTCTCGAAGTTCGAAACCCAGACCTCCACCTGATAGTCAACATGAGTGTCGGCGTACCAAGGGTAATAGATGATTTTCCGGGTTCCCAGCATCTGGGCGAGGTTCTGGCCCAGCGTACCTTCGAAGTTCTTATCGAGCGGTTCGGCCCATCGCTTGAAATCGGAGACCATCACGCGATTGGAGGCGGCGCGCGTAACCACCCACGGCCGCTTGAGATAGTCCGGAAATTTGATCGGTCCAACCCCGATTGAAAGGTGCGCGGTTGAGGCCGTCGACGCGGGGGCTACGCTGCTGGAGGAGGCGGCCACCGGAGACAGGACAAAGTACTGCGTGCGATCAGGCTGCGGCGCCATGATGGTGCATCCGGCCGCGCCCAGCAACCATGCAATCAGCGTCAATACCCAGGCAGGTTTCCTCATAGCTTTCACCGGTTGCCGTCGGACACGTATTTGCCGCGAATCAGCGCGCTCGGATTGCGCTGCAGGTAGTCGGCCAAATCGTGAATCGAGCGTGATGCGTCTGACAGCTCTTCGAGCGTTGTATCCAGCCTGTGGGCCATCGGCGAGCCCGGACTCAGCAGCAGCTGAGCCGAAGCCAGGGTGGAGCGCGCTTGTCCGAGTGCGGTCTGCAAATCTCCAGAGGACTTCTCAAAGCTGGCGATCAGCGGATCGATTCTGGTGCCCGCCCTATCAACGGTGTTTTTCACCGCAATCACGGCCTTGTTGACGCTGACCAGGGTGTTGTCAAGTTGATTGACCGCCCTCCTTAAGTCCGGGTCTCCAACAAGCCCATTGATCGAGGCGATAGCCTGGTGAAGCTCGGGGTCGCCGGCCAAGTCTTTCACCGCCGTTCCGGCGCCGGTGATCGCGTTAATCAGCTTCTCGAAGTCCACCTTCTCGATCTTGGCCAGGGCTTTTGCCGCATCCTGCTGGATTTGCTCCAATTGGGTTGGGATTGTGGGGATTTCGGGATACGGACCGCTGCCGGGTTCGACATAAAGGTTGGCCGGCGAGTGCGGGTGAAAATCCAGATCGATGTAGAGCAGACCTGTGAGCAGGCTTTCCATTTGCAATTGGGCGCGCAGGCCCGCTTTTATAAACTTGTCCAATTCATCCTGGCCGAACTGGGTGGCTGCGCCGCCCCTGGATTTGAATTCCCGCTCGTCAAGCTCCAGAATGACCGGCATCGGCCGACGCGCCAGACTTATCTGGCGAAGTTCGCCGTCACCGGGATGCAACCGCAGCGAGATCTGCTTTACGGTGCCGACCTGAACACCCCTAATCTTGACCGCGGCGCCGATTTTCAAGCCGTTGAGGCTGCCGTTGAACATGCAGATGAAATCGTGAGGCCGTTGTAGCAATTTACCGGAACCCAATATCAGCGCGGCGACGATTGCCAAGCCGAGGCTCGCCAGAACGAAGCCCCCGATTGCGGCGGAACTTACCCGTTTAGCCATGACTTTCTGCTGCTCCGTCTTTTTCTGCTCCCCGCGTTAGAAACTTGCGCACGCGCGGGTCCGTTGAATGGGCCAGCATCTCGTGGGGATCGCCGGTTGCAATTTGAGTCCGCGACTCCGCGTCGAGGAAGACGCTGTTGTTGGCGATGGTAAAGATGCTGGCCAGCTCGTGGGTGACCACCACGATGGTAGCGCCAAGACTGTCCCTCAGCTCGAGGATCAGTTCGTCGAGCAGGCGGGAGCTGATCGGATCCAATCCGGCTGAAGGTTCGTCGAAAAACAGGACCTCGGGGTCCAGTGCCATCGCGCGCGCCAGCCCGGCGCGCTTTTGCATGCCGCCGCTGATCTCGCTGGGATAGAAATCCTCAAATCCCTTAAGCCCGACCAGCGCGAGTTTGAGCGAAGAGATCTTCCTTATCTGGTCGGGATTGAGGTCGGTGAACTCGCCCAGCGGCAGCCCGACGTTTTCGGCCAGCGTCATCGAACTCCACAGCGCGCCGCTCTGGTAGAGGATGCCGAAGCGGCGCAGCATCAGCTCGCGCTCCTCGGGCTGGGCGGCGGTGAAATTGAAGTTCTGATAGAAGATGTCGCCGGTTGCCGGTTCCTTCAGACCGACCAGATGACGCAGCAGAGTGCTTTTGCCGCATCCGCTGCCGCCCATGATGATGAAGATGTCGCCGCGTTTGACGGTGAAGTTCAGGTTACGCATCAGCACGAAGCTGCCGTAGGCCATGGTCAAGTCGCGCACGATTATGTGGGGCTCGCCGCCTTTGGCCGCAGCGCCCACTGGTGTTGTGCTATCCGGCATCGCCAGGTCCTCAGATCTTTAGAATATTGAAAGCGACCGCGAAGGTGCCGCAAGCCGCGACTACCATCACGATTGACATCACCACCGCCTGGGTCGCGGCGTCGCCCACCGCGGACGAACTATCGCCGCACTGAAAGCCGCGCAAACATCCGGCAAGACCGATCAGCGCGCCGTAGGTGGTTCCTTTTATCAGGCCGCCGATAAAGTTGACAAAGGTAAAAGTCGAAACCGTCTCGCGCATATAAACAGAAAGCGACAAGTCCAGCATTGTCACCCCGACAAATGCGCCGCCCAAAATGCCGACCAGATCGGCGAACAGGCACAACAGCGGCATCATCGCCAGCAGCGCCAGAACCCGCGGCAGGACCAGGAATTCCAGCGGCGAGATTCCCATGGTCGTGAAAGCGTCGATTTCCTGAGTCACCTTCATGGTGCCGAGTTTGGCGGCAAAGGCCGCGCCGGTGCGCCCCGACATGATGATCGCGGTCATCATCGCGCCCATGTCCCGCACCATCCCGATTCCCACCAGGTCGGCAACATAGATCGACGCGCCGAACTGCGACAGTTGCACGGCGCCCATGAAGGCCAGGATCACACCGACCAGGAACGCGATGAGGCTCACAATTCCGACCGCCTCCGGACCACATTGCTGTACGACTTCCATGAAATCAACGCTGCGGTAGCGCGCCTTGCCGCGGACGAATTTGCCGAACGCCAGGCAGAGGTCGCCGAAGAAGCCGACAAAATCCGCCATCCCGACGCTGTAGGCGAGGATCCAGTCGCCGATTCGTTCGAGAAGAGGGGTGCGCTTGGCGGCGGAGCGCGTGCCTTCCTTTTCCGGCACCGCTTCGGCAAGTTCGATCAGACGCCTGAGGCCGGCGGGCAAACCCTCGCGGTCGTCCTTGATACCGCGCTCACGGCAGACCGACTCCACTTCAAGAAGAAACGACACTAAACCGCTGTCCCATCCGCTCAGCGCCGAAGTGTCGAAGCTTAGACGTTTGGGCACAGGCTGCTTTCCGAGTTCGGGAATGACCACTGAAGCGGCGGGTAGGTCGCGGCTCAAGTGCCACGGACCCGACAACCGCAGCATCAGGGTTGAATCGCTGCGGTCCAGGGACACCTTGCCCTGTTTTGTTTGCAATTGACTGACGCTCATTTTCTACCCCTCAGTTTTCAGGCAGCCACGCGAGCCCGCGCCAACACTTTCTGGATGGCCGCATTGGAAAAGCCCTGCACCGGACAGGGAAGCAAGGGCTCCGGGACCTGCAGTCCATCGGGAACTTCACGCTCATAACTATCTCAAAGAGACGATCCTGAAAATGGCACCTTGGTACCACACAGCGCAGGCGTGGAGACCGGGCGCGACAACTTCACATTTTTGCAATAGACGCGGTTCGGGCAAAAAAGTCCATAGCGAAATGTGCCTGGCTGAAATAACGATACTGAATGGCCTTCTTGTCGCAGCGTTTATTATTCTCTACATTCTGAACGTTCCAAGCTCTCTCCGTTGGAGGCGTTAACAATGCGTTGTTTTATCGTTCCCGACGGGGCGTCGGCCGCCACGCAGAATTCCTACGCCCAGATTCTCGCCATTCACGCCGCGCTGCTGTCCAACAGCAAGATCGTTTATTTCAGCGGCGACCAGCATGACCCGGGACAGTTTGCCCACGGCTTGTTCGACCACGCCCGCTTGTTCGACTGTGCGACGTTTGCCGTGTCTGCGTGCACGCCGGCGCCCGGGATCTCGGACCTCTTCTGCTGCGGCCACGCCTTTCTGCCCGGCGGCAATTTGCTGATTGCGGGCGGCACGCTGCGCTTCGACGGGTTTGAAGGCGCGCCCGACGCGTGGCAGTTTGAGCCCGCGGGCGCCGCCTTTGCGCGGGTAGACTCGATGAGCGACGGCCGCTGGTACCCGACCCTGCTGACGCTGGGGTCCGGCCACGTTCTGGCGGTCAGCGGGCTTAACGCCGCCGGCACCGACAATAACCGCAACCTGGAGGTTTTCAACTCGGCGGGATCGTACTGGACGGTGGAGGGCGTGCTGCCATACAACACGGACACGCTTTATCCGCGCCTGCACCTGCTGCCGGATGGGCGGGTGTTCTTTGTGACACCGATGAACGGGCAATGCGCCACCTGGAGGATCGGCGATCCCGCTCCCACCAACGTATGTGCTTCTCCGTTTGACGCGATGGGCTTCTCCGCCTACAGCTCGGCGCTGCTGCCTCTGCTGCCCGAGGAGGATTACGCGCCGCGAATAATTGCAGCCAATATCGCGCAACCCCAGATTATCGACCTGTCGGTCGCCTCCCCCTCGTGGACCGCTACCGGGATGCGCAACGTGCCGGTGACCGGAACGATAAGCAATTCCACTCCCCTGCGGCTCAACGGCACGCTGACCATGCTGCCGACCGGAGAGGTGCTGAGTTCCGGCGGCGAGGAGCATTATGGCGACGAAGGCCATCCCGTGTATCCCTTGGAGATTTACCGGCCTGCGACCAATTCATGGGTGACCCTGCCGGTCCAGACCAGCGTGACCCGCGCTTATCATTCGACCGCTCTGCTGATGCCCGACGGGCGAGTGTGGTTTGCGGGCTCCAACAAACGATGCGACTGGAGCTTTCATGACTCGGCCAACTACCCCAACCCTCCGGAACCCACCAATCCGCAGGATCCAGGTGTCGACAACCGTGAGCTCCGGATCGAGATCTTCGAGCCCTGGTACTTCTCACGGCCCGATCGTCCCATCATTTCGCTGGGCAGCGGCTCGGTCGGCGTCGGGCGCACGTTTGCTCTGACCAGCCCCCAGGCCGCGTCTATTAGCAGGGTCGCGCTGCTGCGCGCGGGATCCTCGACGCACGCCTTCAACACCGACCAGCGCTACGTCGGGCTCACGTTCACCCGCGCCGCGAACACGCTGACCGCGACGGTGCCAGACAACGACAACCTGGTTCCGCCCGGTGCGTACCTGGTGTTCGCGCTGGCGCAGGTCGTCGACCCTGGCACCGGAGCGACGCTGGACGTTCCGTCGGTGGGGCATTGGATGGAAGTGGTGAACACCAAGCTGTTCAAGGAGCTGAAGCCCGAGATCGACATCATCGTCAAGGAAGAGTTGGAGATAATCAAGGAGAGCGACGTAATCGATCCGGGACCGATCGAGCGCGGCGACCCCGCCTGGTTGATCCAGCGCCTGGCTGTCGCGGTCGATAATCTGGCGCGCGGCACCGAGGGCCTGCGTACGTTCATCAAACCCAACGAGCGGCCCCAACTGCCGCAAGTCTCCGCGGGCCAGCTCGC
Source organism: Binataceae bacterium (SeqCode) (assembly GCA_035262365.1). Classification (GTDB taxonomy): domain Bacteria; phylum Desulfobacterota; class Binatia; order Binatales; family Binataceae; genus JAJPJA01. Next base: position 13,469 of record DATFSZ010000056.1, read on the forward strand.
TGCGGTGCCGATTCACCCGATCGATGCACAGGTGCTGGCGAGCCAGGTCAAGATGGAGGGAATGCCCGCGAAGATGGTTGATGGCGGCAATGGCCGGCAACCGATGCGGGCGAAGCCAAAACCCGTGCCGCCCAAGAATCCGCGCAAGCGGCGTGGCCGTTGACCTCGGGCCGACGGTGCTGGTCGCCTTCACCTCGTTGGCCGATCCGGCCCTTGAGCTGCTTGCCGAGCGCAATGACATGGCGGTCGTCGTGCCGCAGCATCTGTCGCAGCCCGGATGGCGCCTGGAGGATGGCGATCCGGGCAGCACGCGCCTGGTGACCTCTCGTGGTGTCCTGCGCGCCAGCCAGGTAAGCGGCGTCATAACGCGTTTGGCCCGTGTTCAAAGCGGCGACCTCGAACACGTCAACGCCGCCGATCGCAACTACGCCGCGGCCGAAATGACCGCATTCCTTGCGGCGATAGTGGACTCGCTGCCGTGCCCCGTTATCAACCGCCCCTGCGCAATCAGCCTGCTGGGACCGTCATGGTCGCAGCAGCACTGGCTCCGAGCCGCCACCGCAGCCGGAATCGCGACATGCGTGGGCGAGCACCCCGACTGCGGCGAGGGAACGGGAATATCCATGCTCGACGGAGCGCCGCTCGGGAGCGGTTGTACGGCAGAGAATTTCGTAAATACCGCGCGTCAGGTGGGGGCCCTGGCTCCCGTTCACCTGGTGCATGCCGTGCTGTGCCGGCGCGACGGGGGTCTGATCCGCGTGTCGCTTCGGCCGCCGCTGACTACCTCTTGCCTGGACGCAATCGCGCGAGCAGTCGCCGCGGGACGGGTGGCGATGTGATCGTCTTGTGGGGATTGCCCTCCGACCCGCCATTGCGCGCGGCGGCGGCGCAGCTTGCCCGCCTGGGCGCCGATTACGTCCTCGTTGGACCGGACGCCCGGCTTGCGCGGCCATGGTCGCCCCGCGCCGAGGCCTGCCTGGCATTGCCCGGACGCGAGCTGCTGCTGAACGATGTGACTGCGGCATACCTGCGCCCTCAGCTTGACAACCCAGGCGGAGCGCAGGAGCGCGACCTCATGCAGACGATGCTTGCGTGGGCGGATTGCACTTCCGCCCTGGTGCTGAACCGCCCCCAGGCGATGGCGCCCAACAACTCCAAGCCGCTGCAGGCGCGATGGATTGGACGATTTGGCCTGCGCGTGCCCGAATCGATCGTCACGACCGACCCGGACTGCGTCCGGAGTTTCGTAGCGCGCCATGGCGATGTCATCTACAAGTCGATAAGCGGCGTGCGCAGCGTTGTGCGGCGTCTGGACGCATTGCGAATGCGGGAACTCGATGCGATCGCCGGCTGTCCAACCCTGTTTCAGCGCTACATCCCTGGCGACGACATCCGGGTGCACATTATCGGAGCCCAGGTGCACGCGCTGGCGATCCGCTCCGACCGCGATGATTACCGCTACGCGGCCACGGACGGAGGACACGTCGAGGCGGAAGTGGTTCAGCTCGAACCCAGCATAGCGCAGCAGCTGGCGAGCATGGCACATAGGATGGGCCTGCTGCTTGCCGGGATCGATCTGCGGCGCGAACCCGGCGGCGAACTTTACTGTTTGGAGGTAAACCCTTCTCCAGGCTTTACATACTTCGAACGCCTGGCCGGCGTTGACCTGGCCAGTTCCGTGGCCGCGCTTTTGCTTCGGCATCAAGACCCTTAGACGAACTGCACAAAGAATAATGCCCGGCCTCGTCGCCGCCGGCATCTGGTCCGCGCCTGCGCGTGTGTGCTTTCCTAGTTTGGGCGTCGACCAGAGAAAAGGCCGGTTTTGGCGAAGCGAAACAAGAGAAATAAAAGCGGCGCGCCTGGAGGTAAACCGCTGCAGCCAGGCGGCGCCGCGCCGCAATCCGGCGCCTTATCTGCAAGGCGCAATAGCGGGCACGCGCGGCCGCCCCGTTGGCTGTGGCGAAGACGGCTGACTATCGGTTGCGTGGCCGCCGCCGGCCTGGCGCTGCTCTTCTACCGGATCAATCTCCTGCGGCAGGTAAGAGAGAATCTCGCTGGCGGCGGGCGAACAGCGACCGCGGCACAATTCGTCGGCGCCCAGGTCTGCGGCGGATGCCACGAGCGTGAGTTGAAGTTATGGAACGGCTCGCATCATCAACTCGCGATGCAGCCGGCTGTGGATGCGAGCGTGTTGGGCAATTTCCAAAGCGCTCAAGTGACGTTCAACGGCGTTGCGTCCAGATTCTTTCGACGCGACGGTGGATTCTTCGTGCATACCGACGGCCCCGACGGGGCCTTGCATGATTATCGAATCAGCTTCACCTTCGGTGTCGCGCCGCTGCAACAGTACCTAATCCGGATGCCCGGCGGGCGCTTGCAAGCGCTGGGAATCGCCTGGGACAGCCGCCCGCGCGCGCAGGGCGGTCAGCGATGGTTTTACCTGTATGCGGGCCAGAAAGTGTCTCCCGGCAATCCGCTGCACTGGACGAGCGCGGATCAGAACTGGAATTTCATGTGCGCGGACTGCCATTCGACCAACCTCCGCAAGAACTACGATTTTCGCACCCGGACTTACGCCACCACCTACGCTGAAATCAACGTGGCATGCGAGGCATGTCACGGTCCCGGCTCCGAACATGTCGCATGGGCGCGCAAGTACGATTCCCGGACGCCGGGCGGAGGCGGCAACGGCTTGCTGATTGCGCTGGACGAACGTCAGAACGCAGCCTGGCGAATCGATCCGGCCACGGGCAATGCGCGCCGCGGAGCGCCACGGGTGTCATCTCGCGCAATCCAAATGTGCGCCCGATGCCATTCGCGCCGCGGCCAGATCCATGAAGACTTCGTGCATGGCCAACCGGCGGGCGACGACTACCGCGTGGCGCTGCTCGACGCCGATTTGTATTACCCCGACGGTCAAATCAAAGCCGAGGATTACGAATACGGCTCATTCATTCAAAGCCGGATGTTTCATGCCGGTGTGACCTGCAGCGATTGTCACGAACCGCACAGCCTGAGGCTGCGCGCCGCAGGAAACCAGGTCTGTTTCCAGTGTCATGCGCAGGGCAAGTATGACTCGCCCTCGCATCATTTTCATCAAACCGGTTCGCCCGGCGCGCACTGCGTGGAGTGTCACATGCCCTCCACCAGGTACATGATGATTGACGCGCGCCGCGACCACAGCATTCGCATCCCGCGCCCCAACCTGTCGGTGTCCCTCGGCGTCCCCAATGCCTGCAACGGCTGCCACAGCGATAGACCGGCGCAATGGGCCGCTGACGCCGTGCGCAAGTGGTACGGTCACACTCCGGCAGGCTTCCAGCGTTTCGCCGTGGCGCTCAACGCGGGAACACTCGGCGCCCCCGGCGCCGGTAGGTTACTGGCCGAAGTGATCGCAGATCATGGTCAGCCCGCCATTGCCCGAGCCAGTGCTCTGGCCAGGATAGGCAGCCTCGAGGATCCTTCCGGGTTCGATCCGATTCGCCAGAGTGTCGCGGATAACGACTCATTGGTGCGGCGCGCCGCCGCGCGCGCCCTGTCCGAGGCCGACCCGAATCTCAGTGCGCCGATCCTGGCGCCGCTGCTCAACGACCCGGTCCGCACGGTGCGGATTGAAGCGGCGGAGGTGCTGGCCGGCGCGCCCGCAAAGGCTCTGCCCAACGGTGACGCCGCGCTGCGCGCAGCCGTCGTCGAGTATGTCGCCGCGCAGGAACTGAATGCCGACCGCCCCGAAGCGCACATGAATCTCGCTTTGCTGTTCACCCGCGAAAAACAGTTCGACAAGGCCGAGAATGAGTTGCGCGACGCATTGGAACTGGAACCTTCCTTCGCGCCCGCGGCGGTAAATCTGGCCGATCTCTACCGCGAACTCGGCCGCGAGTCAGACGGAGAACGGGTGCTGCGCGCGGCGGTCATGAAAACGCCCGGCGATGCGGCGCTCCAGCATGCATTAGGCCTGTTGCTGGTCCGCCAGGGAAACCGGAAGGAAGCGCTCCAGCATCTGGCCGCCGCGGCAAAACTGGATCCGTCCAATGGACGCGATGCCTATGCCTACGGACTGGCGCTGGATGACGCCGGCCATCCCGACGAGGCGATCGATGTCCTGCGCGCGGACGTGGACAAACATCCATTCGATCGCGACGCACTGGCCGCACTGGCCAGCCTGTGCGGCAAAGCAGGCCAGCCGCGGCAGGGATTGATTTATGCTGGTCGGCTGGCGGAACTCGATCCGGAAGATAGCCAGGTTCAGCACCTGCTGACCGAACTGCGCACGCAAGCCGAACAGTTGCAGCCGGGAGATCACACGGGGCCCTGACGTTGCTCGGATCCGAAGAAGGAATAAAAGCGAAGCCCGGAGCGGGATGCTCCGGGCTTCGCTTTACGAGGAAGGAGGGTTGTTGGGGAACGATGGCGGGCAGCAGTGCCCGCCCCATTGAGCCGCGACCTGGTGCTTAGTAGTAGTCGCGGCGAAGGTCGTAGCGGTCCCTGCGGACGTTGAAATAGTCGTGTCTGATGTCGGCGCGTTCGGCTCGCGCCGCGCCCCAGTAACCATTGGCGCGATCATAGCGCAGTGCGGCGCGGTCGCGTCCGATATCGCGCCATTGAGCGCGCAAGTTGTGGCGGTCCCAGGCGATGTCGCGATGAACGATTGGGCATCCGTACCGGTAACGGTAAGGGGCGCGCCATTCCTGCGCTCGCGCCGTCATCGGAATGGCCAGCATCAGCAGCGCCACTCCAGTCAGTGCCAGTTTCTTCAGGGATTTCATAGCCAGCCTCCTTTGCTGCCTTTCAACACTAAAGACGGAGGCCGGCCGACGTCCGTTTACATCCAGGGTGCGGGCATGGCGCGGTTACGAAAAAGCGGAATAAAAGTCGGGTTGATCGCGGCCTATCCTTCGCCCTTGTTCTGTGCGGCCGCGGCCGTTTTGTGGCATTCGCAGGAGCATTCGTGGCGCAGCACGCCGCGCGGGTTGTCGGCTGAGCGCGGCCGGGAGCCAGGAACTTCAAAAACACCCTCGCAGGTCGAGTGTTCGCCGCCCTTGCACATTTCGAACAGCCTGCTTTTCGTCTCCATAGGTCCCTCCCGCTTGAACCGAAGCAGCGCGACCGGAGCTGATAATTAGAGGGCTGATATAGCCCGACGCGAGTGAACGTTTATGCAACTGGTTCTACCACTCGGATGTCGCGCCGAAAAGCCGTTGACTTCATGCAGATCAAAACCGATGGCCAACCGTCCGGGAAGGACAACGTTTCCAAAACCGCCGCCTTATGGTACGCAAGCATCGCAAGCTTTTGCGCGGAGCACTATCTGCGCTGACGATTCCGGGAGGCCCGATCATGCATGACATCGTGATTCGTAACGGCAAAATCGTGGACGGCACGGGCGCCCCCGCCCAATTCGGCGATATCGCGATCGACGGTGGCGTCATCAGCGGTGCCGGCGGCAAGGCCGGAGCCGGCCATCGCGAGATTGACGCGTCAGGCCTGCTGGTAACGCCCGGATGGGTGGACATCCACACTCACTACGACGGACAGGTGTCGTGGGACCCATACCTCTCGCCGTCGAGCTGGCACGGCGTGACGACCGTGGTGATTGGCAACTGCGGTGTCGGGTTTGCACCGGTGCGGCGCGGGCGCGAGGACTACCTGGTTAACCTGATGGTCGGAGTGGAGGACATCCCGGAGGAAACGCTGGCCGCGGGAATCGATTGGCAATGGGAATCGTTCGGCGAATATCTCGACGCGCTGTCGCGAACCCGTCGCGCAATCGACGTCGGCACTCAAATTCCTCATTGCGCCGTGCGCGCTTACGTGATGGGTGAGCGCGGCGCCGCCAACCAAGCCGCTAGCGAGGATGATATCGCCGCGATGGCGGCGGTCGCGCGCGAAGGGCTCAAAGCCGGCGCCCTCGGTATCAGCACGTCGCGCACGGAGATCCATCGCGCCAAGACCAAGGAATTCGTGCCCGGCACCTTTGCCGCCGTCGAAGAACTCTTCGGATTGGGGCGGGTGCTGGGCGAGGTTGGCCACGGGGTCTTCGAAGTGGTGACCGACCTCGGCGATCCGCGGGCGCTGGACTGGATGTTCGAGCTGTCGGCTGAAACCGGGCGCCCAATCTCGCTACTCGGCGTGCTGGGCGACCTGAGCATCGAGAGCTTCGTGGATTCCGTCAAGCTGCGCAAAATTCCCGGCGCGCAGGTCGCAACTCAGGTGGGCGTGCGCTTTCCCGGACAGTTGCTGAGCCTGCAAAGCTCCCTGCATCCGTTCATCACTCATCGTACGTACAAGACCCTGGCTCATCTGCCGCTGGCGGAGCGCGTCGCAAAGATGCGCGACCCGGAAATCCGCGCGCAGCTTTTGCGCGAGGGTCCGGCGGTCAGGGAAAGGATCACGCTTGGTCTGGTAACCAATTTTGAGAACTTCTTTCCACTGGGAGATCCGCCCGACTACGAGCCGACCCGCGCGATGAGCATCGCCGAGCGAGCGCGGCGCGAGGGCAGGTCGGCGGAAGAAGTCACTTACGACACGCTGCTGCAAAAAGACGGACGCGAAGTGATCTACATGCCGTTCTTCTACCACGGCTTCAGCTTCGAGGGATTGCGGCGCACGATCACCGATCCCGAATGCGTTTTGAGTCTGAGCGACGCGGGCGCTCATTGCGGACTTATCTGCGACGCCGGGTTGCCGACCTACCTGCTCAGTTACTGGGTCAGGGACCGCAAGCGCGGCCCCGGGCTGCCGCTGGAAATGGCGGTCAAACGCCAGACACATGACACGGCGCAGCTCTACGGCCTTAAAGATCGGGGTGTGCTGGCCGCGGGGATGAAGGCGGATCTCAACCTGATCGATCTGGATAACCTGCGGCTCTACATGCCGGAAATGGTCTTCGACCTGCCGGCCAACGGCCGCCGTTTCATCCAGCGCGTGGACGGCTACAAGTACACGCTCGTAAGCGGTGAAGTGATCATGCAGGATGGCCAGCCAACCGGCGCGCTGCCGGGCAAGGTAATCCGCGGCCCGCAGCCGGACGCGCGGTGAGTCCGGCCGAGGGGGACACCGCCTCCAGCTTGGAGTTTCTACAATTACGTGGGACAGGCTTTCTGTCCCACGCAACCGCTCACTTCAAGTACTCCCGGATCACTTTGCCGCCCCACTCCTCGCCGCCGACCGGGCGGCGGTGGCGATATTTCAGGTACCACCGCTCGCCGCGCTTTTCGAAATCCCAATGGTTGAATCCGCAAGTGAAGGCTTCGTAAGCATCTCCTTTTTTCAGGAACACCACTGAATAGCCCTCGGCCCACGCCTTGTTGCCATTGACCCGGATGAAATAGTTCATCGAGGTATGTTGGCAACGGCCCTCGATCGCCTTGTGCCCGCCCTTCGGGCTGGCAATAAAGTCGGTAAGCTGCTCCTTACCCGCCCACTTCATCTCGGGACTGAGATCGATTGTTCCATCCTGGGTGTAGTTGTTGACGTATTCCTCCGAACGCCCCAAATCCGCGTTAAAGGAATAACGCGACAGGCATTCGCGAATCTTTTCCTGATCTTCAAGCTCCTGCAGACGGGCTTCGACTTCCTTCAAACGCGCCTCCAGATCAGCGGCCATGGCTTGCCTCCTTTGTGCTATCGGACAGCTTGTACCCAAGTAGCGCTATAAGCTGCAAGCAAAGGGGCGCCCAAACGAGTCTGAATCGGAGTGCCGAGCCATTCAGAGCTGAGCCGCCGCCTCCGGCGCGCACGCAACTTCCTGCACGGGGCGCACGCCCACGGCGGCGACCGATGCTATCAACAGTAAACCGGCGCAGGCCAGGAATGCGGTTGTGTACCTGCCCGTAAGATCGAACAGCCGTCCGACCATCAGGGGACCCAGGCCCGCGGCCGCGGTCTGAGCCATCCCGAGCAGTCCGGATATTGTGCCGAAGCGCCTCAAACCAAATGCCTGCGCGACCAACGCCGGGGTCACCGAAGTCGTGGCGCCGGCAGACAGGCCGAACGCAACTACGAAGGCCACCAGCAGCGCCGGGCCAGAGCTGACATCAAGCAGCAGTAAAGTCGCCCCTCCAAGCACGAGTTGGGACAGCGCCAACACCCATCGTGCGGCGATACGATCGGCCAGCGCTCCCATAATCAGCACGCCGGGAGCTATGAAACCGGCCTGGATTCCAGTAACGAGCGCGGCGTTTGCGCTCGAAAAGCCGGCGTTCACCAGGTAGGGCACCAAATGATAGAAAGCTCCGCCCAACGCGGCGCCGCCCAATAGTTGCGTGGCCGCCAGGCTCCAAAAGGAGCCGCTCGTAAGCGCCGTCTTGAGTTCCACACCCGCCTCTTGAGGCTGCGTGCTGGCGGTCTCGGATTCGGAGCGGGGAGGCGTTCGAATCGTAACCAGGATCAGCGGGATCACGAAGCCGACGACGATGACGGCTACCGTTAACAGCGCACGGCGCCATCCCCAATGTGCGATCACTCGATCCAATGCGATAGGCATGGCCATCCCGCCTACCGCGCCTCCGGCAATCACTACGCCGAGCGCAACACCGCGGCGCGCGACGAACCACTTTGCCGCGACAAATCCGCACGGCACCAGGGCCGATGCGCCTACGCCTACGCCGATCCCAACGAAGCCACCGATCAATGCGGGCAAAGATTCGGCGCGGCTTGCGGCAACAAATCCGCCAGCCGCAATAAGGGCACCAACCGTCATGACAAGCTTTGCTTCGATTCTATCCAGCAGCCAGCCGGCCAGCGGCGAGACGAAACCCAATGACATGCCGAGCAAGGTGGGAACCAGCGAGACCTGAGTGCGCGTCCAGCCGAATTCCTTCATGAAGGGCACCAAAAAAACCCCGACCGAGTTCACGCTGCCCCCAATCATAACGAAGAGGATGAAAAACAAGCTGACGATTACCATCAAGGCCTCGCCGTCGCGCTTTGTCATAAGCCTCCTGGCTGACGGGAATGCATCTAAAACCTCGCCGCTCTTTCCGTGCGGTTCCCGCGCCCAGCCGGTGCTATATCCCGCGGGCGGATTCATTAACAAGCTTGGAGGCTGGCCAGCGGCCGGGCTGCACAGCCGATGTGCTCGACGGCAAGAGGCCGATCTTTGCGCCGTGTACGGCGCAGGTGGGAATCAGCGGCGGTTCAAAACGTGGAAAGTGAAGTTCGTAGAGCTCCGGATTCAGTCTGGCTCTGTTGACTCCCGCACCATGCTTACGTGCAGGCGGCGCAGGCGCGCGCTTTTCTTGGCCTGATGGCTCTGCATGCGATGCAGTATGTCGTCGAGCACGGTGACCGCTTCGACGATGTGCGGCCCCTTGTTCAGCATCACGCATTCGGCCCGCTCGCTCATCGCGGCGTCGGTGATTTCCGCGCGCGAGGGCTGACCTTTCTTGGCCAACGATTCCAGCACCTGGGTGGCCCAGATCACCGGCATATGGGCGGCCTCGCACAGCCACAACATCTCCTCCTGCACCTCGGCCATCCGCTCGTAGCCGCATTCCACCGCCAGATCGCCGCGCGCGATCATCACGCCCGCGATATTCTGCCGCATCGCCGCCAGCATCAGATTGGGCAGGCGCTCGAAGCCCTGCCGGGTTTCGATTTTCAACACGATTCCCAGGCGATCGCCCTTGAGTTCGCGCAGTCGTGATTGGAGTTCATAAATGTCGCGCTCGTGGCGCACGAACGACATTCCGACCAGGTCGGCATGTGCGACGACAAAGCGAAGGTCCTCCAAATCTTTCGGCGTGATCGCGGGAAGCTCAATCTTTGTGTCCGGCAGATTGATTCCCTTGTCTGTGTTCAGGCGGTTGCCCTTGGCGCCGGCATGAGTGATCTCGACCTCGATCCTGTCCGATTGGGCCTGCCGGATGATGGAGCCGATTTTGCCGTCATCGAACCACACGCTCTCGCCGGTGCGCACCTGCGAGAAGACCTCGGGAAGAGTGCACGAAATCGCCGCCGGACTCAGTGTCCGGCCGGCCGCGTCGATTCGTGCGGAGCATCCGGGAAGCGGTTCGCGCGTCACGACGAGCCGGTCGCCCTTCTTGAGCATGATACCTTGTTGCAGCGGCGGCAAAGGTCCGACCCTGGTTTCGTGGCCGATATGTCCGTGCGTGTCGACCCGCGAAAGAACGATGTTCGGTGTAACGTAGGCGGTTTGATCGCATTGAGCCAATCGTCCGCCGCCCGAGCTTTCCAGGACCTCGAGCACCCGGGCGCCGGTTGCGGGCGTCTTTGAAGCGGATGCGATCTCCTGAACGCACCTTCTTAAGCCATTCTGCCGATACCGGCAGCCACGCGGCAGCGCCACGCGGTGCCGCGCCAGCATCTTCAGGTGCAAGCCAGATTCGCGCCGGATCCACGACACGCCCGAGGACGTCTCGTTTGGGATGCCAAACGATGACCTGCGGTCCTTGTTTCACCGGTCCGGTCCTCAGCTTCGGGCCCGCCAGATCCATCAGAACCCGGCATGGGAGCGCCAGCTCACGGCGGGCGCGGGCGAGATGCTCGACCATTCGCGCCCATATCTCGGGCGCGTCATGCGCGCAGTTTATCCGCATGCAATTCATCCCATGCGCGACCAGCTCGCGCACCAGCGAGTAGTCGTCAGCCGCGTCCGCCGACATGGTGACCATAATCCGGACACCGCGACCCCCAGGCGCGGGTCCCAGAAGCGCTTCCGTATGTGCGGCCAGCAAGGATGCGCCCTCATTGAATCCGGCATACTCGCCGTGCGCAGCGACCTGCAGGGGGCGCGCAGCCAGGCGATGCAAGACGGCGAGCACAGCATCCATCGTGCTCATGACGTGCGCCTCGGTGCGGCCGAGCGAGGAAAGACCGAGCACCGCAAGCTCCTCCTGCAACATCCGGATATCGTGTTGCCTGAGCGCGAGATAGTGCAGCAGGTTGGCGGCGCTTTTACGCCATGCGGGATGCACGCTCGAAAGCTGCTTGATGAAATCGGACTCGAGCTTAACCAGCGAAGCGCGGATGTCGCACAGTTGGGCGATCAAGGCTTCGTACGAGCCGGACCCAATCTTGTCCGTTTTCAATTTACCGGCATCGTGGGACAAAAGGTCAACCTCCCTCGCGCGTGGCGAAACTGTGCAATGTTAGGTACGGCAACTTCTGTGCCGCCAATCTTAAGATCGGAGTCGACAGAAAATCATGTATTCTTTCGGTAGTCAGCCCGCTTTTGTTACCAATCCGTTAATTCGCGCCCGAGCGACTGACTACGAAAACGCCAATCCGATGTTTGTCCTGATTCCGCAAGAGGCAGCAACATCCGCCAGGCCGCAGCGTGCCTGAAGTTGCAGCCTAACTCAACGAAGCCCACAGGAAAGTAAAGGTCGCGCCGATGCCTAGCGAGGTACGAACCGCGTGCAGGCGCCCCCAGGTCTGAATCAGCGCGCGGCTTTGCGGCCCGGCTTGGGATGGATCGGTGGCCATGAGTTTGTTGTTGGTCGGCTTGATCGCAAGCAGGGTGAAAGGCCAGTTGGCGACCAGGATAATCGCGCCCATGACCCATCGCCAGTCATCGGTATAACGCCAGGCCAGGAGTCCCAGCAGAAAGCCGATGACGGCAAGAGGGGCTTGCATCGCGAAACCATGTTTGTAGGCTGGCTGCCATTCGACCAGCAATGCCCGGTCGTCAAGCATAAGTCGAGCGGGTTGTTCGGCGAGGTTGACATAGGCCGCCGCGCCAGAGAACAGAGCTGCAACGACCAGCGCAAGCTGTCCGAAAATCATGTATCCCCTCCCGCTGACGCAGGCAGGTTGCGACCACATCCACAGCGATCAAACCGTGATCGCGATCGACACTATCAGCATCGCGGTAAGAAATCCGAGGATGACGAAAGTCGCCGCCATCCAGGCTGTCCCGGCATTGAACGGGGTTTCAGCCAGGCGTGCGCTGGTGCTTAACCATCGCGCGAATTCGTTGAACTCCCGCGAGGACGTGGATCGTTCATGATTCATCTTTGCATGGAGTCCCAGGAAAACTTCCGGATCGTGCGCTGGGGCGCGGTGAAAGAAGGTATCGGCTAAGCTTTGAGTTGACATCAGACCATCTCCTGGTTTGGTTGAAAGAAACGGCTCGCTGGACACATCCTAGTCGACCGGCGTTGCGGCAAATCGACCGGGATTCGGACCGAAAAACCATCTGGCGGGGATGTCGATCCGGGCGCGCGCCATTCGACTTAATTGAGGAGATGCAGAATGAAATACATGCTGCTGATTTATGAGAACGAGCAGGCGCTGGACCAGGCCCAGCGCGAGCACTGCTACAAAGAATCCGGCCAGCTCCTGCAGGATCTCAGCGCCGCCGGCCGATACATAGCCGCGGCTCCGCTGCAGCCGACTTCGACCGCGACCAGCGTTCGCGTGCGCAATGGCAAGACGGTCGTGACCGATGGTCCGTTTGCCGAGACCCGCGAGCAACTTGGGGGCTATTACCTGATCGACGCCACCAATCTGGACGAGGCCATCGGGATCGCCGGACAGATTCCCGGGGCGCGCCGGGGCACAATCGAAATTCGCCCGCTGGTCGAGCTGCCGGACCTCCCGTCGCATTAGGGGCAAACGTCATGCAATCGGATCCAACCGGCGCTGGGATTGCTTCAAGCTCGAAGACGAGCATGTGGGCCGGGCGTATCATCATCACCCTGCTCGTGCTGTTCCTGCTGTTCGACGGCATCGTGAAAGTCGCCAAAACGGCAGTCGCCATGGAGGCGAACGCACGGGTCGGCTACCCGGCAGGTCTCGTGCTACCGCTCGGGATCATCGAATTGCTCTGCGTGGTGCTTTACGTGATTCCGTCAACAACGGTTCTCGGTGCGATCTTGCTGACCGGCTACCTGGGCGGCGCAATTGCAACTCAAGTGCGCCTGGAGGATGCCTTCTTCCTTCTTCCCGTTGTTATTGCCGTGCTCGTATGGGTTGGCCTTTTCTTGCGCGAGCCGCGGCTGCGCGCGCTCATCCCGGTGCGGCGCTAAAGGTTGAACGCTGCAATAGCTGCGAGGCGAGCAGGGAACCCCCCCAACACTGTCCCCTGGAATAAAGGGAGAGACGATGCGGAGACTACCGCCCGAACGCTACCTGGCGGGACGCTGCCGCGGGTCCTCCCCGCACCAGCGTCGGACCCCGGCGCACCTGCGACGCGAGCGTTTGCGCCAGGCCGCTGACCAGCTTGCTGAGTGCGGCGGACCGATCCAGGCCCGAGGGCTGCCCCACGCTTTGCGCGGCGACAAATTGTCCGCGCGCCTGCGTGCGCCCGTTGCGGGAGTTCACCACCTCCCATTGCGCGCGGATATTCGCGGTATTGGTGGACGTGTCGACCTCGAAATTAATCACGTCAACGATGATCTGGCAGTCCACCAAAGTCGTCCGGTACCAGGGATAATCCACGATCTCGTCATCGCTCAGTTCGAATGAAAGGTCCTGCTTCAGAACATCCTTGAAGCTGTTGCGCAGTGGCTCGCCCCATTGATCATGGGCCGATACATAGAGCCGATTGCTCTCTCCGCGCATCACCATCCAGGGCTGTTCGAGATAACGGGGCAGGTTGACAGGGCCCAGTCCAATCGTGATGGCCGACTTTGCGGTGGCTACCATGGATTGGGGCGGATCGCCCATCGGGGTCAGCACGTAAAATTGCGTCGGGTCGGGCTGGGGATCCAGCATATGACAAGCCGGCGCCGCCAACGCGGCCAGCAGCGCGACGATCACCGCAAGGCAGCGATGGATGTTCACTTTTTGTCCTCGTCGGGAATATATCGGCCCCGAATCAGCACGCTCGGATTGCGGTTCAGCATCCGGCTCAGATCGGCCAGATTGGCCGCGGCCTCGCGCACCTCAACCAGGGTGCGATTGAGTTCGACGATTGGCGGAGAAGTTGGATTGACCACGGTTCCTATGCCGTCGAGCGTGTTGTTGGCGGTCGCCAGGGTCTTGTCCACGTTATTGAGGGTGTCGGTTATTTTGCTCTCCATTGGACCGAAGTCGGTCTCGACGCGGACCAACAGCTTGCGCATGTCGCCAATCGCCAGTTGGGCATCGCCGATGGTCGAGCGCGCCTGCACCAGCGTGGTCTGCGCCTGGTCCAGCGTGACGTGGAGTGCGGCAATCGATTTGGGCAAATCGGGGTTCTCCGCCAACGTCGCCACCGCGTTCATCGCGCGCGTCCCGGCGTCGGCAAGTGCCCCGATATTGACCTTTTGCAGGTCGCCGACCGTCTGCATCAGCTTTTTCTGGAAGCGCTCGAAATCGGTGGGACGGGTTGGAATCTCCGCGATGTAAGAGTCCTGTGGCTCGTAGAGTGTGAACGGAGTTCCGGGATAGAAATCGAGATCAACGTAAAGCAGCCCGGTCAGCAGGCTTTCCATCGAAAGCTGCGCTCTCAGCCCTTCCCTGATAGCGGCGTGAAGATTGTCGCGATTGCCGAAGTCAACCGAGCCGCCTTTGCGCAAGAGCTGGCGCTCTTCGAGCTCGATTATCACCGGCAGCGCGATGTTGTTGGGATTGATCTTCCACGCTGGCACGCTCTTCTCGCCCGGCTGTGCGAGCGACAGTCTTATCGCGACCACCCGCCCGAGCTCCACGCCCTTGAATTTGACCGCCGCGCCGACCTTGAGTCCGTTGACGCTGCCGGCGAAATAACAGACGTACCTGGTGGTGTGAGAGAAGAGGCGGCCCGAGGCGACGTAAGCGATCGCGGCCAGCGAAATCAGCAGGCCGCCGAAAACAAAAACTCCAATCGCGGTGGCGCTGAATCTACGCATGTTTGTCCGCCCGCTCCTGTCCCCGGCTGAGAAATTCGATCACTTTGGGGTCCTTTGAAGTGGCCGCCAGCACCTTCGGATCGCCCTGCGCGATCATGGTGCGGGATTCGGCGTCGAGCATTATTCCGTTGCTGGCGATATTGAAGATGCTGGGCAGCTCGTGTGTGACGATCATCACGGTGGCCTGCAGACTGTCGCGCAGCTCCAGGATCAAACGATCCAGCCGATAGGAGCTGATAGGATCGAGCCCCGCCGACGGTTCGTCGAAGAACAGGATCTCCGGGTCCAGCGCCATCGCCCGCGCCAGCGCCGCCCGCTTCTGCATCCCACCGCTGATTTGACTGGGGTAGTAATCCTCGAAACCGCGCAGTCCGACCAGCGCCAGTTTCAGTCCGACCTGGCGGCGGATCTCCTCGGCGGAGTAGCTGGTGAATTCCGCCAGCGGCAGCGCGACGTTCTCCGCCAGCGTCATCGAACTCCACAAGGCGCCGCCCTGGTAAGAAATCCCGCAGCGGCGCAGAAACGCCTCGCGCCGCTCCTCGGTCGCGTTGGTAAAATTGAAATCGCCGTAGATAATCTCGCCCCTGGCCGGCTCCTTGAGGCCCACCATCGTGCGCAGCAGCGTGCTCTTGCCGCATCCGCTGCCGCCCATAATCACGAAGATGTCACCGTGGCCTACGTCGAAGTTGACGTCGCGCATCAGCACGTAACTGCCGAAGGCGATAGTTAGGTTCCTGACCCGGATATGCACCGGGCGGCCATTGGACATGGTAGTTTGCTCAGCCACGGCGGATCAGATTCCAACGAGGTTAAGAACGAAGGCCGCAATCCCGCAGGCCACGACCACCATCACGATCGAGGTGACCACCGCCGAAGTTGCGGCAAAGCCGACCGCCGAGGAACTGTCGCCGCACTCAAAGCCGCGCAAGCATCCGGCGAAGCCGACCAGCACTCCGTAAATCGCCGCCTTGACCACTCCTATGGTGAAATCGGCCATCGTGAACGCACTCATGGTTTCGTGGAAATAGGCCGAGGGCGACACGTGGAGCATCACCGCGCCGATGAAAGCGCCGCCGCCGATTCCGAGCAGGTCCGAGTACACGCACAGAATCGGCATCATCAGGAACAAGGCGAGCACCCGCGGCAGGCATAGAAACTCCACGGGCGAGATTCCCATCGTGGTCAGCGCGTCGATCTCCTGCGCCACCTTCATCGAGCCCAACTGCGCGGCGAAGGCGGCCCCGGTGCGGCCCGCCATGATGATCGCGGTCATCATCGCGCCCATCTCGCGCAGCATTCCGATCGCCACCAGGTCGGCCACGTAGATCGACGCGCCGAAGCGCTCCAATTGCACCGCGCCCATGAAGGCCAGGATCACGCCCACCAGAAAACTGATCAGGCTCACGATCGCCAGCGCGTCGGCGCCGCACACCTGCATCTGCTCGAAGATATCGCCGACCCGGGTGCGCGCGCGGCCGGTCACGAAGCGCCCAAAGGCGATGGCGAGCAGGCCCAGGAAATCAAACAGCGCCGCGCCGGCGTCCGTTATGGAGGTGGTTTTTTCACCCAGCGCCGCGAAAAATCCGTCGCGTGCGGCAACCACTCGCGCGTCGGCCTTTTCGGGCACCGCGTCGGCCAGCGCGATCAGCCGGCCGGCGCCGGCCGGCAGCGAGCCGCGTTCCAACGCCACCTTCAGTTCGGCACAGCGCGCCTCCAAGTCGAAAATGAAGCCAACGAAGGAACTGTCCCAGGCGCCCACGCCGCGCGCGTCCACCACTACCGTGTGTGGGCGGGTGCGGCCGATGTCGGTTAGCAGTTCTTCAACCGGCGGCAACCGATGCTTGCCGGTCCAGTCGCCGCTGAAGCGGATCAAATAGCCGTTCTCTCCGCCGCGCTGAGCCGCGACGCGGGGCCGACTTTCGGCCGTTTCCGTGGCATTGTTCGACATCGGAATTAACGCTGGGTCAGAAAGATCTCAGGAGCTTGGCGCCTCTGTTTACCGCTTCGAACTTGCCAAGTCGCATAAAATCGCCCCGCGATGCGGATCGATGTGATGCTTAAGTCAAAAGTCGCCATTTGGGCATTGCCGTTGTAAAAAGAAAAATACATTGCCCGACAAGAGCAAAATAAAGATAACATCTATTACGGATTAAGCCAAGCCGGTGAAAATAGGCGATGCGGTCCGGACAGCGCGCAAGATGGCGGGGCGCGCGGCGTCAGCTCGAATACGGATAGCCTGCCGCCAGTGCCTTTTCCAATTCGTAATCGTAGCCGTAGATGTCGTCGAAAAAGCGCACCTCACCGTCGGGCTCCACCACCGCGGTGCTGTACAGGATTAGCACGGGGATCGGCTTGTCGAGGTTTACCTGTATGGTCTCGCTGCCCTTGATCACTGCACGGATCCGATCCGGGGTCCAACCGGGCTTGTCGCGCAGCACCCAGGCCGCCAGCGCCGCCGGATCCTCCACCCGGATACAGCCGTGGCTGAAATCGCGCCGGGCGCGGGAGAACAAGGTGACCGCCGGAGTGCCGTGCAAGTACACGTTGTAGGAATTGGGAAACACAAACTTGACTGGTCCCAGCGCGTTGCGGGGCCCCGGTCTTTGGCGAATCTGGCCATCGACAACTTCAAAGCCGTGGCTGGCCAGATAGGTGGAACCCTTGGGGAAGAGTTCAGCGTTGGCAATCGACGGCGGGACGTTCCAGTACGGATGGAAAATGACGTAGCGCATTTCGTCGGCGAACACCGGCGTCTTGTGCCGATAAGCTTTGCCGACCACGACGTTCATGGTCAGGAAGCCGCCCTCCGCGCGGCGCAGGGTGCGCAGCCTGAACTCGGGGATGTTCACCAGAATCGGCGGCTGCGGGAAATCCAGGGGCAGCCACCGGTAGCGCTCCAGCGCCAGTTGAAGTTGGATTACCCGCTCGCTTAGCGGCCGGTTGATTTCCGCTATGGTGCTCTTGCCCAGCACGCCGTCGGGCTCCATGCCGTGACGCGTCTGGAAATGCTTGACCGCGTCCACTACGACGCCCTGATAGACCACTCCCTGAGTTGCGGGGTCGTCTATCGAAGTCAGATCGCCCAGTTGATGCAGCCGGCTGACCAGCTGCGGCATTCCGCTAAAGGTCTGGCCGGGCCGCAGACTTTTTTGCGGCGTCGGAACCGGCTGCCCGTCGCCCTGTGTGGCGAGCTTCAAGTAATTCGCCAGGGCGGCCTCGGCCCGCCGATAACCGCCATAGGGACGTTCAATACTGGTAATCGTCGCCGCCACATCCGGCGTCGATAGCAGCCGATTACGAACGAAGTTGGGCAAATCGAGCTTTTCCGGCCCTGCTCCGAGGGCGAACTTGAAATGCTGCGGGTTGATGCGCCCGATATGCAGGTCGGACGCAAAACGCATCGCCAGAACCGTCATTGCGAGGTCGAAATGGATCAGATCTGTCTGTGATGGATTGGGTGCCGAGGGCGCAAGCTTCGCAAGCCGTCCGTCCCATCGCGACGCGTCGTAGTCCTCGGGATTAAGCCCTTTTAACTGCGCCTGCTTGAATTGCTGGATCATGCCCTGAGCCTGCGGAGTTGGACGACCACCAGCGGTCCAGGCCAGCGCATACCCACCCGTCTCGTAAAACGCTTTCACGTAGCTACGGTAGTCGGTGAAGTTCGGCCATCGCAGGTCGGGAAGCATGCCGGCATTTATGATGACGTCGAACTCGCCATGATCAGCCGCAGGCGGCGGGAGTGTCGTCGACGGAGATGACGCGCCGCCGCCCGGGGACGGCGCCGGGGCCGCGCCGGACGCTGCCGGCGCCTGCGGGACAGTCGAATCGCCTGATGCGCGTGATGTCATCGGCCCTGTGAAAGTCCACAGCGCGGTCGTCAGCGCCGCAACCACAGCCCACGGCACGCGGCCACCGCCGAAAAACAGATTGATGCACGACCGGCCCAGGCGATAAGGGTCGCGCGATGGGCATGTGTTAATAACCGTGTGTGCCATAATTTGTCAGAATCTTATAAGTTCCGCCTCGCCGCATGACAATAGGCAGACTACGGAACTGCTGTGACGAACACACAGGCATGCTATTTGGATTGAAGCGCGTCTTGCGTTGGGTTTTGGGAGCCGGGGTTCGCCCGGCTGCCATGGCGTTACAGCCAGATCTCTGGTCGAGACATCAGGTTTTCGCCCTTTACCGGTAGGCCGGCTGGGCAGACAAACGAGCGAAATTAGGCTATGGTTGGGGATAATCACCTTCGTTGATGGGGAATGATACTTGCTCAATGTGTCGTCAACCTTTGCGAAGGATCATGGCGGCGACCCTGAGCACGTGGCGCGACGCTTCCTGGCAAAGGCAAATTGCATGCGAGGTACTGACCGTGGACGGAATTGAAACCAGCGTGGTCGACGCAGCCACCATCGCCGCTTTGCAGGAAGATGCTTCGCTGTTCCGCGAACTGCGAGATTTGTTCGCCGATGAGGCCGTTGAGCAACTCCAACGGATGCTCGATGGGCGCCGCCATGGAGACCTGAAAACAGTGGGCCAGGCGGCCCATCGGCTCAAGGGCACCGCGGGCACCTTCGGTGCGCAGCAGATGCAGCGGCTGTGTATCGAGATTGAAGGCGTCGTACGCGGCGGCGCGCTTGATGGGGCCGATCATATGATCGAGGAACTAAGCGTCGAATGCGATCGGGTGAAACTGGCCCTCGATGAGGCGGCGGACCATCTCGTCTGACTGGAGCGCGGAGAGAGCATTACCTGTCTGGCACCGGCTTGACGTGGAAGACGGAAATCCTCGAAAACCGGCTCGAGTAGTCAAGGCGGCAATCCGGACCGCGAGGTAGTTCAGCCAACGCATCGGGCCACTTCCTCGCGCTTACCAGCCAGGCGCCGCCGTGGCCAAGCTGCGCCGCGATAACCTTTCGCGCCGCGGCGGGTTGCGCAGCCGGGAGTACCGCCCGCGGATTGGCGCCATGGAAATAGTAATCGAAGGGTACACGAAAGAATCCTTGCGGAAACCCCTGGTCCGGAAACGGATTAACCTGGCCGTCGGGTGAGAAGAACCCTGCTTCGAAAAAGATCGGCTCGGACGGATTGGCGACCGCCCCAATCTTAGCCGCGATGGCCGGCCATGGGTCGCGCGGGGCGCCATAGCACAGCGGCAGCAGCATCAGCGACAACGCGCCGATTGCGACCGTACCCAGATTGCGCAGCCATGCCCCGCCGCAATCGAGCCAGTAGGCGGCGACCACTGCGAGCATCGCAAAGGACGGGCTGACGTAGCGCACTTCGAACATCGGCCGCACCAGCGCCGAACCGGCAGCCAGCGCGAGCATCGGCACCAGTGCGTAGAGCAGGCATTGCTGCAACCCCTCGCGCCGCCGCTCCGCCTGCGGAGCGGCCAAACCCAGCCACAACACCGCAGCGGCTGCCCCACACCCGAACAGCAGCATTTGCGAAGGGGAACCTTTGCTAACGCCGAGCCAGTCCATCCAATGGCCGAACAGCAGCGCGCGGCTTTGCGCGATCGTGATCGGAACGAAGGGCAAAAAGAGGATGCAGGCGATTGCCGCTGCGGGCCAGCAGCGGCTCGTCCCGGTGCGCCGCAACTCACGAAAGATCACCACCAGGTCGGCGGCCACAATCAGTATCGCGCCGAAATGCACGTAAAGCATCGCGCTGCCCACCACGCCGGCTCCCAATAACATCGCGACACCCGATCCGCGGCGCACTTTTTCCATCGCCAGCACATGCCCCAGAGCAAGGGCGATCAACATGCTGTACATCCGCGCCCATCGCGCCAGCACCCCAGCCAGCGGGTTGAACGCCCACAGCACCGCCGCGCAGAATCCAACCTCAAAGCCGAACAGCTCCTGCCCGAGTGCAAACACGAAGTAAACCGCTGCCACGCCGAAGGCGATCGAAACCGATCGCAAGGCCGCTTCGCTCTGCCCCACGACCCGGCAAAACCCGTGTAGCAGCAGGTGATACAAGACCGGTTTACCGGGGTCCAGACTCAACGCGCTGCGCGCCACCGATTCCACCGACGCCTGCGCTGCCGCCAGGGCGCTGTACGCCTCACTGGCAGCCAGCGGCGCGCGGCCGACATGGTAGGCGTAGACCGCGGCAGCAGCGGCCAGCAGCGCGATCACCGCGAGCGGGCGCGGCCGGCAACACCCGCACACCCGCGTCACCGCAGGTCAAGCTCGGGAAAGACGCGCCCCAGACGCAAGCGGACCTGGTCGAATGAGAATTTGGTAAACGGTTTTATCACATAACCCAGGGCACCTTCCTCGGTGAAGGTGTCGCGGGTCTTTTCAAATGGAACGGCACTAACCACCAGGATGGCGGCTTGCGGGTTTTCCCGGCGCATCGTGCGGAACGCCACCAGGCTGTCGATTCCGTCGATCACGGGCATCATCACATCCAACGTCACCAGGTCCGGCTTGAGCTCGCGGAACATCTGAACCGCCTGCATGCCGCTTTCGGCCTCGGCCACGACTATGCATCCGAACGCCTCAAGATGGCCGCGTATTACCTTTCTGGCGAACGGCGAGTCATCAACTATGAGCACTCTGACTGACACCAGCGTCACCCCCTGAAGATTGTCGATGCAATTGATTCCCGCCGACTATCTCTCGCGTCGGAGGGCTGCACTATTTTCCAATTAGCAAACCACAGATCGGATTCGTTTCAGAATAATCCGAGTCCTCGCTTCCATTATCGTCGCATGGGACAGAGCATCCGATAGGATGGTAGCGGCCGCAATGAATCAGCAAAACTGCAGAGGCCCCAGATTCGTCATTATCTAACAAACTATCAAATGGCAACATAACGACGCTCAGTGTCAAGGAGGGTTGGCCATCGCTCCGGTGCCACCGTCCTGTCATATCCGAGTAAGCGCAGCCTTGGAGGCTCGCCTGGAAGTACTTTCCGAACGTTCCCTTTCGCACCAGTCCTGCAACAAATGAAGCACCTTGAAGCTGATGAAGGCTAAATGTTGATGGCCACTACTCGAAGTGTGTATCGACGCGACTCATAAATCTCTTCAGCCGCCGCGTCTTCATTGCCTTGAGTTGGGGCTGATGCAGGAGCTGAAGTATCGGGCGGCCCGTAAATATTGAGTAATTTGACTCCAACCGCTGATGGCATAGCGATTGCTGGTGATTGAGGCTGACGAGACCCAATGAAATCGAGGAGGTCGTCGTGGTCAAATACTCAGTTACTAAGGTCAAAGGGCCGCCGGTCAGGGCCAAAGACCGCGGCCAAACCATGACGGAGTACGCATTGATCCTGGCCGCGATCGCGATCGTGGCGATTGTTGCCTACACAACGTTGGGAGGCAGCATAACGGCCCTGGTCAACGAAGTTATCGCATGCATGTAGGAGGAGAGACAAATATGATCCGCAAAATAACTAACGCTCTAGGCTATCATCGCGAAGAGGAAGGTCAGACCATGACCGAGTACGCGCTGATTCTGGCCGCCATCGCAATCGTGGCTATTGTAGCCTATACCACGTTGGGAACAACCATCGTGGCGCTGGTGAACAAGGTTATAGCCTGCTTGTAGAGCCGGGATCGCGGGCGCTTGAGGCACGGGAGAGTCGGCCAGCGGCTCCCCCTTGCGTAATTTCCTGATTGCGCGCCCGTGGCCGCCCGGGTCGGCAGCTGGAGTTTTGGCGCAGGGCGCGACCGGAGAATGGCCCGGAATTTAGGCGGTCGCCGGTCGCGCATATTGGAGGAGTAATTGGCGACGCGTGTTTGAGACCGGAAAGTAAATAATATACACGGCTGGATCGACTCGTTGTGGATCAATGACTATCTGCCCGCCGCGCTCTCCGCTAGATATCAGGCTGCGGCGCCAATTACGCAGCCGCGGCTTAGTTCGATGTTCACATCCACTTTGCAGTTCACTTGGGGCATTCGGCAGGGTTCGAAAAATAACGCGCCACAATGCGATTGGGGGTTGGTTTCGATGGGCTTGGGCAAATCGAGTGGAGTTGGCAGGCGATGAGCCGGCGGGTGACTTTCTTCCTGTTCACGGCGGCGCTGGCCCTGATGGCCGCGCTGCTGGTCCACTCCGCGCTTAAAAACAAGGAGGCCAAGATCGCGGCGCTGCGCCAGAGCACGGAGCGCATCGTGGTCGCGGCGCGGGCGCTGACGCCGGGCGAGACGGTCGACAACGCCGCGCTGCGACTGAGCACCTGGCCGCGCGACCAGGTCCCGCCAGGGGCGTACACCGACTTTCAATCGGTGGCGGGCAAGGTGGTGAAGACCTCGCTCGGCGTCAATCAGCCGATCGTGACGGCGGCGCTGTTGGAGCCGGAGAAGACCGGTGGTGTGCTGCCGCTGCTGATCCCGCCCGGGATGCGCGCGATGTCAATCGCGGTGGACGACGTCAGCGATATGGCGGGTTTTATCCTGCCCCATTCGCGCGTGGACGTGCTGGTATCGGTGCCTCTAAACGGTCCTTCGGGATCCCCGGGGACGGAATTCAGCAAAATCGTGCTGCAAAACATCACCGTGCTGGCAATCGCGCAGACCCTGGAAGGCGGGCCGGATCAACCGCATCAGGCCAAGGTGGTGACCTTGCTGGTAACGCCGGAGCAAGCCGAGCGGCTGGCGGCCGCCAGCCGGCTGGGGACTTTGGCGCTGGCGATGCGCAATTTTGCCGACCAGGAGCAACCTGCCACCGGCGGCGTCAGTGTGCTGGCGCTGCTCGGCGCGCGGCCGATCGAAGAGCCGGCGGCGCCATCCGCACCGCCGCCGCCGCTCGATCATCATCCGCCGGCGCGCCGCGCACGCGCCCGGGCAGTCGAAGTAATCCGCAACGGTATCGAGCATCAGACGGTTCATTTTTCAACCACCGGCCAGCTTAGCTCCGTCAGCGCGCCGGGCGCGGCGCGGGCGGCCGCGGCCAGCGCGCCTGAGACGGGGGCGCCGGCACAGTAAGCGGAAACGGATCGCGCCGAAGGTAAGGGGGAAAGCAGCAAATGGCTAAGGATGGGGGACGTCCGGGTCGAAGCGGGAACCCAGGCGGGCAATCTGCCGTTGTCGGCCGGAGCCGGCATCAGTCGCTGGCCCAAGGTCTGGTGTCCGCAGCACGACCGGCGGTGTCAGCGCTGGCGGTCCTTATCGCTGGGCTGTTGGCGCTCGCATCGGCGAGCCGCGCGCAGGAGGCGATGGCGGTGGGGCTTAAGGCGGGCGAGACTTTCATGCTCGCCGACCTGTCGGCCGACAGCACGCCGGAGGTCAAGTTCATCGACAATCCCAACGCCTTTGTCCTGGAATGCAGCGGGCCGGGCAAATGCTCTGTGTTGGCAACACAGGCGGGACGCGGACGTGTCCGCGCCCGGCTCGACAATGGTGAATCGATAACCTACGACATCTCGGTCTCAGCCGTGTCGCAGCCCGGCAAGCCGCTGGAAGCGGGCACCGCGCCCCATCCGGCGGGAGATATCTTCGCCAACCACCACCCGGCCAAGGCGCAGAGCAGCGCGGTTGCCGCGCCAGCGGCCGCACCGGTCGCGCCACCGCCTGCCGGTAGTGGCGCGCCGCCGGACAAAGCGAGTTATCCCGCAGCCGCCGCTGCGGCGCCAGCCGCGCCGGCGAGCGCCCCCGCCGCCAGCCCGCTCAGCGGCGACGCGGCCGCGCCGATGCCACATAGCGCCCGGCCGGCGGTAATTCGATACACACAAAACCCGGCAGCCAACGCCCTGGAACTGCCACCGGGCGGCCCTGCCCCTAAACATTATCTGCCCGCCACGACACTCAAGCTGACTGCCGGCGCCTCGCGAATCTTCGACTTCCCGACCGCGCTCACCCGTGTGGCGGTCGCGGATACCGAGGTCGCCGACGTCACCGTGGTCGGTCCCAGCCAGGTGATGGTGGTGGCGCACAAGCCAGGCGCCACGACGCTTTCGGTATGGCAGGACGACGGCGAATACTTCGAGCGTCCGGTGCGGGTCGAGCAGGGCGGTCCGCAGCAGGTTCAACTGCGCGTGGTGGTGGCGGAATTGGATCGCAACCGCCTAGAAGAGCAAGGGCTGGATATAGCGGCAGCGCTGTCCAACGCGGGGATTTCGGTGGTGGGTCTGCAGGGCGCCGTAGCGACTCCCTACAATGTTCAGACCAATCTCACCGCCAGCGGCGGCGCCGGCACGATTGTAGCGCTGCCCCCCAACGGGGTCTTTCCGGTCGGCGGCCAGCTTATTCCGCTGCTGTTGTCCACCGGCATCAGCTACGGCTTCGCCTCCACCAACGGCCAGTGGACAACCAATGCGATGTTCCAAATTCTCGAGCAGCACGACCTGGCCAAAATTCTGGCCGAGCCGATGCTGATCGCGGCCTCGGGCGAGCAGGCCAAGTTCCTCTCCGGCGGCGAGATCCCGATCGTCATCGCGCAGGCGCTCAACACTTCGATCGTTTTCAAGCAATTCGGCACCTCGGTGATCTTCGTGCCGACCGTAATCGACGACGACGAGATCGAGCTTAAGGTCGCGCCCGAATTTTCCCAGCCCGACTATACGCAGGGGGTGCAGATGTTCGGCTTCAACGTGCCGGCCTTCGTCACCCGCCGCGCGCAGACGCTGGTGCGCATGAGGGAGAACCAGACGCTGATTCTGGCCGGCCTGGTACTCGACAACATCAACTCCGAGGTGCGCAAGACGCGCTACCTGGGCGACGTGCCCTACCTCGGCTACCTGTTCAAACACACTTACTACCATCGCACCAAAAGCGAATTGGTAATGACCGTAACGCCGCAGATCATCAGGCCGATCCCGGCCGGCGTCCGGGTGGCGCTGCCCACCGAACACGGACCGCTTACTCCCGAGGAGATACGCACGCGCCCGGTCAGCCCGGTTGACGCCTCGCGGCCCCGCTTCCAATGAACGAGGAGATCAAACTTGAAGAGCATGGGCAGCCGCGCAAGAGCGGGCGGCTGCGCCCGATTTATGTCGCGCTGGTTGGCGGCGACGATGCCCAGCGCAACGCGCTGGAGTCGATACTGAGCCAAATCAGGGAACTCGAGATTGAGTTCCTGGCCGAAGGTGCGGCGCCCGGCAAGCACGCCATCCTGATGCTCATCCTGGACAGCTCCAACCCCGACGCCTGGCGTCACGAGGTGCGCCGCCACAATTTCGATCAGCGCTTTTCCTCGATCATAGCGCTGGTGTCGGACGCGTCGCCGCAGTCGCTGCGCGCCGCGCTGCAGGCGGGTGCGGACGACGTGTTGGGCATGCCGCCAGCGCCGGAGCAGGCTTATCACACCCTGTTCCGGATGACCGAACTGTCGCGCCGCCATGAAGGAATGCAGCGCAAACTGGTCTGCTCGCTGGTCAGCGTAAGCGGCGGCGTCGGCGTCAGCCATCTGACCATCAGCCTCGGTCTCGCGATCCATCGGTTGTTTGAAAAGCGCACCGGGCTGGTGGAATTGGATCTGCAGGCCGCGCCGCTGACCGTACTGCTCAACCAGGATCCGGATCACTCCTTCAGCGAGCTGGCCGATCCGACCAGCTCGATCGACTCGATCCGCCTGGAGTCGGTGCTGTGCAAGCATGACTCAGGTCTGTACTGGCTGGCAGCGCCCAAGCGCATTGAAGAGGCGGAACTGATCTCGGCGGCCACCGTCGAGGCCACCCTCAAGGTGCTGCGCGAGTTGTTCGACGTGGTCCTGGTCGACTGCGGGACCCATCTCAATGAAAGCTCGATCGTGGCCTGGGAGCGCTCCGACCATCTGCTCTACATCATCGATCAGACCGTCACGGCAATCCGCGCCGCGCAGCGCTTCCTGGAACTCTACCAGCGCCTGGGGCTGCGCGACGTCAAACCCAGCTTTGTGCTTAACCGCCACACGGCCGCCAATCCGATCACCACCGAGCGTATCGAGGCGGCCCTGGGCCAGGCGATCTACGCGGTGCTGCCGCGCGACGACAAGTCCTTCAGCGAGCAGCAGGTAACCGGGCGTGACCTGTGGCAAATCCGCAGCTCTTCCCTCCTGCGCGATAGCCTCGAAGAGCTGGCACGCAAGCTTTATGGCGCCTACGCCGATGATTCCGCGGCGCCCCGGCGCGCCCTGTTCGGCAAGCTCCTGCACGGCCTTGGCGCCCGCAAAGGTGACAGCAATGGGACTAATTGACCGGCTGCAGTATCGCGTAAAACCCACCGCGGCGGAGCCGTCACTGATCGAAAACGGTGGCATCGCGCGCAAAAACGCACCTTCAGGGGCGCAAACACTGTTGGAGTCGCTCAAGGGGCGGGTGCAGGATCGGCTGTTCGATCGAATCGGGCCGCGCAAGCTCGATGAGGTCGGGCCCAGCTCGCTGCTGAGCCAGATAACCGAGGTGATCCGGGAGATAATCACCGAGGAAAAACTGCTGCTGACTGACAGCGATCAGGCCGCGCTGATCGAGATGACCACCAACGAGATGCTCGGCCTGGGACCGCTGGAACCGCTGCTCCAGGACAACCAGGTATCGGACATCCTGGTCAACGGCTACAGCGAAACTTTTGTCGAGCGCAAGGGCAAGTTGGCCAAAACCAACGTGCGGTTCCACGACGACCAGCATCTCATGCAGGTCATCAGCCGTATCGTGTCACGGGTGGGACGGCGCATCGATGAAGCGGCGCCGATGGTCGATGCGCGTTTGCCCGACGGTTCGCGCGTCAACGCTGTGATTCCGCCCCTGGCGATCGATGGGCCCGCCCTGTGTATCAGGCGCTTCGGCGCATTCGCCAATGACATCTCATATCTGGTGCAGCGCGGCACACTTATCCCCGAGATGGTGACTTTTCTGCGCGCGGCGGTCGGCGCCAAGCTTAACGTGATAATCAGTGGCGGTACCGGCACCGGAAAACCACGATGCTCAACTGCCTGTCCTCGTTCATACCCGAGGCCGAACGCATCATCACGATCGAAGACGCGGCCGAATTGCGCCTCCAGCAGCCTCACGTGCTGCGCCTGGAGACGCGCCCGCCCAATATCGAAGGCCAGGGCGAGGTAACCCAGCGCGAGCTGTTCAAGAACACGCTGCGGATGCGGCCCGACCGGATCGTGGTCGGCGAGGTGCGGGGCGCCGAGGTGCTCGACATGTTGCAGGCGATGTCAACCGGGCATGACGGCTCGATGGCGACCATCCACGCCAACAATCCGCGCGACTCGCTGGCGCGCCTGGAGATAATGATGCTGTTGTCGGGTATCGCGCTGCCTGAACGCGCGATGCGCCAATATATTTCCGCCGCGCTCAACCTGGTCGTGCAAGTCAGCCGGTTTCCGGACGGCAGCAGGAAGGTCACCAGGATTTCGGAAATCACCGGAATGGAGGGTGATGTGGTCCTGATGCAGGACCTGTTTGAATTCGTAACCACCGGGGTTTCGCCTTCCGGAAAGGTCCTGGGCGACTTCCGCCCTACCGGGATCAAATCGATTTTTACCGAGCGGATGGTGAAGGCGGGCTTTTCGCCCACCGCCAGTCACACGGGAAATGGCGCAGCCTAGTCATGGAAATGCTGGTTCCCGTCCTGACCGTGATGCTGATTGGTACGCTTGCGCTGGTGCTCTATCTCGGCAGCCGGCGCGAAGAGCTCGAGCGCGAAGCGGCGCTCAGCCGCCGCATCAGGACCTTTGAACCATCCCCGACGGATATGGGCGCTGCCAGAGGGCAGGAAGTACGTGCACGGTCGCAGCCTGCGGCGGGAGGTTTGAGCATTACCGCGAATCTGTTGCGCCATGTCGATCGCTGGCTGGCGCAGGGTGGATTGGCTATTCCGGCAGCAAAATTTCTGGCCTTCGTCGTGCTGCTTGCTGGCGTTGTGACCGGATTGACCGCGATCTGGGTCGATCCGACGATCGCCGGGGTGTACGGACTGGCGGCGGGGGCGCTGCCGGTTGGGTACGTGTTTTTTGAACGTAGACAGCGCCTGGCGACTTTCAGCCAGCAGTTGCCCTACGTGCTGGATTTCCTGCGTTCGTCGCTGTCGGCCGGACACACGCTTTTGCGGGGCGTTCAAATGGCCACCGAAAATTCGCCCGAACCGATTGCCACGGAGCTGCGGCTGGTGGTCGATCAGATTTCGCTCGGCACCAGCCTGGCAGATGCGTTGGACAATATGTTCAGGCGTGTGCCCGAGGAAAGCCTGGGCTTTCTGGTCGCCGCGATACGGGTGCAAGCGGAGGTGGGCAGCAGCATTTCGGAAATTCTCGATCGCGTCACCGACACGATTCGGGGCCGCCAGCGCCTCCAGCAGGAAATCAAGACGCTTACGGCGCAGTCGCGCATGAGCGGCATGATCGTCGCCGCGCTGCCTTTCTTGTTGCTCGGATTCTTCACGCTGATCCGGCCCAATTATACCTATCCGCTGTTTCACGACCCGTTGGGTAAAAAGATGCTCGAGGCCGCTATCGTCCTCGACGCCGTGTCGATGCTGATCATACGGCGCATGTGCCAGGTGGACTGACAGCGCAGCTTTGCCGGAGGTGAGCGATGGATCCGGTCCTGCTCTCCATTTTGATCTTCGCCCTAACCGTGCTGGGCGGCATTACCCTGTATCAAACGGTATTCGGCACCGGGCAACATCTCGACGAGATGCTACCGACCTCCGCTCCCAAAGGCCCCAAAGGGACCTCTCCCCATGGCGACCGGCTGTTGCGATGGCAAATCCGGCGGCTGCGCGAGACACAAGCTAAAAGCTCGCCGGAGCAGAAATTGCCCGACACCCTCACCCAGGCCGGATTCAGGGGAATCGAATCAGTTGCGCGCTTCCAACTGGGGCGGTTTGCCCTCATGGCCGCGGGGACCGTGATCGGGCTGGTCTTTTGTTTGGCAACCGGAAGGTCGTGGCTGTTGGGCCTTGCGGGTGGCTTCCTGGTGGGATACGTCGTTCCCACAATCGTGTTAGGCAGGTTGGCGCGGTCGCGCAAGCGGAGAATGACCCGCGAACTGCCCGACGTTCTTGCCCTGATGGTTGTGAGTCTGGAGGCGGGAATCGGCGTGGCGGAAGTGCTTAAGCTGGTCGGACGCGAGACGCAGCGACAGGGCCAGGAGCTGGGACGTGAATTGTCCACCACTTCGGCTCAGATGGCGGCGGGGATGAGTTTCGAAGACACGTTGCGCGATTTCGGCGCCCGCACCGGGGTGGACGAAATCAGATCGCTGTCGGCGCTGCTGATCCAGAGCGAAAAAATCGGCGCACGCCTTGCTCCCGCACTGCGCGCGGCCGCCGAATTACTCAATTCACGCCGCCGCCTCGCCGCTGAAGAGGCGGCGCGGAAGACGTCGATCAAGATGCTTTTTCCGCTGGTGTTCTTTATCCTGCCCGCGATGCTGCTCGTAATCCTGGGTCCGGCCGTGATCCAGCTCATGCAGGTATTCGCCGCTAATCGATAAGCAAAAGAACTGACACGCCCGGGCAGCGGGGCAGCACAAAACTATGCGCCGTCTCCTTTCTGTTCTCTCCCTCTGCCCACATTCACTCGTGGGAGAGAGCGTGGGCATGACCGATATACTTCAAGCAATTAGCCGAAGTTTTCGGGTTAATCGGCTCATCCCTGGCCGCCGGCCAGCGCGATTCCCAGCATGTCGGCGATTCCATACAGCGGCAGCCTCAGCCACTCGGGACGGTTGTTGAGTTCGTAGCCGACCTCGTATACCGCCTTCTCCATCAGCAGTGCGTCGAGCAAGGCGGCCAGGTCTGAGCGGTCGCGCGGCACGAGCGAGGGTCGATCGCCCACCATGATGTAGGACTTCAGGAACGCCTGCGAAGTCCAGGTCACCCACAGTTTGGCCCACGGCTCGACGGTGGCAAAATCGACCTTGCCCAAGGCGCCCACGCGCAGTTGCTCGATCAAAGCGGTATAAGCGCCGTAGTGAAATGAGCGGATCATGCCGGCAACGTCGCGAAGGGCGGGCCGTTTGCGGCGCCGCTCGCTCAGCGAGCGTGCGGGCTCACCCTCGAAGTCGATGATGACGAAGTCCTTGCCGGTATAGAGCACTTGTCCCAGGTGCAGGTCGCCGTGCGTCCGCATCCGCGCCACACTCAGGCGATGCTTGAGGAAGTTGTCAAAGCGAGCTCCGATCTGGGTTTGGTTGGCCATAATCGCCTGAGCCTGCGCGCGCAGCACATCGGGCATCACCGACATCCGGCTGCTCATCGTGCGCATGACCTGGCCCAGCAAATTGCGCATCGATTGGTAGAGCGAGCGCTGGTATAGCGCCGAGAACGGTTCAGGCGTGAAATCGGGGTCGTCGCCATCCTCGAGCAAGGCAAGATGCAGCTCCGCAATGCGCTGTCCAAGCAAGCGCGCGGCGTCAAGGTAGGCGCCCACGAAATGGATGGCGTCGGGGCTGGGCTCCTCGTCGATCAACTCGGCCAAAGGCTTCTGCGGCAGTGCCGGCGGCTCCGGCGCCGTGGCGGCGACCTCGAAGTAGCGGTTGAGTTCCGCAACGGTAAATTGCCACGCGTCGCCCTGGTTTGGAACAAAGGAGAGCAGTATTCCGAGATCGCGGCTTTCAGCCCGGGGCATCCGGAAATCGATGGTTCCGGCGAGCTTGGGCATGTGTGCGAATTGATGGCGCTCGGTGAGGAAGCGGCTCATTTCGATGTCCGGGTTAAGCCCCGAATCGAGCCTGCGGAAGAGTTTCAGAATCAGGCGATCGCCGAAGACAATCGAGGTATTGGTCTGTTCGGCGCTGAGCACGTGCGCCTCGCACGGTGTATCCCTGGGACCACGCAAGTCGTTGAAGTGCCTGGCCGTCAAGGCCGTCAGCTCTCCGGTGGTGCCCTTGATCCTGCGATGGCGTTCAATCATGCCGAGCATGGCGTTGCCGAACTCCGGATCGGAGACGGCGTCATAAAGGACTCCCTCGCCGGCGCCATCGCGTTCGTTGAGTCTGATCTGAGCGATTATTCGCTCCGGCCAGCGCGATTTCACCGCGGCGGCGCTCTCGCCGGTCGCCATCGCGATAGGCAGCACGTAGGTTTCGGACTCGGCGTTGCGGTAGTCCACGTTGATGAGGGTCAGATGGGTCGCGCCCGGGTGCTCCGACAGCGGCAGCGCGTCGGTTATGTTCGCCGACCTGATCGTGCGCGCCTTGCCGCGAAACCAGCGGCAATGCGGGAGGTAATCGGGCAGCACGAAATTGATCTTGCTGCGCAGCGGAGTACGCATGAAGTGATCGAAGGTGGTCGAGATCTCGATCTGCGGCGCGCGATACCCGGTAGCGGCGGCGTGCGAATCGCCATGCGGGGGTTGGATCGAGAACCACAGGAACACGTGCGGGCCCAGAGTGAAAGGATATGGATGCTCGCCGATGGCCGGGAACGGGTTGCGGCCGAACAGCTCCACCGGCACCATCGAATTGAATTTCGAGAGGTCCAGTTCTGTGTACTGCACGAAGCGCGACAGGTTGGCCACGACCAGGATGCGCTCATCCTCAAAGCTGCGAATGAAGGCGAGCACGTGGGTGTTTTCGGGACTGAGAAACTCGATAGTGCCGCGCCCGAAGGCCTTGAATTGACGGCGCAGCAGGATCAGGCGGCGCATCCACCACAGCAGCGAATGGAGATTGCTGTCCTGCGCCTCCACGTTGACGGTCTGGTAGTGATATTCGTAGTCAATCACCACCGGCAGGATCAGCTTTTGCGGACTGGAGGTGGAGAAGCCTGCGTTGCGATCG
This sequence comes from Binataceae bacterium (SeqCode), assembly GCA_035262365.1. Lineage (GTDB taxonomy): Bacteria > Desulfobacterota > Binatia > Binatales > Binataceae > JAJPJA01. The sequence continues at coordinate 45,916 of DATFSZ010000056.1, forward strand.
GCGCTCCACTGCATCGGCGTGCGCACACCGTCGCGATCCCCTAACGACAGGTAGTCGCCCATGCCCAGTTCATCGCCGTAATAGATAACCGGGGTGCCGGGCAGGGAGAAGAGCAATCCGTTGTTGAGTTCGATGGTGCGGCGGTTGTTGCCGAGCAGGGGCGCAAGGCGGCGCCGGATGCCGAGGTTGAGCAGCGTGCGCGGCTCCCTGGCAAAGGCGCGGTACATGTAATCGCGTTCCTCGTCGCTAACCATCTCCAGCGTGAGTTCGTCATGATTACGCAGGAAGAGCGCCCACTGGCAGTTGTCGGCAATCGGCGGCGTCTGCGCCCAGATATCGGTTATGGGAAAGCGGTCTTCCATCCGCACTGCCATGAACATCCGCGGCATCAGGGGAAAATGAAACGCCATATTGCATTCGTCGCCGTTGCCGAAGTAGGCGACCGCGTCTTCGGGCCATTGATTCGCCTCGGCCAGCAGCATCCGGTTGGAAAAATTTTCATCCACGTGCCGTCGCAGCTGGCGCAGAAATTCGTGCGTCTCGGGCAGGTTCTCGCAGTTGGTGCCGTCGCGTTTGTAAAGATACGGCACGGCGTCAAGGCGAAGTCCATCCACGCCCATGCCCAGCCAGAAGTCCATCACCCGGAACACTTCGCGCTGCACGGCGGGATTATCGTAATTGAGGTCCGGCTGATGGGAATAGAAGCGATGAAAATAGTAGGCCTTGGCAACCGTGTCCCACGACCAGTTGGAGGGCTCGAAGTCCTGGAAGATTATACGCGCGTCCTTGTACTTCTCCGGCGTGTCGTTCCAGATGTAGTAGTTGCGATGGTTGCTGCCGGCGGGCGCGCGCCGCGCGCGCTGGAACCATTCGTGCTGGCTCGAAGTATGGTTGACCACCAACTCGGTGACCACGTGCAGTCCACGGCTGTGAGCCTCGCGCAGGAACACCTTGAAATCGTTCAGAGTGCCGCAGTCGGGATGAATCTCGGTGTAACTGGAAATGTCGTAGCCGTCATCGCGCAGGGGCGAAGGATAAAAGGGCAGCAGCCACAGCGCGGTCACGCCGAGGGACTGCAGGTAGGGAAGCTTCGCCGTGAGGCCGGGGAAGTCGCCGATACCGTCGCCGTTGCTATCGAAAAACGACCGCACCCGCAGCTCGTAAAAGACGGCGTCCTTGTACCACAGCGGAACGGCCGGAGCCTGAATTTCCTTGAGTCGTTTCATAGGCGTTGTTCCACGCGCAGGATATGGGCCGGCTGGTAGGCCGGGTCCAGCCGCACGTAGTTATATTGCGACCATTCGTAGCTCGCGTTGGTAAGCAGATCCGTGACTCGGTAAGTCTGGCCCGGCGCCACCCCCACGACCTCTGGAGGAACCGTAACCGTACAGGCCTGGGAATTGAACGGGTCCAGGTTCACGGGAATCAACAGTACGTTGGAGCCCCCCGGCGCGGTCTTGGCGTAAAACAGGATCTGGTCGTTATCCGCCGGCAGAAAACGCAGGTTGCGAAAATGTTGCAATGCCCTATTCTCGCGCCGAATCATGTTGACCTGCGCCACGAACTCTTTGATGTTGCCGGGCTGGTTCCAATCCCGCGGTTTGATTTGGTATTTCTCGGAATTGAGATACTCCTCGCTTCCCGGCGCCACCGCCTGGTTCTCGCAGAGTTCGTATCCGCTGTAAATCCCGTAGGCGGGGGACAGCGTGGCCGCCAGCACCAGGCGCATCTTGAAGGCCGGCCGCCCGGCGGTCTGGAGAATCGCGGTCAGGATGTCCGGCGTATTGGTAAAGAAATTGGGCCGGTAGTAATCGTGCATTTCGGTGGTGGCAAGCTCGGTCAAATATTCTGTCAATTCATACTTGCTATTGCGCCAAGTGAAATAGCTATAGGACTGGCTGAAACCTGCCTTGGCCAGTGCTTTCATCATCTTGGGCCGGGTAAATGCTTCGCCCAGAAAAATCACGTCCGGCCGCCGCGACTGGACCTCCGCGATTAGCCATTCCCAAAATGCCACAGGCTTGGTGTGCGGATTGTCAACACGGAAAATCCTCACCCCGTGCTCGACCCAGAACCATATCACATCGAGCAGCGCCTGTATCAGCCCCTTCTGATCAGGAGTGTCAAAATCTATCGGATAGATGTCCTGATATTCCTTCGGCGGGTTTTCCGCGTATTTGATCGAGCCATCTGGCCGATGCTTGAACCACTGCGGATGCTGCTTGACCCAGGGATGGTCCGGGGAGCATTGCACGGCAAAGTCCAACGCCACTTCCATTCCGAACCGGCTGACGGCGCCGACGAAGCGGTCGAAATCGGATGGCGTTCCGAGCGCCGGTTCCACCCCGGTATGACCGCCCGCGCTGTTGCCGATTGCCCAGGGACTGCCGACGGCCTCGCGCCCGCCATTGAGCGTGTTGTTGGGACCTTTGCGGTTGGTCTGGCCGATCGGATGGATTGGCGGCAGGTACACTACGTCGAAACCCATCCCGTGGATATCGGTTAGCCGGCGTTCCGCGTCGGCGAAAGTGCCGGGACGGTCAGGCCTCTGCGACTGGGAGCGGACGAACATCTCGTACCACGATCCAAAGAGCGCCTTGGTGCGGTCCACGGTCAAATCGATCAGGGGTTGGTATTGGGTCGCCCCAAACCGCTCGCCGCGCCGCGTGGCCGCTTCGGTCAGGCCGGGCGCCGAAACGATCGCCAGGGCCGGTTCGGGCTCCCGGGTCTGACGCAGCGCGTTGAGGCTGACAGTCACCACTTCGAGGTCATCGCCCTTGGCCTGGCGGCGAATCGCTTCCAGCAGATCAATTCCTTCCAGCAGGTCGGAGGCCACATCTTTGCCTGCGGCGACTTTTTTCGCGAAGTCGGCAAGCCATGACGCGTACAGGTCGGTCCAGGCTTCGATCGTGAACACATAGCGCGCATTGTCGGTCGGGACGAATTCACCGCGCCAGCGGTCGTTGTCCAGCGCCGCCATTGGCGCTTCGTTGAACGCCTCGTCATTTTTGCGCCGCCATTTCACCGCGGCGCGCAGCAATTGATGGCCGTCGCGAAAGATGTCGGCCTCCACTACGCACGATTCGCCCACGATGCCTTTGGCGGGGTAGCGGCCGCCATCGACCATCGGCGTAATTCCCTCGATGATGATATGGCTCAGCATTACATCGCACCTTCGGTTTTCTCCGGCGGCGGATCGCCGTTTATACGGACATCGTACCATCAGGCGCCGCAATCAAGGGGCCTTTTTCAGGAGTTGTCCGGGCTCCGATGGCCGCCTGCTAATCTTGTGGCGGTCCCGTGAATTATACATAGACAGGGCGGGAGGCCAACCAAGACATTGTGTCGGATACAGTGAGGGCAACTCAAGTCAGTCCCAATCAGGACGGGACTTCGATTGACCGGCCGCCCGCGCTCGGATAACAAACGAAACACCCGCTCAGCGAGCAGCGGGAACACCGATGGTTCCCGGCCGGATGCAGCCGGTCAGGTCGCCTGGAAGCCAAAGAGAAGATTCATGGATTCGTATTACAAGGGTCTGGAAACCATCCTGGTCAGCAAGGACAACGGCGTTGCCACCATAACCCTCAACCGCCCGGAAGCCCGCAACGCCGTGAGTCCGCGCATGCATTCCGAGCTTTCAGAAATGTGGCCGCGCATTTCGGCCGACCCGGAAATCGACGCCATCATACTGACCGGCGCTGGTAAGGCCTTTTGTGCCGGCGGCGACGTCAAAGGGATGGACGCCGGCGCATTCAAACATCGCGGCAGCATGACCACCGAAGCGCGGCTCCTAATCACTACGTTGCTTGATGTCGAGCAGCCCATTATTGCCGCGATCAACGGCGACGCGATCGGACTGGGTGCGACCATCGGGTTGTTTTGCGATATCACCGTGGCCGCCGAGACCGCCCGTATCGCCGATCCGCATGTACGCGTGGGCCTGGTCGCCGGCGACGGCGGAGCGGTGATCTGGCCGCATCTGATCGGACCCAATCGCGCCAAGGAATTTTTGATGAGAGGCAACATGATCAACGCAACCGAGGCGGCGCGCCTGGGGCTGGTCAATTACGCGGTGCCGGCGGCCGATGTAATGAAAAAGGCCAACGAGTTGGCGCGCGAACTGGCCGACGGCCCCCGCTGGGCCATCCGCTGGACCAAGGTCTCGGTTAACAAGACGCTCAAGGAATCGGTCAATTTGGTGCTCGACACCTCGCTGGCGTTTGAAGAAGTGACCATGAAGATGCCCGACCATCTGGAAGCCGCGCGCGCTTTCGTGGAGAAGCGTAAGCCAGTCTTTAACAAGGACTGAATCACTCTGCGCTCCGGACAAAGCTTCGCGTTGACCCTTGGGCGTCGCTCCGGGTGACAAAGAAAATCCCTGCGCAAGCAAGCGCGGTAGTCGGCGCAATGTATAAACACCGCCGACAGCTTGGAAAATCTGTCCCGCTCAGCCATTTCAATTAACCAAGCTCGGCGTGGGCCTTGGAGCCGGCCGGGTGCAGGCACTGGCCGCGCGATAAACCAACTCGATGCACCTGATTTGGGCGCGTTCAGGGTTGCGGAGTTTCGAATCCGCCCTCTTCGGGAGCGGCCTGCTCAGGTTGTCGATTCAGGATTCTGATGATCGGCAGCGCTACGCGAGCGGCGGGAAAGCTCTGGTTGACGAGCACCACCACGCCGGTGCCCGTCTCGCGCACGAAGGCGATAAAGCTGGAGAAGCCCAAGGTGCCGCCGTCCTTCCAGATCACGGTCAGACCGGTGCCGCGCAGCGGCATCATCTGCCACGCCAGTCCGACGTAGCCCCCGGCGCGCATAGTCGGATGCCAACGGCGCTGCAGGGTGGGCAGCAGCGAGGCCAGACCACTGGACGTCAAGCCCATGTTGAAGGCCAGGTATCTGAGCATATCGTTCATGGTCGAGCGCAGCGCGCCAGCGCCGTTGAAGGCGGGCCACGTGGGCATCTCGAACCGGGCCAGAAAGCCGTCCTTGCGATAACCCTGCGCCCGCCGCGGGATTTCGGCCGGAGTCAATTCGACGCGGGTGTCCGTCATCCCAAGAGGCAGACAGATGTCGCGCTCAACCAGCGGCTGGTAATAGCGCGATCCGGCGGCGCGCGTTAGCGCATGGGCCAGCAGCGCGAAGCCCCAGTTGGAGTATTCGAACTGTTGTCCGGGCGGGCGCTTAAGTTGGTAGCCGTCCAATAACTGGTACATCCTGCGATCGGAAAGATGGCGGATTCCAAACAGGGGCGGATCCTTGGGCAGACCCGCGGTGTGCGTCGCGAGGTCCAGCAGGGTGATTTGACGGTCATCCCACACCGGCACCGTGATGCCTGGCGGGACGTAGTTTTGCAGCGGGTCGTCCAGGCGCACAATCCCTTGCCGAGCGTATAGCGCCAGCAGCGTAGCGGTGAAGGTCTTGGTGATTGAGCCGAGTTCGAAGATCGTCGCGCCGTCGGGCGTCAGGCCGCTGCCGCGCACGGTTTCGCCATGCGCATAGATTCGTTGATCACCGCCCGCGATCACGCCGACCACGATACCGGCGGCGCGTCCGGAGTTGACCGCTGCTGCGGCGATCGAGTCTATCCGCGTGTTGGCGCCAGGACCGATTCCAGCCGCCGCGCCAGAGCAGATCATCAGGATGATGACGCCGGACGCAGCCGCGCCGTGGCGCATCAAACCCGGCTCCGATCAGGCCAGCACGATCCCGCCGTCGGGATGCAGGATCGAGCCGGTGAAGTATGAACCCTCATCGCTGGCCAGGAACAGCGCGGTGTTGGCTACATCCAGCGGCTCGCCGAAACGATTGAGCAGTACGCGGCGCAGATGGTTGCCCGCGGTCTGGTTTTCGCGATCCAACGCAGCGCGCATCGCGGCCGGATCTGTCTCCTCGCCGATGATGTTGGTGGTCATCGGAGTTCGGGTCAGCCCCGGTCCGATTGCGTTCACCGTGATATTGTGGGCCGCCAGTTCCGCCGCCATCACCCGGGTGAGCATCCACACCCCGGCCTTACTCACGCCGTACGCAGACAGCCCGACCTCGACGATGCGCGCAGCGGTCGAGGCGATATTAATGATGCGCCCGCCCTTGCGCGCCTTGATCATCGCGGCGGCCACCGCGCGGCAGGTCAAAAACACGCCGTCCAGGTTGATGCTCAATACTTTGCGCCATTCGGCGAAATCCAGGTCGGCGACGATCGTTGGGATGTATTGAGGTCCGCCAGGCACGCCGTAAGCCGCATGCGAAACCCCGGCCGCGGCGACGGAGATATCAATATTGCCCATCGACTTTACGGCTGCCTCGGCCATCCTTCCCACCGCAACCTCGTCGGCGGTGTCCACCTCGTGAACGAAGGCTTTGCGGCCCAGCTTCTTGATTTCTGCCGCCGCGTCTTCGGCGCCCGCCGGAAAACGGTCGGCGAGGAAGACGTTGGCCCCCTCCTGCGCGAAGCGCAGAGCCGTGGCGTGTCCTATGCCGCTCGCGCCGCCGGTAATCAGGGCGTTCTTACCTTCAAGTCGTCCGCTCATTATATTCCTCCAATCGGGCGGTTTGCGGCGCCACCACTATGGTGCGGCCGGCCTAGGGCTTTCTTCCCCAAGCCTGTATGAAAAGTTGGTTCAATACTAAGGTAGCTGGGTCTTCAAAGTGGATTTTCAGAGCCGCGACCGATTCGTCGTATTCTGAATCGGAAATCAAACCCGCGGCGAGGATCCGATCACGCAGGTTTTCGGCGAACTGTAACAAGATCATGCGGCGAGGATTGCCCAATGGGTAAACACGAGCAATGGGTTTGACTTGAACATCTGCAAGGCCGGCGGCGCGAAGCATTCGGGGAAGCCGCCTTCCCACAAAAGAATCAATTCCGTTGGCTTTTGAATAATCGATGAATAGCCGTAGCAGACGCTCCAAAGCCGCGAGCGGCGGATCGTACAGGTGAACTCCCCAGTCAACCTCGTGAAGAGCGACCACGCCGCCGGGCTTTACCAGCTTCGTCATCTCGCTGACGATTCGCTCCGGCTCGGGAATGTTCACCAGCACCAGCCTGGCCGTGGCGAAATCGAAGGATTCACGAGACAAGCCCGTGGTTTTCGCATCTGCCTGATGAACCTCGACGTTTCCGAGTTCTGCTCAGCGACGTGTTGCCGCGCCAGCGCCACAGCCTCCGCGTTGATTTCCACGCCAACCACAGAACCTTTCGGTCCCACTCGACGCGACAGGATTTCGAGACAGCCCTGGGGGCCGCAGGCCACCTCCACAACTCGGGAACCCTCCCCAACGCCGATTGCGTCGAAAAGCTGATTCGAATCAGGCGCCAGTTCCTGCGCCTGCCGCTGCAAACGCTCCTGTTCGGCTGAGCTATAGCCCAGAAAGTACTGATCTCGTGGAGCCATGGCAGTCACCCGATAGTTGCAAACCCCGTCTCACTCCGGATGTCTCCGTTCTACCGGCTGGAAGATTTAGATCAATGTGTAAATATGCTGCCTTGGCAAGGGCGGCAACGCCCGAAGATTATCTCTGCACGGGCCCGCTTTGATCGGCGTGACGAACTGCGACTTGATTGGGCTCATCGGGCAATTCCGCTAGTTCGTGCAGTGTGCACAGTGCTTCGAACTTGACCCCGGCAGCCTCGACATTGGCCCGGCCGCCGGCCTCTTCCCGATCAACCAGTACTATGGCGCGTTCCACGATCAGTCCTGCCTTGCGCGATGTTTCAATCGCTTTGAGCGTGGAACCGCCTTCGGTCACTACGTCATCGACGATGACCGCCCGGTCGCCTTGACGGACATCTCCGGCGATGAGGTCGCGGATGCCGTGACTCTTGGGCTCCTTTCTAACGACAAAGGCGCGAACGGTGGCGCCGGATGCCCGATAGATGGCGTCCGAAACGCATGTGGCGATTGGATACGCACCGATCTCCAGGCCGCCTATCGCATCGATTGACTCGGGATTAAGCCGCTCGCCGATAAGATCGGCAATCAGAAGGCGGGCCTCGGGGAAAGACAAGGCCTGTTTGCAATCAACGTAATATTTGCTGACCCTGCCGGAGGCGAGGCGAAAAACGGGTTCCGAACTGCTCCGGAAGGAAGTGGCCTTGAGAATTTCAAGGAACCTGCGCCGCTTTTCGTCCATCGCCGTCTCCATCCGAACGCTTCAATGGAGCGGGCGCGCCAGCCCGCCATCCTGCCTTCATGTGAAATAATCCGAGACGATATCAGCGATTAGGCGCGCTCGGTTACCAAATTGGATCACGTATGAGCAACCTTGAGGGATCCTAACGGCCCCTGGCCGCCCGGCGCAAGTGGCACACACAATCAAGCAAGCCCATCACCCATTGAACGGGCAGCTGGTAGGTTTGATGCCCGTGGGCGTTCTTCAGCTCTTGGGATAGGCATCGGTGCCCATTTCCAGCGTGTCCAGGCCCGACCATTCGACTTCCGCCGCCACGCGATTGCCGATCGTACGTTCGACGATGGTGAAGAACACTAGCGCCAGCGTGAAGATCACGATCAGGTTGGTGCCGACACCGATTATTTGGGCCACGAACTGGCCCGGGTCGCCGAACAGCAGGCCGCGTACGCCTCCCGCCACGCCGTTCCATCCGGCGCCGTAACTGCCGTCGGCAAAGATACCCAGGGCGAGCGCGCCCCACAGACCGCATACCGCGTGCACCGCAATCGCGCCGACCGGGTCGTCAACGTGTAGATGACGCTCCAGCATGATCACGCTCCAATCCGTGATCAGGCCCGCGACAGTACCGATGAGTACCGCGGCCCACGGCGATACGAAGGCGCATGGCGCGGTGATCGCTACCAGCCCGCCCAGCAGGCCGTTGCAGCTAATCGCGATGTCGGGGCGTTTGAAGCGCAGCCACATCGCCAACAACGCGGCCAGTGCTCCCGCGGCGCTGGAAAGCATCGTATTGACCGCGATCAGCGCGATGCGCGAATCGGAAGCCGCGAACGTGGAGCCGCAATTGAAGCCGAACCATCCGAAAGCCAGGATCAACGTGCCCGCGATAGCCATCGGCAGGTTATGCCCGGGCATCGCGCCAATCATGCGGTCGCGCCGGAACTTGCCGATGCGCGGCCCCAGCACCAGCACTCCTGCCAGCGCCGTGACGCCGCCGGTCATATGCACGACGGAAGAACCGGCAAAATCCACGTGGCCATGACCCAGTCCGAAGTTGACTCCGAGTTGGGCCAGCCATCCGCCGCCCCAGACCCAGTTGCCGTAAAGCGGATAGAGAAACATCGACATGAACAGCCCGTACACAAAAAAAGCCGAGAACTTCCATCGTTCCGCCAACGCACCGGTCGGGATGGTGGCCGCAGTGTCCATGAAAACCACCGCAAAGAGGTACATCGCGAGGCTGCCGGGATCCCCGGCAACGCTGAACAGTCCGAACTTGCCAAGTCCCAAAAGCCCGAAGCTGTGGCCGCCCAAATGCAAAGTGAGTTCGCGATGAGCAATTGCCATCGAACCCAGCGATGCATACTGCCCGACGCCGCCCAGCATCAGCCCATAGCCGGTCAGGAAGAAGCCGATGAGACCGATCGGATAGATGATCAGGTTCATCGCCATCGTGTTGACTGCGTTCTTGGCGCGGGTAAAACCGGTCTCCAGCATCGCGAATCCCAGTTGCATGAACATCACCAGGAATCCTGCCACCAAGACCCAGGCCAGGTTGAGCGATTGCTCGACGCCGGGCGAGGCGGCAAACGCAGCGGCGGGGCAGAGCAGGAGGCCCACGGCCAGCAGGCAGATGAGGCGGCGGTGTGACGAAGTCATCGTGTGGTACCGCGGTAGGTGCCCTGTGTGCGCGCGGGCGCCGCCGGGTAGCGGCGCGCCATGTAAACCAGCAGGGCGAAGATAGCGATCAGCGAGACAAAAAATAATCCAGTCATCAAAACTGCTCTGAAGCGCTTCCAACTATGGCGGGGATGCAATCGGGCGGCGCGCCCGGTGATGTGCACTCGCGACGGATCTTCCAGATCGGCCAGCATCTCACTGGCGCTGGTGTAGCGGTTGCGCGGCGTGCGCTCGATTGCGCGCAGAACGATCTCTTCCAGCTTGGGGTCGAACCCGGGTTCCCATCGGCTCGGTGGCTGCGGATCGTCCGAGGCTTTCGCCTTCATAACGGCGTACACGTTGGCGCCCTCGAAGGGCAGGTTGCAGGTCAGCATCTCGTAGAGAATCATTCCCAGGGAATAGATATCGGTGCGCGCGTCGCCGCGCCGCCCGCTGATCTGCTCCGGCGCCATGTAGTCGGGCGTGCCGATCGTGGTGGACAAACCGGCCCAGGTAAGGCGCCGCGCGCTTTCGTCCAGGGCGATGCCGAAATCCATGATCTTGATCTGATCGGCGTCGGTTACTAGCATGTTTTCGGGCTTGAGGTCGCGGTGGACCACGCCTTCGCTATGCATATAGACCAGCGCGCCGCAGACCTGGCGCGCGTAGAACAGGGCGCGCTGCGGGGGAAAGGGGCGCTTGTCGCGCAGCAGGGCGCGCAGCGAATTGCCTTCCACGTACTCCATTGCGATATACATCCGGCTTTTCCGGCGCGGGGTAAGCACCTTGATAATGTTGGGATGATCAAGACGCTGGCCGATCGCTTCCTCGCGGCGGAAGCGTTCGTAAAACACCACGTCGGATTCGAACTGGGGATAGGGGACTTTGAGGGCAACCGTCTGGCCGGTTTCGGAGTCAATCGCCTTGAGGATCGATGCCATGCCGCTGCGCGCGATCAACTCCGTGATTTTATATTGGTCGAGAGTCTCCCCGACGCTGACCTCGCGCACCGTTTATCCGCCTGATCCCGCTGGGTATCGGGCGCGAACGTTATCACTCGCGCTCAAATCGGGTCAACGGCCCATCCGCAGCAGCGCGCGCAGCCGTGCGCGCCAGCCGGGCGGGGCTAAATCGGCTTTGGCCGAGCCGTTGCGGGCGATTAGACAGGCGGCGGTCACGTTATCCGCGGCGCCGCGCGAGTTGGCCTCGTTTATAAGCTTGCGGCACGCATCGGAGGGGGCCAGACCGCGGGACAGTTGATCGATCTCACCGTCCTCCAGCATCCCGTGCAGACCGTCAGTGCAAACTATCACGCGGTCCGCGGGCCGCAACGGCATCGCGATACGGTCCAGCGAGGCGATAAGCTCGCGCCCGATGCAGCGGCTGAGCGCGGAGCGCTCGGGATGGTTGCGTGCTTCCTTTTCGCTGATCATTCCCAGCCGGACGCGTTCGCCGACGACGGTGTGGTCCTTGGTCATCTGCTGGATGCGCCCGCCACGGATCAGATACAGGCGGCAATCACCGCAATGGACGGCGTGGAGGTCGCCTTCGGCCACGACTGCTGCCGTCAGCGTGGTTGCCATCCGGCGCAATTCAGGCACGGCAAGCGCACGGTTGTGGATCTCGATATTGGCTCGCTGGACCGCACGGTACAGGCGCTTGGCGGGTCCCAGCGACGGCGCACTTTCGCGGTAGGCGGCCAACGTGACCTCGACCGCCATCTGGCTGGCGACCTCTCCGCCGTCGTAGCCGCCCACCCCGTCGGCAACGGCAAAGACGACTTCGTGAGGACTTTCGACGCTATGGCCGCAAAAATCCTCGTTGTTGGAACGCGCACATCCGATATCGGAAAGCACAGCGACTTCGAAATCGGCAACGTCGGGGCTGGGGCTGTCGGTCACTTGATCCGTTCCAAAACGCGAACGCTCCTGACCTCAACGGATGCAGGAGCAAGTCAAAGAGGCGGGCAGACCGCGCCTTCGGCGCAGTCCGCCCGCAATTGAGTGCTATTATTTATTCCAACTCAAGCGGTCTTGGCTACTACCATCGTCTCCTTTCCGCGTTTGCGGGAGTTGCGCACGAAGTAGATTGCGCCGTAGATGCCCCAGATCGCCGAGAGCCCAACCGCCATCAGCGGCTCCTTCGCGCTACCTATCCCCTCCAGGGGTCCGATGATGTAGAAGGCCATGCAGGCAAAGTTGGCGATCGCGCCGAAGATCGGCACAACCATGTGCTTGAAGCCGTGGAATTCGTGGTGCTCCTGGAACGCCACGATGCAGATAATGTTGGTCAAGCCATAGAGCATGAAGGTACCGAAGTTGGAAACCAGCGTCACCAGCAGCAGGCCATTGGGCAGAGCCGACAGGTAGCCGTTGGAACTCATCCCGGCCGCATACCAGATATTATGCGGCAGCGCGGCGATGGCCTTGTCGTCGGGAGCCGAACCGCCGGCGAAGAAGTAGATCGCTGCGTAGGCGCCGATGACCGCGGTGATCGTCGCCAGGACCCAGATTGCCCGGTGCGGGGTCAGGTTGTCGCCGTGCAGCAGACCGAAGTGCTCAGGCACTTCCTCGTCGCGGCCCATCGCGTAAGTAACCCGCGCTCCGGTGTTGATGCAGCTGAGGGTGGTACCGATCAGCGCGAGGAACACCGTGAAGGCCTCAACCAGCATGAACGCCTGGCCATGTCCTCCCAGCAGCGCGTTGCCGACCAGCACCATCATATCGCCGATAGGCGCCGCTGAGCCCTTGGCCGCCGCCAGGCTGTAGCCGCTGTTCAGGAAGTAGTTGGCCGCGAAGTACTCGATCATGTAGCAGAACAGGCCCTGAATCGTCAGCGACAGCAGCACGCCGCGGGGTATGTCTTTTTTGGGGTTCTTCGCTTCCTCGCCCAGCGAGGTGACCGATTCGAATCCGACCAGCAGCAGGATTGCGATCGTCGCCTGAAGCATCACCCAGTCGAAACGATGGGGCAGGACGACGGACAACGCGTTGGCGTGCGACGGATTGTCGCCCGACATGCCGTAATGGATAACCTTGGTGACCACGTTACCGGCCGCATCCAGCGCCACGCCTGTGGACCCGTCAGGATGAGAGATCCGATAGGCAATCGCCAGGGCGGAGAAGAAGAGCAGCGCGATGATCTGGATGCCATTGATTGCGATGTTCACCATCGTGGAGCCGGTGACGCCACGGAAGGCGATATACGCGACAACGTAGGAGAAGACGATCGCAACCAGGGCCATGAACACGGGACCGGGGGTGGACGGGTTAATCGTGTTGGGCGCGAGACTGCCCACGATATAGCCGATCATGACGCCCATCGTGGCGACCATCACGCCCGGATACACCCAGTAATAGAGATGCGAGGCCCATCCGATGACGAACTTCGCGATACGAGCGAAGCGGTAGGCCTGGGTCTTGCCCAGAAAGGCTTGCTCGGCAAACAGATACGAACTGCCGGCGCCGGGATAGAGCTTGGCGAGCTCGGAGTAGGATAGCGCCGTGGCGTATGCGAGCAGCAGAGCTACCAGAATTCCGGCCCACATGGCCATCCCCGAGGGAAACACGTAGCCAGCCTGAAGAACGAACGTGATCCACAGGAAGGCTCCGGGCGCGATCAACGCCATCGCGTTGACCGTGACCCCGGTGAGACCCAAGGTCGGCACCATTGTTGGTCGTTGCTCTTCAGCCATTCTTTGGAACCTCCATTTTTGACGCCGATGTTAAATCACGGCGCAGTCGGGTCATGGGCAAGAATGGTGCCTACAGGAACATTGCATAATGACAGGTCGGACATGTTTGATGCGGTCAATTGGTAAGCATCTGCCTACCAATTGAGCATCGAAGGGGCGGTCTCATTGCCGAATAGCCGGGCAGAATCGGCTCGAAATTCGACTTCAGCCGCGTTCAACGTCTTTGCGGGTCACCAGCCTCAGGTTTCGCTTTTGCCCTTGAATCTCGCTTCTATCGAAAGGCCTTTTGACCTGCCTGGATTTGATATGGCCGCGAGCGCCGCGCCGCTGCTGCATACGCCCCAGCATGAAACCGGTTGCGATTAGCAGCGCGATAACACATATGACAGCAAACGCGATCACAGCCTCGCCGGGAGGCACGGGCTGAATCGGTCGGGGATTAGCCGGCCGCATCAGGAACGGAACTGCCGCGGAAGGTATCAATTCCTTGACCGTCTTTCGTGAAGCCGCGTCCAATCCTGAGCAAACATCTTGCCATCCGATCTCGCTAAACCTGCTGTGTTACACTGAAGTATCGCGGGAGGCGCCGCCAGAGGTCTCCGAATGCAGTTATTTGCTTGCCCCTTCTCTTACCGGAGGAAGCCGACCGTGTGGAGCTGGTACATCGCCGACGGTTCGTGGCAATAGACGTTGAATTCGTAATTTACGGAATAGCTATCGAAGACTTTTGTAGGACGAGCGGCTGGCGCGATAATCCGGGCATGCGCTCAGCCGCCATCAGTAGCATCGCTTCGACCTGCCGCGATGGCGTTTCGTAGCCAATCCCGACGGTGGTAAGAATGATTGGTCCCTCGTCCCTAGATGGGGCGCGCTTTTCACCAACAACTCAAACATCGTCGCTGACTGTCTGCGCCAGGATGGGCCTCACCCAGAATGCAGGCGGAGAGGACCGCGAGCACTGCGGTCAGAATACAGCGCCGGACTGCTGTTTCGGCAATCCGGCGCGTGGGTCCAAATTTGGCGTTTCAGGAGACCTTCTGTAGTAGGCTCTTTCTCTCGGACGGCGGCTTCGAGGTGAGGTTTAACACTACTCGTTGAATTTCCAGGTGTTCTGAGCGGTGCCGCTGATTTTCCATCGAGGCATCACGAAATTCGGATCGGCGGTGGGCTCGAACACCACCTCGGCCGGCAGACCGATTGCCATTTTATCCTCATCGTCCATCATCACGCCCGCCACGCGCGTGAGGGAGCCGTCGGCCTCGTGGCAGTCATCCAACTCAATCAGGCCGACCACGTAAGGGACGGCCGGGACAAACGCGGCCAGGATGGGTTGCGTGACGACGACGTAGCTGTGTATCACCCCCTTGCCCGCGGTTTCGAACCAGGTCAGGTCCATCGAGGTGCACTTGGCGCACGCCGGAAAGGGCAGAAACCATTTGTGCCCGCAATTCTTGCATTGCCGGACCAGAAACTTGTGCCGCTTGGTTCCCTCCCACCATTCCTTGGTGTCCTCATCGGGAATGATGTTGATTTTGCTGTAGTCGATTGCTCCGGGCATCGTTTACCTCTTGCTTTCGTTTGAAAGATAACTAGGCCGAGACGCCGCTTGAAATCAAGGAAGCCAGCAGGTCTCGCTTACGCAAATTGCCGCCCAGGAGTCCGGCACTAACAAGAAAAACTTCGCCTGCTTCGGCGGCAGCGCCGGCCTGCGTGCCGCCAATTTTCTTCGGCACCGCTGGGCGGCTAAATTCGGGCTTTGGCCACCGGGGCTCCAGGGATGTCGATACGCGCCCGGCGGATTGAGCCGGTAAGCGCCTTGACGTTCGTGTTAATTCCGGTGGTGACGTAAAAGTCCTGCAGGTCCGCTCCTCCGAACCCCACGCTCATCACCATCCCGTCCCACACCTTAACCCTGGTGCCCAAAGTGCCGTCGCTCTTGAAGCGCAGCAGTTCACCGCTGGAAGTTGCCGCCACCCAAACCCCGCCCTCCGCGTCAACCGCAAGTCCGTCGGGCGGCGCGTCGGGGAGTTTACCGAAAATCCGCCGGTCGGTGAGAGTGCGGTCCTGCTTCACGTCGTAAGCCCATACCGCATTGGTGAAAGTGTCGGCATGGTAGAGCAGTTTCTCATCGGGACTGAAACCCAGGCCATTGCTGAATTCGATTCCGTCCCACAGTTTGGTCACTCGTCCTCCGGGATCGAGCCGATAGAGCTCTCCGGGAGGACGCTTGCTGCCGTCGGCCGGCGCCGGATTTACCGACCCGACAAAAATACTGCCGCGCGAGTCGGTGGTCAGATCGTTAAAGCGCCGAATCGGCTTGCCCTCGTAGCTGGAAAGCAGCTTCCGAACCTCGCTGGTGGCTTCATTCCAAAACACCAAATCGGCGCCGCTCAGCACCGCCCCTCCACCTTCGACCAACGCCATGCCCCCGATCTGCCTGCGCTGCAGCAGCGGCTTTATTTCTCCCTCGAGAGTGCGGCAGAAGAGGGTTCCGCGGTTCGGATCGATGAAGTGGCCGATTTCACTGAAGTAGAGGCGGCCCTGCTCGTCGATTCGCGGGGCCTCGAGGAGCTCGTAGTTGCCTGAAACGATTGTCTCGAAAGCAAGCATGGGCGGGTCTCCTGTGATGCTTTATGCCGGGGAGTTACGCGGCTTAAGCCGCGGCTGCACTTCCGCGGCGATTAGTCTGAGCGAGCGCATGATCGCGTCATGCGGAGTCTGGTAGAGCTGCATGAACAGCATCGTCTCGTCGATTCCGGCGTCCGCCAGGGCCTGCAACATTTCCCGGCAGGTGTCCGCACTGCCCACGCATGAGCCCTTGACCAGGTCAGCCAGTGAAGCATGCTTCAGGCTTTCGCCGCTCTGGGCGATGAAATTGGTGAAGTACTCATAGGAAGGAGGCGCACTTCCCATCAGCCACGGCCGATGCATCTCCGCCAGTTGCTCACCCAGGAACCTCACGCTCGGCGCCTGCAAGTCGATCGCTTCCTGGTCGGTGTCGCAGCAAAGCGCGGTCACCAGGATGGCGAAGCGGTCGTTGACGAACGCGCCCACCGCCTTGGCGTCCTTCAGGGCGTCGCGGTAAACGCGGACGTACTCGGCCGCGTTGTTTACGTCGATACCCAGTCCAAGTACGCCAAGCCCGTTGCGGCCGGCAAATTCAATGGTGGAGGGCTGAGAGCACGCGACCCACATCGGCGGATGGGGCTGCTGTACCGGCTTGGGGATCACGCTCCTGGGTGGAACGCTGATCAGTTCGCTTTCCCATTTGAAGCTCTCCTGGGTCCACATCTTCGGCAACATGTGCAGCGCCTCTTCCCACTGCTGCCGCGTATCAGCCGGGTCCACGCCGAATGCCTCCAGCTCCGATCCGATCGTGACGCGGCCGCCGCCGAATTCGACCCGTCCATTGGACAGGATGTCCAGCACGGCGATTCGTTCCGCCACCCGCAACGGATGGTTGATCCTGAAAGGCAGTTGCACGATGCCGTGGCCGAGACGGATGCGTTTGGTCTTGGAGGCGATATAGGTGAGAACCAATTCAGGCGCCGGGCAGAAGCAATAGCCGGGCAGAAAATGGTGCTCCACGAACCACGCCGCGCGATATCCCAGTTCGTCGGCGAGGACTACCTGCTCGATCGTTTCATCGTAAGCGCGGCGCACGCCTGCCGTGCTGACGTCGATAGTCTGAATTTCGTGAAAGACGCTAAGGTCCACGAATCAAGGCCCGCCCGCGGGAAGTTGTTTTCTTTCGTTAATTAGGCTGCGACGCCGCGCAAAATCAAGGAACTCCCTCGCGTCTCGGTGCCCCATCCGATACTGGCGCCGAAACGCGCGTCCCTGACCTGGCGGCATCCGGCGCGGCGGTCGTAGCTGTGCTTGCCCTCCGTCCATCCGGGGCAGGTGTCGTCGGTGCGATAGCGCAACTGGCGGACGACTTCATTCACCAGCGCCAGGCCGTGTGCGTAGCCTTCGGACAAATGGCCGCCTGAAAGGTTGGTGGGCAGCTCATGGTCGATACGCAGCCGTCCGCCTTTGACGAACTCCGCCGCCTCGCCGATACCGCAAAACCCATAGGCTTCAAGCTGAATGATAACGGTGTAGGTAAAGGCGTCGTAGATCGAAAGCACGTCGATGTCCTCGGGCCGGATTCCCGACATGCCCCATACCCGCTGACGGGCGAAGTTGCCAGCCTGGACATAGGTGCGCGGACGCGAATGGTTCCAGGCCGGATTGTCCGCATAGGTGCGCGCGCTGCCGCCCATGATATAGACCGGCGGCTGGCGCAGGTCGAAGGCGCGCTCGCGCGACGTGATGATGAACGCCGCCGCCACGTCAGTCTCCAGGCAGCAGTCGAGCAGCCGAAATGGCTTGGCGACCCATCGCGATCGCTGATGGTCCTCGATCGTCATAGGGGCGCGCAGGAGCGCCTTGGGATTAAGCCCGGCATGGTAGCGAAAGGCCGTGGCAACTTCGGCGAACGACGTGGTGGTGGCGCCAAAGTCGCGCAG